>JAPPMB010000048.1 GCA_028819255.1 Bryobacterales bacterium | reverse complement strand
CAGGCAACTGACCCAAAAAGTCGTTGTCCAGATTGATATAAGGCTACTCGGCAGCCCTAGCCCGGGTTCGGAGGGGCAAGAGGCGATTGCCGCCGCTGCGCCTCGGTCCCGGTGGAGCAGGCTTCGATGCTTCGTAGATTCTGACGGGGCCGTCGACAACTCGAACGAGCCCACCTACGCCAACGCCGATTGCGGCACCCACCGCGCCGATCACGAACATCGCAAGAGGCTGGGCAAAGTCCTTTCCGGCAAGCGTCAGTGCCGCGCCGACCCCGAATCCAATGGCGGCACCCTTCGCGGGGGCCCAGCGCATCCGGCGTTTCCAGACGACCGCTCGAATGCTCCCTCTTGGAATTGCCTGCGTCCGTCCGGTCGGAGAATGCAGTACGATCCCGCCCTCGTCGCTTGATGCGTAGCTGCCGGCAGTCTTGCGGCCCATCCCCTTGAACGGCTTGACGACAACTCGCGATCCGGGCCGCAACTGATGCACCTGGTCCCAGTCCTGGAGGGGTTCGCGGGCTTGCAGGCCGGACGCAACGCCAAGAGCGGCAATCAGCACGGCGAGGACGAAACAGGCCCCTTTCAGTGGATTCGACAGCTTGACGCCACCTTCGAAAGGCGAGCAGGCCTGAGCTGTTTCCGGAGTCGGAACTCTGCCGAGCGCACAGGGCGGATGCGTCACTCGAAGCCTGCGTCAGGCCCATTCGACGACATGGCGTCTCCCGGAATCGCTCACAGGGGCTTGATCCGGATGTTGCGGCACTCGACCTGCATTGCGGGTCCGGAGTGGAGCTGGATTGCGATGATCCCGCTTGCCGTCCTGCTGTCGGTGCCGTCAAACGTCACCCTGCCGTTCAGCGTCAGTCGCACGCGATTCCCCTGCGCGAGAATCTCGTAGTCATTCCAGTCGCCGACCCGGACGACGTCCTTCGCCCTCTGCCAGCCTTCGTCGGGAGTCGACATCATGCCCCTGCGACGGCCTTTCTCCTCGTAGAAGTTGCCCCAGGCAGAGCGGTCGCCCGCATAGGAGAGGTCCGCCTGGTAGCCGTGGACAACCCAGCCCGGGCCCGGCATGTGCCGGCTACGGAACTGGATGCCGCTGTTGCCGTTGCGCAGCCTGACCTCGAGTCTCAAGATGAAGTCGGCGAACGGCTTCCGGTAGATGAGGTAGGTGTTGGTGTCGACCGAATGGCTGTCGCTTGACCCGACGATGGCACCGTCCTTCACGGACCAAAGCTCCGGGTCACCGTCCCAGCCGTCAAGCGTCCGTCCGTCGAAGAGCGGCTCGAATCCCGCCTCGAGTTCGGCGCCGCCGAGCCCGCTCGGCGCCGGCAGCAAGATCAGGGACGCCGCCAGGAGGACTGCGGCGCCGAACCGACGGCTGTGACTCATGGGGCTGATTCGGGCGCAGTCAGGCTGACTGCATCATCTCCTCCCAGGTCACGGTCCGGCCCGTATCCATCGCCATGCGGCCGAGGATGGCGGTCAGCGTGCTCTCGGCCCCTCGAACTCCGACGTTCTCGGTCTTCCCTTCGGCAACGCGCATGACAAACGCCTCGACACTGTCGTGGTCGATGTTCCGCGGCGGCTCGTGGTGGAGCACGTCGTTCCGCCCGCGATAGTGCTTCCAGTAGTGCCGGGCCATCTCGATCATCGAGTCCGAACCGTAGATCCGCTCATGCACCTCCCGAAAGAAGGGAGGCGTGATGTGGGAGCCGACGAGGGTGGCCTGGATCCCGCCCGGATACTCATATGCGACCGTCACGTGGTCATTCATGTCGCCATCCTTGCGGATCGTCCGTCCCCCGTCCCCGACGGCCTTGAGCGGGTGCCGGTCGCCGAGGAACCAGTTCAGCACGTCGATCGAGTGGCAGTATGTCTCGACGATGATGTCGCCGTAGAGGTCGCGCCAGTGCTTCCACTCGCGGACCTTCTCCAGCATTGTCACGGGGCGCTTCCGGACCGGCTCGTTGCCGGTGATTGGGCCCTTCAGAAAATGTGCCACCGCCTGGCGGACCTGCCCGAGACCGCCGCTTTCGAGGACCTTCCTAGCCTGCTTGTAGGTCCATCCGTAGCGCTGCTGGAAGCCGACAGAGACGTTCAGGCCGGGCCGGGCCGAGTCCGCTGCCTTCATTACCCGTCTGCAGCCGGCAACGTCGACTGCGGCGGGTTTCTCAACATAGACGTGCTTGCCTGCCTTGACGGCCGCCTCGAGGTGCTCCGGATGCAGAAAGACCGGCGTCGCAATGATCACCGCGTCAATGTCGCTGGCGAGCATCTCGTGATAGTCCTTGTACACCAGCGGGGCCTCGACGGGAATGCTCTTCTTGGCCGCCTCGATCTTCTCGTCGAAGAGATCGCAGAGGGCGACCAGCCTGGCCTGGGGCACCTGGACGACGTAGCTCGCCAGCCGCGTGCCCCGTCCGCCCGCCCCGAGCAGGCCGACCTTCACGGCGGAGTTGGCGGCCGTTCCACGGATCGCGGCAATCGGCACGGCGGCCGCGGCCTGAACTAGATTGCGCCTCGAGAGCGCATGGTTGCGTTGGTACATGTCCGTCTCCGCGAGCAGTGTAGCGCGAAAGCACTGCCCAGCGGCCCCGCTTGCGGAAGCTATAGGGAAGTATCGAGGCTGTGCAAGACTGCGGCCATTTGCCGGTGCCCAGTTGCGGCACGGCCCGCGAGACTGTGCCAGTCGAAGTGCCGGCGGCCGAGCCTACGGCCGTCGAATCCTGGAGATCGCCGCGGTAGCCGCCGCAGCAAGGTCAGCGTCATCCCGATAGCGCAACGGCGCCAGCACCTCGATCGCTCTTGGATCCCTGCGGACACCGATCGAATTCACGACTCCCACGAGCAAGGGCCCTTCGACCTTTCCGACCGCTTCCCGCAACGCCCGGTCGGCCGCGTCTCCGGGCATGGGTTCAAGCGCGGTGCGCGCGTAGTGCGCGAGCTTCGGATCGCCCAGCAGGGCCGCCAGCGCCGGAACCGCCGCATCATCGCCCACCACCGCGAGACGCTGGCAGGCCTTGGCCTTCGCGAACTCGCCGGAAGCGGGATCCTCGAGAATTCTCGCTGCGCCGGCAGAGTCCAGCTTCATGATCTCTTCCGACTTGAACGGTGTCGTTGCGAGCTGATCGTCGGTCATCCTCTGCAGTTCGTTGCGGTTTTGTCCGCGCAACCGCCTGCCGGCCGCGATGGCGGCAACCCCCAGTGCGAAGAGCGCGCGTCTCAGCATTCCAACCTCCCCTCCTATTCCTATCCCAGCCGCCATGGCTCGCGCATAGCCCTCGAGCGCATCCGGTTTGCTTCGTCGTTGGACGGGAAGCTGTCGTTGGTGGGATCGAATTCCACCTTCTCGCCGAGCTGGTAGGCGATGTAGGCGGCGTGGCAGGCGACATGCGCCTGGCACGCGGCAAGGGCGTGCGCCCGGGTCTCCTTGCGGGATTTCACGCAGTTCAGAAAGTCCCGGACGTGGCGGGTCGTCGCTTCCCGTGCGTCGTCGAACGTTCGTCGGTGCTGACGCAGGCTGTCGGAGGTCTCGACGAGGCCGGCATCGCCTGTCTGGACCCAGCCTTCGTCGCCCTCGAACCGCACGGCGCACGCTCCGAGCCCCTCCCAGCCGGTGTCCCGGAGAACGAGTTCCAAGCCGTCCTGGTAGCGGCAATTCACGGAGTACGGTGTGACTCCCTCGGGCCTGTGCGGCTCGTAGCTCACGGGAGCCGTCTCGTCGAGGCGGGCGGCGGCGTGGCAGAGATCAACCGTGTGGGAGCCCCACTCAAGGATCCCGCCGCCGTGGAAATCGAAGAATCCCCGCCAGCGGCTCTTGACGTACAGGGAATTGTAGGGCCGCCAGGGGGCCGGACCCAGCCAGCGGTCCCAGTCCACGACGCTCTTGGACGGTTCGGGCTCTCCGGGCAGCCAGTCGTGAGTGGTCAGCGGCGTGTAGCGGTCACCGGGGGCCGCGTTGGCATGCAGCGACCGCAGTTTTCCGAGCTTGCCGTCCCGGGCGAGGTTGATGCAGTGCTCGAAGTTCGTCCCGTTCCTGCGCTGCGTGCCGGCCTGGTAAACCCTGCCCAGCCTCTGGTAGGTGTCCGCCAGGGCGCGGCTCTCGGCGATTGTCATCGAGCACGGCTTCTCGCAGTAGACGTCCTTGCCCGACTTGGCAGTGAGGATCGAGAGCAAGGTGTGCCAGCGGTCCCCTGTAGCGATGAGCACGCCGTCGATGTCCTTGCGGTCCCAGAGTTCGTACATGTCTGCGTACATGACGCAGTCGTTGTTGCCGTGGTGCCTGTCGGCCTTGGACTTGATGGCTTCCCTGCGTTCGTTCCGCGCGTCGCAGATCGCACGGAACTGAACGTCGTCCTGCATCAAGAACGAATCGAGGACACGCTCGCCCCGACCTCCGATCCCGAGCCCGGCGACGTTCACCCTATCGCTGGGCGGAACGGCGCCGGAGAGCCCGAGGACACTCCCGGGTATGAACAGGGGTGCGGCGGCGCCGAAGAGGCCGCGCCTGGAAATCGATTGCGACTCCGGTGCCGAATCCTGTGACTTCTGCATTCAGCCACTCCTTTCGCGATGGACGCAGGCGCGCCGGGCAGGCTGCGTGCGTAGACGCTTGCGAGTATATCCGAACGGCCCTGAAAGGTGTCGAGACGAGCATTCCTTGGGTCGAGTGTCCTCGCGCCGAAGGACTGTCTCAGTCCGCTACCGCTGAACCGAGCGTCGTGCTGGCCCACCCGGGCGGCAGGACAGCGCTACGGCAGGAGGGTTCAGCATCCGCCGAGAGTGGTGGCCCGATCGGACTCGTCCAGCGCCATGGCGATGCGGTCGGAAGCGTGAACCTGGCGGGTCAGGAACCGCTTGAGGCGGTCAGACTCGGTCATGCGGTTCTCTCCGTGTTCGTGCCAGTGGCCGAGATGTCCGCAGCGAGAACGGTCCCGGTGGTGGTCGATGGCCCGCCGCCGGGCGGGGTCTCGCGGTTGGGGACGGGGTCATCGTCCATGGCGCTGAAGATCGGCGCGAACAACGTCTCGCACTTTCTAGCGGCCGCCCCTGTTGGGACCGACCCGTTCGATCTTCCCGGCTGTGCACAGTTCGTCCAGTTGATATCGGACGGTGGATTCGATGGTGGCGAGCGTCGGAGCGATTTCGTGGCGTCCGGCGAGAGGATTCGGTCGGGGACCGTCGCGGTTCCTAGGTCTCTTTCCGCGGGAGCGTCCAGTCTCTGGCGGCTTTCTGGCAACACCGATCTTTCTCATGGCGCTCCGTGGCCGCCAATTCCTCACCAGAAAGCCCGCGCCGACCCCGAATTCGGGTTCCGGCAGGCCCGCCTAGGCGCAACGCCGGACCGTGTCCCCGGTTCCGGTTCCCGTCTTCTCGATGTAGCGCAGCAGGCACACGGACTCGGCAAGCAGGGGATCGCCAGGCAACGACTGGTGTGCCACGCGCAGTTTCTCCATGGTGAGAGGCGGCGAAAGCCGACCCGAATTCAACACTTCCCACCGGACTGATTTCAAAATCTCTGAAACTCATTTACTATAAGGGAGTTACGTATTCTACTACGACGCTCGTCCCTCCATCCTTTCCACCTCAACGAAACGGATTCCCTTGGCCTTTCGTGGCCGTGAATGGACACGTCCGCCCCGGATCCCCACGCGCCTACGCCCCCGAAGTCTGACATTTTCGACGACGACTTCCCTGCATTCTTACATGTTCACCAACACACCGCACACTGTCGAGTCGAATCGCCAGACGTGCGCGGCTCTCGGGTAGGCGGAAAGCAACTGGCCAGTCGGCCCCCGAAATTCCGGCGAGCCCAACCCGCCGCTCTTCGTGCGGGGCAGCGACTTGCATGCGAAACGCCGCTCCACAGTGCCAGTCACAGCCAACTCACGAAATGGCGCTCGCTGGGGAAGGCCGACTCGTGCAAACCGATCTAGGTGAGGATCGCGTCCGCGCCGTATTGATATGCTAGCGAGGCTCTTGCTCGCTCTCCGACGTTAGGTACAACGAGGCTTCAGAACCCGTCATTAGCTCGCGACCGAAACACTCGTAGCCGGCGGACCGTGAAAGCGCTTCGGCTATGTCTGCGAACTTTCGAAGGCACGACCGGAAGATAAACGGTCCAAAACTGACGCGGTTAATCCCGATCTCCGCCATCCTTTCCAACGGAACCGCATCCGGGGTCGCGAGGGCGTTCAACGGCAGGGTGATCCGTGACCGCAGCACGGTGAGTGTCTCGGCATCACCAGGACCGATCGGGTAAATGCAGTCCGCGCCGGCCTTGGCATAGACCTCGGCGCGCGTCACGGTCTCTTCGATTCGCTCCTCTGCTCGGCCGAATTCGTCTGACAAAAAGGCGTCCACTCGAGCATTGATCAAGAGGTCGAGCCCCTGCGCGGCTGCGGTCTCCCGTACCGTCGCAATCCTTTCGGCCTGTTCATCCACGGGTCGGAGGGACCCGCCCTCTTCGAGGCTGTCCTCGATGTTGAGCCCAACGGCCCCCGTGTCGAGCAGGCACCGTATGGTGTCCTCCAACTCAGCGAGGGAAGTCCCGTACCCAGTTTCCATGTCGGCCGTCACCGGAACGGCTACGGAGCGGCTGATCCGGGCGACGATCTCCAGCATCGTCTGCCGCCTGATCTTCTCGCCGTCTTCGAATCCGAGCGCGGAGGAAACCGCCGCGCTAGCGGTCGCGACAGCCGGATAACCCTTAGAGGCCAGAACGCGCGCCCCAATCGGATCCCAGACGTTCGGCAGCACAAGAACTTCTTGGTCCGAATGGAGCGCTCGCAAGGCACGCGTCTTACCACGCTGCTCGGTTGTCGTCATCTATCCCCTGATGCTGTCCGCGTCACTGGACTCGAATAGCGTCGTTCGGCACTTGTTGGCTTCGGTGGACTCGCAACTGGTCATGCAGGCGAGCTTGAAGACCCCGCCGCCACCCATTCTAGAGGAACTCCAGCGCGAGATGCGTATTGTGCTTCAGGAGGCGGATCACATTGTCCTCATGGGCTACTCCCGGTCCCCGAGACGTCACCTACCGGGCATTTCTCGCAGCACGAATCCGCAAGAATCGTAAGGACCAGGTCCGATGCAGCGTGGCGTCCAAGCACGATGGTCGCGAGAGCCGATGGCTATATCCAGACGATCTCAAACGCCAGAGGGATCTGCCCAAGGTCGCCATTACTGACCGCGAACTCTTCGGGCGACGCAACGTCCGCTACTTCGGTGGCGGGATTCCCAACGTTTTCTTCGACGGCTGCGCGGCCGTCGTGGCGTTCCAATCTATATGCCTTCCCGCCGGTGGGCGCAGCGCATGACCTGAACGCTGCTGTTGTCGGTGTAGACCCGGTGCGCCACCGCGTTGACCATGGCCTCCTTGGCTCCCTCCTTTGGCATCTCGTACGCCACGGGTGCCTGCTCGCTGTTGGCCCTCGTGCCCACGGACCGCACGATCTTGCTCAGGACGAAGTCCACGGCTTGGTCCGCCAACTCGAAGACCGTACCCTTGTAGGTCCGGTAGGAGGGAATCGGCTTTGCGATCTCCGTGCCGTGGGAGTTTGCCCTGCGCGCCGTGCGGATGAAGCGGTACATGCCTTCGACATCCAGTTCGTCCAGCGTGGCCCCGGAGCACTGCGCCGCGTCGAACGGCACTGAGCACAGCAGCTCCTTCGCCTCGAGATAGTGTAGGAGGGCTTAGAGGCCCGCCACCAACTCAGCCGACGTCGCGAACCGCCTCCTTGCCAGACCGCGCTGTGCCCTTCGGAGGAGTGTGCGCATCCTCGGGTGTCGGCTCGCGTCCGCACCGCTGACGAAGATGAGCTGGTGCTTGTCCTGCCGGGCGGCACGGTCGAAGTCTCGTTCGGTGGGCGAAACGCCCGCCGCGTCCGCGGGCCCGTAGTCCTGCCCGAACAGGCCCACTTTGGTGTCGCACCGTTCCACTTCGTTCAGGTAGACTTTGTCGGGCCGCCGGTCGGAAGCAGGCATGTCCTCGAAGGGAAAGACCTCGAAGAATCGCCGCATGAGCGGAATTCCGCGCAGGTTGTCGCGCAGGTGTTCCCGCTCACGTGCGAACTCGCGCCGGACGCTGCTGATGAAGATGCGGATCGGCCCCTCTTCGGCAGGGAAATCCGGGTCAATTAGCCGAATGGCATGGGTGATGGGCAGCTCTATCATGCCCTGCCGACTACGCGGGTACCGTCAAGCCGTCCCTCCAGTGTGGCGACCCCGGCATCCATTTCGGAGAGGACTCCGGCGGTGGCGCGTTGTTCCGGGAGGCAAGGCAGGTGGACGTCGCGACGAGTGACGTCGTTGCGGTCCGCCCGCGGCCTATGAGAGTCTTGCGAGGATTCTGACGGACCAAGGAATCGGTTGGTTTGCACGAAAGCACAGCTGTATCCGCCTTCACCGCCTTCCCAATGTCTGCCAAGGACGAGCCCGTCCGCAGAGCCTTGCGTAGTTCTGCACGACACGCCTGATGGGACGGATCTATGATCTCGAGTTCAGGCGCAGTGGAAGACTTGGGTTTCTGCGATCTCGATCAATTGGCCGTCACCTCTCTCCGATATGATGTCTTGGACTATCCTAAGATTGTGGCTGGTCCGTCTGAAGTCTAGGAATATTCGGCGCATCATCGCTTGATTTTTGGCTGGCAGCATATCTCCTTAGCAAGGCCTCCATGGTTCTGATTTGCTCCTTGTGTTCTTGCAATTCGCTGTTCTCGAGGATGCGGGCAACGTAGCTGTGTCCCACTTCTTTCCTTCGCTCCAAGACCGCTACCCGTATAGGGCCGTTGATGCCTCCGGGATTGACCTCAATCGCATGCTCAAGCGCCCATGTCACTGCAAACGTCGCGTCTTGGATTGTCGGTAATCCATCGCTCCAGAAGATGTTTCGCATCAAAGCTAGAAACGGGTCTGTGATGGGCTGTCCACTGCCCATGGAGACGTACCATATCCCTTCATCCTTGAACTCCGGCTGAAAATCTGATACGGCGAACTCGCACAATCGCGGTCGCCCTCCCATGTGGAATCCGATCAGAGATCCGTACAGACCCGGCTTTAAATACGTATGTGAGAAATCCTCAATCGCCATTCGTGATAAGGCCTTGGCAAATTCAATATGGTCAGAGCCCGAGAGCAGGCTGCTGTTGTAGGCGTTGTTGGCAATTCTATTGAATCGCTGACCAAGTCCTACTTGCCCGGCACCAGCAACAATCATGCTGTCGCCAACGATTCTCAGCTTCTCTGTCGGCTGTTCGATTGTACGCTGTGAGCCTTGTGTGAAAGTGGCGGAACTGTCTGTGCCGATGACAACGCCATCGCAACACAAGACGCCTACGACTGCGGTCATCGATCCTGAAAGACGCTGTTTACCCGCATTTCTGGATACGCCTTGTAGATCGCTGCAACCAGCTTGTCAAATGTTTGCTCACGGACGAAATTTGAAGCCCTCACCATATAGTCTCTGGCTCTAGTATCAAACTCTTCGATAGCTCTTCTTCCCGACTCCAGTCCGTCCGGTGTCAGCGTGTAGGTGCGATAATTGGTCCAAGAGTCTCCGATATGTACCAAACCGTCGTCTTCAAGCGTCTCAAGAACGGCATACACGCGCTTGTCAAACGGCCCGTAGTGATAGGGCTGGAACAGGAACCGCGAACCTCCAACGAGATCGGAGATCTCACGATCGATCAGAAACAACAGCTTCTGGATCTGGGCAGGAGAGTAGCTGCCACCTCCTGCTGGCGACATGGCGGCCAATACGAATCTTCCATCGTCCATCGCTTCAGGCTCCCACTAGCTGGTCGGTTTCATTGTAGGCTTTGGCGCCCTTGGCTGCGTGATCTTTCACGAATCCCTGCAAGGTGTCGTTGATTCCCTCCGGCGAGCGCGGTTCGATAAACTGTGCCTCGGCGGTCGCAGCGTCGTAAAACAGCCGCATGAATCCGACAAGCGGGATGCCCTTGCGGTATCCCTTGCCCTGCGACTTGCTTGCCATGATTCTAGTTTGAAGGCGATTGCCCGGATTGTCGAGTGGGAATCAGTCTAGCAAGTCCCGGAACCGAATGCTCAAGGCGGGATGCCCGGCAGCCGCCTCCCGCCGACACTGGATCCGCGAGGGTCCGCATGCAACTTCGCTCTGCCGGGCGCTTCGGGCCAGCGGCATGTCGGGGCCTAGCGTGACATGATGTTATCGGCCTGCTTTCGAGACCGGTATGCTGAATGCCCGTGATGCCCGGAGCTGACAAGATGCGAGCGGTCCCGAGGCCTGCCGGCCCCCTTGCCTGCGCTCGCAGCAGTCGCCCATGATCCGATTCGCGCTGAGGAACCCGCATGCGGTCGGCGTCGCGGCCCTGGCCACGGTCGTTCTCGGCATCGCCTCCTTTCAGAGACTGCCTGCCGATCTGCTGCCGATCTTCAAGACGCCCGCCGTCCAGATTGTCACGTTCTATCCGGGCATGCCGCCGGAAGTGATGGAGCGTGACATCATGAGCCGCCTCGAGCGATGGACCGGGCAGTCGGTCGGCATCGAGCACCAGGAGGCCAAGGCCATGCTGGGCGTCTGCGTGGTCAAGGACTTCTTCCGCGAGGGGATCAGCCTAGAGACGGCGATGAGCCAGGTGACCTCCTACGCCGTCAGCGACATGTTCTATCTTCCGCCCGGGACGATTCCGCCCATGGTCATGCCCTTCGACCCGACGGCGTCCGTCCCCCTGTGCCTGGTGAGCGTCTCTAGCCCGGTGATGAACGAGAAGGAGCTCTACGACATTGCCTACTTCGAACTCCGCAACCGCCTGCAGTCGATCCAGGGGGTGATCGCACCCGCCGTCTATGGGGGAAAGCTGAGGCGGATTCTCGCCTACGTGGACCGGGAGCGCCTGGAGGCGCGCGGTCTGGGGCCGATGGATGTGGTCCGGGCTCTCAAGCGCCAGAGCGTGTTCATCCCTGCCGGCAATCTGAAGGCCGGCGACCTTGACTATCAGATCTTCGCCAACTCCATGCCCTCGCGGGTCGAGGACCTCAACGACATGCCGCTGGCAGTCCGGAAAGGCGTGCCGGTGCTGGTGGGCGATGTCGCGGAGGTGCGGGACTCGAGCCAGATCCAGACCAATGTGGTTCGCATCAACGGCCGGCGCCAAGTCTACATTCCCATCTACCGGCAGCCCGGCGCCAACACGATCAGCATCGTGCAGTCGATCCGGCAGAACCTCGAACGGATCCAGCAACGGCTCAGGGAGATGAACCCCACCGCGAGGGACCTGTCCATCGAGGTGGTCCTCGACCAGTCGGTGTACGTCCGCAACTCGCTGCGGGCGCTGCAGCTGGAAGGCATTCTGGGAGCGGGCTTCGCGGCCGTGGTGGTCGCGCTGTTCCTGCGCAGGCTGCGTCCCACGATCCTGATTCTCACAAGCCTGCCCCTGGCGGCCCTTGCCGCCTTCGCCGGACTCTATTTCGCCGGCGCAACCCTCAATGCCATGACCATCGGCGGCCTGGCGCTGGTGGTGGGAATCCTGATCGACCAGTCCATCGTGGTCGTCGAGTCCGTCGTGCGCCACGTGGAGGGGGGAAGCGACCCGTTTGAGGCGGCGCGGCTGGGCGCCTCCGAGGTGGCCGCCCCGGTGGTCTCGGCGACCGCGACCTTCTGCATCGTTTTCTTCCCGGTGATGTTCCTGTCCGGCATGGCCAGCTACCTGTTCAGCCCGGTGGCGCTGGCGGCGACCCTGGGCATGGTGGCCTCGCTCCTCTTCTCTCTCACACTGGTGCCGGCCTTCTGCGCCCGGATCCTGAAGGGGGCGCCCGGCACCGGCTCCGCCTCGCGGCGTGCAGGGCTCGCCACACGTTGGGAGGGTCTCGTCCGCAGTCTCCTGCGGTACCGGGGCTCAGTCATCGCCATGGCCGTGCTGCTGCTCGGCGGCTCGCTGGCCCTGCTGCGGTCGACGGGCACGGAACTCTTTCCGCCCGTCGACGCCGGGCAGTTCCAGATCGGGGTCAGGCTGCCGTCGGGAACCCGCATCGAGACCACGGAAGCGAGGCTTGCGGAGATCGAGTCGGTTCTCACTGAGGAGATCGGCGAGGCCGACCCGTGGGACCCGGAACGGCATCCCGAGTCGAACCTGAAGATGCTGATTTCGAACATCGGCGTGCTCATGGACTGGCCGGCGGCCTATACCCCCAACAGCGGTCCGATGGACGCGTTCGTGCTGGTTCAGCTGAAGGGCAAGCCGGACCGGCCCGGAACATTCGAGTACGTGGAACGGCTCCGCACAAGGCTCAACGGACGGTTCCGGGATGTCGAGTTCTCGTTCGACACGGGAGGCATGCTGACCGCGGCGCTCAACCAGGGGGAGCCCGCGCCGATTCACGTCCAGGTGTCGGGCAGCAATCTGGAAACGTCCCACCGCATCGCCGAGATTGCCGCCGGGAGGATCTCGAGCGTCCCGGGGGTCGTCGACACGCGCATCTCTCAGCGCATGGACTATCCGATCCTTGACATCGAGATCGACAGGGTCAAGGCCGCCCTGGCCGGCGTGGAAACTGACGACGTGATGAAGAACCTCGTCACGGCCACCAACTCCAGCATCGGCTTCGATCCGGCGTTCTGGATCGACGAGAGGAACGGGAATCACTACTTCATCGGAGCTCAGTATTCCGAGCAGGACCTGGAATCGATCGAGACGCTGCGGAACATCCCGGTGAGCGGAACGTCCGGCAAGCCTCCGGTGGCTCTGCGCTCGCTCGTCGACATGCGCAGAAAGACCGGCCCGGCGACGATCAGTCACCGGAACATCACAAGAGTGATCGACGTCTACGCCGCGGTGCGTCCGGGCCACGACATCGGCACGGTCGTTGCACAGGTCGAGGAGTCGCTTGGAGCGTCGGCGGCGCTCGGGCCTGTTCCCCGGGAATCCGACCGCGGGCCGTACTTCGAGGTGACCGGTCCCGAGTTCGCCGACCTGGGCTACAGCTACAACCTCACCGGGGAGGTCGCCACGATGCGTGAGGCGCTCGACCAGTTCATGCAGGGCTTCGTGCTGGCGGTCGTGCTGGTGTACCTCGTGCTGGTCCTGCAGTTCCGGTCGTTCCGGGACCCCCTGATCGTGATGCTGGCCGTACCGCTCGGCCTCATTGGCGTTGGAGGCCTGATGTTCGTCGGAGGAACTCCCCTGAGCATGATGTCGGCGATGGGTATCGTCATGATGGTCGGACTGGTGGTCGCGTACAGCACGCTGCTCGTCGACTACGCGGACCGGCGCCTGTCCGCCGGCGCGACCGTCGAGGAGGCGATCAGCGAAGCCGCCGGGGTGCGGACCCGTCCCATCCTGATGACCTCCCTCACGACCGTGCTCGCTCTGGCGCCGATGGCGCTCGGCGGACCCGGGGCCGAGGCCAACGTGCCGCTGGCGCGCGCGATCATCGGCGGAGTCGTCAGCGCTGCCGCGCTGACGCTTGTGGTGGTTCCATGCCTGTACACGGTCCTCAAGCGGCCGATCGGGGAGCGGGATGCGGCAATCGCCTGATCGGACTGACCTGTTGGCGCTCGTGCTTGCCCTGGGATCGAGCTGGCTCGGCTGCGGAGCTCCCACGGGTGACAGTGCCGGAGGCGGGGAGTCCGCCGGAGGCGCCCAGGTGGATGTGCAGGTTGTCTCGCCTGTGCGCAGGGACGTCCGGCGGCAGATCGAGCTGCCGGTCAGCGTCGAGGCGTTCGAGACCACGACCCTGCTGAGCAAGGTCAGCGGCTACCTGTCCCGGATAGAGGTGGACATCGGAGACAGCGTGCGCGAAGGCCAGGTGATCGCCAGCATCGAGGTGCCGGAGATCGCCGACGAACTCGTCGAGGCAGAGGCCGAGCTGGACGCCAAGCGCGCCGACCATGCCGCCGCCCAGGCGGAGCTCGAAAGGGCAGAGGCCGATTTTGGGTTTCGCGAGATCACCTTCCAGCGGATCCGGGCCGTGCGCGAGGACGAGCCGGACACGATGCCACAGCAGACGCTTGACGACGCCAGGGCCCAATTCGAGCTCGCACGGGCAGCCGTGAAGGCGGGCGAGAGCAGGCTGCAGCAGATTGAGAGCCAGCAGAGGCAGGTCCGGGCAGCGATCAAGCGGCTCGAGACACTGATCGGGTACTCGGAGATCCGAGCGCCTTTCAACGGCACCGTGACACAGCGGCACGTGGACCCCGGGACGCTGCTGCAGGCAGCGACATCCTCACAGGCCGTGCAGCGAATCATCACCGTCGCGAGCATGGACCGCGTCCGGATCCGCTTTGACGTGCCCGAATCGGAAGTGCCCTTCCTAGACATCGGCGACCCCGCCGTCGTGACTGTCGATGCGCTCCCCGAACGGAGGTTCGAGGGAGCAGTGACGCGCTCCGCTGCGGCCCTTGAACCGACCACGCGGACGATGCGAACGGAGATCGAGATGGCCAACAGGGACCGGGCTCTCCGCCCCGGGATGTTCGGCAGGGTCACGGTTTCCCTCGATACGCGAACAGACGCGATCACCGTGCCCGCCCTTGCCATCCGAGTGGAAGGGGATTCCCCGTTCGTGTTTTGCGTCGTCGACGGGACCGCGCGCCGGGTGGACGTCGAGGCGACGGTCGGCGACGGCGCCACCGTGGAGGTGACCCACGGCCTGAAGGGTGACGAGCTGGTGGTAGTGTCGGCCCGCGGACCCATCTCCGACGGGGCTGCCGTCAACACGTCGGCGAGCGGATCGGAGCAGACCCAGTGAGTCCGTCAAGACTGGTCTGGCCGCTGCTGTGTCTGGGATCGTGCGCACAGCACGCCGGCTTAGCCGCCGAACCGCGGTCCCTGAGTCTCGAAGGGGCGTTGCAGGCGGCGCTGTCGAACCACCCGATCCTGGTCATGGCCGAGCTGGATGTGGAGTCTGCGGTGGTCCGAGTCCGGCAGGCGAGGTCTGTCCGCTCCCCGCAGATCGACGCTGGCGGGCTGGCCAAGCGGGGTCTATCGGGATCGGCCAACATGTTCGGTCTCAACGGGCTGGCAGCCTCTCCCGATCCCGAGGACATGGCCTTTTCGGGCAACGTTCTCCAGGATCTGCTGGACTTCAAGCGGAGCAGGTTTGAGACCGAGGCGCGTCGTGCGGAGGTGGAGTACTTCGAAGAGACGCTGCGAGCCGAAGAGGCAGCGCTGGTCCTCATGGTCACGGAGGCGTACTACTCCATCCTCAAGGCCCTGCAGCAGGCCCGACTCGCCGAGAGGGCCGTCGCCGAGTCGGAACTCTCCGTGCGGCGGGCGGCGTCGCTTCTCCGTGCCCAGCTCGGATCCGGACTGGACGTGCAGCGGGCGGAGCACCGGGCCGCCCGCGCAGCACTGAACCGGGCGAAGGCGGGCGAAGCCCTGGAGCAGGCCCACGCGCGCCTGGCAGAGGCCATGGGAACGGAGGCCGGCCGGCAGTTCTCGCTGGCAGAGCCGGAGCGTTCGCCCGTCCAGCCCGGCCCGCCGGAGCCGCTGGTGGCAGATGCTCTGGAATCGCGGCCTGAACTCGCAGCTGTCGACGCGCGAATTCGAGCCGCCGAGGCGTGGGTCCGGCGCGCCGAGCGCGAGAGGTACCCGCGCATCATGGCAATGTTCAGCGGGGGGTGGACACGGTTTGCCGAGCGGACGCTGAGCCAGCTTCTGTTCGGAGGATTCGGAATCCAGCTGCCGATCTTCACCGGCGGCCGCATCGAGGCAGGAATCCAGCAGGCCCGGCTGGCCTTGGAGAAAACGAGGGCCGTGCGCGAGGAGCTGGGGCGCGCCGTTCAGCTGCAGGTCATCGAAGCGCGCAGCGATGCCGTCACCGCCCTTGAGGCGGTCCGCGCAGCCCGGACGGGCGTCGAGCAAGCCCGCTCGGCGGAGAGGCTTGCCGACGCCCGGCACAGGAACCTGCTCGCCGATGCTCTCGAGGTGGAAGCCGCGCGAACGGCACTTGCCGCGGCTGCGAGCGAGCGCAACCGGGCACGGTACGACTATGAGATCGCCTCTGCCCGGCTCGCCTTCGCAACGGGCAGCGGAACCAGCCGCTGAGCAGGCGCATCAACCCCGGCTGTAGTAGTGCGCCACCCCGGCGGCGATGCCAAGCAGCGCGGCTGCGCACGACCAAAGCGTTCCCCAAGTCACGCGGTCGCTGCCGAAGCGCGACGTCATCGCGGCAGCGACGGAGTTGATGGTGACCAACGCCGCGGTCTGCGAAAAGATCATGTACCACCCCAGTAGGCGGTTGGCGAAGTACCACTCCTCGGGCGTTGCCATCGTGGCGGGAGTGCGGAAGCCGTAGTACGGATTGGGCGGAACCCAAGCCGCGACCATGGGCAGTGCGGCAACGGCGATAGTGGCCGCCACCACCTCCGGCGTGTACTTCCAGCCGCGCGGCAAACCCGGGAGGGCATTCCAGCGCACGATCGCTGACAGGACGCGTCCCATGGCGCCTCAAGCATGGCACAGGCTGCACCCGGGCCGCGAGGCAGGCGAACAGGGGCGAAGACCGGACACGGCCCAGGGACCTAGTTCGCGGCTTCGCGGGCACGCACCTCGAACACCTCGCGCGCCTCGCGGAACTGGTCCAGAACATGCTCGCGCTCCTGGTCGGACCGCCACCCGGGGTGGTCCAGCGCCTGCCGCGAGATGTCGTCGATCCAGCGGATGAAGTATTCCGCGTCCTCCCGCGATCGAATCGGCTGGTCGCCGCAATAGACGAAGACCGGGCCGGTCTCGCCGTGCAGATGGGTGTCGTCGATCGGCCTGACCGGCCCTCGGGTCAGGGCCCGCAGCGTGTACCAGCCGCTGCCTTCCACCTCGATCCGCTTGCGCAGCGAGCCTGACCGGCCCCCCTCCTGAAGCGGAATGCGCTCGACGACGCGGCCGTTCCGGACCAGCTCGAGCCGCTCGACCGGAAATGCCGACTCCATGACCGCGTTCACCTCGACGGTGCCGCCTTCCTGCGGCAGCCGCACCTCGCCGCCGGCGATCTCGCCGCCGACGCTCAGCCGGACCAGTGGGCCGTTCGTGAAGAACGTCCGCCCATTCCGGATCGCGTCGACCCAGCCCGGCCAGTTGAGGTTCGGCCCAACGTGGGCATACATGCGGGCGGCCCCGATTGCGGGCGTCCGATGCAGGTCGGTGATCGAGTCCTCCCCGCCCGTCGCGGTCACACGGAATCCGCAGTTGAGGGCACGGTGCCATACCCTTGCGGTGTTGCGGGCCTGACGTGCGCTGGTCATGACCTCCAGGTAGGTCACGGTCCCGAGGGCGACATCGACCGGAAACCCTCGCGCGCCTCCGTATCCGACCTCGGAAGGCTCGCTCGAGTACGGATGGACGTAGCCTCCCACTGCCCCCTGCTCGCGAGCCATGCGGAAGATGTCAGTGTTGCTCGGGTAGAGGCTTTCGATCGCAGTCCCCTCATAGCCCGTGGTGTAGGGAGAAAGCAGGTGCCGAGTGAGATTGATGAGGTTGATGTGGCCGTAGAACGGCGGACGGTACTCCTGGCCCCAGGACAGCATGCGCTCGGGACTCGAGCGCCCCTCGTCCACGGGCCCCCGATAGTGCTGGTGGTCGAAGATCCTGTTGTCCTTGTTGGCGATCTTCTCTCCGACCAGATCGAGGTCCTCGGCGGCAGCCATGAAGAGCAGGTTCTCCGGCGTATTGCGCAGATTGCCGCCGTAGTTCATATGCACGTGGTCGCTGCCGCTGAACCAGCCTTGCGCTCCGTAGTCGGTGAACTGCCGCAGGACGAGGCGGACGGACGCGACCTTCCCGGCTTCGACCAGCACCGTTGATCGGACCGGCTCCCTCTCCAGCCCCTTCATGGCCACGACGGACACTTCGCCGGCCGGCACGTTGACCGCGAACTCACCGCCGGTGTGAAAGAAGTCCAGATGCAGGGCGCGGGCCGCCACCCGCTGATACGCGCCGTCTGGCGCGTAGGCCTTGCCGTCGGAGGCGCGCAGCATGATCCGGGCCGGTGTGGGCAGACCGCTCTCCGAGTCCGCCACCGTCACCTGAAGCGTCCCTCGGGGGAGGAGATGCACGCGTCGGCGAATCGTGACCGCCCTGTCCTCGCCGCCGAAGCTCTTCAGCAGCCGGAGCTCGGACCCTCCGTGCCGGTTCGAGACATACACGATCCACGAGCCGTCGGGAGACCAGCGGGGCTCGAAGTGGTCCCAGTCTCCAAACGTGAGCTGGTAGGGCTCGCCGCCGTTGACCGGGAGCACATACAGGTTGTTGAACTGGCTCCCCCGATGCGAGCTGTACACGATCCGCGTACCGTCCGGCGACCACTGCGGACGGGTGCGGTACAGCGTCTCCTCGCGAAGGATCCGGGTCGCCCGAGACATCGCGCCCGGGCCGACCGGCGCCCGCCAGAGAGCCCCGGAGCCGAGCGGAATCCCGCGATTCGAGAGCAGGATCATCTCGGACGCGTCGGGAGACAGCGTCGGCTGCACATGGACGTCCTGGATTCCGAAGTAGAGCCGCGAGTTCGGATAGGCGTTGTCCTCGGTCAGGCGGACTGGATCACCCGGGACTCCGTTCTCCAGCGGAAGCGCATGAATGCCGAACCAGCCGTCCGGGGCCGTTGAGACGTAGACGAGGCGAGAGCCATCGGGGGACCATGCGGGATCCAGATTCAGGTGAGGCCCGCGCGTGAGCGCGGTGCTCTCGCCGGTGAGGGTGTCGAGCAGCATCAGGTCGATGCTGCGGTAGCCCTCGTCCGCGGTGTAGGCGATCCAGCGGCCGTCAGGGGACCAAACCGGTGACGAATCGTACGTGGGATTCGATGTCAGTTCGTGGGCAACGTCATCCCCGACCCGGATCTTCCAGATCGACCCGGCCATGCTGAATGCGATCCATTCGCCGTCCGGCGAAAAGCACGGGCGCCAGGGCGTGGTGGCCAAGGGCGGCAGGTAGTAGTTGTGCATGTAGTTGCCACCCGTGCGGGCCTCGGGATAGGGTGCGAAGACTTCGATGTCTTCCGCCTGTGCGCCAAGCGGGGGCGCGACCCAGACGACCGCCACGAGCAGCGGGACGAGGTGGCGCGGCTTCAAGGAAGGAAAGTGTCTGCTCATTCCGCGTACTCCGTGTGCATCAGTGTCGCGCAGGACGCCGCCGCCGTCCGCTACCAGTACGTGATGTAGAGAACCACGAACACGCCGACCGTGATCGCCCACCACAGGCTGACGCGGCGATGGACCGGGTAGCCCGCCGCAATGATCGCCCTAGGGAGCCGGAGGACGGATCGCGTCCAGATCACCCGATCGACGGCCTCCGCATCGGGCGGCGCCGTGAGGAGACTCAGGACCGCCATGCACGCCAAGGACGCCAAATAGACGATGCCGGCGATGTTGAAGGCGTTCGCCTCGACGCCGGAAAGGCGAAGCCAGTACGGCAGCACGAACATCGGAAAGCAGAGCCCGAGCGTCCACGCAGCCGCCGAGGCGGTCGCCCGCCGCCAGAACACCGCAAGCAGAAAGATCGCCATGATCGGCGCCGCGATCAGAAACCAGCACTCCTGAAAGTAGGAGAAGATGTTCCCGAAGCTCATCACGACCGGCGCCCAGAGCGCGCCGACGATCAGGATCGCGACGCCGCTGCGCCGGCCGAACCGGATGAGTTCCCGCTCGGACGCCTTGCGCCTGAACATGCCCTTGTAGAGATCGATGGTCAGAATCGTGGCGCTGGAGTTGATCAGCGCCTGGATCGTCGACATGATCGCGCCACAGAGGCCGGCGAGGATCAGGCCGCGCAGGCCGACCGGCACGATCGTCTTGACCAGGAACGGAAGCGCCTCGTCACCGGCCGCCAGGTCCGGGCGGATCGCGTAGGCCACCATGCCGGGGAAGATGTAGGCCAGCGCAGTGAAGACCCCAAGGAAGCAGGCGAGGACGATGCCCATGCGGGCGTGCCACTCATCCTTCGCCCCCAGTGAGTTCTGGTTGATGTACTGGTTGGTGCAGAAGTACCACGGGCCGGTGGACAGGGCAAGCACGACCATCGCCGTCCAGGGCAGCTCAGGGTCGGAGGCGGGAAGGACGAGATGCGCACGCTCTCCGGTGCCGATGATCGCCTGCCATCCGCCGGGGACTTCGCCCAGTCCCAGAAAGAAGACGAGCAGACCGCCGCCGATGAGGAGCGCGGACTGGAAGACCTGCGTCCAGGCCACGGAACTCATGCCCCCGTAGACCGTCAGCGCGCCTGACAGGATCGCGAGGCCCCAGATGCCCGCCTGGAGCGGGATGCCCAGCATCTGGTCCAGCAGGAAGGCTCCGGAGAAGATGACTCCCGCGAGGTTGATGAAAACGTAGCTGATCACGCTGACGACGGCGTACATCCGTCTGACGGTGACGCTGTACCGAAGCTCGAGAAACTCCGGCATCGTCACGATGCGATTGCGCAGGTAGACCGGCAGGAAGACACCGATCAGGAGGCTGTACCCGACGAAGTTGAGCCACTCCCAGTTGGCGACCGCCATGCCGTGCGTGTAGGCGTAGCCCACCACCCCGACGAGCTGCTCGGTGCTCAGGGAGGCCCCGATCGTGGAGAAGCCGATGACCACCCACGACAGGGTGCCGGTCGTCAGGAAGAAGTCGCGGGAAGACTCCTTCTTCCGGCGTCCGGCCCAGAAGCCGATCGCCAGGGCGACCACGAAATAGCTGGCAAACACGGCGAGATCGAACGAGCCGATGATGTCGCTTCCGTACAACTGAGCCTCCTTGGAATGTCGGATTCGCGGTTCCCAGCCGATCCTGTGGGAACGGGCGCCTTGTCAGCCGTCGTGAGCCGACCAGTGCAGGATAGCTGCAAACGACCGTGGCACCGCTGCCCTAGGCGCACGCTGGCTGGTGCAGGCACGAACGAGAGGCCTCTCTCCGAGCCATCTTGGTGAAGAAAGGCCGACACTATCGCGATCGGTCATTGCTGTGCCTTCCGTGCTCAAGACCGTAACCATAGCGGTCGTCGCGATCCAGGGATCTGTCCTGCGGCCAAAGATCGCTCAAAATCCTTCGAGCCCTTTCCAGATTCCGCCTCTTTGGAGGATCGCGCGGAAAAGCTTCGTCATGCAGGTCCAGTACCTCCCGGCCCGAGGAGAGCCCCAGACGCTCGGCCAGGAAGGCAATGTCTTCGCGATCTTTGGCCCGCGCCGCACGCACCTTCATCGCCAGCAAGTGTTCGGCCGAGGCCGCGGTCACAACCAGGTTGCGGTCCCCGTACGCCGTACGTGCCCTGCGATCCTTGCCGCGAGGAATCGCCGACACCGCATGCTCGTTCAGCCACGTATCCGGCCAGCCCCGGCGGCGCCCGATCCGACGCACCGCCTCCACGACGGGACCGTGTCCCTTCTTGATCAGGGCATCGACGTCCATCGTCTGTCTGCGGTCGTCGAAACCCAAGGCCATTGCCGCCCCGCCGATGACGTAGATGTGGGCGCGGACATTCCGCCGCTGCAACTCCCGGGACAACTCGCCAAAAGCGTCCTCGAGGCTATCCGCCGAGAAGGGCTCCATAGTCCCGGTGTCCCTCTCGCTCCCCCAACTCGTACTCGCCCACCATGACGCCATGGCGCAGGAAGGCTCCGGGGGTGTCCCGGTAGACCATGCCCGGAAAGCCCTTTCCGAACGCAGGCAGCGGCATCCAATAGAACTTCAGCGACCGCTCCGGATCGTCGCACCAGTCCGGCACGGAATGGTCATGGGTGATCGCTATGTGCTCTGCCGTCGCCGCCAGCAGGCTGTCCCAATTGGTTCCTGTCAGCCGGGGCGGCTCCTTCAAGGCATACTCCTGCCTGTCGCGACTCGATTGGTGAAAGCGCCGCGGCAAGTCGGAAATCAGCATTCGGTAGCGCTCGTCATCGCTCCAGGCGTTCTCGATCGTGTCCGCATACTGGGCGACACTCCAGTAGGGTTCGAGTGGCAACGGCTCCTGCATTCGCGGCGAGGGCCGGTCAACCGCCCGGGCCGGATCCTCCCTCATGCCAGCCATACCCTCAGCATAAGCCGCCGGCGGTCGGCTACTCCCTTGATTCCCCGGTTGCCGTCGGTCGTCGGTTCGCGGGGGATGAGTTGCAAATGCTGTCGCGGGTGTGAGGGGGGGCGAAGCATTTGGGAGAGGAGCACGACGCCGCCCGGATTGCGAGGAACGCCGGCCATGGCTCGGAGGCGCGCCCCTGCAGGCCGGCGTGTCGGGGGATTCGTGCCGCCGGAGGGGTGGCAGGATTGTTACGTTGACCACTGGTGTGCCGGGCGCGGCCCGAGTGCCTCGTCACCGCCGTTCGGGCCGGTCGACACGGCTCTCCTCGCGTCGACGGTGCATATTGGTGAACTCGCTTTGTCCTGCTACAGAACCTTGGCAATCTCCACTTCGAAAGGAACCGGCATCCAGTGCGCTTTCCTCGGACCCGGTGGTTCTATGCGCGAACACCGGTTAAGCTGCAAGCGCATCCATAGTAGACGCATCCCGTGAAAGGCACCCGGGATCCCCATAGGATGTCGTCCTTTCGCGAAATACCTCGATCTTGTCCTTCGTTGAAAGATCGTGATCCCAGATTCTTCGGAGATGATAGACTACGATCCTAGTCAAGTGAATGAATACAATCCATCGGATATATCCATGGGTATGGTGTCTCATAAGGATTGCGAATGTTGACAGACTGTCGCTGTAATTATTGGCTCTGTTCCCCGGCGTATTGAAAAAATATAATCGAGTATAATAACGATATACTCTGCATGACAAAACACTCTTATGATTGAATACTCTGTGCTATGAATTTGATTCAATCCACTCATTGACGCGGAATACTTCAGTGAATCCAAGCGATCGAAACCAATATACAGAATCGACACACCGATGAAAATAGTAGCTGTATGACTTGTTATCTTAGCAAGAGAAAATTACTGACCATTTAGAGTTTCGTGGCCATGAAATACACGATCAAATCTCTGGCATGCCTTCGGTGGGATACTGAAAAGAGCGAGATAGGATGCTAGGCCAGTGGCCGAGACGACCAAGCACGAGCTGCAGGGCTTTGTGAAGGAGCAAGCGAGCCTGGGAGGCGCGGTGCGCGCAGACTCCTCCTCGTCGTATGCGTCGCTGGAGGGCTTCGCGCACAATGCGGCACTCGGCTGGCGAACACGTGCGCAGCACGTTGCATGCCAACAGCATCGAGTCGTTCCGCTCTCTGTTCAAACGCAGCTTGTACGGCACCTGCCATCACATGAGCGTGCAGCATCTGCAGCGCTACCTGGCCGAGTTCACCGGTCGTCACAACGCGCGGGACCTAGACGCGGCGGAGCAGATGAGGTGGGTGGCGGTGAGCCTGAACGGGCGGCGACTGCCCTGGAACATGCTGGCGGCAGCTTGATTGATTCGCCCGCATTGTGCAGCTTGCACAGGGCACCACCTCCTTGCGGGAGGCTTGAACCGGCATAGCAACCCGCGGATTCGGCAGGCCTTAGATCAAGCCGGCTTCCCAAGGGCCTGTCACGGCGAACGAGATCCCTGGCCTCTGCACGTTGAAGAAGAGCCAGCGCCCGTCCGGGCTAAAGGTAGCCCCCGCGAATTCGCTGTCGCGGAAATCCCCTTCCAATCCGTTCCGCTCCCCGCCAAGGACCACGTTGTTCTTGGCAAACGGGAAGATCTCGCCGCTCGTGGTGAGGCCCCTCACTTGGTCCTCGCCTTCGCCGTCCTCGCACAGGACGAGGCCGCCACGCGGGCTCACGCAGATATTGTCGGGCATGTCCAACACCTCGGCGCCGGGCGACTCGTAGAGGAGCGCGAGGCGCTCCCCTGCGGGATCGTATTCCCAGATCTGGCCGGACTCGGCATCGCCTCCGTTGGTCGAGACGATGTAGATGCGCCCGTTACCGTGCCAAGTCCCCTCGAGGCGCCCGAACGTCGCCGCGCCTTCCCGCACGCCCTGCGCACGCACGCTGTCATCCTCGATGGGATTCGGGTCCGGCTCGCTGATCGGAACCCACCTCACGGGCTCCCACGTCCCTGGCGTCTGCCCCTTCCTCGTGTCGGCGCCCGCGCGGTGCTCCAAAGCCAGCATCTCGAGGTTGCCGCCGGATGCCAGCCGGCCCGGTTCGGCAGGAATGAACCTGTAGAAGCCGGCCTGGCCCCGGTCCTCTGTCTCGTACACGATGCCCGTCTCCGGGTCGACCGAGACGGCCTCGTGCACGAACCGGCCCATCGCGCGGTACGGCTCCGCAGTTGCGGAGCCATCCGCCGGAACCTCGAACACGTATCCGTGCGGCATGCCGTACGCGTTCTCCCCGCCCGGCCCGAGCACGGTCTCCTCGCATGACAGCCACGAGCCCCACGGAGTCGGGCCGCCTGCGCAGTTCACCGCCGTTCCGGCGAGGCTCGCCCATGCGTCGATGACCGATCCCGATTCCGTGTCGAACTCGATCGTTGTCGTGCCGCCGCCTCCGTTGCGGTCGTACACCGGATCAGCCGCGAACGCCTTGCCCGTTTTGAGCTCATGATTGCGGACCAGCCGGATCCGGCTCCCGCTCGATGCGAAGGCGGCCATCCCGTCGTGTGCTCCCGGGGTGTGCACGCCGCCCCGGAGAGGGTCCCCCGTCCATCCGAATGACACATACCGGAAGCCAGCCGGAAGATGGAGTAGCGGGAGGCCGGTCGCCTCGTCCTTGGCCGGCTGAAGCGGGCCATAGCTGGCCTGGTCCCTGCGCTTGGCCTCCCCCTCGGCGCCGTTTCTGCACGCGAGGGAGCCGAGGGTTGCCGCGCCGGCAAGACCACAGTTGAGGGCGAGGAACTGGCGACGGAGGAGAAGTGACGACGGCATGCGGCCAGTGTACTAGCCTCTAGCATCCGTTGCGGCTGCTCGACGAATTCCGCCCTTCTCGGAAATTCGAATCGATGCGGCGTGAATGTGCCTCCCGTTGCGACACCCTGACCGCATGCGGCTGATCCTTTCGCTGCTCCATGCGCATTTGCCACAAGAGGGTGGACCCTCACCAGCTCGGACGCCAGCGGGGCCGGGAGCGAAAAGGGCTGGCCCGGATATCTCGGGCGCCGAGGCGCTGTTTCTCAGTGAGGGCGAAACCCACCCGGCAACTGCCGCTCCAGCCGGTGACAGTCGGATCGGCTTGAGGAGGTGAACGACTTGGACTGAAGCAGATTCTGATCCCGAAAGATCCTCCTCTGCATAAGGGGCTCCTGCCCTTGCATGAACGCCCTGCTAGCGGCCGGACGCACCACGACCCGGCGCATCACGCACTTGCCTCAAAGCGCAGCGTCACGATCTCCCACTCTCCCATGTCGAACGAAGCTGTCCTGCCGCTGAGGCTGACCTCGGGCGTTGCCATCGGTCGTCCATTGAAGTCCACTGCCTGGCAGGAGCGCGCCTGTACCGGGAGGTCAACCGTGACCGGACCTCCTTTCCCTGCCGTGTCAAAGAGCCGGACTTCGTACGCGCCCTTCCTGAAGAGCCAGCTCGAGACCGCGACACTGTCGGGGCTGGGGGACAGGAAGCTCCTCGTGGCGGGCAGCGTCGCGCCTTCTCGCGCGTAGACGTGCCTCGACCTGCAGGGATGAATCTGCTCCTCCGCGATCTGTGGGATCCGTGCCTGGCGCCAGTCTCCGCCGTGCAGAACCAGGGAGTAGGAGAAACCGTGTCTGCCCTGGCCGGTGAAGTACGGATTCGCGAACTGGTTCTCCATTTCGCCTCGGGGCTCGATCGTCATCATCAGGATGTGCTCGAGGGAGCGCTGCTCGGGGTGGAACAGCCAGCCCCGCTTGCCTTCGGCTCCGAGGAGCGTCAGTCCCTTGCCGGCACCGCTGTAGTCGACCCAGTGGTGGGCAAAGAACACGTTTCTGCGAAGCAGTTCCTCGTTAGGGTCCGTGCCGTCCCCCCAAGGCTCGCCCGACAGGTCGCGAGCCTCTGCTCCGTACGGTATTCCAGCCGTCGGAATCGCATCGAAGTCAAAGACTGCGTTCGCCGCGAAGTAGCCGGAGCCGCCCGCACTGTCCACCTCGAACAGGAAGTCGATGCGCCCGGACGAGTGGTTCAGCGAGAGCGTAAGTTCGACCTTGTGGTCCGCGATCCGCCCGCGCATCTTCGCCGAAGTGCGAAACGGACCGTCCTCGACGAGCCGCCAGCTCGCTCCCTCGATGCCCTCCTCGCCGGTCACCGGCCCGCCGTGCCACGGCCAGGGATCCTCGTTCCTGTAGAAGACCGGATTCCCGGCGCCCAGGTACGTCACATTCCTGAGCTTGTCCCGGACGACGCCGATTCCCTCGGAACCCAGCTCGATTCGGACGGAATCGTTCTCTAGGACACTCACAGGCGCGTCGGGATGGGCCGGTTCCTCGTCCCCGTCTGCGCGAACGATGCGCAGCGTTGTGTAGCCCAGCGCCGGAATCTCGCAGTCCGCCAGCAGCCATGCCTCCTTGTAGGTGTTCTTCGCCCCCGGCGGAAGATGCTCGCTGGAATTGTTGAAGTGCCGAATCCTCAACAGCTGGTGCTTCAGTTCCCCGCCCTTCGCATCGAGGACCTTCAGCTTGGTGAACCTCGGTTCGGCGAAGACGGCCTTGAGCTCGAGCGTCTCGCGGCGGTTCCAGGCCAGCGGATTGAACACCGCGATCGTCTGTGTCTCGCCGTCGGTCCGGATGCGGTGGACGAGCTGGCGCATGGCTTCCTTCTGCAGCCGGCCCGCATGATGGGTCACGTTCCGGCCGATTTCTATGGCCTCGGGCATGTCCTCGTCGCCGACGTAGAGGCCGTCGTGCGGATAGAGGGTCAAGGCCTCGTGCCAGAGCTTCTCGATCCTGGCTTCCGGGTAGCTCGAACCCGCACACGCGGCGAGGGAGCTGTAGACCTCGGCCTCCACGAGCCGGTGGTTCACGCGGTCCCGCCAGTTGTCGAGACCCCTGCTGCCGCACTGTCCGTACCAGAACGGCCAGCCGACCGGATCGACTGGACCGCTGAATCTCGGGATCGACGACCGGGCCTTCTCCAGTTCGGCGAAGTACTCGGTCGGCGTCGCAAACTGCAGCGGCGTCGATTCTCGCTCCTGCCAGGCCTTCACGAATCCGGGAAGGTCGAGCGTCGGCTCCCCGTCAAGGTCGGCGTTGTAGGTGGGCAGCGAGAGTGGCAAGGTGTGGTCGAGGCCGACCGGCAGCCAAATCACCTTGGTCTCGCTTGCCGGCATGAGGAAGCGGAGCGCCGAGTCGTACAAAGCACGCACCGCCCCTTCCCAGTCCTCCTCATAGGCGTTCAGCTCACTCAGATAGCCGCCCGGCCCCTTGCCCATGCCCCAGCCGCCGGCGAGCCAGCCGTACGGACCATAGGTCAGCGTCACCTCGCTGCCGTCAAGGCCCTCCCAGACGAATTCGCGCTTGTAGCCCTTGCGGTCGAGCGCCCAGATGGGCCGCGTGAACCGGTAGTAGCTGTAGCCGGCCTTGCGCAGGATCTGGGGCATCTGGGTGTGTCCGGGATGGATGTCGATGAAGCAGGCCACGTCGAGCCTGGCATCCGGAAATTCACGCTCGAAGAACTCTCGACCCAGTGTCATGTTCCTGATCACGGCCTCCGGCTCGTTGAACGGATTGTCGTTGTTGGCGACAGTTCCGGCCGAGATGCCGACCCGCCCGTCCCTGGACAGGTCCTTGAGTTCTCTCAGCACCTCGGGCTTGACCTCGGCAGTCCGGTCGATCCGCTCCAGCTTGGCGTCGATGAACCACTTGAAGTTCTCGTCCGTCCGCATGATCTCGACGGCCCGTTCGTCGATCAGAGCCGCCCGCTCCCAGTGCCAGGCTTCGGAGGCAAACCAGGAGAAGTCGTTGTGGCTGTACGGGACGAGAAGAATCTTCGCGCCCTCGATCTTGCTCCGCACCTCCTCGTAGGACGTGGACTCCGGATCGCCGACCTGGGCCGCTGCCTGCGCAGCGGCGCCAAGCAGCGTCATCATTCCAAGGAATTCGCGACGGTCAATGGCCATTTACATCAAGCTACCGCAAACGGGCTGCGGAATCCGTCAGCGCGCATCCTTTGTCGGTGCCGAGTCAGGCTTGCGCCCTGCCTCCTGCGGAGTCCGCTGATGACGGCCGGGCTATGCGGCGATGGAGGCCGATGGTGACCAGCAGTCCGGCGACCGCGATTCCCGAAAGGAGAAGGAAGGCGTGCTGGTGCCCTCCGACCCCCGGGGTCGCGTCCAGAAGACGGCCCACGATCGGATAGAGGAAGATGTCGGGCGTGTATCCGACGAGCGAAATCAGGCCAACGGCGGTTCCGGTCAGCGAGTCCGGCACCCGCGCCTCTTCCAGCAAGGCGAAGTACAGGCCGCGAAGGGCGTACACGCCAAAGATCGAAATGAGCAGGTTGGCATGCACCACCAGGAGCAGTTCCGGACTTGCGTCCAGAACAGCTAGGACTGACCAGCTCGCGGCCATCGATCCGAACAGGATCGCGATGACCCTCGCAATCCCGAAACGGTCGCCCAGGAATCCCGCGCCAATCGCGGCCACGGGTCGGATGTATCCGAAGACAGCAGTGTATCGCGCAGCGCTGATTTCGTTCATTCCGAGCACGTCATAGGCATAGACCGAGTAGTTGTCCAGAGCCTTGTAGCCGCAGTAGGCACAGACCACGATGGTCGCCTGCATCCAGACCGAGCGCATTCCGAGCACCGCCTTGACATTGGATCTGGCGTAGCGTGCCGCTCTCGCCTCCGTCGGTAGCGGATCGGGTATCCACTTCCAGACCACAATGCCGGCGGCCATTGTCAGAACGCTGTAGTAGAGGACAAGCAACCGGAAGGCCGCCGCGCGTTCCTCAGCGGTGGCATTTGTCGGATCGGCTCCGATCCACGTTCCGAGCAGAAGCACTCCAACGCTCGCAGCCACCGCGGCGAGAAGACCGCGGCCGCCGTCCAGGAATCCGAATCCGCGTCCCTGCTCTGTCTGCCCCCCCCAAATCCGGGTTGCGCGAATCATGGCACACCAGAACGGAAGAACGGTCGTCAGGCCCCAGTACCCGAACAGGATCGAAGTGCCCAGGAATTCGGGCAGCGTCATGAAGTAGAAGCCGCCCAGGCCCGTTGAAACGAGCGCGAAAGCCATGAGCTTGCGGGGCGGAAAGCGGTCAGCGAGGACCCCTCCCGGGAAGTAGGCGAGCATCGCGACGATGCCGTACGGCACAAAGATGTCCCCGAGATCCGTGTTCGAGAATTCGAAGACCTCTCGCACGGTCGGCCGGAAGTATCGAGCCAGGTGGTACGGCAGGCTGTAGATCATTTCTCCCGCAGTGATCAGCGCCGCCATAGCCAGCACGCGCGAGCGGAGATCGGACGCGGTTGGGTCGGCCACTACGCAATCACCGGACGAGGGGCTGTGTGCACGAAGCGGGAAGGAGACCGCGCGCCCGGATCAGAGGTGGGGCAGCTCATCCGATACGTGGAGCCAGGGCGTGGAGCGATGCCAATCGAGCAGCGTCTCCCGCAGCGATGCGGCGACGTCGGCTTGCGCGGCTCCGCCGGCAAGATTGTCAAGCTCGTAGGGGTCGGTCCGCAGGTCGTGGAAGACCGCCCTCTCGTTTCGAACGGTGCGGTCGTCTTCGCCGACTTCGATGCCGTACTTGTGCGACGGGGATCGGAGGCCCATCATCGAATACGGCATGGCATACGAGATTCCCTGATAGCCGGCGGCTTCCACAAACGAGAAATCACGGTCAAGGGCAGGCCGCCGGCCCTGCATGACGGGCAGGAGGCTCTGGCCCTGCATATGCGGAGCAACGGACAATCCGCAGGAGTCGAGCAAAGTCGGCGCGATGTCCACGTTGGAAGCTACCTGCGCGGCGGTCTCGCCGGGGCCGAACCCCTCCGGGTGCCGGTAGACCATCGGCACGCGGATCGCCTCCTCGTAGAGGCGGTCCTTGTTGTACGTGCCGTGGTTCCCGAGCAGTTCGCCGTGATCCGAAGAAAGGACAACGATCGTGTTGTCGGCGATGCCGTTCTCTTCCAAGGCGGCCATCAGGTCTCCGACCAGGTCGTCCGTGCAAGTCACCGCTCCGCAGTAATAGGCGGTCAGGTCCCTCAGGTCGAACCCCTCCGGCAAGGCGTCGCCTGGAGCGTCAGGGGCGCCGCCTCGGGTGCGCCAGAAGTAGTCCCACTTCGTGTAGACCTTGAACCACCAGTCGTCCCTGAACAGCCGCCCCTCAGAGTCGTAGACGTTGTCACGGAGCGGAACCTCGTTCCTGCCGTACATGTCGACGTACTTGTCCGGCAGATTCCCCGGCCCGATCGGCATGTGCGGGAGGGAGACGGAGTAGTTGAGGAAGAACGGCCGGTCCCGGTTCGAGCGGACGAACCGACGCATCCTCTCGCTCGCGGCGTGCGGCATGAATCCGTCGACGACCGCCTGGTCGCCCGTGTCGACCGAGAGCCTGCCGGGCTCCCTCACCGCTTCGCGCATGTTGCGTCCGTAGTACCGATGGGGAATCTCCACTGGGTAGTACGCATAGTCAAACCCCAGCAGGAACGGGTCGACATGAACGTGCCACTTGCCGACATGGCCAGTGGCGTAACCTTCGGCAGCCAGGATCTCGGGCAACGTCGCTTCCGGCAGCCTGGTGCGCTGGGTGCCGACCGACCCGACATTCCGAATGGAGCCCGTGCATGTCCTTGCGTACTGTCCGCTGAGCACCGAGGCGCGCGCAGGAGAGCAGACCGGGCTGTTGGTGACGCCTACCTCGAATCGGAAGCCCTCTGCCGCTAAACGATCGATGTTCGGCGTGCGTACGACGGGATGCCCGTAGCAGCCGATTTCGAACGGCCGCAACTGGTCGGTTAGGCACACCACTACGTTCGGAGGCCGGGCGCGGTCCGCGCAGCCTGCTGCGAGCCCGGTGGCGCCCAGAGCGGTCCGGGAGGCAAAGTCTCTTCGGGTCATGGCCTGGCGGTGATGGGAGCCACTGAGATCGAGACGCAGATGAGCGACGCGGGCAGATGCCGACGCATTCGGTCGCCACCGAGGAGGCGTGCGGTCGCAGCGTCCAACAGTGTATCCCCCTGCGGCGGCGAATCCGGCCGAGGGATGACCTGACCCGCCAGCGAGGGACCTGCTCGAACCGTCCATCGGCGCAACCACGCCGTGCCGCCGCACAGCACCGCAACATCTTCAAGAACTGTCTCCCTTGGCGTCCGCCGCCGGACGATCCGAGCGCCTCGTTCTGCAGGCCGACCCGAATCTCCCGCTGCGACCTCCATGTGTCCTCTGGGGTCCGCGGGACCGGTCTCGGCAGCGGGCGATCTGCGCGACGGGCTGCCGGAGCGGGGTGCGACAACGCTGCATCGGCTTCTCGCCGAGCATGGCCGCCTGCCATTCGACAAAGGCGGCAAGGACAAGGCCATCGGGACCGAACCTGGCCGCAAGACGTCTCCGTCCCGCTAGATGGCGCAACCGTCTTATTCAGGAAGGACTCCGGCGCCATGTGCCCGCTCGTGGCCCTTTCGCGCCAGCGCTGCCGGTTTGCAGGGCGGTCACTGCCGGGCTCCTGCGGAAACCGCAGCCAGCGGTGCGCCCGGCCGGGTCGGTCTACCGGCGGTCGCGAGCCTCCTGGACTGCTCCTCACCGGCTGCCCAAGGCAAGCGCGAACTCCCGTCATGGCCTCCATGCCCTGGCCGGACCCCGAACTCTGAGAATTGCTGCTTGACTGTAGCGAGCAGGTCTCAATACGATTCGGATGTGGCAGCGTGAGCCGCCCCGCCCAGGCGCTGCGCTGGCCCCTCAAGAATGAAACGATTCAGGTTCTCGACGAATCCCCCTCATGCGGTTGGCGCTCTGTCGATCAAGACCGTGACGGCGGCGGTCGTGTGTGGGCTCGTGTTCGGCTCCGTTCTGATCGCGCAGCGCAAGCCTTCATTCCAGACCCCGCCGCCCACGAAGAAGCCGATCGTCCAGGGGAAGCGGATACCGGAAGATCGCTTCGGCATTGCCTACGACGATGTCTTCCATCACATGCACTACGATCAGCCTCTGCGGCCGCAGGTGCACTACACTCCGATCACCGGGCAGATTGGGGACGCCACGGGGCTGATTCTCTACAAGGGCGTCTACCACCTGTTCTACATGTACGACGAGTGGTCCAAGAGGCGCAGGTTCAACAAGAGTTGGGGCCACGCCGTCAGCAACGATTTGATCTTCTGGGAGCAGCAGCCGCAGATCCTCAACACGCGCCTCGACAACGCGCCCGGAAGCGGAAGCGGAATCGTCGACTGGAACAACACGCTCGGGCTGCAGTCGGGAGTGGAGAGGACGCTGGTGGTCTTCTACACCGACTACGGCCGGGGGACTTCCATCGCGTTCAGCCGCGACGCGGGCAAGACCTGGATTCGCCACAAGGACAATCCCGTCATCCCGAGGCATGAGACCAGGAACGACCGGGACGCGAAGGTGTTCTGGTACAAGCCGGACCAATCTTGGCGACTGATTCTCTACGAGACGCCCGGCTTCACGTTCTACAAGTCGGAGGACCTGCTGCACTGGGAACGGCTCAGCAGCGTAGACGGCTATCACGAATGTCCTGACTTCCTCGAAATCCCGGTCGACGGTGACGAGAAGAGGAAACGATGGGTGCTCATCGACGGCGACGGCTCCTACCGAATCGGCGATTTCGACGGCACGAGCTTCACATCCTCGATGGAGAACGCCTACGCCAACCGGGGCGTGGCCCGCGACGGATGGAACGGAGCCGACCGCGAACTCTATGCCACGCAGGCCTGGAGCCACTCGTACGAGGGCGACGGGCCGTTCTATCAGATGGGCTTCATGTTCCTGCCGGACGGAGCGGACCACGATCGCACTTGGAGCCAGCAACAGATCTTCCCAGTCGAGCTGACACTCGAGACGATCGCTGTTGATGTCCGCCTGTGCCGCAATCCGATCAACGCGATCAAGCAGCTGCGATACGACCCGCATGTTTGGAGCGACCAGAAGGTCGGGCCTGGAGACAACCCCCTCTCCGAGTTGGACGGCGACGTCTTCGAGATCATCGCCGAGATCGAGCCCGGTGAGGCAAAGGTGGTCGGCTTTTCCATCAGGGGCGAGCGCCTGACCTACTCGCCCGCGGACGAGCGGCTGACCTTCATGGAGTCGGACGCATCTCTGCCCGCGGCGAACGGAACGGTCAAGCTGCGCATGATCGTGGACCGGGGCTCCGTCGAGGTCTACGCCAATCGAGGCGAAGTCACCTTTACGAAGCTCTTCTATCCGGATCCTTCGAACTTGAACCTGGCGCTCTTCTCCAAGGGAGGAACCGCCAGGGTCCGGGCGATGGAGGTCTATCGCCTCCAGTCCATCTGGTTGAAGCGCGAACAAGAGCTGGGCTATTTCAGAGACTCGGCGAAAGGCAGGAGGTAGTCCCACCCATGCTCGACCGGCGCCGATTCCTTGGACTCTCCGCCGCCGCGCTGGCGGCACAAGGCTGTTCGACGATGACGGAGTCCGCGGCAGAGGATGCTCCGCCGAACGTGCTGTTCCTGGCCGTCGACGACCTCAACACCTGGCTGGGCTGCATGGGAGGCCACCCCCAGGCGAGCACTCCCAAAATCGACCGCCTTGCCGCCCGCTCGGTCGTATTTCACAACGCGCACTGCCAGGCGCCGATTTGCGGACCTTCGCGGGCGAGCCTGATGTCCGGCTTCCTGCCGTCCACTACGGGAATCTACGGCCAGATCCGAGACGAGGACCTGCGAGAGGCTTCACCCGAGACAGCATCGACGCCCTTCCTTCCCGAGTGGTTTGGCCGGAACGGATACCACACCATGGCCGTCGGGAAGCTCTTCCACCACCACGCCCCGGAAGACGCCTTTGCCGAGTCGGGCGGCCGCGTTGCGGGCTTCGGGCCCCGGCCGTCGAAACGCATGCAGTGGGACCGCAAGGGGACCAGCACGGACTGGGGGCCGTTCCCGGAAGCCGACGAGGAGATGCCGGACTCCGGCACGGCGAAATGGGCGGCGGAGCGACTGCAGCGCGAGCACGATCAGCCGTTCTTCCTCGGGGCCGGCTTCCTGCGCCCGCACGTCCCCTGGCATGTGCCGAAGAAGTGGTTTGACATGTTTCCGCCAGACGAGCTGCAGATGCCGCCGTACCAGCCTGGGGATCAGGACGACGTGCCGGAGATCTCTCGTCGGCTTCATGCCCTGCCGATGATGCCGACGGCGGACTGGGCGATCGAGTCGGGCCAGTGGAGGAACATCGTACAGGCGTACCTGGCGTGCGTCTGCTTCGTGGATGCGCAGATCGGCAAGGTGCTCGACGCGCTCGATGCGAGCTCCCACGCCGACAACACCTACGTCGTGCTGTGGGGGGACCACGGCTACCACATCGGCGAAAAGAATCGTTTCGGCAAACACTCCGTCTGGGAGGAGGCGACCAGGACGCCTCTGATGATCGCCGGCCCGGGAATCGCGCCCGGCATGACCCGGAAGCCTGCCGGATTGATCGATCTTTACCCGACGCTGCTGGACCTGTGCGGCCTGCCCGTGAATCCGGCCAACGAGGGCCGCAGCCTTCGCCCAGTGCTGGACGATCCGGCATCGGCAGACTGGCCGCACGTCGCTCTGACGACCTACGGCCGCAACAACCATAGTGTCCGCGACGAGCGCTACCGCTACATCCGCTATGAGGACGGGGCCGAAGAACTCTACGACCACGAAGACGACGCCCACGAGTGGAACAACATCGCCGACAACCCGATCCACGATGCAACGCGAGAACGCCTGGCCTCTCATCTGCCCGAGGTCAACGCGCCCTGGTCGGAGAAATCGGTTTACGACTACAACCAGTACTTGACGGACCACAGAAAGCGGAACCTGTGAGCGTGTCTTGAGTCTCAAGCAAGTCCAACGAACCATGCCGCTCGCCGGCCATGTCTGGGCGCTGGCCACAGCACTCGCGCTCCCAGCGGCGTCCCTCGCCGCCGACGGCGGGTCGAAGCCCAACGTCGTGTTCATCCTGGTCGACGACCTGGGCTACGGAGACATCGGTCCCTTCGGTTCGACCGTCAACAAGACCCCCCATCTCGATCGAATGGCGGCGGAGGGACTCGTCCTTCGCCAGTTCTACGTCTCGAACACCAATTGCACGCCGTCGCGCGCGGCCCTGATGACCGGGACGTTCGCCCATCGGATCGGAATGGACGGCGACGTGCTTTTTCCGGGCGAGCGGCGCGGCCTCAACCCGAACGAGACCACGATCGCGGAGGTCATGAGGGAGGCGGGCTACGCCACAGGTGCTTTCGGCAAATGGCATCTCGGTGACCAGCCGGAGCACTTGCCGCTCGAGCACGGCTTCGACGAGTACTTTGGAATTCCGTATTCGAACGACATGTGGCCGGGGAACCTCAGGGGCCATCGTCACACCAAAGAGCCGTACACTCCCTTGCCAGTCGTTCGGAACGACCGAGTGGTGGCGTACGTGGCGGACGGCGCGGACCAATCGCTGCTCGCCGAGGCCGTCACCGACGCAGCGAACGACTTCATTCGAAGACATCGGGCCGAACCCTTCTTTCTCTATCTGCCCCACGCACACGTCCATCGCCCGCGATACGCACGCCCGGAGATTGCTGAACGGGCCGGGAGAGACGTAAACCGGGCGGTTGTGGAGGAGGTCGACGACAGCGTCGGACGCGTTCTCGACACGCTGCGAGCGCTCGACATCGGTGAACGGACCCTGGTCATCTTCACGTCGGACAACGGCGGTGCCGGCGGCATGAGCATGGGCCCTCTGCGGGGTGGGAAAGGCGGTCCCAAGTACGAGGGCCACATGCGCGAGCCGACTATCACGTGGTGGCCCGGGACGGTTCCGGCGGGCCGGACGACGGACGAGATCGTCTCGGCGGTCGACATCCTGCCGTCGCTGGCAGCGCTCGTGGGAGGGAATCCGCCCGATCGCCGGATCGACGGCGAGAACGCACTCGATGTGTTGCTGGGCAGGCCGAACGCACGCTCGCCGCATGAGCTCCTGTTCTACGAGGACGCAGGCGTGCGCCGAGGCAAGTGGAAGCTCGTCCTCGGAGCCAACGGACGATTCGAGCTGTACGACCTGGAATCAGATGTCGGCGAGACGAACGATCTGTCGGCGGTGCATCCGGAGCGGGTGAACGAGTTGCGCGCGCTGCTCGAGGGGCACGCGGCGGAGATCGCCGCCAACCGGAGACCGGCGGGCGAGAGTGAGACAGCTCGCCCCCTCATCACAGAGTCCGGAGACCTCCCCAGGCTGCGGGAACTCATGGGCGTCCGCGATTTCGAGGCCGTACCGGAACGCCCGTGAAGGAAGAGGAGCCCATGATGCAGTCCCCTCGGACCCGCATCGCTTGCTCAATCCGCGCGCTCGTCGCGCTGGCGGCTCTCGCCGTGCCCAGTCCGGCGCAGCAGCGTCCCAATGTGATCGTCGTTCTGACGGACGATCAAGGCTACGGCGATCTCTCCGCCCATGGGAATCCTGTGCTCAATACGCCGAGCCTGGACAAGCTTCACTCACAGAGCATTCGGTTCACCGACTTCCACGTCGCCCCCATGTGCACGCCCACACGCAGTCAACTCCTCACGGGACGCGACGCGATCGACAATGGCGCCTCGTTCGTCTGCATGGGACGCTCGCTCATCCGAGAAGAGCTGCCGACCATGGCCGACCTCTACCGAGACGCCGGCTACGCCACGGGGCACTTCGGGAAGTGGCATCTGGGCGACAACTACCCGTTCCGGCCCCAGGACCGCGGCTTCCAGGAGACGATCCACCACGGCGCCTGGGGCATCACCTCGCTCGCCGACTACTTCGGCAACGACTACTTCAACGACCACTACCGTCACAACGGGCGCATCGAACAGTACACGGGCTACTGCACGGACGTCTGGTTTGACGAGGCAATGTCCTGGATTCGCCGGCAGGCCCGAGCCGGGAGGCCCTTCCTGGTCTACCTGCCCACCAACGCTCCGCACGTGCCGTTGTGGGTGCCGCAGGAATTCGTCGATCCGTACCTGGGCAAGGTCGAATCCCGCGTCGCGAAGTTCTTCGGGATGATTTCCAACATCGACGAGAACATGGGACGGCTGACCCGCCTGTTGGACGAGTTGGGAATCGCCGACGACACGATTCTCGTCTTTGCCGGCGACAACGGGACCGCTCAAGGCGAAGCCGTCTTCAACGCCGGAATGCGCGGCAAGAAGCGCTCCCTCTACGAGGGCGGACATCGCGTGCCGCTCTTCGTTCGCTGGCTGGCGGGCGACATCGGCGTGCCCCGGGACATCGACGCCCTGACGCACGTGCAGGACGTGCTGCCCACGCTTCTCGATCTCAGCGGAGTTCGCGCTCCGTCCCGGGCTGCTTTCGACGGCGTCAGCCTCGCGCCGCTGCTGAAGGGAATACGGCAGGACCTGAGTGAGCGCATGCTGGTCGTGCAGTACGGCGGAGTCTTCGAGAAGGATCGCGACGCTGCGGTGATGTGGAACAAGTGGCGGCTGATCAACGGCAAGGAACTGTACGACCTCAGCAAGGATCCGGGGCAGAAACGCGACGTTGCCGGGGACTTCCCGGACACGGTCGCCAAGATGCGGGCGCACTACGACGAGTGGTGGGACGAATTGATGCCCGCGGCCGAGGCGTATCAGCCAATCGTTGTCGGTGCACCGGAGGAGAACCCTGCCCGGCTGAGCGCCGCGGACTGGAACGGCGTCTACTGTGACAACCCACGCTGCGTGCGAGGCGGCCAGGAGCTTTCGGGCCCCTGGAGAATCCGGGTCGAGCGGCCCGGGCGCTACCGCATTTCTCTGCGCCGCTGGCCGAAGGAGTCCGGGCTTGCCCTGCGCGACCGGGCAGCGCCTCTTCAAGGGCGATACGGTGACCTGATGGCCGGCAAGGCGCTGCCGATCACAGACGCTCGGCTGCGGGTGGGCGATTCGGAGCTGCACAGGCGAGTAAACCTCAGCGATCAGGAGGTCGTGTTCGAGACCGAGCTGGAGCAGGGCGAAATGCAACTCCAAAGCTGGTTCCTGGACGAGTCCGGCGAGTTGCTGGCCGGCGCCTACTACGTGGAGGTCGAGCGCGTCGTCAAGGCGGCTCAAGCCACGGACTCCGCCTCGCTGTGTCCCCCGTCCGATTCCTCCTGCTTGGACCAGCAGAAGTAGCCGATTCGGACTCTGGCGCTCATGGGTCCGAACGACAGGCTCTTCCTCCGGACGCTCGCCTCCGCCATGGCCGGTTTCCATTTCGGCTTCGACAGGCTCGTCGGTCTCCGGGGCTGGGCGGAAGATCCGGGAGGTCTGGCAGCTCCCGACCGTTCGGCGCGGGCTGAACATGAGCATCGGCGCGCTGATTGGCGGCCCGCCCACGGTACGGTTCGGACGCCGCGCGCCGCTGCTCCGGGTCGGCTTTCCTGCTTTGTCTCGGCCATCGGGTCGGCGATGGCGCCCATCGCTCCGCCGGGAAAAAACGGAAGGTCGGGGCGACCACTCTGCCTGCGAAGGGGGATCGTCTTGCCGATCATCCACGGCAACGCCATCGAGGTCGCGACAGCCATCGACTGGGGCAAGGCTTCGACGGTGGAGCTCAACGTCCTGCGTTCCGCTATCGCCGAAGAGGTCACGCGCATCCTGTTCCATGGACGCAGCGGCTACCGACGCAACGCGTTTGGTCGCAAGAGTCCCTTGGCGTCGAGATTCAGCAGCGTGATCTCGATCGACAATTCGCGTTCGTCCGAGCTGCCGGGCTCTCGGCCCCGTCCGCCCGAAACCGGGCAGTTCCACCTGCGTCCGAATGTACCGCCGAAGCCCCGTGGGTCTAGCGACAGGAGTGTGGCTGAGGTCATCGCCGACGGCAGGCGTTGCGCTGCGCTACGGGTCTACCCCGGACGCAAGGACAGTGTTAGCGCGTGACGCGTGCGTAGGGCGGGTGGCGACGCCAAGCTCCTGTCGTTCGACGCATGGCAATGCGCAGGACCTGCAGGGCCTCCCCGATTCGGCATTCCATGACCCGCGATAAGTAGCCGAAGCCGATTTCCTCTCGCATACTCAGATGCTCGGGACCATTCATGCTGGGCACGATGCGCCCGGCACCGACCTCGCGGCTGAAGTCGACCCACGATTCCTGCGTAGGTAGGAACGGGCCGGCCTTCTTCATGAACAGGTTCGCCTCCGGGCCGGCCGGGACGACCAAATTGCGACCGGGGCCGCGGACGCGGGAGATTGGACCCAGGTTGCGGTATTGCTCCACAAGGAACCCGTGCAGATCGCGGCTCATAGCCAAGGCGTTCCCGATCAGGGCAGTCCCGGCGCCTTCGGGATTGTCTTCGCTCTCGGAATGACGGGAACATCTTGCTCCGCGACGTCGCTGAGTGCCGCGGCAACGGATCGCCCGATCAGGTCAAGCTGGCGAAAGCGGTCGATCCGCTCCTGGACCTGTCTCCGTTCCGACTCTGAGAGGATGCCGTCGAAGGCGCCGGAGGCCTCGGCCAGCGCGATGATCACGGCGTCCAGCGGGTCAGAAATGTCGTCGCTGAAAACCCGGCGCATGATCCCCAGCCGGACGTCCTCCACCGATTGCCCGTCGAGCTCCGTGTAGCAACGGGAGCGCGACACCCCGGCGGTCAGACGGACCGCCCCTTCGGACGCCGATTCGAGAATACCCAGCTCGCCCAGCCTCGCCAGCGCTACGCTCCGGATCCTAGAGCCGCTCTTCGTCGTCTTCTCGATCCAGTAGGCGGCATCGTGCGACCGGTGCATTCCGCCGGCTTCGCCGACCCTGGACGAGACGTCCGCCACGATCTCGGCCAACGTGGGGTCGAGCAAATCGTCGCCCAACGGCGTGAGGTCGGCGATACTGATGGGATGACGCATGTGGCGTTCGGCGGTAAACGCCGAGTAGGCCCGCTCCCGAAGCAGCGAATGAGTCGCGTCCACCTCCGTCTTTGTCTTGACGCCGTTGTCCTGTCGGCGGTCCCGACACCGATGGAACATCGGCTTGTCGGATGATCGAACAAGCGTTGAGGCTGCCGCTCCGCTGACGCGTCGGTCGACTGTCCGGCCTTCGCTGCAGGCTCTTGGAGTGCCTCTTGTGCCATCTCACACCCCTCGCGAAAGCGCTCATTCCAATGTCCTTATGTCAGAACCAATCGAACTTGAAAGATCCCTGTCCGATGCTAAGTCAGGCTAATTCCACGTTGGGACCCTCAGAAATAGGCGCGTAATTCAAGGTGCAGGAGTCGAATGGAAGGACGGTAATGGGCCGAGATCGCAGAGTGGGTCTAGGGCCCCCGAGCAGTCATGAGTCGGCCACACAACGGGATTGCGGTCCGGTCTCCGTTCGCCCAATCCCTCCCCGTTCTTGGGCGACCAGATGCCCTCTGCCGCCGTCGTCAGCTGGTTTCGGCCCCGCCGGATGGTTAGACCGAAGTTCCCCCAGGGATCAAGTCGGAAGTATCTGATTACAAAGGCGTT
>JAPPMB010000081.1 GCA_028819255.1 Bryobacterales bacterium | reverse complement strand
GCCTAAACGCCTTTGTAATCAGATACTTCCGACTTGGCCACCGGGGGAACTTCGGCCTAGGATTCCCTACGTCGGGATTTCCCACGGTACGGATTCAGGCACAAGGCGGTTCGCAGTCCGGCACGCGGACGCAGGGCCGCCTGCCGGTCCCGCCATGCGCCCGCACAGATGCCGCGCCCGCCGCCAAGACACCCGCCGCACCATGCGGCCCCCTCGTCTGCGTCGCCGACGCCTGAGCACAAAGGTTCTCGCGCCGTCCGGGTTGAGTCGTCCCGCACATCCTCGCTCGGCGACCTCGTCCGCCAGTTAGAACGAGTCCGCGCCACTTTGCGGCATCCCGCCGGTCATTGGCCAAGTACCTGACAAGCATGGGATCGTCCAGTCTCTCGTCGGCATCTTCCGGACTCTCCCCATTGTTCTCTCCGGGATTGCCGCCCTCAGTCCGACGGAGAGCCGCTGCGCGCGCCTCTCAGTGGCTTCCGCAACGGCACCGGCCATCGGACAGCAGTGGCACCCTTGGCGGCTGCGAGACTCCGCTTCCATCAGCTTCATGCGGCATCTGGTTCTCGACATGGGATCCGTCCGCTTTCCGCTGCGTCCCTCCTGGTTTGTCGGCCCCCGGGCTGACCTCGCCGCAGCGACACGTGAACGCGGCCCCCCAAGTCCTGTCTGTTGAGGATAGAGCCGCGAAGGGTTCCTCATTGGGGATTCGGGGCCGGACAGCCCCGGCGCTGCCCCGTCACGACGGCGCTGTCTCAGCACCACCCGCCACACTTCGATTGGCCATTCGAATACCGGAATCCTCGCCCATCACGCCCGCGGCGCCTGCAATTCTTGAGAATTGCCCGACGCGGTAGGCGAGCATTGACAGAACCCGTTCCGGCCGATAGGCTGCGTACACACACTAAATTCCTTCTGATACGGGAGAGGAACTCACAGTCATGAATTGCACCAAAGCCATTGGAAGCGCCGCCGCAGCCGTGCTGCTGCTATTCGGTGCCTGGTCAGTCGCTCACGGCCAAGGAATCAGCCGCGGCACAATCACCGGATCCGTTGCAGACGCTACCGGCGCCGTCATTCCGGGCGTCCAGGTCACAGTGACGAACGCTGCCACAGGAGAGATTCGCGTGGTCGAGTCGAACGAGAGCGGCGTGTACGTCGTCAGCGCCATAGCGGCCGGCGATTACGACATCGCCGCTGAACTGGCAGGATTTCAGCGCCAGGTGCTCCGCGGCATCTCGCTGGAAGCCGAGCAGCGCCTGGGCGTCAATCTGGAACTGCAGGTGGGCGAAGTGACTACGACTGTCGAGGTCTCGGGTGCCGCTCCAGTCTTGGACACCGAGAGCGGCGAGGTGTCAGCGCTCATCAGCAGCATCCAGGTCGCGGAGATGCCCATCAACGGACGCAACTGGTCGCAGTTCGGGCGGCTCGCGGCTGGCGTCGCAGCGGAAGCGACCGACCAGCGAGGCATTGGCCAAGAGGGCAATCCCCTGCTCGCCGTCCACGGCACGCGGACGGACAAGGTGCGCTACGCGATCGACGGCATCCAGAACATGGACACCGGCGGACAGCGGGGCATCAACAATTTCCCGCCGCCCGAAGCCATCGCGGAAGTTAAGTTCCTGACCAGCAACTTCAATGCGGAATCCGGAAGCTACGGCGGGGGCGTCGGCAACATCGTGATCAAGGGCGGTAGCCAGGAGTTCCACGGGGACTTCTACAACTTCCTCAGGAACAACGTGATGGATTCGGCGAACTTCTTCGCCACCGAAGCTGCTCCGCTCAAGCAGAACCACTTCGGTTTCACGCTCGGAGGCCCGATCTCGTTCGCCGGCTACAACGCCGACAAGACCAAGACCTTCTTCTTCACGTCCATTTCCCAGTACAAGCGGCGCGGCCCGTCCATGCGGGGGGCCACGTTCCTGGCCCGTACGCCGACCCAGGCCATGCGGATGGGCGATTTCACCGGCGAGCGGCAGATCAGCGACCCGGACACCGGAGAGCCGTTTCCGAACAACATAATTCCCCAGGACCGCATCGACCCCAACGCAACGATCCTCCTTGAGAACTTCTACCCCCTGCCGAATCGTGTCGGAGGACAGAACTGGATCGCGCAGCCCAGCCAGCCCACCGACCAGCACGAGGAACTAGTCCGCATCGATCAGAACTTCAGCGACAACGTCCGGCTGATGGCGCGGTACATCCAAGACGACTGGACCCAGATCCAGCACAAGGCCCTGTGGTCCGCTCATTCGTTCGACACCATCCACTCGTCCTACTCGAAGCCCGGCAAGAACCTTGTCGCGAGCCTCACGAACATCGTGTCCCCGACCATGGTCAACGAGTTCACCTTTGGGTTCTCCTGGAACACCATTCATCGCCCCCTCCTGAACATGGAGCAGCGGCCGAGCGGGCTGAACGTCCCGGAACTGTTCGCCGAGAATCCGGGCAACAAGATTCCCGACATCCGCCTGGGACAGGGCTGGGGAAGCATCAGCGCCGCCAACGTGCCGTACGACAACGGCAATCCGATGCTCACGTTCCGCGACGACCTGACCAAGCAAGTCGGGAATCACAGCCTGAAGTTCGGCACGGAGATTCTCTGGATCCGGAAGTGGATCGACTCTTCGACGAGGCCGCAGGGCTCGTTCAACTTCAACGGAGGCGCCACGGGCCATGCGGTGGCGGACTTCCTTATGGGCCGGGCCCGCACCTACCAGGAACAGGAAGGCGGCAACCTCCAGTCGAACTTCATCGCCTGGCAGAAGGACTTCTATGCCCAGGACGACTGGAAGGTCAGCCAGAATCTCACCCTCAACTACGGGATCCGTTGGTCGATCTTCCAAGGCGTGCTCGGAGGCGAGGAACACGGCCGGATTTCATCTTTCATGCCCGAACTGTACGACCCTTCGCAGGCTGTGACAGTGATGTCGAACGGGCGCATCGTTCCGGGTAGCGGCGCACTTCTGAACGGGTTGCTCACGCCGTCGGATTCGGCGGCTGAGCGGTTCGGCGGCCATGACCTGTACCGGCAGCGATTCACCAACTTCGGGCCTCGGCTCGGACTCGCCTACAAGATCTCAGACAGGTCGGTGGTGCGGGCCGGCGGTGGCGTCTACTACGGGCCCGGACACATCGGACGGTTCACGACCCAGCCGCCGATCGTTCAGCAGCCCCTGATCTTCGACACTAGGCTGAGCGATCCCGCCGGCGGCACGACCGACATCCTCCTGCCGAGCAATGTTTCGGGGCACGATCCCGAAGGCTTGGCGGCAACCAGCTACCAGTGGAGCTTCGGCCTCCAGCAGGAGATCGTCCGGCGGACCTCGATCGACATCACCTACGTCGGAAACCGGGGGGTGCATCTTGGAATCCGACCCAATCTGAACCGTCCGGCCCCTGACCCGAACCGCCAGGGCAGCATCAACGCGCACCGACCATTCCCGGGATTCGCAAACGTCCTCTACCAGCAGCCGTCGGCAAGTTCGACCTACAACGGTCTGGAAATCACGCTGCGCCGACGATTCTTGGGAGGATTCATGCTCGAGAGCGCCTACACGCTGTCGCGGACTTGGAGCCACGGCGACAACATCGGCGACACGGTGCAGGATCCGAGGAACCTCGCCGCCGAGTGGAGTCTGGCAGACTTCGACCGCACGCACATTTCCATGACGAACTTCCTATACGAACTGCCCTTCTTCAAGAGGCAGAACACGGCGGTGAAGAAGGTGTTCGGGGGCTGGACCATCGCCGGGATCGTCTCGCTCCAGAGCGGCCGTGCGGGCGGACCGACCTTGGCCGGCGACAACGGACGCGTTGGCGGCGGCGGCCCCCAGAGACCGAACCTCGTGGGCGAGCCGAACTCGGGACCCCAGACCCTTTCGCAGTGGTTCAACACGTCCGCCTTTGAACAGCCCGCTCGGGGAACGTTCGGCAATTCGCCGCGCGCACCCATCCGGCTGCCCGGGCTGACGAATTTCGACCTGACGCTCGCCAAGAACACGCAATTCAACGAACGCGTACGGATGCAGCTCCGAGCGGAATTCTTCAACGCGTTCAACCACCCTCAGTGGAACGGGGTGGCCCTAGGCTTCAACAATAGTATCTTCGGGAGGGTAACGAGCGCCCACGATCCCCGCATCATGCAGATCGGGCTCAAGATCAGCTTCTGATCTTTCCGTTCACAGTCGCGCCCAAACCGGTGCTCTTGCCGGGCCCCCGCGCTGCGCACAAGACGGCACCTGCCAGCCGGTACTCCGGATCGTGCACTGCATGATCGGTGCCCGCGGGGTTCAAGGCTTGCGTTGTGCCCCTCGCGAACCTGACAGTGCGTCCTCCAGTTCCGATCGCTCTTCGTCCTGGGTCTTGCGAACCACCCGCAAGTACTCCCGCGCTTCATCGCTGCGGCCGAGCTTCAGCAGGGTCCGGCCCAAGAGGTAGTGGCTCTCGGTGTGGTCCGGCTGCAGCTCAACGGATTTCTCCAGATAAGGCAGGGCCTCTTCCAGGCCCCCCCTCTCCGAAAGCATCTTGCCGAGATGGTAGTGGGCCAGTGCGTGCTGCGGATCGATCGCAAGGCATTGCCGCAAGTCGGCCTCAGCTTCTTCCGAGCGACGGAGACGCGAGCGGACCACGCCCCTGTAGAAGTAGCTCTCGGCATGTAACGGATCCTGAAGGATCGCTTGACTCAGGGCCTCCTCCGCTCCTGGCCCTCGCGACTGCCGCCAGAGAATCCTGCCTCTGTAGAAGTGAACCAAGGGAGTGTCGGGACGCAGCGCGAGGGCACGGTCAAGCGCGGCAAGGGCACCTGCAAAGTCCTTCTCGCTTTCCTTCGCCTGAGCCAGCAGCACTTGCAGTTCCGGCGAGTCCGAGTGCGTGCGGAAAAGCTCGTTGAGAACGCTCTGGGCCTTCGAAGATTCGCCCATTTGCAGATAGGCTGACGAAAGCGCGTACAGCACGCCGACATCCCGGTTTCCCGCCGACCGGAGTTCCTCAAGCTGTGCCACGGCCTGTTCGGTCTTCCCCTGCAGCATGTAGCTCAGGGCCAGGAGCTGCCTTGCGGCGGCATCCTGAGGCCGGGCTTCCAAGTAGCCCCCCAGAATCTCTTGTGCTTGGGGGTACTGGCCCCCCTGAAAGTACGCCTGGCCAAGGTTCTTTCGTATTTCCTTGACATTGGGCAGGAGGTCGGATGCGCGTTGAAAAGCCTGCGCGGCTTCGCCGTACCTCTTCAGGCGCAGCAGCGCCGAGCCGTGATCGTTCTGGACCCGGGCGTTCGATGGATCCCGGCTCAGGATCTCGCGGAACCGAGCGTCCGCGGTCTCGTAGTCGCCCGACTGGTAGGCCTGGTACGCCGCATGGAGGGCCGAGTTCGGAAGTTGCGCCGATTGGAGGGTGGCGAGGCAGCCGACCGCAAGAATCGCTAGTACGGGCCGGAAGAACGCCACTGTAAACGCTGGCGCGGTCACTACCTGAGCCCCCACGAACAGTTCGAGTGTAGCGGAACACCGACACCCGTCGAGCGGACTGCCGGTCGCGTCGACAAGGGCCCGCCGGCCCGAGTCGGGAATTTCGGAACAAGCGGAGACCGCGCCGCGGTTTCATTTCTCAGGCGAGATTGAGTCGGAACGCGTCAGCGCCTATCGACTCGGCTTGAGGCTCTCTTCGCCGGAATAGATACCGATCCAGTGATTCTTGAACTTGAGATTCGAGTTGACGGCAACAGTGGGCATGTGGCAGTCCGTGCAATCCGATGGCCGGCTGGCCTCGCAGATTGCCGCCGGCACGATGACCTCGCTCCCGTGGCACGTCAGGCAAGCTCCTCTGTAGTAGTCTGGCTCGTTCCGTCGGACGGGTTCGTGCGGATCATGGCAGGTGAAACAGGTGAGCCTATTGCCACTGCCCTGGAAGCAGCGGCTCTGCCGGAGATACGGGGGCTGGTGGCGGACGTTCCACGCGACTTCGAAATCGAACTCGTTGGAGCCGCCGTGCGGGTCGCGATGGCAGTCACCGCAGAATTGCAGCAACTCGTCAGCAGGCAATCGCACCGGATTGCTGATCTCCGAACGTGCCAGAGCTACGTTGCCGGTCGAAATCGCGTCCAAATGGCTTCCGCCAGGCCCATGACAGCTCTCGCAGCGCACGCCGGGTTCTTTGACTTCGACCTCCTGCTTCAGGGAGTACGACAGCGGCCCGGTCGAGTGGCACTCGAAGCAGTTGGAAATCGGGTTGCCCGGCCCTCGAATCGTGTAGCGCAAACCCATCGCCTGAAGCAGCGTCTCCGGGCGAATCGATTCATGCCCTGTGGTGACGTCCAAGGAGCCTGCGGCGGAATAGTAGCTGAAGGCATGTTCCAGGTAGCTCTGCCTGTTCAGTCGGCTGACGAAGGTGACCCCGTGATTCCCCGCCCCGAATGCCCATTCGAGCGGTAGCTCCATGATGTACTCGCTGTCTTCGGCCTGCACGACCACCTGGTCCTCCACCTGCCTGTAGCGGAACTGGTAGCCTGGCGGGCGTCGCAAGGGCTGGTCGGGAACGAAGCGATCCGCGAGCGGGTGATCGGAAGCGCGGTGAAGCGTCGTCGCATGGCCGCTCCTAGCCTGGCTCTCGAATTGACTCGGGTGACAGGAGCCGCAGGTGCTGGCGCCCACGTATCGCCCATTGCCCGGCAGATCCTGAGTTTCAGATGGGATCTGGACGCTCAGAACCCAAACCAGAAGGCAACACGCTCGTAGTCCCCATCTCCGGGATCGGCCGTAAACGGACGGCGAGCGCAAATGGTTCGTCAACTCTGGGCTACCGCAAGGATTCCACGAACGGCACGTACTCCTGTTTCCGAGAGAACTGTGCAGTCTCGTCTGTACCCGAACTGCACGGAGGAGAGCCCTGACGGGCGCCGATCTGCTTCTCGCTCGCGAGCGAACCGGAGCGGCCGGACACGCAAGAACAGTGCAGAACTGTGCATGGGACTTCCCGGCCCGGAGCCAGGCGGTATGGATCCTGACACCGTCGGACAGCTGCCGGATCGCCGGTGTCGGCTCGTCATCGACAAAGGGATGTGGCCGGGACTCGGACCCCAGCGCCAGACAAACTCGGGACCGAAGGCCCCGGCGGCAGAGCCAGTGCGGAACGCACCCGCAGGAAAATACCTAGGCCGGGCGGATGCCTGCTTCGCCGGCTCGGACTCCGAGATCACGCGCCGAAAGAAGCGGTGATTCTCCTCGTCGGTCATCCTAAGTCCCTGCAGCGAAACGAATCTACAGCAGGATAACAGTCCCAGCGGCGAGAGAGGCTGCGGCCTGCACGGAGTTCGCGGCAGGAACGCCCTCGGCGCAAAGCGAGCCTGAGAGCTCGGCTGCCATCCGTCAGGCCATTCCGGAACGGCACTGATGTCCGCATTCTCCCAACCCGCAGTCCAGGGGGGCGACTGCTATCCAACGACTGGTGCCTTCCCGAGAGCCTGAGAGGCGCTAGGCCGGATCACCGAGCGCCAGTCAGGGCTCGGTTCGGATCCGCAACATTTCGTCGCGCAACTCCTTGTCGAGTCGTGCCACGGCTCTGACGGTTTCTGTGCTCCCGTCGTGAATCAGGTTCACGTGCTCACCCGGGTCCGACGCCAAGTTGTAGAGTTCGTCCATCCCGGGCCGGCTGTCGCGCACGAGCTTCCAGTGTGGCGTCCTCCACATGCGCTGGTCCGCTTGCTCCTGGTGCAGTTGCCTGTATTCCCCGTAGAAGGATGTCCTCCATTCCAAGGGCTGCCCTTGCAGCAGCGGGAGGAAGCTCGTGCCGCGGATGACCGTGCCGCCGGGAATCTCGACACCGGCCATCGCAAGGATTGTCGGAAACCAGTCGAGATTCAGCACCGTCCGGTCCACGACGGTTGCCGCCGCGAGCCGTCCCTCCCACCGCACGACGGCGGGAACACGGATGGAATGGTCGTACATGTTGGAACGAGGTCCGCGATTGTCGACTAGCAGCCAGCGCCCGTTGCCCTTGTGCCAAATGCCGTTGTGGCCCATGTTGTACCCGTGGTCGCTCGTGAAGATCACGACCGTGTCCCGCGAGATTCCCAGCTCGTCGAGCGTCTTGAGAACGCGGCCAACATTGCGGTCAAGACTGGCGACCGATCCCAGGTACTCGGCAAGCATGCGTCGTGCCCGCGGGACGTCCAGACCAGGATGGCGCCGCTCAGGCAGTGCGACATCGAGATTCCTGAAGGGATTCCAGTCGGCCTCAGCGAGCGGCAGCCAGGTACGGTCTCCGTCCGGCGTGCGGTTTGACGTGTTGGCGTGGGGCGCCCAGAAGTGCAGGCTCAAAAGAAATGGCGCCGTTCCGGCCGACGCCCGCAGGAATCGGATTGCCTCGTCCGCGAGGATGTCCGGCGTGTAGCCCGAAACGGTCTGGACCTTTCCCTCGTACTCGACCTTGGGATCCTTCGAAATGCCGGCTCCGCTGCGGAAGCCGTAGAAGAGATCGTATCCATTGTTCGTCGGGAGATGCCGGTCCATGCTGCCGACATGCCACTTCCCAACGAACGCAGTCGCGTAGCCCGCAGCCTGCAGGAGCTTCGGCCAGGTCGGCACCTCCGGCTCAAGACCCTTGTTGCGCTCCTCCCCCGAGGTCAGATAGTCGGTGATCCCTAGCTCCGTACCGTAGCGGCTTGCCAGCAGCCCCGCGCGGGATGGGCTGCAGACGGGCGTCGTGGTGAAGGCGTTGGTCAGTGCGACACCTTCGGCGTAGAGGCGATCGATGCCCGGAGTTCTCGCTTGGGGATTTCCGAGCGCTCCGACAGCCCAGGCGGCCAGATCGTCGGCATAGAGGAACACGAAGTTGGGCTGCTCACCGCGAAGTGGCGCCGAAACCGACCCAATGGCAACCAGCAGGGCGATCCGGATCCAAGCTCGACCCCGCGCTGCGCAAGCAGCAGTGGCGAATCTGCAGGAAACCGACACCTTCAACCGCCTCTTCCGCGACAAGTCGGATTCACGGAGAATCGCACTAGCGCAGCCCGTAGAGATCCGGGCGAACCTTCCTGTAATCGAACCGACTCGGATTGACCGCGGTGAGGCCCGGAGTGTCGACTTCGATGATGGTCCCTGCAATCGGCTCGTAGGCGGCCCGGAACGCCACGGCAGCCTTGACGACCAGGATTCTCTGCCGTTCCGGAACGATCCCCGCGCTGGTCAGCTGGCCGAGGCTGAAGGGCGTGTGCCTCTCGCTGTTGAGGAGGACGACGCTTGGCAGATCCTGCGTGGAACCCTCGGCGTGGACCACGGCGGTGAGGCCTTGGTCGAGATAGCGGCGACCACCGTGGCGGATCGCAGTTTCGACGTACTTGCCGTCGTAGATCAGCTTGACCTTGCCGCGAATCCGGACGGGTTCTCCATGTAGGCTGTCGGTCTTTCCTCCGACGGGAAAGGCGAAGTCGCCGCCGATGCCGATCTCCGCGGCCTGGCGAACCGCTTCGGGATCGTAGATCGCCGACACGAACCCGCGGGCGTCCTGCTCGATGAGTTCCGCGAGGACGGCAGTGCTGTCGCCAGCCGACCCGCCGCCGATGTTGTCGCCCATCTCGACCAGCACGACCGGGCCGTTCGGCTCGGCCAGCGCCCGCCTGACGGCCTCGGCGGCATCGGGCAGATCGAGATTCATCGCCTTCCTGTGCTCCCACATCATGGCGGCCAGCCGCTCGGCCTCCCTTTCGGCAAGATCACGGTCCCCGTCCGTGACGACGACGACGCTGGGACCCATCTGGGGCACGTCCGCGTACTGATAGCCGACAGGGACGCTCACGCCGAGGATCTTCGGGTTCTCGCGCTCGACGCGGCGCGCCTCCTGGACGAGAGAGAGCATCGGCTCCCGATTGGTGTCGTGGTACAGGATGTTGTAGAGCAACGGGGGCTTCTCAATCGCCTGGACGGGCCTGTCCCCCTCCTTGACGATCCCGGCCATGATGGCGGCTGCGTGGAGTCCGCGCTCGCGCTGGTCCACATGAGGCACCTCCTTGTACAGGACAAGCGCCGTCGAGAGCTCAACTTCCACAGGCGCGACGTTCGCGTGGGCGTCGTGGGTGACGACAATTGGCAAGTCGGTCCCGACCGCATTCCTGACCCTTCGCAGCACCTCGGCATCTCCGTCGAGATGGCTCTCGACGACCATCGCGCCATGAAGCGCAAGCAGGAGACCGTCGATCGGCCCGGCCTGCTCTAGACGCCGAATGAGTTCAGACGTTAGGGAATTGAAGGCCTCGTCGGTGACCGGACCTGCCGGAGTCGCACTCGCGACGATCGTGTACACAAGATCGAGCCCGTTCTCTTCCCCTCCCTGGATGAAGCCGGCAACCTCGTGCTGGGAACGGGAGTACTCCTCTGGAATCTCCGGTCCGCGACGCAGCGACCTCCCTCGAAAGTCGGCGAGGTCCGTGGAAACGGAGGAAAACGTGTTGGACTCGTGAAGAATCCCGCCTACGGCGATGCGCGGTCTTGCTGCCTGGCCGTTGAGTGTCTGGACCGCTGCGATCAACCCGACGAGCATCGCACATGCGATCCGGCAGTCTTCCGCTATCACTTTGCGTTCTCCGGCAACCGTCGCCACCGGCGGACGGCCAGATTCTCCCGTTCAAAGCCGCAGAGCATTTGCACAAGCTGGTCCGGGCGGCTGCGTCTGTGGATGTGGCTGGGCAGCACGGTCCTCGAGTCCTGAGCGTGCTCGGCTGCGACGATTCTAGTGCATCCCACGCTGCGGGCGAAGCGCTTGATCCCGCACGCCGAGACATTCCCGCCGTTGGGTGTGATCAGCGAACGGCCTCCGCTCACGCGTTTCTCTCGAACACCTCGACCTCAGGGCGAAACTCGACCTGAGGATCCAGCGGAAAGACTGGCCGGGCGCACTGAGAGTGGCCGAGCGAGGCGAGATTCGCACTCGTGGATCCGGGCCCATCGACATTGATGAGCCGGCCGCACCACTCCTGGTACATGTGGGGCTCACAATGCGGGGATTTGACAACGACCAGATCGAACCGTTTCGGGTCCTGTCCATTGGCGAGAAACAGCGACCTGTCGAAGAGGTTGACTGCCCGTGTCGTCACGACGATGACATGGCGCCCGCACTCGAGGACCGCCGTCGGCCCCGCCGACCAGCGCCTGCCGAAGGACTCGCTGATCAGCTTTCCGTCCGATAGCAGCTTGACGGTCGCCTCGATAGCCAGAGGGCGGAAACGCGCGGAGTCGAGTGCGCCGCCCACAGTTGTTCGAACGGGGCGACCGACGCCCGCCTCGAACGCATCCCGGACAGCGCCCGGGTCGACGATCGCTGTGAGCGCGCTGCCCGGGAAACCGCTCTCGACCGCTTCACGCAGAATGGCGTTGCTGTCGCCGGAGGCACCCGAGCTCGTTGCGTCGGCAGCGTCCATCATCACAGCCGTGCCCTGAGTCTCGCCGGCAAGCCGGACGGCTTCCCTCACACCGGTGAGGGCCGCTTTCATAGCCCGTCGACGCCGCCACATCTCGCTGGCGAGCTTCGTCGCGCACCGGGCCGCCGCGTCGCGGTCCCCGTCCGAGACGGCGAGGCTGTTGGAACGGAGACCGGGCACGTCAGTGAACGGGTTGCCGATGATCACGGCCGACGAGAGGCCCCGGCGGCACTGCTCGAACTCCTGCGCAATCCGAACGACTCGCCCGAAGCTCCCGGTCTCGGTGATCAGTTCGTCTCCACGGACCAACATGGGGATCTTCACGCGGGCAGTGACAGGACGTGCGTCCCCCTCGAGGATTCCGGTCAGCAATCGCGCCGCACGCTCCCCGGTATCCTCATAGTCCACATGCGGATAGGTGTGATAGGCGACGATCGCGTCGCTGTTGCGGAGCATGCGGGTCGTCAGGACCGCGTGCAGGTCCAGAGAGACGACGATGGGGACTCGGTGCCCCACGATCTTCCGTGCCTCTGCGATCAGATGTCCTTCGGGATCGGATTGCCCCTCCGCCGACATGGCGCCGTGCAGCGCCAAGTACACTCCGTCCGCCGGTAGCGAGCGCCGGAGGGCATCCAGAAACTCGCCGGCAATCCGCTCATAGTCGTCGCGCCGCAGTGTTCCCCCCGAAGTGATCGCCTTCGCACTGTACGTCGGAACAGGCTCGCAGGCCAGACCAGACGCGAATGCGCGGAGCGCGCCGCCAACCTCCTCCGTCGCGACGGAGTGGTAGCCGAAGAATTCCGCCCCCCTCCGGATCGCGAAGTCCCCGTAATCGCTCGGGACAGGATTGAAGGAGGAGACCTCCTGCTGGCACTCCGCCACCAAGATCCGGAACACGGACCGATTATCCCTGAGCGGATATACTCCGGCGGAGACGAGGAATCGGGCCCGGGCGCTCCGAGTCCCATACAGACGGAGGGGATAGTGATCGATATCGACAGCCTCCCGATGCGGGTAGGTCTGGGCCAGTTCCAGAAGATCACCGCGTCGCGGCTGCAATTCATCAAGCAGTGCGGATGTGACGACTTCCAGCTGAACACCCCCACGCTGCCGGGGGAGGAGCGCTGGGAATACGAAGACCTTGCCCGCCTGGTTGCGCAGGCAGACAAGGCCGACCTCCGTCTGATGGCCATCGAGAACGTCCCGACAGGCTTCTACGACCGGATCATGCTGGGCCAGCAGGGTCGGGACCGGCAACTGGACAACATGGCCGAGACCGTCCGCAACATCGCGCGTGCCGGCATCCCGCATCTCGGATATGCGTTCATGCCGGCGGGCGTCTGGCGCACCGCCGAGGACACTCCGGTGCGGGGAGGGGCCCAAGCAAAGTCCTTCCGGATGGAGACTGCCAAGTCAGTCCGGGCGGGCGACGGGGGCAGCTATTCGATCTGGGCCGGCTCGCCGGTCGACCGCGAGTACTCCGAAGCCGAGATCTGGGAGAACTACTGCTGGTATCTGGAACGGATCCTTCCTGTCTGCGAGGAAGTCGGGCTGAGGCTCGCGCTTCATCCCGACGACCCGCCGGTTCCCGCTCTTGGCGGCGTTGGGCGCGTGTTCCGCAACTTCGAGAACTTCCGGCGGGCGATGGAGACCTTTGACAGCCCGATGCACGGGCTGAACTTCTGCCACGGCTGCTGGTCGGAGATGCGTGCCGGAGAGGGCGTCACCGACGCGATCCGGTACTTCGGGGAGCGCGGCAAGATATTCTACGTGCACTTCCGTGACGTCCAGGGCCCAGTGGAAGACTTCACGGAATGCTACCTGGGAGACGGCAACTGCGATCCGGTGGAATCGATCGGCGCACTCAAACAGGTCGGGTTCAACGGCTTCATCATTCCCGACCACGTGCCCCGGATGGTCGGTGACGGCGACTGGTGCCATCGGGGGCGGGCTTGGACCGCCGGATACATTCAGGCCCTCATCGCAGCGGCAAGTTTGTAGTACCTAGCGACCGTCTGCGAGCCGACGTGTTGGGTCCGGTTCCCGCGTGGGATCAGGCATGAGGCCGGGGATGATCCGGAAACCCTGAATTCCCCGTCCAACTCACCGCCAATGGTCTTGAGAACCCTTCCAGCCGTGGACGGAGGGCTCCGCACACCATAGTTCACGCAACGCTTCCATGGCGTTTCCGATCCCCGATTCCGCGGCTCTCCGGAATCGCATCGCCTGCTCCGAGGCTGCCGGGCTATTGTGTACCTCAATCATTTCTGACACTGCAGCGTCAATCTGTCGGCGCACCGGATCCTTGGCCGCGTCCTTGGCCGGAAGCAATTTTGCCTGCGCCAGCCTGTCGAACCTCTGTACGGCAACATTCAGCGCCGCGTCTGAGAGCTTGTCCAAGCGCGGACAGGGGATCTTCCTCAATGCTCCGACTTGCGTCGTCGACCGCCCGTTCTGCGTCCGCTGCCCCTGTGTCCAATGCACCACCATTCCAAGCGTGGAATTCCACCAGAGCGCAAACGCCTTTCGAACTGGCGCCTCCCCGTGCCGCAGCGCGGTCCATGCTCTCCCGCCCAAAGCGGAGTGTGCCGTCGTTCCTGCCAGCAGGGCCTGACTGGTCCATCTCAGATTTCGGGCATAGAACAGCCGGCCTGCAGTCGCCCTCATCGCCTCGCGCCGCTCCGTCGCGCCTACCTCCGGTGGCGACAGTCCCTTGTGCGTTGGCAGGACGCGCAGCGAACGCTGCTCCTTCGAGTCGGCCTTCCAAAGAGCCCGATCCGCGCCCGTCGCGTCTGTCTTGCTCGCTACCGGATGGAATTCGAATGCGCCTATCGGACTTGCCCCCTTCGGATGTCCCAGCAAATGGTGCGTCGGCCCAACGTCAAAGACCTCTTCAATGGTTCCCATCTCGAGTCCCAGCGGGATCGGTGTGCCTACGATGTGATCCAGCACCCCGCGTGTGAGCGAATCGGCAGCCAGCGCCAGCCCCCCGTGGGTTACGCCGACCATGTTCCACGGCGATCCGTGGCCACTCGCACGCATCGTTGTGACGCACCCGATCCTGCCGCTGCCGACCGTTATGGGATGTGTCGTGTCGGTCGCGACGCTATGCGCCTCGGCTTTCCGGATCGCCCGTGCCACCTCTCCGGCCTCGCCATTCCGAATGCAGGGCTCGTAAAGCGTCACACAATGCAACATGACACCAGACGATCGAGACTCCTCGCGAGGATTCTTGCGCCGTGTCGCGACCAGCAGCATCTCCTCCATCCCGGTGTCCGCCGAAAAACCGACACGCTGAAGCGAAGCCCCGCTTGCCGTGGCAATCACCACGATGTCCCTGAATTCCGATTCGACCATCCGTCGCGTTTTCGTCCAGGTGTCGGCAAACGCGCATGTGAGGGGCAACACAAATCCGATGCGGCCCGTTCCGGGCTTGGCCTTTCGCTTGGCAAGCACAAGAAACGATGCCGCCATCCCGGCGCGCAGCTGCGCAGGTTCTCTCTTCACCAGGCGGCCCCATCGTCTCTGGCACCGCTTCCGTTCCTGCTCGGTCAAGCCCTTCAAGTCAAAAGCGCTCTGGCCCCCGCGTGATCTGGAATACGGAGGATTCATCAGGATCCAGTCCACGCTGCCGTGGAGCACTTCCAAGCTTGATTTCCCGTTCTCGGTCCCAGCGGACCCGCCGTGATCCAGCCCGAGAAGATCCTCGGCAGCCGAACCGTCCATGTATTCGAGCGCACCTGTGCGTCCGGACGCTCCGCCGACCTTCAGGCAGCCAATCTGCGCATGAGCGGATTGTTCGTGTTTGCTGTCGCTGGCAAGACTGGCAAGAGTCAGATGCGCTGCGATTGGACTGATGTCTGTACCCCTCAGACCGAATTCCATCGCCCCACGGTGCAGTTCCGCTACCGAGTCCTCCGTTCCTCCGGCCCATTCGTGCAGAGTCCGGACACGAGAGTAGCCCGCCCTCAGGAGTGCACCCGTGCCACAGGCCAAGTCCGCGATGATCGCTCTGCGAAACAAGTCGGATCTCGCCCACTCGGAGTCCGGCTTGTCCGATCTCCGAATTGTCAGGGCCACAAGCAGTTCCGCCGTCGCGGGCTGGGTGTAGAACGCGGCGCTTTCCTTTCGATCGGAAGCAAGCTTGGGAAACAAATCCGCCCCCACGCTTATGTGACGGCCCGAATCCGCATCTTCGATCACATCCACCGCCTCGATCAGGTGTGTGAGCGTTTCAATCGTTCCCGCACGATGCAAGTCGCTGCAGGCGGCCAGCGCCCTGACGCCCGGCTGATAGACGGACTGTCGTCTGATTTCGGCCATCCGCCGCCAGACCTCGACTTGCTCGAATGGATCCGGACGGACGCCAAGTACGGTCCGCACAGGAGGGATTCCCCGGACTCCCTGAACGTGCAGCCGCTGCTGGATCAGTAGCGTATTCAGCCAGAGCACCATCGTGGTCCGCAAGCCCTCCAGTGGAGAGTGCTGCCCGACGACTCCTGCTATTTCGCGCTGCGTCCGGTCATGAAGTTTCGATCGCAATGTCGCCGCGGCCTGCTTCACCAGCAGCGCCACACGGTCTGCTCTGGCGTCTGCCACTTCCTTGGGCATGGCTGCTTCCGCGATCAAGCGGCTCGCATCATGGACCGTGCCGCGGATGAATCCGCTGGCTGGCCACCGGCGTCGACTTCCGCCACTCCACCCCTTCTGATGCAGTGCGTAGCCGACCTGCTGCGTACCGTCCCTCAAGCTCGCTCTTACGGCATCCGCAGGAACATCCCGACATTCCCCGGGTATGTGGACCGCCAACGACGCCAAGAGTTCCCTGCCGCCCCGAGCCGTCCGTCGGCCCAGCCTGTTCCGTGCGTCTCTGTCGGCATCCACTGAGTCGAACGATGTTTCGACAGCCGCCGCCGGCATTGCCGGGTCATCGATCAAGACGTCGGCCCGGCCGCGATCCAGAGTTCCAGTCCGTTCAGCCAAAACGTATTCATCGGCGCGGGCAAGCCAGCGGGGGTCCGTTTCCGCCAGCACTCTCGCAAACTCACGATTGAACGCGTGCTCGTCGAGTTTGCCGGTCGGTCTCGTCATTGGCATTGCGTGGAATTGAGATCCGTTTTCTATTCAGCAAACAGTCTGCAGCAGGTTGTCACGCCACCGGCTTCGCGCCCGGCGAAGGCCGGCCAAGGACCATCCTCCAATGATCCCCGCGCCCGCCAAGCGCCCTCGTCAGGCCCGTCTGGCGTTGGAAGGGCGCGGGGGTTGACTGCACAGTTCGGCAGGCATACATTGGTGCGGTGGTGGTGCGACCCGGATGAGAGCCCCCATGCGGCGGGAACAGTGAGAAGACCGAGGCAGTTTCGAGGGATGCTGGCGGCGGCGGTCTTGGCCCTGGCCGGACGGGCGCCGGAGCACGGAGTCGAGGTCCGCTCCGCAGCGTCGCCGGCGGTGAAGATTCTCGACATCGTCCAGCCGGCGGGCGGGCTGCTGCCCAGGGGTTGCTGGACCGGCGACCTGCCGGTGCAGAGGCCGTTCCCGATTCCCCGTGTTCCACGGCCTTCGAAGTCCGCCGGCGGCGGTGGTTGAGAGCCGCGACGTTGCTTCAAGGCTTCAGCCGAATCCGATCCAGCCCGCCTGAATCGCAATTGCCAGCAGGATGCCCGCCGGGGAAACGAAGGTCAGCACCAGGGCGCACACCCACAACCACACGGTCACCGGTCTCCCCGGTGCGATCTCAGGGGGGATTCTCCGATGGCGGAGATAGAGCGTGCCTAGGCCCAAAACGGGATACATGACCGCCGCGATCAGGCTGCTGGTGACAAGCAGCATCTGGGGCGGATCCTCGAACAGCCAGTATGCGACACAATACAGGACCAGCGCCGTTACGACGAAGACACGGATGAACCGGAGCCGCACCGAGTAGTCTGACGCGTCGATCAGTCCGATCACGCCCAAGGCGTCCGCAAGCATCCGGCTGTTTCCCGCCGCTCCCGACAGCACCGTGCTGATGAGAACGAAGAACGCCCCCACCATGAACAGGCCGGCGGCCCAGTCACCGAGGCCGTCCGTGTAGATCGAGCCCAGCACCGAGAGAGTCTCGCGGCCTCCAGGATCGAGATTCTGCACGTGGAGGATTGCGGCGCCCAGGAGGTAGAAGCAGATCGTGCTCGCGGTATACACCACCATCGTCACTCCGGCGTCCGTGTACATCACGCGAATCCAGCCTCTGGCCCTGCGCTGCCACGCGGGGCCGGGCTCAGGCTCGCCAACATGGCGGGCGTACCCCTTCTCCACGCACCAGTAGGTGTAGCTCCACATCTCGCCGAAGGCGACGCCCGTTCCGGCGTACATGGCAAGCGCGGTCAGGACAAGGGGGGTTGTGAGGTCCGACGGCACATGGAACGTCAGGCCCGACGTCAGGTCCGGCCAGCTGATGGCGAAGTCGGTCCAGCGCAGCAGGCCTGCACAGACCACTGTCACCAGGGTGAACGTCGAGACCAGGATCACGAGCAGGCGCTCCAGAGTGGTGTACGTGCCACCGAGAAGCAGCGCTCCGCACAGCGCGGCCACAAGAATCGACCAGTACCGGGCGCCTCCGTCTCCGAGCGCACCGGGAAACGCCATTTCGAGGACCTGGCCCGTGCCGCCGAGAATCGCGCCCGAGTTCACGAAGACCAGGAGCATCGACGCCAGCCAGAGCCAGGTGAACCAATTCATCCTCGACGCGGGATCGGCGGCCGGGTTCGCCTTTCCGACGGGCGCTTGAACTCCGTGCAGAATCTTGGGGAGCGCGAAGGCCAGGAGCATCACGCCGACGCAAAGCCACATCGCTGCGGCTGCACCGCGAGACTCCTCGGGGAGTCGAACGAAGACCGCCAGGGCCACGACGCAAGCCAGCACGAACCCGATCAGCCAGGGCAGCGTGAGCCAGGCCGGCCGCAGACCCGCGGGGCCGGGCAGCGCGTTGAAGACCCGCAGGAAGGTCTTGCCGCTGGCGATCGTGTGGCGGGCAAGCTCGGCCTGCACCACCACCTTTACCAGGCACGAGAAGATGACGAACCACAGCAGGGCGAAGCCGGCGACAGCTCCGAGCTTCGTGGTGACTATGAGCTCGCCGGAGCCCACCACCGATCCCGCCAGAATCATTCCGGGGCCGAGGTGGCGCAGCGTCGCTCGGAAGCCACGCGGCGGATCGGCAAAATCCGCGCGGGTCCTCTTGTACGGATCCGTGGCGCCCATCAAGTACCGGAGCGCCGAGCGACCCGAAGAGGGCCGCCTCGACGGCGGAGCCCGCGGAGCGGGCAACCATCACTCTAGCGCGTCGGCGACCGGTTCCGGCGCGGGCGCCGTCGGACTTGCAGCCGGTCCGCCCTACCGCGGCGTGACCCGCGTCCCCGGGCGGATCTCGTCGGTGGCGCGCAGGACGATCCGGTCGCCCGCGCTGAGTTCGCCGAACACCTCGATCAGGTCTGCCTGCGTCGGGCCGCGGCGGACATCGACCCATTCGGCCTCACCGCCTGAGACCCGAATCACGAAGATCCGCTCGGTGGTTGCATGGACCGAGGTCGCAGGCACGAAAAGCGTCTCCTGTGCCCGCTGGACCGGCCAGCTCACCTCGGCGTACATTCCCGGCGTCAGCCTGGCTCCCGGATTCGCGACATCGATTTCGACCGGCATCGTGCGGGTCTCGGGATCCACGGCGTACGCGGGTCGGACCACGACCCCCGCAAATGCCTCCGACGGGAATGCGGCGACGCTGAACTCCACCCGCCGACCACGATCGATGCTCTGCCTGTGCGCTTCGGGCACCGCAGCCTCGAGGCGCAGCCTGGACACCTGCTCAAGTGTGAACAGCGGCAGGCCGGCACGTTCCTCGGGGCCGACCAGCGCGCCGACATGCACCCGGCGCTCGGTGATCACGCCATCGAACGGCGCCTTCACCTTCAGGTACCTCTCGATTTCCTCGATCGAGCGGACGGAGGCCTCGTGCAGGGCGGTGGTCCTGTCGAGAAACTCGAGTCGAGCACGTTCGGCCTGTACCGCCTTCTCGGCGAGAACGACGTCGTTTTCTGCGACGGCACCCGGCGTCCCGGCGGCCTCGGAAAGCCTCGAGAAGGTGCTCTCGGCGGCGGCCAGCCTGGCCTGCGACTCGATCCGCTGCGCGGCGACCGTGGGAATCCTGGCCTGGGCCTCGGCTCGACGGGCCTCCAGCTCCGGCGCGCTCAGTTCAGCCAACAGCTGCCCTTCCTTGACGAAGGAGCCGCGGTCCACCCGAACAGACTCGACAAAGCCTGTCACTTTCGCGCGTATCTCGACGCGCTGAAAAGGCCTGAGCTCGCCGGGAACGATCACGGTCTTCTCCAGCGGACGCAGTAGGACCTGAGCCAATTCGGTGCGGACTGTGCCGGCCTCTTCGCCCAGTGCGGGCGGCACCACGGCGACAAGGGCCAGCAGGACGGGGACGCGCATGGGCATGATCTGTTCTCTCCTAGCCGCCGGTGTAGTGCGGACTGCCGGGATCCTCGGGGTCAATGGAGGATGACGCAATGGACGCGTGCCGCTGGGCAATGGCAAATACCGATGGAATTGCAACGAGGGCGGCCAGAGTCGAAGCGATGAGGCCGCCGATCACGGCGATCCCGAGCGGGGCCGTCTGCTCCGCCCCCAAAGCCAGCGGCGTCATGCCCGCGATCATCACCACGCTGGTCATCACGATCGGCCGCATTCGGGAACGTGAGGCCTCGATTGCTGCCTCGACGGAGGACATTCCAGCTCGTCGGAACCGTTCGGCGAACGTGCAGAGCAGGATCGAGTCGGCGACGGAGACGCCGATCGCCATGATGGCGCCCATGAATGACTGGATGTTAACGGTTACGCCGGTCACCGCCAGCGCCAAGGCAACCCCCGACAAGACCGCGGGAATTGCCATGATCACCGCGAACGCGACTCGCACGGACTGGAAGTATGCGGCAAGCAGCAGAAAGACCGCGACAACCGCCAGCATCAGGCCCAGCTCCAGGCTCGAGGTCATCAGCTCCATCGGACTGACCTGTCCGCGCACGGTCACGCTGACTCCCCTGGGCGGTGCGAGGCCGGACAGGGCGCTCCGAATGTCATTCGCCGCCCGGCCAAGGTCGCGATCAACGACATTGGCGGTCACCGTCACCATGCGCTGCATGTTGTACCGGTGATACTCGCCCGTCGCCTGGCCGAACCTGACCTCGGCGACATCTCCCACGAGGGTCGGAAAAGCCGCACCCCGTCTGACGGGAACCTGCGAGACATCCTCGAGAGACTGGATCATGGACTGGGGAATCTCCACCTGCACCTGGTACGCGATGCCCGATTTGGGATCGGCCCAATAGACGGGGGTGGTGAACCGGCTCGACCAGGTCGCGGGGGCGAGCGCCCGGCCGACATCCTCGACGGTGACTCCAAGCTGGGCGGCCCGCTCGCGGTCCACGTTGATCTCGACGGACGGGTACTCGAGAAGCTCGCCGATCTGGACGTCGCGCAGGTAGTCGATTCCGTCAAGCCGCGCGACGACTTCGCGGGCATAGGCCTCGCTGTCCGGAAGGCTCGGTCCGGCAATGGCGATCTCAACCGGCGTGGGCGATCCAAAGCTCATCACCTGACTCACTAGGTCCGGCGACTCGAACGCGATGCGGGTGCCCTCCGCAAGCTCCGGCAGACGCCGGCGCAGTTCCTCCTCAACCTGCGCCGTCGGAATTCCCGTTTCCGGATTGAGAGCGATCCGCATGACGGCCTCGTGCGGTCCGCCCGTCCACAGAAAGATGAGGTTGACGGGAAAGCTCGAGGGCTGGACGCCGACGAAGGCAATGGACTTCTCGACGTTCTCCGGCCCGACGATGTCGCCAACGGCCGCGAGAACGTCCTGTGCGATGCGCTCCGTGCGCTCCACTCGGGTCCCCGACGGGCCCCGCACACGCATCTGGAGGGAGTTCGTGTCGACGCGCGGGAAAATGTCCGTCCCCAGTCCGCCGCCGACGAAGTACAGAATCGCGGAGGTTCCGGCCAGATACAGCACAAGGACCCGCCATCGCGTCGCAACCAGCCCCGCCGAAACGGTGCCGAATGCGCGCTGAACGGGCAGGAACCAGCCTTGCGAACTCGATCTGACCTCGCGGACACCTCGGTTCAGCCAAGTCTCCATGATCGGCACGAACGTGCTTGCCAGAAAGTACGAAGCGATCATCGAGAACGCCACGGCCAGAGCCAGCGGCACGAAGATCGCCTGCGCGACACCCGTCATGAAGAACGAGGGCGCGAACACCGAGACGACGCAGAGCATGGCCAGCATCCTGGGCACGACCACCTCGCGGCTCGCTTCCAGAACGGCCCTCGCAACCGGCTTGCCTGCAGCACGGTGCGTATGGATATTCTCGACGGCGATGATCGACTCGTCGACAAGGATTCCGATGGCAAGCGTCAGCCCGCCAAGCGTCATCAGGTTGATCGACTGCCCCGCTGCCCACAGCGCTACGGTGGCCGAGAGCAGCGCGATCGGGATCGTCATCACCACGACAAGCGCGCTGCGGAAGCTGCCGAGCGCGAGCAGGACGATCAGCCCCGTCAGCAGGGCGCCCAGCACCCCTTCCGTCACGAGGGCGTTGATCGCGTTCAGGACATAGAACGACTGGTCGAATTCGAACGTCACCTCAATGTCCTCGGGGATCGCCTCCCGGAACGTCGGCAGGGATGCCCGAACGCGACGGACCACGTCGAGCGTCGACGCGTCAGCGCGTTTCGTAGCCGCGATGTAGACCGCGCGGGCTCCGTCCACAAGCGCGTAACTGGTCAGAATGTCGGCCGCATCTTCGGCATAGCCGACGTCTCGGAGGTAGACGGTCGGGCCCCGCCCGCTCCTCAGCGGCACGTCATTTAGCTCGCTCGCCTCCACAACGGTCGAGTTGACCGGTGCAAGGTAGTTCTTGTCGTCGATGCGGACGCTCCCCGACGGCGATATCGTGTTGGCGCGCGCGATCGCCTGGACGACATCGTCGGGGGACATGCGGTAGGCTCGCAGCTTGTCGGGATCAACCCGCACGACAAGGCTCCGTGCGCTGCCTCCAAAGGGCGGGGGAGCCGAGACTCCCTCCAGCCGCGAGAACATGGGACGCACGCGGAAGAGTGCCAGGTCCGCGATCTCGTCGACCCCGCGCGTCTCACTCGAGAAGACCAGGTAGCCGACGGGCACGCTCCCGGCATCGAACCGCATGATGAATGGCGGAACCGTTCCGGGCGGCATGAAGGAGCGCGAACGGTTGACCTGGGCGACCGTCTCCGCCATGGCCGTCGCCATGTCCGTCCCGTCGTGGAAGTGGAGCTTCATCAGAGCCGCGCCCTGGATCGAGCGCGACTCGACATGGTCGATCCCTCGGATGTAGAGGAAGTGATACTCGTAGTAGTTGACGAGGTAGCCTTCCATCTGAGCAGGGTCCATGCCCCCATAGGGCTGGGCGACATAAATGACCGGAGTGCCGAGATCCGGAAAGATGTCGGCCTTCATCCGGTTGAGGGCCAGGGCGCTGGCCAGCGCAATGCCAACGATGACCATCAGGATGGTCACGGGCCGTCGCATCGCCGCTTGTATGAGCCACATGGCTGGTTCCCTCTACCGGCTCGCCACGGCGACAAGCTCGTCGAGGCTGCCCTGCGCCGCCGCGAGCGCCAGCATTGCCCGCCACACACCCATCCTTGCGAGGGAGTGCTCAACTTCGGCCTGCCGCAGCAGGAGCTGGGAGTCCGCGACGTCCGCAACGGTCGCGAGACCGGCCCGGTAGCGGGCCCGCTCCTGTGTCTCGAGTTCCTGCGCGGCCTGCAGTTCGATCGGAGTGTTGCCGGCGATTCGGCGAGCGGCGTCAAGCGCGATCTCCGCGCGGGCCACATCACCGCGAATCTCCTGCTCCACTTCGGCCTCGCGGGCGCGCTCCCGCTCGATGCGGTGGGACTCGATCCGCTGCCTGGCTCGTGTGCTCCTGTACTCGAGCAGGTCGAAGGTCATGCTGAACCCAGCGGCCCAGTTGGCCTGCGACGGCGCCAGACCATGGGCACCGCCGAGGAAGGAGCCATCGATGGTAGCGCCGGTGCCGCGGCCATAGACAGCGGACTGGGCTTCGAACCGCGGGCGCCACTCTTTCCTGATCGCCGCCAGCCTGGCCTCGCGGGACGCGACCTCAGCCCGCTGCTCGGCGGCAAATGGGTGCCGGTCCACGGAGGAACCGGATGGTGAGACACCCGGCGGCTCGCCCAAGAGGCCTTCCGGAGAGATTTCGATGGCGGTGCCGGCGAGACCGAGCCGTTCCGCCAGCGTGGCAAGAGCCGTGTTCCTCAGCTGCTCAGCGCGGATCAGATCCGACCGGACGCGCGCGAGTTCGGCCCTCGCACGCGCAGCGTCCGAGCCCGGCCGAAGCTCGCTCGCAACCAGGACACCGACGATTTCGTGGAACACCTGCATGCGCTCCACGCCTGCCTCTGCCGCCCGCATGGCGATTTGGCTCGCAACTGCCTGCAGATAGGAAACCACCACCGAAAGGGCGACCTCGTACTCGGTCACCTCGCGGCTGGCCTCGGCACGCTCGGCGTCGGCTTCAGCGACACGGACGTTGGCCCTCCGAAGTCCCAGATCGAAGGGTTGGTAAGAGAACAGGACGCCGGCGGAAGTTCCGAACACGCTCGTGAACGTCGAGTCTTCCTGCACCGGCCCCGAGATTCCTGGAATGACGCTGTTCGGGAAGATGAGACCGAAGACGTTGTTGCGGGTGGCGCGGTTGACTCCCAGCCGCATGTCTGCCCGCGGAAGGTAGGCTGTCCTGGCGAGGTCAATGCCGACTTCGGCCTCCGAAGCGCGGGCGGCGGAAGCCCTGACCGCCGGAACGTTCCTGCCGGCGAAACCGACCGCGGCCTCAAGCGTCAACGGGTCGGGCGGCCCGATCTGAGCGTTTTCCTGGGCCGGGAGCGCGGCTCCCAACATGGCCAAGGCAGATACAGACCAGCGAGAGATCCTGTGCATTGCGGGTTCCAGACGACGAGCCTGCGGATGAGTCCGAGCGACCAAACGGCAGCAAGCACTCACGAGCCGGATTCCCTGGATCCTTCGCAAGCGGCGTACGTACCATCCTAACCATCGAGCCGGTCGCAGAGCGTCCCGGATCGAGATCTGGCGGGATCCGATGTGCCGGCTCGGCCCGCAGGTTGACTATGGTCCCGATCGCAACGAGCCGTCTGAGGCGGAGTCACCGAAACCAGCGTCATGTACTCTGCCATATCGGGAATCGGCAGCCGCGAGCTGCCACTGCACCTTTTCCAGGGTTCGTTGATTGCTCGAGGCCTTGCTACGACCGAACTGAGCCGCGATTCGGGGGCGTTCGGACTTCCGATTCTCGGATTTGGACGCAGAATACGGAACATATCTGCTAATAGTTCTGCTGTAATGATCGATTTGTGAACGTTTACTTATCCGATATTTGACCAGATATTCTTGCTGATTAAACAGTATAGTGTGTAAGAATATGTGCCGAGGTAGAAGGCTTATATCTTGCTCTTGATCGGTATATGACTCCAGATTGATTCCACTGGGCAGCGGCAGAAGCAGACTGAGCTCGACGGCCAGCTTGGGCAAAGTATCGCGGGCTGAGGCCCCACGATGCGGGCTCATGCGGTGGCGCCTGTTCTCCCGCCTGTAGACCCCGAGCCCCAAGGCCGCCCGCAACGACTGTCGCTGCCGAACCACTGCTTCCGGACTCTGGCACGGCTGCGCCGAGCTTCACGTTGGCAAGCGAGTGGTGCATGCACGCCTTGATTGAATCTCACCGTTCCGAGATCCGTGCTCTGGCTGAGCGTCACGGCTTCGACGACGTGCGCGTGTTCGGCTCCACGGCGCGGGGTGACGGGGATGAACGCAGCGACGTCGACCTACTGGTCACTTTGCGTGCCGGCAAGACGGGCTTGGCCCTCGGCGCACTGCTGATGGATGTTCAGGATCTCCTAGGAAGACGAGTCGATGTCGTCACCGAGAACTGCCTGCATCCTGCCTTCCGTGACCGTGTGCTGGAGGGGGCGCAGATTTTGTGAAAATGGGTCGTGACGCCGATCTGGCGCTCTTGGCGCACATCCGGGAACGCATCGCCCGCATCGAGGAGTACACCAACGGAGAAAGATCAGAGTTCTGTAATTCGCACATGGTGCAGGACGCCGTGATACGCAATCTGCAGACCATCGCGGAATCTACTCAGCGACTAAGTGATGGCCTCAAGGCAACCGAGCCTGAAGTGATTTGGCGTGCTATCGCCGGCTTTCGAAACGTGCTCGTGCATCACTAATTGGAGATCGATCTCGATGTAGTCTGGAGTGTCGTGGATCAGGATCCACCAGAATTGGTTGCTGCGGTCGATCGGATGACGCACTTCGCAATCACTTGCCCGACGTAAGGTAGATTGACCCACTTCGGGGTGGTCGTACCCGCTGTTGACCTATCTCAATCTCGGAACGGTCGAATAGCCTGGCCCACTTCGGCCAGCCGGACGGCGTGGAGTCGTTTGAAATATGTTGCCCGGGGCGGCCCGCGGTTGCACTTTGAACCCGATTACAATGCCTAGCGCTCCCATGCAGGTCCGGGAAGACGGCAAAGACTACTCCTATGGGCGACCCTTGAGCAGGCAGCGCGCTGCTGGCGGGCGGCTACAGGAATCTTGAATCGATTCGTGCGTTTCGCAAGAGAACAAACCCCAGATCCCTGAGGCACGCAGTTCACCAAGGAGCCAATCTCAGGTCGTACACGCCATGTCACGCTCGTCACCGGACGATCTGTCCACTTGCCATGATTGACATTGGACATCTCGAAGCAGCGGCTGGCCAGTGCATTCATAGTTTCTCGCGGCCGGGACTGGGTGCTGAACGTCACGTGCAGGAGAGGATGACGGGAGCTGTCCCCGTAGTTCAGGCGGACACGAGATGACGGGACAGTGCTCTGGTTGCAACTCTTGGATTCCAGGAACTGGCCGCGGCATTGGGGCTAGTCCTGCACTGTCAAGCTGGCCCTGGCGCTTTGCGCCGAGGGGTGAGCGGGCGCAGCGCAAGCCGCGTGCTGCACCGGCCAGACCGCCGCTTGCATGCGAACTGCACGAGGCTGGAGGGGAGACGCCATACGGGCCGGGGCGCGCACTTCCAGCACATCACACGGAAAGTGCGGCAGGTCCACGGCAGGGGCCGGCCGGCCGTCTCGGTGGACGTCCGGAGGAAAGAGTGTGCGGGCACCTACTGGAACGGAGGGCGTTTCACGGCGAATGGAACTTCACCTTGGCACCGCGGTCTCGAACTTACGAGTCGATTCAGGCTGGATCCCTCAGGCTCACATTCTGCGCGCCCCCAGCGCCCGAGCCTCGGGTCCGAGTGGCGGCACGGCGGCCTGTGGCGGAGTTCGCCCCAGGCACCGGCCTGCTGGTAATATCGCGTTTTCACTCGGCATCCGGGATCCCGCATGAAAGTTAACCATCGGTCCAATCCAGGGTCCAGCGTTCGCCTGCCAGCGGCAGAGCGCGCGAGATGGGTCCTGTCGGTCTGGCTGCCCTGCCTTGCATATGCGATCGTGCGCTACAACGTGTACAAGGGCGTCGAGTGGACGCACCTGCCCCTCTACATCGTCAACAAGTCTGCTGCGTTCGCAGGAGTGATCCTCGTAGCGCTGGCCTATCTCATCGGAAAGTGGTTCGGCGGGCCCGCGGGCACGGAACCGGTTCGAGCAAGGGCGAAGTTCCTGGGCCTTGCAGGCTTTGCCATGGTCACCGTGCATGTCCTGATGGCAATGGTCCTGCTCTCCCCGGCCAGCTACGAGAAGTTCTACGAGGCATCCGGAAAGCTGAACCTGACAGGCGAGCTGACCTTCCTCTTCGGCGTCCTGGCCTACTGCTGTCTGCTTTTTCCCGCGATCTCCACTCTGCCGTACATGTACGACGCCCTCGGTATGGAGCGCTGGCTGAAGGCGCAGCACATGGGCTATGCCGCCCTCGCGCTCGCCTGCGGCCACACCCTCGCGATGGGCAGCGCCGGATGGGCCGACATCGCATCCTGGCCGGGCTCGATGCCGCCCATCACGCTGCTGGGCTTCCTAGCCGCGCTGGCGGGGCTGGGCGGCAAGCTGTGGGTCACCCGCCGCCACCGCCGCTGACGCCGGTCCGCGGCTCGCGCTAGAGGCGGAGAACAAGCGCCGCGATCAATGCCGCGCGGTCCGCGATTCGATCGATCAGAATGCTCTCGTGAGTCGCGTGGGCGCCTTCTCCCACGGCGCCGAGACCGTCAAGCGTCGGGATTCCCATCGCCGCTGTCGTGTTGCCGTCGGACCCTCCGCCGACGGATGCCTCGCCCAGGCCCACTCCCATCACCTCCGAGATGGACCGAGCCAGCTCGTACAGCCGGACCACGTCATCGGTCCGCTCCAGCGGCGTTTTTCGGATCCCTCCGGTCACGCGAACCTCGCAGCGGGGATCAAGCGCTTCGATCCTGCGGAACCGGCGGTCGATCTCCTGCGCCTGCTCCCTGGCGGCAATGCGGACATCGACATCCACCCGGGCCCGCTCCGCCACGACGTTCGACGCGGTCCCTCCCCGGACCACTCCGGGATTGACCGTGAGGCCGCGCTCGAGATCCGTCCAGGACGCGATGCGACGGATCTGTTCCGCGATCTCCAGCACGGCGCTGGCTCCGGCCCCGAAGTCCAGGCCGGCGTGAGAAGCCACTCCGCGAGCCTCAACCCGGTAGGTCCCCCCGCCCTTCCTGGCCGTCTTCACGTCACCGGCAAGGCCCGCGCTCGGTTCGGCCACAATGACGGCGGCGCTCCGGCCCGCCTCGGCTCGGGTCAGCTGCGTGGATGTCGGACTGCCAACCTCCTCGTCGGAGACCAGCTGAACGACGAATCTGCGACGGGCCTTCAGATCCAGGTCGCGCAGGGCCAGAGCGGCAAAAAGCATGTAGACCAGACCCGACTTCATGTCGAAAACGCCAGGCCCCCAGAGCCGGCCTTCCTCCTCGCGCCAAGGCATGCGTTTCAATGTGCCGACATCCCACACTGTGTCCATGTGGCCCAAGCCGAGAATCTGGCCCTTCCCTTGCGATGGAATGTCAAGCTCCAGCCGCAGGTGGTCGCCGTACTCGGGCTGCGAGTAGCGGCGGACGCTCGCGAAGCGGCTCGCGAACCCGGCGACCTCGTCAGCAACGCGGTCGACTCCGGCCTTCTCGCCGGTCGGGGACTCGATTTCGACGAGCGTCCGAATCAGGTCGGTGATGTCGGGACGGCGCTCCCGCATATAGTCGAGAATCCTGAGCACCTGCGCGGCTTCGTCCGTGGGCATCGCCATCTCACTCAACGGTAATCAGGGCGCGGCCCCGCTCAAGACGGATCTCCCTGACGGAGCCCTTGAGCCTGATCCTCTCACCGAGCAGATAGGGCTGCCACTCTGGGGGCGCAAGCGACTCCAGGAACCATTCGAGGACCGCTCCTCCCAGTTCCACGTCTTCCACCGTCATTGAGAGCAGTCTCGCCTCGGCGAAGCCGTCGCTCGCCGAGTAGTTGATGTCGAGAGAGATGTTCCGGCTGCCCCGCAGCAGCAGGCGCATGAGGGGAGACAGGGAGTCCGATGACGCGCCCGCCTTGTCGAGGTCCACTCTGGCACGCACGAAGGCTCCGCCGTCGCGAAACTCCAGTTCCGGGTCCTCGACACCCTCCGGGACGCTGCCGGCGGCGTGGAATCTCAGAAAGGCGTTCATCTCGCCCTGCAGCAGCTCGACGGTCGCCCCACTTTGAAGGCTCCCGTCTGCAAGAGCCTGGAGCTTCCGCACGGCGGACAGGGACTCCTGGTGCGTCGGCTCCGCCCCCGATGCGAGCCAGGCCGCGCACAGCAGCGTCAGTGGCAACCGCATGATAACCTTGCCGCTACCGATCGACATCCGGTTGGGAAACGCTCGCCGACGGTGCCTCCGAGCGGACCAGTTGCGCAAGGACATCGGCAGCGGCCCGTTCCTCGGCTTTCTTCTTCCGGTAGCCCTGGCCGCGTCCAACGCGGGAGCCGCACCGCGCCTCGACCAGGTAGTTGCGGTAGTGCGACGGACCCGTCTCATGCACGACGACGTAACGCGGAGTCTTCCGGCCCCGCGACTGCAGCCATTCCTGCAGCTCGGTCTTGGCGCTGTTCCCGACCGTCGGCTCCTGCGCAACGACGAAGCGGTCGACGATCGGACCGACGGCGGCCATGCCGCCATCAAGGTAGAGCGCGCCAATTACCGCCTCCATCGCATCGGCAAGGCAGCGATCCTTCTCGCGCCCCCCCTGCCTGTCCTCAGCCTTGCCCATTCGAAGGCATGGGCCGAGGCCCAGCGACCGCGCGACCGCGGCAAGCTGCGGATTGCAGACGTAGCGTGCCTTGAGATTCGTCAGGTCGCCTGGGGATGCGCCCGGCAAGCGGCGGTAAAGGGCTTCGGAAACCGCCAGTCCCAGCGCGGCGTCGCCCAAGTACTCAAGCCCCTGGTTCGCCACGCCTCCTGCGCTGCTCGCCGAACCGTGCGTAAGGGCCAGATCCAGCAGCGAGGGATCCCGAAAACGGTATCCCAGGCGTTCCGACAACTGCCGAGCGGTCCCTAGGTCCGGTTTCGTCGCCGTCCGTCCCCGCACCGCTCCGGCATCTCCATTGGGCAGGTTTGCTTGCTCGGTGAACCTCCAACCTCAGAGCGTCTTCTTGAGTTCGGCGCAAAGGTCGTCTCCCGCGTTGCTCATCGCCCCTCCCCCGGCCGAGCAGCGGTCCGCCATCTCGGAAGCCTCCTCATTCTTCCCTTGCTTGGACAGGGCCATGGCAAGGTTGTACATCGTGAACGTCGTCGGGTTCGGCGACATCTCTAGGGCTTTCCGCAAGGATGCCTCCGCCTCAGGGTAGTCCTCGCGTTTCAGATTCACGGAGCCTATGGCCTCATGGCACTGCGACATGAAGTCCATTTTCGTTGCCAGCCATTCGTCGTCGGACATGTTGGGGTCCATCTTGGCGATCGTCGGAATCAGCGTCATGGCTTCCTTCGCGTAGTCCTCCGCCGTGCCAAGCTTCTCTTCCTTGTCGAGGTCAAACTCTCGTGTGCGGATGGGAATCGCATTCGCCAGTGAAATGAGCGTGCCCACCTTCACCCCTGCCGCAGGATTGCTGTCGAGAACCATGCCCCCGTAGAGGAGCATGTTGTCGAAGTCGTTCATCTGCTGGTAGGAGAGCATCGTCATGTAGCTTGCAAGCCCAACAGCCTCGCTCTTCGGGTACTTCGCGATGAAGTCCGCACCTGCAGTGGCGCGCTCCGCGGCCGTGGGCGCCGCCTGGACCTTCATGAAGGCGTCAATCTCTTCCTGAGACTTGAATTGCGGCATCTGGGCCAACAGTCCGACGGCCCATACCGTGCCCACCAGTATCAAGGTCAGGATCCCTCTTCTCGACATGTATCCTCCTGGCAGCCGGACGCTCGGAGACGCCGCGCCGCTCCCAGTGTAGCGCCCGCAGGATGCGGGCTCGCCCGAAAGGTGGCGGGGCAACTTCGGTTTGGTGCAGCGGGAACCGCAGGAACGGATGAAATCCGGGGCGGTCACCTGCCTGGGAGGCCCGCGGCTCGGGGCCGGCAGACTCCGCCAGGCTTCGAGCGGCGCGCGGACAGGACGGCCCGCCGCGCGCTGCGGTTCCCGAGCCCTGTCACAGTCCGCAATGCCCTGGGCGCCGGCGAACAGCGCGGTTTACGCCTGCGCACCAGACGAGTCTCCCAGACGGACGGGACACCGAAGGACACATCGTCGGCGACGACGTAGTACGTGCCGGTCACTTTCGGCGTGAAGGCCATCTTGCAGAACGAACCGCTGCCCTGACCCTGGCGCCGTGTGTCCGCGACAAGCCGGCCCGTCGGACCATAGATACCGAGGACGGGGAGCGATGCGGACGGCTTGCGGGGCAAGTCGAGGGAGTACGTGCGGCCCTCCACCATGTCGACCGCGTACCAGCCGACCGTCGAACCGCGCCTGAATGCGCGTTCCGAGACTCGCCGGGACGTTCCTTCGTTCATGCCTGTCTCCTAACTGCGGGCTGCCCGCCTGGTCCTCCCCTCGCAGGCCGAAACCTCGGCCGCATCCGGGAAACATCAGCACTGCATCCGGACTACGAGGAATCCACTCTCATACATTGGACGCTGGAAGACCGCAGTTGGTTCCGAACGCAGTCCACAGAAGCAGGCACTTGTCTACACATGCGATGTGGATTGCGGGGCGCAAGCTTGAGACCGGCGGACGGATCCGAATCTCTGCGATCATCGAGCGAGCCGCAGGGGAACATCCGGCACAGCCTGGGCGGTGCCGCTGAAGCGCGGTGCGAACAGCGGGGGAAGACAGCCGCGATCGAGGAGGTCCCGCACCTGACGGGCGAATTTGAATCGGCGGCTCCACACGGGTGGCTCGTGACATAATGAGGGTCTCGCGCCAGTCGCGCCGCTCTTCCGCCCCGAGCTTTCGGTCCTCCGCCCCGTGCCAGAGGAATTTCTTGAGATCCGCGGAGCGCAGGTACACAATCTCAAGAACATCGACCTGCGCCTGCCGCACGATCATCTGGTCGTCGTGACCGGCGTATCAGGCTCGGGCAAGTCCTCGCTGGTCTTCGACCTCATCTACGCCGAGGGCCGCCGGCGCTATGTCGAATCCCTTTCCTCCTACGCGAGACAGTTTCTCGAGCGCATGGACCGGCCTGCTGTCGACGAAGTGCTCGGCATAGCGCCGACCGTTGCGATTCGCCAGAAGAACACGACCCGCAACCCTCGCTCCACAGTCGCCACTGTCACCGAAATCTACGACTTCCTGCGCCTTCTCTATGCCCGCGTCGGTCACACGTTCTGCATCGACTGCGGAAAGCGCGTCACCTCCGACGGAGTGGACGATGTCGCCACGAAAGTTCTCTCGGTTGAGCCCCGCTCGCGGTGGTACGTGCTCTTCCCCGTGCGGGATCAGGACATCGAGGCAAGCGTCTACGAGTTCGACGAACGCTACTCCGGCTATCCGTCGCGCCTGACCGCCAGGCTCGCACAGCTCCGGGACCGCGGCTACACGCGGCTGTTCCAGGACGAGCGGACGTTCGAGTTCTCCACGCCCGAGTCCCTGCTGGACCTGGATCTGGACCGTCCGTTCCACGTTCTGGTCGACCGGCTCGCCATCGGCCCGGACATCCGGGAGCGCGTCGCCGAGGCCGTCGAGATCTGCTACCGGGAGTGCAGGGAGGTCCGCCTGCAGAGGGCCTCGGATGCCAACAAGATCCTTCGGTTCAGCAGCACGTTCGAGTGCAGCAAGTGCGGCCGCGGACACAGCCGTCCCGAGCCCCGCATGTTCAGCTTCAACACGGCTCTCGGCGCCTGCGCCCGATGCTCCGGCGCGGGCCAGGTCAACGACTTCAACCTCGACCTGGTCGCGAGCCGGCCCGACCTGTCGCTGCGGAAGGGTGCGATTTGGGCATGGCAGGGGAAGTACAGGGCCTACAAGACGCGAATGCTCAAGGCGGCTCGGGCCAAGCGCATCCCGCTGGATGTCCCCTACGGCAGTCTGTCGCCAGAACACCGCAGGTTCATCGAGGAGGGGGGGGACGGCTACGGGGGGGTCCGCGGGTTCCTGAAGGATCTCTCGCGCCGGTCGTGGCGGCCGCGCGTCGCGGCGAAGCTGTCAAGATGGCGCGAGCGGCGCGCGTGTCCCGAGTGCAACGGGTCGCGGCTGTCGCAGGAGGTCCTGCACGTGAGGGTCGCGGGCGAATCGATCGACCGCGTCCTCAGCCTCTCGCTCGGCGACGCCCTGCGGTTCTTTGAGACGATCCGGTTCGAGGGCGCAGAGGCCGAAATCGCCGCCCGTCTGCTGGAGGAAATCCGGAGCCGTCTGCGCTTTCTCAACGACGTGGGGCTGGAATACCTCACACTCGACCGGAGGGCCTCTACTCTCTCGGGCGGCGAGGCCCAGCGCATTCAGCTGGCCAGCTCGCTGGGATCACGGCTGGTGGGAGTATGCTACGTGCTCGACGAGCCCTCGATCGGCCTGCACTGCCGCGACACCCACAGGCTCATCCGGGTCCTGAAGCAGCTGCGCGACCTCGGAAACACGGTCTTTGTCGTCGAGCACGATCGAGAGATGATGCGGGCAGCCGATCACATTGTGGACCTCGGCCCGGGCGCCGGTGAGCACGGAGGAGAGGTGGTCTTCAGCGGCCGACTGGGCCAGATCGCATCGAACGGCGCCTCGCTCACCGGCGACTACCTCCTGGGCCGGGCTCAAATCGCCCCTCCCAATCAGAGGAGGAATCCGGCGAAAGCACGCAAGCTTGTGTTCCGCGGCGCGTCGAAGCACAACCTGAAGAACATCGGATTCGAGATCCCACTGGGGCTGCTGACCGTCGTGACGGGCGTGTCCGGCTCCGGCAAGTCAACCCTGATGCACGAGATCGTCCATCGGAGCCTGAACAGCACCGGCCAGTACCCCCTTTTCAACGGGGAACACGGGTCGGTCGACGCCGTCGAGGTGACCGGCGCCGGTCATGTGGAGAACGTCCTCCACGTCGACCAAGGGCTGACCGACCGGACGTCCCGGTCGGTGGTGGTCACGTATTCGGGCGTGTTCCAGCACATCCGGAATCTGTTCGCAAACACCCGCGAGGCCAGGCAACGACTTCTCTCACCATCGAGCTTCTCGTTCAACATGCCCCAGAATCGATGCGGCACCTGCAACGGAACGGGCCGGCAGACGATCGACATGCAGTTCCTCGCCGACATCAGCCTCACATGCCAGGACTGCGACGGCAAGCGTTACGACAACCTTGCCCTCGGCGTGACCTACCAAGGCAGGAACATCCATGAAGTGCTGCAGCTGACCGTCAGTGAGGCGATCCGCTTCTTCGCGAACCATCCCTTCATTCCTCGGAAGCTCGAGGTCCTCTCGGAGGTGGGTTTGGGATACCTTCGCCTGGGACAGCCCGCGACGCACCTTTCCGGGGGAGAGGCGCAGCGCCTGAAACTGGCCCAGAACATGTCGCGGGCAGACGCCGAGGGCACGCTGTTCCTGTTTGACGAGCCGACGACCGGCCTGCACTTCCACGACATCCGAAAGCTGCTGCAGGTGTTTGATCGACTGGCGGACAGCGGCGCCACCCTTCTCGTGGTCGAGCACAACCTCGATGTGATCAAGTGCGCGGACTGGATCATCGACCTCGGGCCCGAGGGCGGAGACGCCGGCGGCGAAGTGGTGGCCATGGGCCCTCCGGAAGCGATCGCCCGCTGCGCAGCCTCCGAGACAGGACGCTTCCTGCGGAGGGAGCTTCGATGAGGATCCTGGCTCTCGCCCTTCTGGTCTCGCCTCTGCTCGCGCAGGACTGGAGGTTCCCGCACAGCAGGCATCTGGAGCAGGGACTGGACTGCCGGACCTGCCACTCGGCGGCGGCGGACAGCCGAGAGGCGGCGGACAACCTGCTGCCTGACGCCCAGCTCTGCCTGGCCTGTCACAACGGCCAGACGGCTCCCGAGATCGACACGCAGCCGCTGACTGACGCCAGGACCGCGGAACGCACCTATCGGTTCGACCACGAGTTCCACCTCGGCCTGGGCGATGCCGCTCCGCTGATCGCCGCCGCCATTGACTCCGGGAAGTATCACGGCAAGCCGGGCGACGCAAGGCGCTTCCTGGACGGCGGCAACGCATGCACCGCGTGCCACCGCGGCCTGGAGGAGAGTGTCGCCGTGGATTCGGCGGCGCACATGCCGAAGATGGGCGACTGCATTGTCTGCCACACGAGGGTGGACAACCCGTTCAGCTGCAAGGAGTGCCACATCGAGGGTGTCAACCTGCGTCCAGCGGACCACACCCGGGAGTTCATCGACACGCACGCCACCGGCAGGATCGAGCTGGACAAGCTATCATGCCTGCCCTGCCACGGACGGAACTTCCCCTGCATGGGCTGCCACTGAGGTCGTTCACATCGGAGGAGCGCTGTTACGCTGTGTGCCGTCGCTCGCGACTCCTGCTGCGATGGCCGGCACCGAGAAGGGCAGAGACGCTCCGGCTCCCGAACCGGGACGCGGAGGCCGCGCCCCCATCGCGATAGCGCTGCTCGCCTTTCTGGCGGCCTGCCAGGAGGGCCCGCCGGAGCACGCCGCAACTCGGGCTGGCCCGCTAGCTTCACAAGCGACAGGGCCGCACAGCAGCCAGCTGCAGATGCTCGACACTCACGCTCTCAGGCAATGGACAGCGCGAAATCATACCGAATCCGCACCCCCTTCGGGCGGATGGAAGGGCGGCCCCACTGTTCGGAGGCGGACCTAACATGAGCTCGCCAGCGAGCCGGCGGCAACTGGGCTTGTCGGATCCCTCCAGCAGGTCCCGCCAGCCGAGCCCGGAGCCCTTCAGCAGCGGGCCCTGGCTGGGCTGCCCGCACCGGGCTTGCATGGCTTCGATCTGCCAGTATCAACGACAGGCGGTGCCCCAACAGATCAGGTACTCTATTCCCATGCGTAATTCAATGCTCATTGCTCTTGCTGCGGTCTTCACGATCTCCGCAACCGTCTCTCAGGCACAGCGTCCTGCCTCGCCGCGAGGAGAAGCCGCTGTCCAGGTCGGCGGCGAGTACCAAGAACGACGGTATGTAGGAGGGAGTTGGATCGTCGTGGACTACGGCCGGCCCATCTTGCGCGGGCGGACTGGCATCTTCGGCACCGGCGACACCTACGGCAAGGCCGCCAACGCAGGGGCACCCGTCTGGCGGGCTGGAGCGAATAAGTCGACCCGCCTCATGACCGAGTTGGATTTGAGATTTGGCGACCAGGTCCTTCCTGCTGGCGAGTACAGCGCGTTTGTCGACCTGAAGGAAGGCGATTGGACGCTCATCCTGTCCACTCATGCCGCCAAGGACGGCTTCCGCGAACCGGGCGAGGGCTTGTGGGGGGCTTACAACTACACGCCCGACAAGGACGTCGTTCGCGTGAAAATGGAACTGGAAGAGCTTCCCGTTTCTCACGAGCAGTTCACTATCTCATTCACGGACATGACGGATTCGGGCGGCAATCTCTCCATGCGCTGGGACAAGACCGAGGCGACAGCGACCTTCTCGTTCTAGCCTTCGTCAACCAGGCAGGCCCAGGGGAAGCCACGTCCCGGCCGCGAGGTGGGTGGCTTTGTCCGTCCCGATCCCCGAGGCCAGCCAGCGGTCACGCTTCCCGCCGCACGATCGCCTCCCGCGGACGCAAGGGCCTTCTCGAACCCACCTCGACCGCGGCGTCGACCTCTGCCGCGGCCACCAGCCCGCAACCGCATGATGCTGGCCGCCGTGTGCGAGGGCTTCCTGCGCGACCGTTGCCCGGCGGGCGAGACCCTGCTCGCCATCGGCCCGAACATCCGGGAGCGCGTCGCCGAGGCCGTCGAGATCTGCTGCCGGGAGTGTAGCGAGGTCCGCCTGCAGAGAGCCTCGAATCCCAACGAATCCTTCGGTTCAGCAGCACATTCGAGTGCAGCAAGTGCGCCCGCGGATGCAGCCGGCCCGAGCCTCGCATGTTCGGCTTCAATACGGCTCTCGGCGCGTGCGCCCGATGCTCCGGCGCAGGCCAGGTCAACGAATTCAACCTCGACCTGATCGCGAGCCGGCCCGACCTGTCGCTGCGGACGGGTGCGATTTGGGCATGGCAGGGGGAGTACAGGGCCTACAAGACTCGAACGCTAAAGGCGGCTCGGGCCAAGCGCATCCTGCTGGATGTTCCCCATCGAAGTCTGCCACCAGAACACCGCAGATTCATCGAGGAGGGGGGCGGCTACCGGGGGATCCGCGGGTTCCTGAAGGATCTTTCGGGCCGATCGTTGAGGCCGCGTGTCGCGGCGAAGCTGTCAGGATGGCGTGAGCGGCGCGCTTGCCCCGAGTGCAACGGGTCGCGGCTGTCGCAGGAAGTCCTGCATGTGAGGGTCGCGGGCGAATCGATCGACCGTGTCCTCAGCCGCTCTCTCGGCGAGGCCCTGCGGTTCTTTGAGACGATCCGGTTCGAGGGCGGAGAGGCCGAAATCGCCGCCCGTCTGCTGGAGGAGATCCGGAGCCGTCTGCGCTTTCTCAACGACGTGGGGCTGGAACACCTCACGCTCGACCGAAGGGCCCCCACGCTTTCGGGCGGCGAGGCCCAGCGCATTCAGGTGGCCAGCTCGCTGGGATCCCGGCTGGTAGGGGTGTGCGACGTGCTGGACGAGCCCTCGATCGGCCTATACTGCCGCAACACCCACGGGCTCATCCGGGTCCTGAAGCAGTTGCGCGATCTCGGAAACACGGTCTTTGTCGTCGAGCACAACCTCGATGTGATCAATTGTGCGGACTGGATCATCGACTTCGGGCCCGAGGGCGGAGACTCCGGCGGCGACGTGGTCGCCATGAGCCCGCCGAAAGCGATCGCTCGTTGCACAGCCTCCGGGACAGGACGCTTCCTGCGGAGGGATCTCCAATGAGACTCCTCGCTATCGTCCTTCTCGTTTCGCCTCTGCTCGCGCAGCACTGGAGATTCCCGCACAGCAGGCACCTCGAGCAGGGGCTGGACTGCCGGACCTGTCACTCGGCGGCTACGGGCAGCCGAGAGGCAGCGGACAACCTGCTGCCTGACGCCCGGCTCTGCGAGGCCTGTCACAACGGCCAGACGGCTCCCGAGATCGCCACGCAGCCGCTGACCGACGCCAGGACCGCAGAACGCATCTGTCGGTTCGACCACCAGTTCCACCTTGGTCTGGGCGACGCCGCCATTGCCTCCGGGGATTGTCACGGCAAGCCGGGTGACGCAAGGCGCTTCCTAGGCGGCGGCAACGCATGCGCCGCGTGCCACCGCGGCCTGGAGAAGAGTGTCGCAGTGGATTCGGCGGCGCACCTGCCGAAGATGGGCGACTGCATTGTCTGCCACACGAGGGTCGACAACCCGTTCAGCTGCAAGCAGTGCCGCATCGAGGGCGTCTACCTGCGTCCAGTGGACCACACGCGGGAGTTCATCGACACGCACGCCACCGGCAGGATCGAACTGGACAAGCTGTCATGCCCGCCCTGCCACGGACGGGACTTCCCCTGCATCGGCTGGCACTGAGGCCGTTCAGGTCGGAGGAGCGCTGCTACGCTGTGTGCCGTCGCTCGCGACTTCCTGCTGCAATGGCCGGCACCGAGAAGGGCAGAGGCGCTCCGGCTCCCGGGCCGGGACGCGAAGGCCCCGCTTCCATCGCGATAGCGCTACTCGCCTTTCTGGCGGCCTGCCAGGATGGCCCGCCGGAGCACGCCACACGGCCTCCCCTGCCCTCGGTGAACCTCGACGGGATGGAGCCGGACGCCGCGGCCGCCATCAGGGCGGCTGGGGAGCACGCCGCGCAAAGGCCGGTCCAAGCCGATGCCAGCGGAACCTTCGGAACGATCCTGCAGGCATACGGCCTCCGCGAGGAGTCCGTCGCATGCTACCGCCGCGCCGAGGCGCTGGAACCCGGGGACTGGCGATGGCCGTACTACCTTGGTTCCGTACACGCCGAACTTGGCCGGTATCGCGAGGCCGCTGTCTGTTTTCGCCGGGCCGCGGCTCTGGAACCACGTTCGGTCGCGGCTCGGATTCACCTTGGAAACACTCTGCTGAGGGACGGCCGGCCACGCGAAAGCCGCCGCGTCTTTGAGGGTCTGATCGAGTCGAATCCCGGCAGCGCGGCGTCGCACCTCGGGCTTGCCCGTGCCCACGACGCCGACGGGAAATCAGAGGCAGCGCTGCGGTCCTACATGCAGGCCCTCGACCTGGCTCCCGAGGCAGGGGCCATCCGGTACGCTCTAGCGACACTCTACAACAGGCTCGGGCGAGATCTAGACGCATCGCGTCAGTTGAAGTTGATCGGGGAAAGGGAGCCGACGGAGCCGTCGTTCGACGATCCGCTGGCTACGGCAGTCCTGGAAATCCGGACCGACAAGCACACGCTGCTGGAGCGGGGCCTGCAGCTCGCGAGCCAAGGTTCCCCGGCTCAGGCGGCGCAGGCCTTCGAGGCGGCCCTCGGGCTGGACAGCGCCTATGTGCAGGCCCGCATCAACCTGGTCGCGACCTACGGGAGACTCGGCCTCTTCGACGAGGCCCAGGTCCATTACGAGCGAGCCTTGGAGCTCGCGCCGGACTCGGAGGAGCTGCACGTCAACTGGGGGACGCTCCAGGCAGACCGCGATTGGCTCTCTTCCGCGGCCCGGAGCTTTCGACGGGCGCTCGAGATCAACCCGCACTCGGCCGATACTCACGCAGATCTGGGGCTCGTCCTGAACCGGGCGGGCGAGGCGACTCAGGCTGTCCGGCACTTCCTTCTCGCACTGGAAAAGGACCCCGGCCATCGCTCGGCCAACTTCCATCTCGCTCGTCTCTTGATTGCGGAAGACCGGACCGAGGAGGCAATCCGCCACCTCCTGCGCACCGTCGAACCGGTTGACGACCCGACCCCGACGTATCTCTATGCCCTCGCTGACGCGTACCTGAGGGCCGGGAAGCCGGACCTAGCGTTAGGCCATCTCGCGCGGGCTCTCGATCTCGCAATCGAGTCGGGCAAGTCCGAACTGTCCCGCGACCTCCAGCGCGACCTCGAGGCGCTGAGAGCCGCGCAAGGCCGCTGAAGGCCTCAGGGGGCCTGTGCCCTCGACCCCAACAGGCCCGCGCACGGACCGGATTGCCTGCGATTGCCGGTCGCCACCCTCCCGGACTCGACCCTAGCCGCCGTTGTTGCCCGTTGGCCGATCCGCCGACCCGCCGCCGTCACGGCGGTGTTCGTTACCGTCCTGCGAGGACGTTCCGGAGGGAGGGAAGAGACAAGTTACCCAAGTTTCGGGAATCCCGGCTGCGGTTCCGCGCCGAGGCTGAGCCAACTGAGATCTGGCCTAGCCGCTCCCTTCGAATGGGACTTACTGACCTGAGTGCCCAACCTCAACATATGGTGTGATCGAAAGTCCATATACTACATATGGTCGTCGGCGGCGGGAGAATAACACACGGCCAATTCCCGCGCCGTGCGGGCTCCGATA
>JAPPMB010000050.1 GCA_028819255.1 Bryobacterales bacterium | reverse complement strand
TCATCCAGCCGTTGAACAGGGCTCCGGCGGCCGCGAGCATTGCGGATATCGCGGAGACCAGGGTCAAGGTTTCCATTGGGCGTTTCGATTCTACCACCTGGCCCCCCTGGTGCTGGCCGCGGAGCTCGCGGCCGAGCGCGGGCGAGGGTTCTTGGCCCGCGGCGGGGTCGGCTGGTCGAGGATATGATCCCTCGCGGGCGCTATACCTCCCCACAGGCCGGGACGCGGTTCCCCGCCTCCGGAAGGATGGGCGAAGAGCGAGGTGAGCGTACTGGGGCCGCCGTCGACGGCGCGGTCGACAGGCGAGGGGTTGCTCGTCACCCGCTGCCGCCCCCAGCGAAGGTTGGCACGCGCACCTCCGACTGGCTGGCGAAGTCGTGGTACCGTTGCTCTGGAGAGCTGCATTGCCGATGTCCCCACGTCTTCGACGCAGAGGACGTGCGCTTGGTGATCGAGGAGCTTGAAAAGGGAAGAGACCTCACTGAATCTTGGACTCCGAGGTTCAGACGACGGTGATGGATGGAGGCGGGGCCCCATGGACGCCAACGAGCTCTACTACGGCGACAATCTGGACATCCTGCCGCGCTACGTCGGCGACGAGAGCGTCGACCTCATCTACCTCGATCCGCCCTTCAAGAGCAACCAGGACTACAATGTGCTGTTCGCCGAGCGCGACGGGACGCAGGCGGCCGCGCAGATCAAGGCGTTCGAGGACACGTGGCGCTGGGACCAAGCCGCCGTGCGCGCGTACGAAGAGGTGGTCGAGCGTGGAGGACCGGTGGCGGAGGCCCTGCGTGCGTTCAGGATGTGCGTCGGGCAGAACGACATGCTTGCCTACCTGTCGATGATGGCGCCTCGCCTCGTCGAGCTGCGACGGGCGCTGAAGCCGATCGGAAGCCTCTACCTGCACTGCGACCCGACGTCGAGCCACTACCTGAAGCTGCTGCTAGACGCGGTCTTCGGACCTGAGAACTTCCGAGGCGAGATCGTGTGGAAGCGGAGCAGCGCCCACAGCGACACGAAACAGGGCAGCAAGCAGCCGGGCCGCATTCACGACGTGCTCCTGTTCTATACGAAGACCTCGGACTGGGCGTGGAACGAGGTCTACACGCCGTACGCAGACTCCTATACCGGTCGGGACTACCGGCTCGTTGAAGAGGGCACGGGGCGGCGGTTCAGGCGAGGCGACCTGACCGCGGCACGCCCAGGCGGAGACACCTCATACGAATGGCGGGTGAAGAAGCACGAGGGCGTCCGTGAGCGTTGGGTTGCCGACCTCGAAGACGAGCACCTGAGCCCCGTCGCCGGCTGGGAGTACAAGGGCGTTCGACCGTACAGGGGGCGCTACTGGGCCTATTCCAAGGCCAACCTGAAGCAGTTCGCGCGAAAAGGGCGTCTCCGGCACACGTACGACGGCATGCCCGAGTACAAGCGCTACCTCGACGAGATGCCCGGTGTGCCACTGCAGGATATCTGGACGGACGTGCCGTCCCTGCAGTCCGGGACGGCCGAACGGCTCGGCTACCCCACGCAGAAACCCGAAGCCCTCCTCGAACGCATTCTCGAGGCCAGCAGCAGCGAGGGTGACTTGGTCTTGGACCCCTTCTGCGGGTGCGGGACCACAGTCGCAGCCGCCCAGCGCCTCAAGCGCCGGTGGGTCGGGATCGATATCACGCACCTGGCGATCAACCTGATTCGGCACAGGTTGCGCCATGCCTACGGCGACGGGATCGAGAAGACGTACGGCGTCGTTGGCGAGCCGGTCTCGGTACCCGACGCGGCAGCGGTCGCCGCGGCAGATCCGTTCCAGTTCCAGTGCTGGGCCCTCGGCTTGGTCGGTGCACGACCGACGCAAACCAAGAAGGGGGCGGACAAGGGCATCGACGGGCGCAGGTACTTCCACGAGGTCGAGGGAGGCGCCACGCAAGAGATCGTCCTCTCCGTGAAGGCCGGGAGGACCGGCCCCGACCACGTCCGGGAACTCCGTGGCGTCGTCGAGCGGGAGGACGCCGCGATCGGGGCGCTCATCTGCATGCGGCACCCGACCAAGGCAATGCGCTCGGAAGCGGCGAGCGCCGGCTCGTATTCGTCGCCCTGGGGACGGCATCCGCGGGTGCAGATCCTGACGGTCCAGGAGCTGCTCGGGGGTGCCCATCTGGACGCGCCGCCGACCCGGCAAGTCGACCGCACGTTTCGGAAGGCGCCACGGGTTACCCCTCCGGACCCCAAGGCTCCGCGGCTGGACTTCGATGGATCACCAGCGGTCGGGGAGGCGGATGAAACATGACCGACGAACTCATCGGCCCGACATCGCCGTGGTTCGAACCCTGCTATGTTCGGCTCGGAACTATGGACGGTGCGGGCGCGTTGGTGCGGCGCGGGGAGTCCGCATCGTGACCTGGGCGATATCCCGTAAGCCGCTACGGCCGGGCGCGCTGGTGACGGCTGGTGACGTGTGCCACCTACACCCGGACCGGGCCTCAGCCGAACGGTGCGGCGCGTTGATGGGCGGCGACCCGGATCTGGTTAGGCTCGAGAAACACACGGCACGGGTTTACCGGGTGCTGGGTCCCTTTCGGACGTGGCCGGGGGCGAGCTACGCTACGGAAACCGGTGCCCCCCGCGGCACCGCCACCACCGAAGCGACCGGGTACCGTTCGCGGCTGGGCGGGCAACGTCCGCATAGGTGGTCCTGTGGCGGCGCACGCCGCCTGGGAGCGGCTGACGGGGGATGATCCATGACGGCAACCTGAGGTGTCCCGGCCGGGGGTTCTGGAACGGCGACTGTCGGGCTTGGGGATGCACCGACGCCAGCGTGGCCGGTGAAGCTCGCCGCGGGATAGACGGCGCGTCCACCCCGATGCTGTTGCTGCAGCCCGCTCGGTCGACTGTCGGGCACGTGACCGGGGGCGTCGCGCACCGACTGTCATGCTCGCCGCGGTGCTGTATTCATCTGCTTTGCGACCCAAATCAATGGACATGCGGTGTGGCCTCGCGGAGCAGCGGCGGCTCCTCGGCAGGCCGCCCCTGGTTGGGCGCGTGGCGTGATCGCGTTACCCACGTTCTCAGACGAGTTCTGGTCATAATCGAGGTGTTCTCACCAAAGAACGCGCAAGCGGAGATAGAAATGAGACCGCTTTGGGACAATTGGCGCAGGGACGTCTTCATGGCAATCTTCGGCGCTCTCTTGGCAATCACGAGCGGCGGCGCCTACCAATGCGCGACTGCGGAGGTTCAGCAGGCCGCCCTGCGGGAGATGATCCGGATCGAACTGGAGCAGAACGCCAGGTTGCTTTCTAGCAACAGCGTGAGTCTTCGGAACGCCGCCTCGTCTCTGGAACGCTTTCTGTCAGGCGATTCCCCTGCTCCGACCCTTCCAGTTGGGTACCCCGAGCTAGCCACGGTAGGGTTGCGCACGCAGTTGGAGAACCCAAATTTGTTCCGGGCGGACCACAGGATTATGGTGCTCTACTCGGCCGTGCACCGACGCTTGGTCCGCCTTGCGGAGGTCCAGAGGACTCTGGATGCGGCATCTATGCAGTACCGGGCTGCCTTGAATCGTGAAGATAGACGCCGCGCCGCTGCGTACTTGCTTGCCGTCATCAAATACCAACTCGGCGCCAGCTCCAGTCTGACGTCCAAGACGGGGCTTCAAGTGCTCCTCGCGTGCATCGAGCAGTTCTCAGCAGGCCAGGACGAATGCAGGTACGTTCCCGCCGACGTCGACCCGTGACCAAGAACGAGGGCGGCCGCCTATGGAACTCCCGGATCACCCCGAACTCCCCGAGCTAAGCTAGTCCCGTTGCCGGGCTCACCCGTGGCCAGGGTGTCGGACGAGGCGGGCCGGGCCCCGGACCTGCCCCGGCGGCGAATCGTCGGATGGCTGCCTTGCACAGCCCGGGGGCGGACCTCCAGGGCTGCCCCGCCCGCGACGACGATGGCGGCGGTCCGTCGCGGTGTAGTGGGC
>JAPPMB010000162.1 GCA_028819255.1 Bryobacterales bacterium | reverse complement strand
CAACACTGCCGGAACTGAGAATTAGGGTCTAATTGGAAATGAAAATCAGTGCTGAACCGGTTCCCGAGCCAAGGCCTCGCAGTGGTTTGGCGAGAGCCGCTGGGGCAGGGATATGCCGGTCCCAGCGTTCTAGGCGGACGAGTCTTTGTTACCGACTTCCTCCCGGGCGAGGGAAGCGGGGGAAGCGAGGGCCTAATCGCCCTCGACCAACGGACCGGGGACCGCGTATGGACCTACCGGTGGCCGGCAAACTACGCCGGGCTCCAATACGCCTCCGGGCCTCGAGCGACGCCCACAGTCGACGGGGACCGCGTCTACGCACTCGGGACTGAGGGAACGCTTGTCTGCGCGAGCGTGTCCGACGGATCCGTGCTGTGGGAGCGTAGCTTCACACGAGACTTTGACACCAAGCTACCGCCTTGGGGCATGTCGAGTGCTCCGATCATCCACGGTGACCTGTTAATTGCCATTGTCTTCGGCCGCCCCCAGGCGAAGGTGGTGGCGTTTGACAAGCTCACCGGCGAGGAAGTCTGGAGGGCACTTTCCTCCGAGGATTCCGGCCCGGGATACTCACAGCCGATCCTAGTTCGACATGGCGGCCGGCTGATCCTCGTGATTTGGCATGCCGGCGGCCTCGCTGCGCTGACGCCGACCACGGGGACTGCGCTCTGGGAAGACCCCTTTCCTGTCCGCATGGAGACCCCAATTGCAACGCCGGTCTGGAACGAGCCGTACCTGCTGATTTCGGCCTTCTTCAACGGCTCCCGACTCTACCGGCTCGGCCGGTCGGGAGCCCACCTACATTGGAAGGGGTCCAGCGACAGCGCCGTCGACACCGATGGCCTGCACGCCCTGATGAATTCGCCGGTGATCGATGGCGAGCATGTCTACGGAATTTGCAGCTACGGCCAGTTGCGCTGTCTCCGGCTGTCGACGGGCGAGCGGGTCTGGGAAACCCAAGCGGTCACGCGGGAGCGAGCCCGGAACGCATCTGCGTTCATCGTGCGCAACGGCAACCGCTACTTCATCAGCAACGACCGCGGCGAGCTGATCATCGCCCAATTGACTCCGACCGGGTACACCGAATTCGACAGGACCTCGCTGATCCGGCCCACATCGGCTCCGGGTGCCCGCCGGGAGTTGGGTGCCGTGCATTGGTCGCATCCGGCGTACGCGGGCCGGAGCGTGTTCGTCCGGAACGACGAGGAGATCCTCCGGGCTTCCCTTGCTGCCGAATGAACGGGGAACGCGGGAATCAGACTGGCGAATAGGGCTCCTCTTCCCCCGACTCGCCAACTGACCAGAGTCGCAGTTCTTCGGTCATCTCTTCCTTCCGAGAGTCGGTCGCCCTTGCTTGTCTATTCCCTCCATCTCATTCACGAACCTTGGCTCATTCGGCAACAACCTGATCGCCTTCCGGTACGCGTCCTTGACCTCGCGAACCGGCATCTTCAGCCAGCCGAGCGTCCGCGCGAGTTCCCGCCAAGCCCAAGCGTGGCGCGTGGGCGACGCGTCAAGCTGAATGACCCGCTCTAGAAGAGCCCGCGCCTCCAAGAGGAACCTGCGGTTCGAGGCTCGCTCTCGACCCCGATAGGCTTCTTCTGCCAGCCACATCTTGGTCTGGGCGAACTCAAGCAGCGCCCGCGGATCGGCGAACAATCCATCTCCCGCACATTCGAAGTACCAGTGCGCGGTGCGGGAGTCTCTCGCACGGCGGGCGAGAATGGCGGCGTCAACCGCATCTTGGACGGACATCACCAAGTGGTCCCTCTTCAGGAGCTGTCTTGCCCGTTCTTCTTCGCCGGCCTTGAGCAGCGCCTCAATCAGGGTATTCTCCACGTGCGCTATGGCGCTCTCAGGTCCTTGCGCCGAAAATACCTTCATGACGTCTTCGGCACGCCTGGTCTCTCCGCGGTCCGCAAGCCCTCGGATCATCTCCGACGCGAGGAGCGCCGAGGCCTGATGGGAATCCCACGCGGACTCAATGCACCGAAACGCCTCTGCGGATTCTCCGAGTCCCCGCAGGTGGGCAGCGTCCCGAAGCGCAGACAGCGCGGCGTATTCCGGGTGTGCGGGCAGCGTGGCCTGGAAATAGGTCCGTTGCTCGTCGAACTCGAAGCGGGGCGGCGGTGATCCGTTTGCTTCCATCGCCCGGAACACTTTCGGCAGTCCGGAGAGACGACCCTCTGCCAGTTTCAGCTCCTTGAGGAACTCCCCGATGCGGCGATTCCGCGCAGGTGCGGCGGGAACCCGGGCGTGTGGCACTAGATGCCGGAGTTCGATTCCGGCAACAGGTCCGGGATAGCTGATGATCTCAACGCGGCCGGGATAGAGGTAGACCTTGGTGGGTTCCGGTTGATCGACATCATAGCCACGGTGATACACGGCGTTGACGAGGGTCTCGCGCAACGCCGGCAGGGGGTAGCTGACCCAACCCCTCACTTGGATCCGGTCTCGTTGCTTCTGTAAGTGGACAGTCGATAGGTTTTCCAGATAGTTCAGGCAGTCGCGAAGCTGGTCCGTCAACCCACCGCGAAAGGTGCGCTCCTCCTGCACGTCTCCCGCCCGGTCTGCGGTGAAATGCACCACTTCGATGTTGGCGCCGCGGAACCAGCGCTCGGGGTCGCTCGAAAAGAAGAGGAGGCCAACGTTTCGGGGAGCCTCGTGATCGTTGACCGTCATTGTGATGCGCAGGCGCCGGTAGACCTCCGCCTCGCTCGGCTCGTCCAGGAGTCCGCTTCCAACATCGCGCAGGTATTCGCGCACCTTCGCCTCTCGAAGATCGCTGACTCTCGCCTCCAGCGACCTGCGATCGTCCCACGGCACGCGGGCCGTTTGTTCAATGAGACCTCGCAACAGGTCTCCGCGCCGTTCGGCATCGACTGTCTCGGCACCGAGGCGGATCCAATACCGGGGACGACCGCCGCGAGCACCTGACGCACGGTGTGGCCTCATTTCGCTTCCCGGCGCCCACACCACGAGGATGAGTCGGCCCGCGACCGTTTCGGGTGACAAGATGGGCTGATATGGAGGGTCGATCCGATTGCAGTTGCCGCGAATCCACTTCTGCGCGGCATCGACCTCCGTGGCGGACAGTCCACGGGGCGGAAGGCCTGCCCGGCCATCCCTCTCCTCCACGCCGATCACAACGTAGCCGCCGTTCAGGTTGTGGTAGTCGTTCGCAAACGCGCAGATCGTGCTGACGACCTGTGGCCCGGTCAACTTCGGATTTCAAGACGCCTTGAACTCCACGCGCTCCGACTCCACTCCCCGGCAGTGGAGAAGATCGTTCAGGTTGAAAGGCAGGATCGTGCTCATGAATGGCCGGATCGCGCCCATGAAAGAATCATGGCGCGATCCGGCCTGTAATTCATCCCGAAGTGCCGAAACGCGGCGACGAGCGTCAGTCCCACAGACAATGGTGCACGCCGGCTGCCGGAGGCGGCGGGGTAGGCGGCTTGAGTGGCGCACACGTTTGGGGCGAATTGAGGCGACAGGCGAGCAGATGGGCCGTCAGGCGGGCGGCGAACCGTTGACCATTCTGACCGCGTTCTGGGATTCCTTCCGGAATCATCACCAATCACGATCTACCGGAATCAATAGCGGACTTTCCAGTTCCCTCGTAGGAACTCGCTCCGGTTCCTGCCCCGCACCAGCCTCGGGCCACCACTTCAGCGCCGCACCGAACTGTAATGGCGGGGGTCGGAAGCCGGTGGCATTCAAGGTGGAGTCGGGCTGGACCGCGGAGTTGTTAGCCGTAAATGCCCCGGCCGAGCCGGATGCACCAATTGCGCTGGGTGCAGAAACGATTCTCCCTCCGAACTCCATGGTTTTTCGAACTCATTACAACTGCGAGCGCATGCGCGGAAACCCTCCCAGCCGCTGCCTGCGCCTTTATTCTGCAGAGGTCCGGACTTCCGGAGGACAACCATGAGAAAGAGCGTCGAGATTCGCAATCGTTCCGCCGCAGCTGCAGCGCTGGCCGCATCTTCTGCCAAGGCAGACACGACTTCGGACGCTGCATCGGGACCAGTCGTCGTCCCGGATCCTGCCAGGGAATCTCCACACCAGTCAGGACGGGCCTCGGCCGGCCTGGCGGTCGCCGGGGTTCTGGCCGGCCTCGCCGTTCACGAGGCACTCTCGGCCCCGTCGGCATCGCCGGCGGCTCCAGCCCAGATGGCGATCTCCACGGTGGCCGTCGAGCGGAAGAATTTCGAGCACACCCTGCGGGCGGGCGGTACGGTCGGAGCGACGAACTTCGCAATGATCCGCGCCCCGCGCATGCGGGGTGGCCGCGACCGGGGCGGCGGTGGATCACTCACGATCCAATCGCTGGCCGAGGCTGGCAGCATTGTGCAAGAGGGCGATGTCGTTGCTGTATTCGAATCGAGACGCACAGCCGACGTCCTTGACAACTATGAGTCACAGCTGGCCCAGGCCCGCAGGCGGGCGGCGAGCCAGAAGGCAAACCTGCTCATCTCAGCCGGAACTCTCCTGCAGCAGCACCGCAAGGCCGAAGCCGAGGCGGACAAGTCCGCACTGGAGCTGAGGACCGCGGAAGTAAAGTCCGAAATCCAGGCGGAGATCCTCGCGCTGCTGGCCCAGCAGAACGCCGAGGCGGCCCGCCAGCTGAAGGAAGAGGTCCGTCTCGCCGAGATCGCCGATCAGGCCGCTGTGCGCAGCCTGGATCTGGACGTGAAGCGGAACGAGAGCCGACTCGATCGCACCAAGAGTGACTTGGAAAAGATGCATCTGCGCACTCCGGTCTCCGGCCTGGTGGTTGTGGAGACGACATACAAGCGCGACGGATTCTCCCAGGCCGCGGCGGGAGATCAGGTCAACCCGGGATCGTACTTTCTCCGCATCGTGGATCTGTCCAGCATGGCGGTGTTTGCGGATGTCAACCAGGCTGACACGCAGCGCATTCAGCTCGGGGCCGATGTCAAGGTCGGGCTTGATGCGTATCCGGACATCGTGTTCGACGGGCGGGTGACGTCTGTCGGAGCGATGGCAGTCTCGGGAGGCTCGTCCGGCGGCGGGGGTCGTGGCATGCGGGGCTCGCGCGGCGGCTCCAGCGGCCAGTGGATCCGTACGGTGCCGATCCAGGTCGAAATCCTGAGCACGGACGATCGCATCCGGCCCGACCTGTCGGCGAGCGCCGACATCGTGATCAGCCGACAGCAGCAAGCGCTCGTGATTCCACGCGCCGCGCTCGGAGATTCCGGCGGTCAGAGCGTCGTGTGGGTTTCCGAGGGCGATGGATTCGCCGAGCGGCGGGTCGAGATCGGCCTCGTCGGCGACACCGAGGTGACGGTTCTGTCAGGCCTGAGTGAGGGTGAAGTGATCGCCGCGCAGGGTGTGGTGGACGAGTCGAGACTGATCGACCTTCCCGAGGACGGCTAGAGACCGGAGAGTGTCGACTGGATTCGGTCGATCTGGGACTCGTACTCGGCGAGCTTCCCACGCAGCGACCCGACCACGTGTCCGGGTGCCTTCGTCAGGAATGCCTCATTCGCTAGCCGCCCCCTGGCCATCCTCGCGGCTCTGTCGAGTTGACCGAGCTGCCTCTTCAGTTTCGACCGCAGTGCGGCCTTGCGGGCTTCCGGCAGCTCGACTGCGAGGTCGAACTCGGCCGCGTGCCCCATCGCCTCGCCCGGGGGCGCTTTGCCGGACTTCGAGGTGAGAACAACCCCCGCAAGTCTGGCGATCGCCTGGATCTGGCCACCGACAACAGCCCGGACCGCCTCGCTCTCGCTGTAGACGGTGCCGCGCAAGGAATCCCTTGGGGGGACGTTCATTTCCGCACGCAGATTGCGCGCCGTGGTGACGATGCTTTGCAGGATTCCGACGTCGCGCTCCGCTGCGCCGTCGGCGTCGGCTGCGATCGGTTCGGGATAGTCGGTCAGCGCAATCGACCTGGCGCGACCCGGTGTGGAGGCGCTGAGGCGCTGCCACAAGTCCTCGGTGATGAACGGCATGACCGGGTGCAGCAGCCGGAGTGATCGCTCCGTGGCCGCAAGCATGTTCTTCCACCCGGCTGTCAGGCCCGACCCGTCACGAAACGACAGCTTCTTGAGTTCGATGTACCAGTCACAGAACTCATGCCAGAAAAAGTGATAGAGCGTGCTGGCAACATCGTGGTAGCGGAACTTCGCGATGTGCTCGTTGGCTTCGGCGGTCACCGTGTTCAGCCGGGAGAACACCCAGCGGTCCGCCAGCGACACCTCCCCGGTTTCCTCGTCGGCCAGCGGTCGGAAGGTCGCGAGTTCTTCAGGCGTCCACACCTCCGCACCTGCCTTCTCAAGGCTCATCCCGACGAAACGAAGGGCGTTCCAGATCTTGTTCGCGAACGTCCTGTATCCCGCAATGCGCTCCTCCTTGAGGACCACGTCCGATCCTTGCCCCGCCGAGGCGACGAGCGCGAACCGGACGGCGTCGGTTCCGTACCGCTCGGTCATCACGATCGGGTCAATGACGTTTCCCTTGGTCTTCGACATTTTCTGCTTGTCGGCGTCCCGGACCAGTCCGTGTATGAAGACCTTTGCAAAGGGAACCTCTCCCGTCATGGCGATGCCCAGCATCATCATGCGGGCGACCCAGAAGAAGAGAATGTCGAAGCCCGTGTTCAGCAGGGAAGTCGGGTAGAAGGACTTCAGATCGAGCGTCTCGTCGGGCCAGCCCATCGTCGAGAACGGCCAAAGCCCCGAGCTGAACCAGGTGTCGAGCACATCGGTCTCCCGATGCGTGATCGCCAGCCCGCGACGCGCCGCCTCAGCCTGGGCGTCCTCTTCCGAGCGCGCCACCACGAAGGAGCCGTCCTCGAGATGCCATGCCGGGATCTGGTGCCCCCACCAGAGCTGACGCGAAATGCACCAGTCGCGGATGTTGCGCATCCACTCGAAGTAGTTGCGCTCCCACTGCTCCGGCTGGATCTGGGTGCGGCCCTCCTCGACCGCGAGAATCGCCTCGTCGGCGAGCGTCTTGGTGCGCACGAACCACTGCGTGGAGACCCTGGGCTCAACCGCCTGGCCGGAGCGCTGGCTGCGGCCGATGGTGTTCTCGTATTGCTCGACCTTCTCCACCAGCTCCTGGGCCTGCAGGTCGGCCACCACGCGCCGACGGGCCTCATAGCGGTCCAGCCCCCGGTAGGCGCCGCCATTGGCGTTCACACGCCCGAGCTCGTCGAGGATCGTGACGAACTCGAGGCCGTGACGCTTGCCCGCGGCAAAGTCGTTCGGATCGTGAGCCGGCGTGACCTTGACGATCCCCGTTCCGAAGGCGGGGTCCACAAAGTCATCGAGAATCACGGGCAGACTCCGCCCGACGAGCGGTAGCTTCACAGTGCGTCCGTGCAGGTCCGAATAGCGTTCGTCGTCAGGATGCACTGCAATGGCGGTGTCGCCCAGCATGGTTTCCGGGCGGGTCGTCGCCACGACAACATGGGCGCCGTCCGCACCCTCGACCGGGTAGCGCAGGTGCCAGAGCGACCCGTTCTGCGTCTCGTACTCGACCTCCAGGTCCGAGATCGCCGTCTGCGTGCCCGGATCCCAGTTGACCATGTACTCGCCGCGGTAGATCAGCCCCCGCTCGTAGAGTCGGACGAAGCACTCCGTGACCGCCCGGGACAGCCCGGCATCCATCGTGAATCGTTCCCGCGACCAGTCGCAGCTCGCTCCGACCCGCTTGAGCTGCCCGGTAATCTTCCCGCCGTAGGTCTCCTTCCACTCCCAGACATGCTCCAGAAACCGCTCGCGGCCGATGGCGCGCCGGTCGATGCCGCTCTTCGCCAGGTGCCGCTCCACGAGCATCTGCGTCGCAATGCCGGCATGGTCGGTGCCCGGAAGCCACAGGACGCTGTGCCCCTTCATGCGCTGCCAGCGCATCGTGATGTCCACCTGGGACGTCTCGAACATGTGGCCCATGTGCAGGGCGCCCGTCACGTTGGGCGGCGGAATGACCAGGGAGAAGACGGGTTTCGAGGACGCGGCGTCAGCTTGAAAGAGACCCTCGCTGACCCACCACTCGGCCCATGCAGGTTCAATGCGCGACGGGTCGTAGGCTTTTTCTAGTTGCATGGATTAGCGACAAGCCGGCGGGCGAATAAAGTCCAATGTACACCATGCCCGCCGGGGCCGGAATCCCTCTTCGGGGTGCCCGCTTGCAGGGGCGGCCGGAACCCCGACAGGCCCGGCGGGGATATGATGAATGCGATGCCGCGCCCGATGGACGTCTACGAGGAACTGGTCGATCTCAGGAGGTCCGGCCAAAAGTGTGCGGTCGCGACCATCGTCGAGGTGGAAGGCTCGATTCCCAGCTTTCAGAGTGCCAAGATGCTGATTCGGGAGGACGGCAGCATGGTCGGCACGATTGGCGGGGGCTGCACCGAGGCGGAAGTCTGGCAGGCGGCACGGGACGTGATGGAGTCTGAGAAGCCGCGGATGCTGCAGTTCAACCTTGGCCAGGACGCCGCCTACGACAACGGCCTGATTTGCGGCGGCCAGCTGAACGTGTACGTGGAACCCGTCCTGCCGGTCCCCCGGGCCCTGATCTTCGGCGCGGGCCACATTTCCAAGAGCCTCTCGAAAGTCGCGACGCTGGCCGGGTTCGGCACGACGGTGATCGACAACCGCGAGGCCTACGCGAATCGGGAGCGGTTTCCCGAAGCGGCAAAGGTGATCGCGGACGAGTACGAGGACGTGTTCCCGCAGCTCGCCCCGAATGACGCCACCTACGTCATCATCGTCACCCGCGGCCACCGCGACGACATGCGCGTGCTGCGCTGGGCGATCAGCCAGCCGCTGCGGTACATCGGCATGATCGGATCCAAGCGCAAGACCATCGAGGTGGCCAAGCACCTGCGCAAGGAAGGCGCCGACCCGGCGGATCTCTCCCGGATCCATGCCCCGATGGGTCTCGACATCGGTGCGGTGACTCCGGAGGAAATCGCCGTCTCCGTGGTCGCGGAAATGATTTGCCGGAGGCGACAGTCGGGTCGCGAGTGGGCCCCCATGTCCATGTCGGTGTTTGCCGGCGGGCTTCCCCGGACACTCAATGCTCCCGCTCCCGTCCCGGCCGCGGCCGGGACCGAGATGCTGGCAGAATCTCGGTGAGCACGGCCGGGCTGATCCTGGCGGCAGGGCGGTCAAGGCGCATGGGCCGCGACAAGGCCCTGCTCGACTACCGGGGCCGCACCTTTGTCAAGCATCTGGCGTACCTCGCCCTCCCCAGGGTCGACCGACTCGTCGTGGTGCTGGGGCACAACGCGGCCCGCATCGAGAAGAACCTCCCGTCCTCGCCTCGACTCCGGGCCGTCGTGAACCGCGACTACGACCTCGGCATGCTGTCTTCGCTTCAGCGGGGACTCACGGAGGCCGGGGACTCGGACTGGATCCTGTGGATGCTCGTGGACCACCCGGCCGTGCGGGGCCAGACGCTTGACGAGCTGCTTCGCGCAGCACGGCGCTCAGGCGCCCCGGTGGTGATTCCGCGCCACGAAGGACAGCGCGGGCACCCGATCGTGCTTTCCCGGGAGGTTGCCGGCGAACTCATGCAGCTGAGGCCCGATCGCAGTCCGCAGGACGCGATACGTCCAAGGTATGTCGAGGCGCTGTTTCTCGACACCGGCGACAGGGGCGTGCTGGTGGATGTCGACCGGCCTCCGGAATACGAAGACCTCGTCGCGGCCCGCAGCGAATAGACCTCGGGGGACCGCTTCAGGCCCGTGAGGAGGTCGGCAGCTCGGAGGGCGGAAGGGAGCCCTGCCAGCCCTCGCGCAGCATGTGGGCGAGCCCGTTGACCAGCGACCCATGCTCGGGACGGTTCGCGATGTTGCGCAACTCGATCCTCGACTCCTTGTAGTCGTACAGCTCAGCGGTGCTGTAGGGGCTGTCGACCCCCGACCACTCCGTATACCGGTGGCGCGCAGTCCGCATGGAGTAGCCCATGCCCGGTCCGACGCCCGGAATGACTCTCGGATGCTGGCTGAAAGCGGCGCGCTTCCAGAGTCGCTTGGGATCCTCGAACAGCCCCTGCCAGCTCGATCCCTCGCGCTCCCGCGGGAAGGGGATGCCGCACACCGAGCACAGGGAAGGGAACAGGTCCACCGACTCGACCAGGGCGTCTGTCTTGCGTCCCGCGTTCCTCTGGCCCGGTGCGCGCACAACCAGCGGCGCGTGGGTCGCCGCCTCGTAGTTCGAGTTCTTGTTCCAAAGGCCCAGTTCCCCGAGGTGCGATCCGTTGACGCCCGCCACGACCACCACGGTGCTCCCCGACAGGCCCTCTTCGTCGAGCACATCGAGCAGGAGGCCGATCTGGGCGTCGGTGAAGCTTGTGCACGCGCGGTACGCCCGAACCAGCTCCCGGGCCTTCGACTCCGGGACCGGGCCCTCGGCCGGAATGTCCGCGTAGCCGCGGATCTCCTCCGAACCGTGCAACGCGAACCGGGGCGCATCGCGGGGCGGATCGGGCACCTGCGGAGCACCCCACGAGCCTCTCGGGTACAGGTCGAAGTATCGCTCCGGCGCCACAAACGGCAGGCGAGGCCGTCGAAACCCGACGCCGATCAGGAAGGGGCTGTGCTTGAGTTCGGCGACGGCCGCCGCCGCGCGCCGCGCCACCTGCCCATCGGGCAGCTGCGACTCCTCAACTTCCGCCACGGACCAGCTGGGGGGTACGTCCGAGCCTGGTGCGGGACGGTCGTCGGCGCCGTCCGGGCGCAGCCAAGCATTCCCGCGCAGTCCGTTCCAGTTCGCGCGGGCCGCAAGCTGATTCTCCTCGCTGCGCCAGGCGGGACTGTCCGGGGTCCACGGCGCGATGCTCCACGACGGCAGGTCGTCCATCGCGGGCGACTCGAAGATCGTGCCGAACGCAGTCGTTTCGTAGCCGTGCCGACGGAAGTGCTCCGGCAAAGTCACCGCTCCGGGGACCGTTCGCCGGAAGTGCGTCCGCCCGTCGTAGACCCGGGTCGTGTCAGGCCTGAGACCGGTCAGGAGCGCGGTCCTCGAGGGACCGCTCGCCGCCTGCTGGCAGTAGCTTCGCAGGAACGTCAGGCCGCCCTTCGCGATCCGGTCGATGTTCGGCGTGCGCACCCGTGCGCTGCCGTAGCAGCCCAGCTCCGTCCGCAGGTCGTCGACCAGCACGAGCAGGACGTTGGGCGCCGGATCGGGCGATTCCGTCTCCTTGGCCGATGCGCCGGCAGCACACGCGACGGCACACGCCGACAAACCCCCTGTGCGAAGGAATGCGCGGCGGGATGTCAGCGGGAACTGCGTCACGGCAATGCGAGAGTCGGTTCGGGGCCGGCACCGGGGCCAGCCCGCTGATTCCGCCCGGCCACGGGTCCTCGCAGGCGACGTTGGCGGGACGGTTCAGGCAACGTGCGATTCAAGAACGTCGGCGAGTCTCGATTCGGGGACCAGGCCGACGATCTGCTCGACCGGACGGCCCGACTTGAAGAGCAGCATCGTGGGGATGCCGCGCACGTTGAAGCGCTGCGCAGCCTGCGGATTGTGGTCGACATCCAGCTTGCCGACCTTGATCTTGTCGGCGTACTTCTGGGCGACGGAGTCGATCACCGGCGCCATCTGCCGGCAGGGGCCGCACCAAATGGCCCAGAAGTCAACCAGCACCGGCTGGTCGGACTGCAGCACCTCGGCGTCGAAGTCGGTGTCAGTGAATGTAAGCGTGTGGGATCCTGCCATGCTAGGCCTCCGATCAACAGAAGTCTCAGAGTAGCAGACCGCCCCGGGCCCGCTATTGCTCAAGGGCGGACTTCCACTCATGGACGAGCGAGAGGGCCTCGAACGGGCTCAGGTGGTCGATGTCCAGACAGCGCAGCTCCTCCACGATCGCGTCGGGCAGGGCTCCGAAGATCGTGCCTTGCCGCGTGTCGGATGCCGCGCGGTCTTTCGGGACGACCGCTTCCCGCCGCTCGTGGTCCGCAAGCACCTCGGAAGCGCGGGCGAGGACGGTCCTCGGCAAGCCGGCAAGCCGGGCCACCTCGATGCCGTAGCTCTTGTCCGCCTTGCCGAGCTCGATTCTGCGCAGGAACACGAGCTTGTCGCCCGCCTGCCTGGCGGAGACGTGCAGATTGAACATTCCGTCGCGGGCGTCGGCAAGCGATGTCAATTCGTGGTAGTGCGTGGCGAAGAGCGTCTTGGCTCGCACCCTGGCGAGAATGTGCTCGGCAACCGCCCAGGCGATGGCGAGGCCGTCGTAGGTGGCCGTGCCCCGCCCGATCTCGTCGAGCAGAATCAGGCTGTTTTCGGTTGCGGCATTCAGGATCTGAGCAGTCTCGACCATCTCCACCATGAACGTGGAACGGCCCAGCGAGAGGTTGTCGGAGGCTCCGATCCGCGTGAAGATCCTGTCGACCAGCGGCAGGCGGGCACGGCTCGCCGGGACGAAGGAGCCGCTCTGGGCCAAGACGGAGATGAGGGCGGTCTGGCGCAGGTAGGTCGACTTGCCGCCCATGTTGGGGCCCGTGATGATCGCGAGGAGCCGCTCCCCGCGGTCCAGATACGTATCGTTCTCGATGAAGCGGTCGCCGCTGGTCTGCCCCAGGACCCGTTCCACAACCGGATGCCGGCCGCCCTCGATCTGGATCTCGCCGCGGGTCGAGAATTCCGGTCGGACATAGTCGTGCTCGACCGCCACCTGCGCAAGTCCTCTCAGCACATCGAGCTCGGCGACGGCGACCGCCGCCTGGCGGATGCGGCGAGCCTGGCCGACAATCTCGAGCCTGAGCTGTTCAAAGATTGCTGCCTCCATGGCCGACATGCGCTCCTCGGCGTCCAGCACCTTTGCCTCGAGTTCCTTCAGTTCGGCCGTCACGAATCGCTCGGCGTTGACCAGGGTCTGCTTCCTCTCGTAGTGCGGGGGCACCTTGGGGAGATTCGGCCGGGAGACCTCGATGAAGAAGCCGAAGATGTTGTTGTGCCGCACCTTGAGCGACTCGATGCCGGTGGCCGTTCGCTCGCGTCGCTCGAGCCTGGCGATGAACTCGCGGCTGTCGTGCCGGATGGCCCGCAGCTCATCGAACTCGCTGCTGAAACCGGGCGCTATCGCTGTGCCGTCCCCGAGGGTCGCGGGGGCCTCCTCGGCGACGGTTCGCGCGATCCTCTCCCAGACGTCCTCCAGCCTGTCCATGCGGAGCAGCACCTCGGACAGCGTGTCCCCGCGGAGTCCGGCTGCGAGCTCGTGCAGGGCCGGGATCCTGTACAGGGACAGGCCCAGGTTTCTCACCTCCCGCGGACCTGCCGATCCCAGCGTGATCTTCGACAGCAGGCGCTCGATGTCGTAGAACTTGTCCAGTTCGCCCCGGAGCTCGCTGCGCACGATGGTGTCCCGGAAGAGTGTGCCCACGGCGTCGAGACGACGCTCGATCTCGACCCTGTCCAGGCTTGGTCGGAGAATCCAGTTCCTTTGGAGGCGAGCGCCCATCGGCGTGGAGGTGCGGTCAACCGAACCCAGCAGCGTGCTGCGGGTCTCCTGGTAGAGCGAGTCGAAGATCTCCAGGTGGCGGACCGTCGCCGGGTCCAGCACCATCCAGTCCTTCTGCTCCAGAAGCGTCGGCGGATCGAGGTGGGGCAGGGCGGTGCGCTGCGTCTCCTTGAGATAGTGGACGATCGCGCCGGCCGCCGAGATGCAGCGGCTGCGCGAGGCAATGCCCAGACCGTCCAGGTTGTGCAGGCCGAACGTCTCCAGCAGCAGCCGCTCGGTGAATCCGGCATCCAGCACCCACGACTCGATCTCGGTGGTCGTGTATCGATGCCCGTCCGGACTCTCGGCGGAATCCAGCAGCGGCGGGGCGCGAAGCACCTCCTTCACCGCAAGGGATTCCAGCATCTCCTCGACTTCGGCGGACGGCAGCTCGAAGACGCGGAACTCCCCCGTGGAAACGTCCACATAGGCGAGGCCGGAGGACGTCCCCTCGGGGTGGACGGCGGCGAGGTAGTTGTTTTCGCCAGCCTCGAGAATGCTCGGGTCGCTCGCGGTGCCGGGCGAAAGCACGCGGACGATTTCGCGCTTGACGAGCTTCCGGGCGGTCTTCGACCTCTCCACCTGGTCGCAGATCGCGACCCGGTGCCCCTTCTGCAGCAGCCGTGCCAGGTAGCCGTCTACGGAGTGGGCCGGCACGCCGCACATCGGGATCGCTCCCTGTTTGGTGTCGCGGCGCTTGGTCAGGCTGATCTCAAGATCCTGCGACGCGACGACCGCGTCGTCGAAGAAGAGCTCGAAGAAGTCGCCCAGCCGGAAGAGGAGCAGGGCATCTGGGTACTCCCGCTTTGCAGCGTGGTATTGCTGCATCACAGGCGTGTTCGAGGAGCGGGAGGCCATCCGGCGGACTGGCTTGATCCTTCGATTATAGTTCCGCACTCAGGACGCCGAACTTACGATGTAATAGGGAGGGGGAGGTTGCAGGTGAGGAATTCCAGGGCCGCGCTGTTTCTCGTCGCGGGAGTCGTGATCGGCCTCTGCGCGGGCGTAGGCGCTTCGAAGCTCGGCGCGCCGGAGCCGGAGGCAAAACCGGCTTCCGCCCGTGGCGAGCTCGTCGGCCTCTGGGAAGTCGTCTCCGTTCGCAACCTGACAAAGGGTGAGGACCAGCCCCACAGGCGTGAGTTTCACATGTTCGGCCCGACGCACCAGATGGTCGTGCTGGCCGGCGAAGGGCGCCCCAGGCTGGACAAGTCGTTCAGCGACATGACGCCGGAGGAAATCCTGAGCCAGCAGCCGGTCGGGGCGGGCTTCTATCGCTACGAGGCCGCGGACGGCAAGATCGTGAGGACCAACATCGCCGCGCTTTCCGCCTACTACGAGGGCCGCTCGTTCGAAGGGCGGTTCGAGGTCTCCGGGACCACGCTCGCTCTCCGGGACAGCCACTCCGCGGACGGCCACGAGCGCGAGTGGACCATGCGGCGGGTCGAATAGGCGACGACATGAAGCGACTCTGTTCCCCAAGCGGGCCTGCCCGCCTCGCGCTGGCAATCTGCATCGCCGCCCTGGCCGTTTCCGCACCACTTGGCGCACAAAGCGACGCAACCCTGGAAGGGTTCGTCACCGACCCTCAGGGTCGGGCGGTGGACGGGGCTGAAATCGTGGTGACGCGGGTTGGAAGCGGAGGCGTCCGCGAGGCCCTGACAGGTGCCGACGGGCGCTACCAGGTGGCGGCCCTCGAGCCGGGCGCCTATTCGGTCTCGGTCGCGCATGACGGGTTCCGGCCCGTCTCCGCCGCGGGCATCGAGCTTTCCAGCGGCCGTGTCGGCCGATACGACGCCGAGCTCGAGCTCGGCGCGGGTAGCGCCACGATCGAGGTCGTCGCGGACCTGCCGCTGGTGTCGACCAACGCCTCGGACTGGGGCGGGCTGGTGCCCGAAGGCAACCTCCGCGAACTCCCGCTGAACGGACGCGACCTCTACGAGCTGTCCGCCCTTGAGCCAGGCGCGACCCTGCCGGCATCAGCCCGAACGGGCCTGGCCCAGGGCATCGGCCGACAGATCTCGGTCCTTGGATCCCGTCCGAACCAGAACAGCTTCCAGCTGGACGGGGTCTATGTGAACGACGCGGCGTCCGCCTCGCCGGCCAGCGCCGCCGGGAACCTGCTGGGACTGGAAATGGTTCGGGAAGTCCACCTGGTCACGAATCCCTACAGCGCCGAGTACGGCCGCACGGCAGGCGGCGTGTTCACCGCAGTCTCACGATCCGGCGGCCAGCGATTCCACGGCACCGCGTACGAGTACTTCCGCAACGACGCCCTTGACGCCCGGAACTACTTCGACTCGCCGGCCGCCGGCGCCCCGCCCCTGAGACGCAACCACTTCGGCGTCCTGGCGGGCGGACCCGTGGTCGAAGGGAAGGCGTTCTTCCTGGCCAACTACGAGGCGCTGCGCGAACGGAGGGCCCGCACCGCGCGACCGGCTGTGCCCACGCTCGAGGCGCGGCAGGGGCGCCTGCCCGACTCGCAGATCCCAGTCGCCCCCGAAGTCCGCCCCTACCTGGACCTCTATCCCGAGCCCAGCGGACGCGATTTCGGCGACGGCACGGCCGCGTCCCTCCGCCAGCTGTCCGACCGGACCGACGAGACCTACGTGTCCGGGAAGATCGACCTGAGCCTGGACGCCGCCACCCAGTGGTCGGCCCGGTACACCTTCGACGACGCGGCGAGCCGCGCTCCCGACCCGATGGACCTGTGGGTGTTCGGACTCGATTCCAGCCACCACTTCCTCCACACGCAGCTCAAGCGCGTCCACTCGTCCAACACGCTCTCCACCTGGCGGGCCGCCTTCAGCCGCGTCGACAACTTCGAGAACAGCACGACCTCGATACCGCCCAGCCTCTCCTTCGTGGACGGCATGCCGATGGGCTCCATCACGGTGAACGGACTGTCCAACATGGGCGGCTTCCAGGCCCGGGCCCGGCCCCGCCGGTTCATTCTCGAAAGCTACCAGCTGGGAGCGTCCCTCGTACGCACCTCGGGACGGTCGACCCTCCGGCTGGGAGGCGGCTACGACCGCATCCGCTTCAACCAGAGGTCGGACCTCAGCGCGGTCGGGTCGTACACGTTCGACTCGCTGGCGCTGCTGCTGCAGGCGCGGCCCCGCATCGCGGAGGTCATGCAGCCGGGCTCGGACACGGTGCGCGGGTGGCGCTACAACCAGTTTTCGGGGTTCGTCCAGCAGGAGTTTCGCGTCGGCGAGCGGCTCGACCTGAGCCTCGGGGTGCGCTACGAGGCGGTTTCGACGCCAACGGAGGTCAACGGCAAGATCGCCGTGCTCCGGGACTACGTCAACGACCCGCAGACCACCATCGGCGGTCCTCTGTGGGACAATCCGTCGGCGGACAACTTCGCGCCCCGCCTGTCGGCGGCATGGGATCCGGTCGGCGATTCCAGGACGGTCATCCGGGCGGGAGCCGGGATCTTCTTCGACCTGCTGGGGAGCCGCGAGCTGACCATCGCAGGGGTCCGGACCCCTCCGCTCTTCAACCGCATCCTCGTGTTCGGGCGCCCGCGCTTTCCGGACATCCTCCGGGCCGCCGAAGGCAGGAATCCGTCGAAGTCGATGGACGGGCTGGACTACCACCTGAACCAGCCCTACGTTGCCCGCTGGCAAGTTAACTTCGAGCGCGAGGTCGCGCGCGGCTCGATGGTCCGCGCGGGATACAGCGGCGCACGCGGGATCCACCTTCTCGGGCAGCTCATCAGCGCCAACTCCCCCATTCCCGAGGTCCAGAGCGATGGGCGGCTCTTCTTCCCGGAGGGCAGCCCGTATCTCAACCCGGCGTTCTCCCGAATCGGGCTTCGGCGCTCGCAGTTCAACTCCTTCTACCACGGCCTGACGCTGAGTCTGCAGAGCCGCCTCGGAAGTCGGTTCTCGATGCGCGGAAAGTACACATGGAGCCGCTCGATCGACGAGGCCTCGAACCACACCTTCAACGACTTCGTGGCAAGCGACCAGGTCCCGACGGTTTGGAACTACCGCGCCAACCGGGGCCTGTCGGACTTCGACCAGGAGCACGTGTTCGCAGCCAGCTTCTCCTGGTCCCTGTGGGACGGCGGGGATTCGGCGCTGGGCGCGACGCTGGGAGGCTGGGAGCTGCACAGCATGGTGCAGTCGATTGCGGGGACTCCCTTCGCCCCGCGCGTCGGATTCGACAGGGCTCGCCTCCGTCCGGGATTCGGGGACGTGGGCCAGCGTCCCGACCTCATCGGCGGCCGGGGCGCCCGGGACATCGTGCTCGGCGACCCGGCGCGGTACTTCGACGCGACGGCCTTCGGCCTTCCCGCTGCCGGATACCTGGGAAACCTGGGGCGGGGAACGCTGCGGGGCCCGGGCATGTTCACCTGGGATCTCGCGGTTCACAAGACCCTCGTCTCCAGCGAGCGCCAGAGCCTCGAACTGCGTGCGGAGGCATTCAACCTGACCAACCGTCCCAACTTCCAGGTGCCGAGCGGCAGGGCGCTGTTCACTCGAAGCGGAGGACGGATCGGGAGCGCCGGACGCATCACGTCGACCAGCACGAACTCAAGACAGGTGCAGCTGGCGCTGCGCTGGGACTTCTGAAACCGAAGCCGCAAAACGGCTGAGAAGCCGGCCCCGCCGTCCCGGCCGACCGCCCCCCGGACCCGGATTCCGGCGTCGATGAGCCGTTGGTAGACTGATCGGGATGCTGCAAGCGATCGCCCGGGACCGGGACGTTTACGACGCCGTCATCGTCGGTTCCGGAGCGACGGGAGGGGTGGCCGCCTGGCCACGATCGGGCGGACCGCCATCATCACGAAACCGCTCAATGGCCGCCAGCCGTGCCACTACTGCGGGCCCTGCGAGCAGGGGTGCATCACGCACTCGTACTACAACAGCCCCACGACGACGCTGAAGGCGGCGCTCGAGACCGGGAACTGCGATCTGGTCGTGGATGCCGTTGCGAGTCACGTGACGCGCGACCCGCGGACGGGAAACGCGGCGGGAGTCGGCTATCTGGACCGCAACACGCGGGCGGCGCGGGAAGTGCGGGGCAAGGTCGTGGTGCTGTGCGCCTCGACGCTGGAATCGACCCGCCTGCTCATGCACTCGGCGGACCACGGTCTCGACTTCAACTCCAGCGGCATGCTCGGCCATTTCCTGATGGACCACATCTACCGCGGCGGCGCCGGCGGCGTCATGCCGGAGCTGGAGGCAAAGCCGTGGGTCGGGATGCCCGTGCGGCCCAACGGCATGTACCTGCCGCGGTTCCGCAACATCGACCGTCCGCACACGAACGGGATGATTCGAGGATACGGCTACCAGGGAGGCAGCAGCCCGGGGTTTCGCCTCGGCGCGAAGGGGTTCGGCGCAAAGTTCAAGCAGGCGGTCCACGACGAGAGCCAGTGGTCCACGCAGTTCGGCGCGTGGTGCGAATGCCTCCCGCGCTATGACAACTACGTCGTCCTCAACAAGGACAGGCGGGACGCATGGGGCCTGCCCACCCTCGACATCAACTTCGACTGGTGCGACAACGACCTGACGCTCTGGCGCGATGCGCGGGTCCAGGCGGCGGAGATGCTTGAGGCGACGGGCCACAAGAATGTCCGGATGTACGGAAATCCGTCGGTCGGCGGGTTCTGCATCCACGAAGTCGGCACGGCGAGAATGGGCAGGGATCCGAAGAAGTCCGTCCTGAACACCTGGACACGGACCAACGACGTGAACAACGTGTTCGTCACCGACGGAGCGGCGTGGGCATCGATCGGGTGCCAGAACCCGACTCTCACCATGATGGCGATCACGGCGAGAACCGCCGACTACATCGCCGAGGAGGGAAGAAAAGGGGTGTGGGGATAGCCAGGCCCTGCGGTCCGGGAACCGGGTACGCATTCAGACATTAGCAATACCCAACCGAATCCTGACGCGATAGCACCACGGGCTAGGCCGCTTGTGAATTTTCCCTTGACTGGCTCCGAGACCACCACCCAGATATCACTCCACAGAGAAGTAGTCCCTGTCGATGCGCTTGACCTTATAGATGGAAGCCATCCGGACTCCTACTCCATGTTGCACCATTAAGCTAGCAAGTTCCTTACCGTCAATGAGGATCACATTCTTGCTGGTCTGCCGTGCTACCGTTCTTGCCCCATCGGTGAACGAGGAAGTGGTCACAAATACACCCTTCATAGTGCCAGCTTGATCTATGGCTCCGACAAAGTTTCGTAGATCACTTGATCCTACACGATTCTTAGCAGCATACCGCTTGACCTGAATATAGACCTTGCTAAGGCCAAGTGGATCCTCTTGGATCACCCCGTCAATGCCTTGGTCTCCGGTTCCCCCAGTCGTGATACCAGATTCGGCGTTGCTTCCTCCATATCCCATTGCCACTAGCAAGTCCACGACAGCCTTTTCACAGAATGCTGGTGGCAATTCTCGTAGAACTTTGAGAACTTCCTCTTCTAGCAATTGAGTGATGTCACGAATGGCTTGCCTCAATGAGTCTATAGCTGTTTCGACAACTCGCTTGGGCCTGTGCTTTAGTTCCTGAGGCATTAGTTCTTGACGAGCCAGTTTGGCTTCAATTTCTTCCTCTGAAGATTCCGAGAGAGCTTCTGTTGCTTGCCCGTTGTGACTCTGAGAATCTCTAGATGGCGAGTCTGCAAGTGGTGTGGGCTCTGGTTTAGTACGCGACCACCAATTTGCAAATGATGGATATTGCTTCAGGAATCGTAGATTGATTTCGTCTAGGTTCCTATCGAGCACTGCTTGTCCCTCTGGGGACAGCTTGTAATGTCCTCGTTCGGGACGCTCTACCAATTCAGCATGAGACAAGTATTCTAATGCGGTGTAGATGCGACTATCCACTTTGCTGTTGCCACTTGGGAATTTCTCAGAAAGCTCGTTACTGCTGAATTGCATCCTGCCACAAACCAAGCCAGCCAAGTTACGGACTGGTGTACGGTCATCCATAGACAAGCACTTCAGAACCGGTTTCATGAAAGCATAGAGATCTGGAACTGCCATAGAATCCTCCGTCAGCTCGCTGACAGGTGGTGATGCTGCCAGCTAGAGCACTAGTGTACAGAATCAGAATTCGCGACACCGTACGAAGTGGCATGCTACTCTCAAGTCTTGAAAAGAACCGGTCCGTTCCGGTCCTGACGGCATCGACATCGCCGCTCACGCCCGAAGCCGCAGGTGCGCAACCGCCGGCTACTGCACGGTCGCTTGCTGAGAAGCGGCGGATCCTGGGAGATTCGGAAGCATCTCGAAGAGCCGCTCCCACGTATAGATCCCCGTCGAGTGTCCGTCGCTCCAGAAGATCTGGATGGCGTAGCGCCCGACCGGCTCGATCCTCTTGGGGTACACGAGGATCGGCAAGAGGCTCTCCGTCACGATGCGCTTGCCGGTGACCTCGTCGACGCAGGTCGCGCACGGGCACTTTCCGCGAAGGTAGCGTGCCGGATAGACGCCCGACTCGCCGCTGCTCCAGCGAATGGCGACGTCGTGCGCGCCGTGCCGTGAGATTTCGATGGGACGCGGATGATCGCTAGCCGCCATGACGTTCTGCTTGCAGTGTAATCCCTGGACGCCGCCGGCGGGCCGGTGCCTGGAAATCAGTAGTTCCTGAAGGGGCCTCTGGGCTCCGCGCCCGCCATGGCCGCCACCCATTCCTCGTAGCGCCGCTGCAGTCGCTCCCGGACCTCGGGCAGTTCCCCGCTGAGGTCCCTGGACTCCCCGATGTTCTCCGCGAGGTCGAACAGGCCGCTCCCGCGCCGCGACCTGACGAGCTTCCACCTGTCGATGCGGGCTCCGTACTCCCCCAGGCGCTTCCAGAACATCGACCCGCGCCGGGACCGGATCCGTCCCTGGATGACGGGAAGCATGTCGAATCCGTCGAGCACGACGCCGGCGGGGAGTTCGGCGCCCGCCGCGCGCACAAGGGTGGGGAACACTTCGAGCGCCGACAGGAATTCGTCGGAGACCGTGCCGGCTTCGATGTGTCCGGGCCAGCGGACCAGAAAGGGCACTCGGACGCCCCCCTCGAACATCTGCCCCTTGCGCCCGCGCAGAGGTCCGGAGTCGCCGCCGCCGCCCGCGCCGTTGTCCGAGACGAAGATCACGATCGTGTCGTCCCTGAGTCCGTGACGGTCGATTCGGTCCAGAATCCTGCCGATGGATGCGTCCATGCAACTCACAGCCGCCATGAACTTGTGCCGCCTCTCTTCCTGCAGCCCGTCGGGGGACGGGTAGAGATCGAGGCACCTGCCCGGCGCCTGAACGAACCCCCGGATTCCGCGGTCCAGGCTGGAGGCTCCGTGCGGGGCGTTGTAGGACAGGTACACGAAGAACGGCTGGGCCCGGTGCCGGTCGATGAAGCGCAGAGCCTCGCGCTCGAAGAGGCCGGTCGCATAGATTCCCCGGTCCTCGACCGTCGGGCTGTTCCGCCGGTACATCGAAGGGATGCCGTAGCGCTCGTGCGTCCAGTAGTCGATTCCGGTGTTCACGAACCCGTAGAAATCGTCGAACCCGCGCTGCATCGGCAGGAATCGCCGCAGCGAACCCAAGTCCCATTTGCCGAACACTCCGGTGGCGTAGCCCGCCGACGAGAGGACCTGCGAGAGCAGCACTTCCCGAGTGTCCATGCCAAGAATGCGCTCGGGGCTGATTTCGTACTCGCGGCTCCGGTAGCGATAGCCATCGTCGACGCGGTCATTGCGGAAGTTGTCGTACGTGCCGTTGCGCTGGGGGTACCTGCCCGTCAGCAGGGAGCCGCGCGAAGGCGTGCATACGGGGAAGGCCGCGTAGAAGCTGGTGAGCCTCGCACCCTCGGATGCGAGCCTGTCCAGCCTGTCGGTGAGAATGTCGCGGCTTCCCATGGATCCAAGGTCCATGTAGCCCTGATCGTCCGAAACGATCAGCAGGATGTTCGGCTGGCGTGCCGCGGTCGCGCCGGCGGCCACAAGCACGAGAACCGCAACCCGCCACATCACCGGAGACATTGTATGCAGCGGCCGGAACACACGGCGCGAGAACGCGATTTTTCACTGGATGTCGCCGACCATCGCTCCGGCCCGGTCTGCCAAACCAGCGTCGGATGCTCGAAGCGGAAGACGGCAGGGTGGCGGGAGTCACGGCCGACCGGGCCGGGAGCGGGGAGGAGAGGGTTGCAGGCGTCGAACACGCCAAGACCATCACGCGGTTCCCATTGCGGACACCCGGTGGTCGCAGCGTCCCGCGCAAACCGGCCGGCGGATCTCCAGGAAACTGTAGATTGGAAGCATGGGTTCCGATCCACGCATTGTCACGACTCAGACGCCCGTGAACGCCGAGCAGCTGAATTACTACACGAGGAAGCTGGCCTTCGAGACCGATTCCTGGGACCTCTACGCTGCCCTCTCCCGCAACGAGCCGGTGGTCGTGGTCGATGGCCGGTCCGCCGAAGCCTACGCCCGCGAACACATTCCCGGAGCCGTGAGCCTGCCGCACCGTGAGATCAGCGCCGCCTCAACGGAGCACCTCGACAGACGAAAGCTGTACGTCTGCTACTGCGACGGGATCGGCTGCAACGCCTCGACCGAGACCGCTCTGAAGCTCCTCAGGCTTGGATTCCAGGTCCGCGAGCTAATCGGCGGCATGGATTGGTGGAAGCGCGACGGCTACGCCACAGCAGGCGAAACCGCGCAAGTCGGCGCCGAGATCACCTGCGGCTGCTGACGGTACGACGACCCAACCCGATGGCGCGGCGCCCTCGGGTCAATCCGGAACCCGGCCCAGCCAGCCGCGTCCAAACGACTGCATCCGATTCGGTCCACCGGATCCGAAGCATCGAGGAACTCGGCCCCGTCCTCCGCCCGCCAACCCGCGAAGATAACCCCCACGGGCCGAGAGACGCCAGAACTATTGAAGACCGTTCCTAATCCGGGAACACAACACGCATGTCTGCCGTCGAGCCCGGACACGGGACCTTTCTCCGTCCGGTGGAGGCCTTGTCGCATCGCGGCGCGAGCGCTCGACGGGAATCGCCTGTACAGGGAGAATCCATGGAAACAGACGCAAGACTCTCGGGTGCCGTTCGGCCGCAGGCCGCAACGCGGCTCCGGGAGGACAGTCACCGGCAGCTGAGGCGGGCCGCGACGGGCCTGCTCACCATCGTCCTGCTGTCGGGCGCGACCTGCTACTGGCTGGTGTTCGTCCGGATCACCAACGGCGGGTTGAGCTTCGAGAACGAACTGCTCATTCCCGATCAGATCTTCGGGACCGTTGTAGAGGGACGTCGACAGTTCCGCCTCACCGTTGCCGAAGGCAGCCGGGAGTTCCTGCCGGGCAAACGGACGCCGACAGCTGGCGTCAACGGCCCGTTTCTGGGACCGACCGTGCGACTGCGCCGAGGCGAGGATGTCGACCTAATCGTCCGGAACAACCTGGATGAGGTGACGACGATGCACTGGCACGGAATGCACGTTCCCGCTCGCATGGACGGCACGCCGCATCAGAAGATCAGGCCTGGAGAAGCGTGGATGGCCAGCTTTCAGGTCGATCAACAGGCCGCCCCGCTGTGGTACCACCCGCATCCGCACGGCACGACCGGACGGCAGGTCTACCGGGGAGTCTCCGGACTCATGTGGATCGATGACGACAACAGCGACGCGCTGGACCTTCCGAAGGCCTACGGCGTCGATGACATTCCACTCGTGATCCAGGACCGACGGTTCGAGGAAGGCGGTGCGTTTCGCTTTGCTCTCAACCAAGGCGCCGTCTACGGAAACACCATGCTGATCAACGGAACGTGGAATCCGATTCTGCGGGTCGAGTCACGTCGCATCCGATTCAGACTTCTGAACGGCTCGAACGCGCGAATCTACTACATCGGCTTTGACGACGACCGTGTGTTCCATCAGATCGCCACAGATGGCGGATTCCTCGAGACGCCTCTCCGAACCGATCGCTTGATCCTCGCTCCCGGCGAAAGAGCCGAAATCCTGGTCGACTTCAGCGACGGCGCCGAGGCGGTGCTGAGGACATACGCGGAAGCCGGGTTGCTCGAGACGATCGGGGGGTTCTTCGGGGGAATCGGCAATGGGAACCTGCAGCTGCTGAAGATCTCTCCCCAGCCGGCGGTTCGCCCATCTCACGGGCTGCCTGAGCGCCTCAATTCCATCTCCCGCATCCGTGCCTCAGACGCCGCCAAGACCCGTCCGATGGTTCTGGCAGGCCCCCTCCAAAGAGGAGGAGGACCCCTACGGGGGGTACGGGGCAGACGGGGCGGAGGAGCCGGACGGCCCGGGCTGCCGATCAACGGCAAGCTGATGGACATGTCGAGAATCGATGAGGTCGTGCGACTGGGGGACATCGAGATCTGGGAAGTGACCAATCGCGGCGGTCAGCCTCACCCCTTCCATGTGCATCTGGTCCAGTTTCAGATCCTCGATCGCAATGGCCAGCCCCCCAGCGGAGCCGAACTCGGCTGGAAAGACACGGTCCTGGTGCCTCCCGGGGATTTTGTGCGGATCATCATGCCCTTTGAGCGATACGCCGATCCCGAGATCCCGTACATGTACCACTGCCACATCATGGAACACGAAGACAACGGGATGATGGGACAGTTCCTGGTGGTGGAACGGCCGGGCCACTTCGTCAACCTGCCGGAGAGGCTGCCGAGCACGTCATGAGGACTTCGGCCCGACACCCGGAAGAGCCTTCGGCCTGCGGTCCTCCGTCGAGCTGCATTTGCGCGGATGCCGGGAATTTCTGACTGTCGGCAAGGCGTGCGATCTTGCGCCTAATTCCGCAGGGCAGCGGCCATGTCGTCGAATGGATGGACACACTGCGTCCAGACTCGCAGGGGCGGATCAATTCGGGAATCCGGTCGCGGGAATGTTCCGGGTGCCCCGGAGTCTCCAGTCGCGGGCTGCGCATGCCCATGAGATCCGGTCCAGACGCTCCGGGACCAGAGCTCGGAGGCCGCTCGACATGGTCCATGAGCGCGGGCGTCCCAGCCGCGATGGTCAATCGCGTCCGGTCTTGCCGGATCCGCTCGTGCCCCGAGAGCCGGGCTTCCCCTGGGTCCAGGCGGCCAACCTCCTCAGGACCGCCGTGGCCGGCACTGCCGGTCCCATGACTTCCTCGAATGCCCGAGCGAGACTGCGTCCAGCGGGTCGGCCAGTCTCGCCCAACCGGCGCGCCACCCTTCCTCGGAGCGAACGGCCACGCCCGGCATGCGGCGGCCGAATCTGCGGCGGGTTGCGTGGGAGTTTCTCCCTGCGCCTAAGTCGTCCGTGCCAACACTTCCCGGCTGCCATGCAGGGAGCACACCGGCGTATCGCGGTCCCGGTTCAGCGATTTGGCCACCGCGACCCGGACACTGCAGCCCCTACCTTGAAGGCAGTCTGTTGAGGTAGCGCCGCGCCTCCTTCATTACCAGCGGTGACAGGATCAGCGTGGAAGTCATGGTCGGGATGGCCATGAACCCGTACATGCCGTCGATGAAATCAATGACCGCCGTAAGGGAGGTTGTCGCCCCAATCGTGATCGCCGTCACATAGAGGTACTTGTAGACGCCTTGGCGTTCCGCTCCCAACAGGAAGCCCAGCGACTTTTCCCCGTAGTACCCGCAGGTCAGGATCGTGGTTACGGAGAAGAAGACCACGCAGGTCAGGAGAATGTAGATCCCGAAGCCCGGCAGCCCCTGCTCGAACGCCACCGCGGTCACCGTCACTCCGCTCGTCTCCGTGTTCTGCCACGTGCCCGTGGAGAGGATGATCAGCGCGGTCGAACTGCACAGGATCAGGGTGTCGATGACGGGACCCAGCATCGCAACCAGGCCTTCCCGGACGGGCTCCTCTGTCTTTGCCGCTCCATGTGCGAGCGCTTCCGAGCCGATGCCCGCCTCGTTCGAGAAGGCGGCCCGCCTGACGCCGGTCACGATCACGACCCACAGGGCGCCGCCCGCAACCGCATCGCCGGAGAACGCGTCCCTCACAATCAACGAGACCATTTCAGGAACCTGATCAAGATTCACTGCGAGGATGGCCAGAGCGGACCCGAGGTAGAGCACCACCATGAGGGGCACGAGTCTCGAGGCGACTTGGCCGATTCGCCGGATGCCGCCGACCAGGATCCAGCCGGCGAAGGCGGAGATCGTCACGCCGACCGCCAGGTTGAACCACCAGGGATTGGAGGGATCGGCGATCCAGCCCGCAGGGACCGCGACCGTGTCACGAAGAATCTGGGTCAGCTGGTTCGCCTGAAACATCGGCAGCGTGCCGAAGAGGGCGCACGTCGCAAAGAAGATCCCGAGCGGCTTCCACCTGCGCCCGAGACCGTAGACAATCGCATACATCGGGCCGCCTTGGATCACACCCAGGCTGTCCGGGCCGCGAAACTGCACCGCCACCGTGCAAGTGAAGAACTTGGTGGCGACTCCAGCCACGGCGCACACCCACATCCAGAAGACCGCGCCGGGCCCACCCGTCTGTATCGCCACGGCCACGCTGGCGATGTTGCCCATGCCGATCGTTCCGGCGAGTGCGCTGCTGAGCGCCTGAAAGTGCGTGATGTGCCCCGTGTCGGCCGGGTTGTCGTACTTCCCCATCAGGACCCGCACGGCGTGACCGAAATGCCGGAAGGGAAGCAGGCGGGAATAGGCAAAGAAATAGCAGCCGCCGCCCAGGAGCAGCGTTAGCACCCACGGACCCCAGGCGAATGAGGCGAACTTGCTGAGAACTATTGACGCATCCATTGCAGAATCACTGGGTTGCGGTGTCACCCGGCCGATGGCCGACGGGTCTCATTTCCTCCGGACGCACACGACTGCAACGGGCAGCCATCCCGCGGCCCATGTCGACGCCAGCGCATTCCCGAAGGCGATCCGCGCCATTTCGCCGTTGTCTGCCGCAGTCGGGAACGCTGTCCGCAGTGCCTACTTGGCCCAACTGGCGACCATCCGCTCGACCTCGGCCCTGTCGTAATTCCCCCAGGGCGGGTAGTCCTGGTTGGCCAGCATGTCGTCCATCGAGTAAGGCCCCGATTCCATGCCGTCCTTCGGGACTTCGACGCCGGCTATCCAGGCGACCGCGTTGAGCACGAGCTTGCGATATCCGGGATGCGCCCAATTCCAGTGGACATGCCCTCCGGTGAAGCCAAAGCCTCTCCCGCCGTTCGGCCGCTCGCTGACCCACATCGTGGTCTGGAGCTCGCCACGCTTGACCGCGGCACGGGCGTAGGGGTTGCCGGAGGCCGGGCCGTCCGGCCGGCTCATGGTCTCCTTGGGCGGAACGGCCTGGAGAATCGGAGTGACCCGGTCCATTCCCGGTCGGAACCGGATGTGAAAGTACCACTCGTCATGGATCTCGAACGGCTCCACGCCGTTCGCGACCGGATGCCCTTTCGCCAGCACGGGCTTCCGGAGGGTCCAGTGCGGGTTCACGGACCACCAGCGCTCGAAATACCCGCCGATCCAGTCGAGGAACTTCGATCCGGGTTCGCCTTCGGGCACTTCCACGGCAAAGTGGATCGCTCCGAGCCCGGCCCTCCGCGCGGCAAGACCGTCAATCTGACGGGTCGCGCCGAGCCACGGATGCCTCAGGCCCCCGTTGCTGTACAGCACCACCGCATCGGCGTTGTCCAGCGCCGTGGGGTCGCCCGGATGGCCGTCGAAGTACGCGACGGAAAGGATTTCCGAACAGCACTCTCCCAGCGCCCTGATCAGCAGCTTGATGCCCGCCGTGTGCTCGTGGGAGCCGTAGCCGTGGCTCTTGACGCCCCCGATGAAGACCACCTTCCTGCGCGGGGTCAGCTCCAGTCTCTTCAGCTGGACGTTCCGGAATCTGACGGTCATCGGAGGTCCGCGATGCACCTGCAGCCCGAGGAGTCCGGAAACGGGCGCGTTCGGATCGTTGTCGATCACGTCCACCATCACGTGGCCGTTGATCTTGTGAATGTAGTGGTTGCCCCTGGCGATCACATGGAAGGTGTTCCAGCCCTCCAGGTCGATGCGCTTCTGCAGCTCGACCGGGTCCCCGACCCTGCCGACCTCCGTCGGCCTGCCGTCCGCCCCGATCTCCACCTTCTGGCCGCGGCGGGCAAGGATTCTGCGCGAACGCTCGCCGTACAATCCTCCCGTGTGCTGCTCGCCGGCCTCGAAGTCCGCCTGCAGTCCGCCGAGGACGTGGGGGCCCCATTCGCGGGGCTTCTCGAAGGCCCGGTACTGGATGCCCGAGTTGCCGCCTTCGATCATGAAGTCGAGCTTCAGCTCGAAGTTGTCCACCACACCCTGTCGCCACACGAGGAACGAATTGTGCGGGATCGGATCCTCGGCGGTCGTGCGGCCCACGATGGCGCCGTCCTCGACGGTCCAGAGCTTTGGGTTGCCGTCCCATCCCTTGAGGGACACGCCGTCGAAGATCGGGACGAACTTTCCGGCCGGGCTGGCTGCAGGCAATGCCGCCGTGACGGCGAGTGTGGCGAGGACGAGCTTGGTGAGTAGAGAGGTCATGTCAGGGCCCCTGGCGGGTCGGGTGGATGCCAGTATCATACTTCGCCACCGGTCTTCGCCCGCGCCGTCTGCCAGCAGGAAGGGCGGCTGTTTCGCCCGCTCGCATGGACCGAAACGCCGGTAACGGCCAGCGTCGCCCTGCTGTCTGTGACGATTGTGCCGGTTATTGTCAGCCTCGCTGTTCACAGGTTCCGTGCATCCGACGCCCGAAATCCGGCACGTAGCCTGCTGGTTGGGCCTAAAGGCCCATCCTGAGGATGGCCATGCGTTGCCGCGTGACGACCTTGCTGGTCGCATTGGTACTTCTGACGGGTTTGATCGGCGCTGACCAGCGGTTGGGTTCGGAATTCATGCTCCCTCTGGCGGAGACCTATTGTGGATGCCTACGACCCCGCCGGGCACTTCCATCGCCTAGGCTGGAGAGCTTGTTCAGCAGACCAACGGGATGACCATGACGTTCTCTGAGGTGGATCATGGGTTCGGCAAGACTAGCGGACGAATGAGGGACTGGCGAGTCGCGAGCAACCGAGGCCCAATGTGGCCAGGTCGGGCACCAAGCAGCGCAGGTTCCCAATGGCAGGCTATTCTGTACGCCGGGTGGAGAAGACGCCGCCCTCGGACACGTCCCGAAGCGACGGCGCAAGCCACGCTCGTGGCCTGTCCGGAGGTCTTCGAGGGATCAGGGTAGATCGAGCGCGGGGTTGCGGTCAAAGAAGTCGAACGGACGAAGTTCGAATCCGTACCACACCGTCGGCATTACCGGCCAGTCCTCGGAGCGGGGCAAATGATGCATGCCGATGGTGTGCCAGACGACAATGTCCGTGTTTCGGATTGGCCGGTCGGCTGTCGTCCACGCTGGCAGCCCCTGGCCGGGCTCGCTCAAGGTTGGGTGATCGCCGGCGGCATGGCGTTCCCCGTCCCGCTGCGGGGTAACCCACAAGTGGTGATCAATGAATCCGGCGCGCCGCCGCGGGTAGTCGTCTTCCGACAGAAGCGTGTTGGCGTTCCTGCCGGGTACCACCTGGAAACTGGTTGGATAGCCGGAGGAGTTTGTCTGGTCGTTGCTGACGACGCGCCACAGGGCGGGACGTTCCAAGTTGATGTCGAGTCGCGCCTCGTGCTCGCTCGCAGGGACCTGCTCCTCGCGGACCCAGAGGCTGCGGCGCGGATGCCCTTCGGGCAGCCGGCGGGTCACCAGACGGTCCACGACGAAGCGGTTGTTGGCGCCATCGATGTCCAGATCGAGGCGGTAGCTGAAGTAGTGGTCGTGATTCACCGCCACGATATTTCGGTCCACGAATCGGCCATACGCGTCAGCGCTCGGCTTTGCCTGCTTCGCGTCCCTAGCCTCGACCGCCTTGACTTCGAGAATGCCGGTGGTGCCCACCCGCACCTCAATTGCGCCATCTTGGCGGAAGATCCAGTCGAGCAGGTAGTCATAGTTGCCGACCACGGCACCGACGCGCACGACGAGGTCGCGACTTCTCCGGCTGTCCGGCATCTCGGCGGACCAATGGCGCCAAGCTGGATCCCCCGTCTCTCTCTCGAAGACACAGATTGTATCCGGCAAGGTGCGCGGGCGGCCCTTGTCGTTGCTGATTACGGTGTCAACATACGTGGCGTGGTCGGGACAGTCACGGCCGCGAAGCAGCGCCTTCGCCAGTCCATCGGCCATGAATTCGCCAACGTCGATGAAGTTGCGGCGGTACCATCCGAACGACGGGTCCATGTAGGGGACGAAGATTTCGGACAAGTGCCCTTGGTACATCACTGATCGCGGCGGAACACCGGGCTTCTCCTGGTAGCTCACCAACGAGAGGACCGCGCCGACGCGCTGATCGGGCCGCAGGTGGAAACGCCAGTTCTGCCAACGCAGTCCGTACCCGTCGATTTCGAATCCCGGGCCGAGCGGCTGGCGCGTGTCGAGCGGGCCCGGGACTTCGCGCGGCCGTTCAAGCGTGGTGCGGTCAAAGTCACCGTCCGTTCCCGTGACCGGCACGGGACCGTCGTCGACGACCCGAAGCACCTCTTGCGAGTCGAGATCGACAACCGCCGACAGACCCTCGACTTGGCGGGTCCATGCGTTCCGGACTCCGCGGGGCTCAGTGCATCGCACGTTGCCGATGCGCCGCCCGCGCTCTTCCTCGGTTCCGAAGTATCCAGGCGGCCCAGTAGAGCAGTCGAGGAACGTGGTGTCGCTGATTCCGCGCGCCTCGAGCCCTGCGAGGAAGTCGGGATGTTCCAGCACCTTGTCGACTACGGCCTCGAAGTCATCTCCGGACCAGTTCGGCTGGACGCCATCCAGCGGCGACCAGGATGACACCCGGTCCGCAGAGAGGTCGACGATCGCCTCGAACGCGTCCTTGCCTTGGCGCACTACCGCGTAGGCCTTGCGCGGCATCGCGGCACCGGGATACCAGGCCAGCACCGCTTGCTTGGGAGGCTCCTGCAGCGTCAGCTGTGAGAAACGAGTCTCCCTGTCCATGTGTCCGGCACTACGGACGAGCTCGAGAACGCGCCACACTTCCTGGAAGGTCAGCGGGTCAAGCGGATGGTCGGCCGCGTTCGTCGGCTGCGCCGCGACGAGGGATGCCAGGAGGATGAGGCGGATGGGCGACTTGGTCACGGTCTTGACCCCGGACTGCAAGCTGGGAGAGGCCCATGGCGGTTTCGCATGGCCCGATTATGGCAATTTCCAGGCCAGATTCCGGCGCCACGGACGGTGGACCGGAATCAAGCGCTTGGCCGTTGGGCACGGCTCCGGCGCCCGGTGCGCGCGATGCCGGAATCAAGGAGTCACGGATCTTGCGGCCATGAGGGGGCAAACCGCAGCATAGGGGAGCGACCGGAGCGCCCGACAACCGAGGATTGACCCGCGGCAAACCGATCAATGCCTCCCGCCTAGTTGAAGCGCCTACACCCAAGACAAGGAGTGGGATCAGGCAACAGCCGCCCGGGAGGGGGCTACCGTCGCCGCGGCCAGCCAGTGAGGCAGGCTGCAGACTTGTCTTTCGCGTACGTGCGTTCCCGCGGTACGCGAAACCGCATGAGACCCGCCAACGTGAGTTCATTCAGGTTGCCAGACAGATATGTCGTGCCTGCTGCCAACAGGTCGGTTAACAAATCCGAGGGCAGCATGCCACTCGGGATAGCCTGCCGAAACCTGACTCTCGCGCAGCCAACCGCTCCTTCTTGATCAGGATCATCCTGTGATCGACGGGGCCACCACCGTCGGGACCTACGTTGGCACTTTAGCTGCCCGAGGCCAAGCGGATTCAATGCGGACTGGCGCCCCACAACCGAAGCCCGGGAACTGAGGAAAGAGGTGGGGCGCGGCAGGCACCCTGACCTCAAGGCAATGCGCCGGGTCCTTGGCGGCAATCCGAGAAGCTCAAGATGACGGTCGTGCACCTCCGCTATTGCAACGGGAGCTCCGGGCCAAGTGCGGGAATGGCCTGCATCGCTCGGGGGATGGGCTGTTCGGTCGGGAGCGCGAACCAGAACGTGGTGCCCACTCCGAGCTCACTCTCCACCCACACGGCGCCGTTGTGGGCCTGGACGAGGTGCTTGACGATCGCCAGCCCCAGACCTGTCCCGCCCAGTTCCCGCGAGCGGGCCTTGTCCACCCGGTAGAAGCGCTCGAACAGCCGAGGGATGTGTTCCTTCGCAATTCCGATGCCGGTGTCGCTCACGTAGAAGTCCAGCTTCCCCTCGCGCTCCTGGACGCCAACCGAGATCCGACCGTGCTCCGGCGTGTACTTCGCGGCGTTGTCGAGCAGGTTCGCAAGGATCTGCTGGAGGGCGCCGGCATCGCACTGGAGAGTAATGCCGGAGTCCACGGGCCGCACCGACAAGGTGAGCTTCTTTCCCTCGGCAACGGGCCTGATGCCCTCGGTCGCGATCCGCAGCAGCTTGCTGACCGAGTGCATCCGGAACTCGAACTCACGGGCCTTGACCTCGATTTGCGAGAGCGTCATCAGGTCGGAGGTGAGCTGGGTCAGGCGGCGCGCGTTCTGCCACAGGATCCGGACGAATCGCCGGTTGTTCCTGGTGTCGTCGATCGCGCCGTCCATCAAGGTCTCGGCATAGCCCGTGATGGATGCGAGCGGCGTTCGGAGTTCGTGCGAGACGTTGATCACGAAGTCGCGGCGCATCCGGTCCACGCGCTCCAGCTCCGTCACGTCGTGGAACACTGCCGCCGCAGCGCGGATGTTCCCCTTCTTGCTCAGGATCGGGGCGCATGAGACCCTCCAGGAGCGCTCCGTCGGTTCATGCATGGTCAGCTCGGTCGAATACGGCTGGCGGCGCTTGATGGTGAAGTTGAAGATCTCCGGGACTCTCTTGTTCCTCCACGACTTCAGGGACGCGCCGTTGTTGAGGTCCTCGCCGGGGAACATGCGCTTGATCGCCGGATTGAACAACACCACGCGGCGCTTGCTGTCCACGACCAGTATGCCCGCTCCGATGCCGTTCACCGCCGCCGCGAATCGCGAGCGCTCCTCCTGGAGCGCGTTGAACGTTGAACGCAGCTTGGCCGCAGTGGTCTGGAGGCTTCTCCTCAGGTCGTTGAGCTCCCCGAGGTCGCCGCGCTTGGGCATGGAGTGCTCGATTTCGAAGTTCCCCTCCGCAATCTCGTTCGACAGCGACACGATGTCGGAAAGCTGGGTGGAGATCCGCCGTGCGGACCAGGCCGTCACGAGGATCAGGGGCACCACGATCAGGAGGATGACCAGTGTGACTCTGTTCCGGCTGGCCTGCGCCAGGGCTTCGACTTCCTCGAGGGGGAGCGCCAGGCGGATCGCTCCGCCGTCCTCCATGGGAATGGCCACATAGAGGAAGTCCGCCCCGATGGTGCTGCTGAAGCGCCGGCTGACTGCGGTTTCTCCCTGAAGCGCGTTCACGAACTCAGGCCTGTCCGCGTGGTTCTCCATCAGGGAGGGATTCGCCTCCGAATCAGCCAGCACCCTTCCGTCCGAGTCGATGACGGTGACCCGCGCCTGTGCGCGGCGCGCCAGATCCTGGGCGGCGGACTGAAACTGGTCCGCCGACCTCCCCTGCAGGGTGGTCTCCACGAGACGCGCCTTTTCCGACAGGCTCTTCTCCAGTCCGTTTTCGAGGTTCACGATCGTGAAGATCGTCACGAGAACGAGCACGGCCACGGCGGTGACCAGGATCGGGAGCATCGTGACGAGCCCCAGCTTGAAGAGGATTCGGGCGGTCATGCGGGAATGTCGAAGCGATACCCGAAGCCACGGACCGTGTGGAGCCACTGGGGCCGCTTGGGATCTTCCTCGATCTGCTCGCGAAGCCGGCGAATGTGCACGTCGATGTTCCGCAACGAGATGTGCGACCGTCCGTTCCAGATCTTGCCGATCAGCTGCTGGCGGCTGAAAGCCTTGCCGGGATTCTCGGCAAGGAACCCGAGAACAGCGAATTCCGTCGCCGTCAGGGGAAGAGGGTTTCCGTCGCGGCTCGCCTGGCGGGCGTGGAAATCGATCTCCAGTCCTCTAGCGGACAGGGTTCTGCCGGCCCCGGCGGCGCGGGCCCTTCGGAGATGCGCCCTGATGCGGGCCAGGAGCTCTCGCGGACTGAACGGCTTCGTGATGTAGTCGTCGCCGCCGATCTCGAGGCCGAGGACCCTGTCGATCTCCTGGCTGCGGGCCGTCAGGAAGAGCACCGGAACCGCTGCTGTCGTGGAGTCCTCGCGCAAACGGCGACAGAAGTCAAAGCCGTCGCCGTCCGGGAGCATGACGTCGAGGAGGACCAGATCGGCGCGCTGTTCCCGAATGGCTCGGGCGGCACCGCCCAAGCGGTGAAACGTCATAACCCGATAGCCGTTCTTGACGAGGTTGTATTCGAGCAGCGTACAGAGATCCCGATCATCCTCAACGACGGCGATCGTCTCTGGCATGGGGAGTCGGCACTATTATAGAAGGACTCCGCGCTTGCGGGTCTCGCCGGCGGCGAAACCGCGCTTCCGATCTGGCCCCAGATTCCCAGGGAGGCCCCGCCCCGAGGCGATACGGGAGGATTCGACCATGCGACTTGAAGGCAGGGGAGCCATTGTGACCGGAGGAGGCAGCGGCATCGGCGAGGCAGTCGCCTCGTGCTTCGCCGAGGAGGGTGCGGAGGTCGTCACCGTTGGACGCACGCTCGCCAAGTTGGAGCACGCCAAGCGGCTCGCCGGCGCCGCCGGCGCACGCATTCATCCGTACGCGCTGGACGTCGGTGACGGGGATGCCGTGAACACCATGGTCGACTGGGCGCTCAAGCGAATGCCCCGGATCGACATCCTGGTCAACAACGCCGGCACGAACGTTCCCAGGCGGGCGCTCTCCGAGCTGAGCCGCAGTGACTTCGAGATGGTGATCCAGGTGAACCTCAACGGTCCCTTCTACCTGATGCAGGCCGTTCTTCCCGGAATGCGCGAGCGGGGTGACGGGGTGATCATCACGGTGTCGTCGATCGCCGGGGTCCGGACGTCCGTCCTCGCAGGGCCGAGCTACAGCGCGAGCAAGCACGGCGTGCGCTCACTGAGCCTGGCCGCCCACCTCGAGGAGGGCCCACGGGGCATCCGGTCGTGCGTGATCTCTCCCGGCGAGGTCAACACGCCGATTCTGGACCACCGGCCGGTGGTCCCGCCCGAAGACAAGCGTGCGAAGATGCTGCAGCCGGAGGACGTGGCGCAGGCGGCACTGCTGGTGGCGACGCTCCATCCCAGGGCGTGCATCCCGGAGCTTGTGATCGCGCCGACCAATCAGGCGTTCTCGTGACCGACGCGGAAACCCCGTCGCCGGCGCGGCGCTAGGTGAACTGGAGGTGCTTGAGGTGCTTGCCGGGCTTGAACCGGACCGCCTTCCCCGGAGGGATGCGGACCTCCTCCCCCGTGCGCGGATTTCGCCCGATGCCGGTCTTCCGCGGTCGGAGCTCAAACACGCCGAACCCGCGCAGCTCGATCCGCTCGCCGCGCATCATGGCGTCCTTCATCATGCTGAAGATCGTCTCGACCGCAATCTCGGCCTGACGGCGCCCCAAGCCCGTTCGCTCCACCACGGTCGTGACCAAGTCCGCTTTGATCATGGAAGGGTCGGTGTCCCGACTCCGTAAGTCTACATGCTAGGCGCGGCTCGACGCCATGTCAACCAAGTCGCGCATGTGGCCGAGGCAGTTTCCTTTGCCGAACGGCTTGGCGAACGAGGCCTGACGCTGGTCGGCGGTTGGGCTTCGCGCGCTCGCTGCCGAACATTGAAGAGGACAGGCCGCCCACGTGGAGGTGCGTCGACCGCTCCGTCGGCGAGTAGGTGCGCGGACGCGTGCCCGGCAACTGAGTTGGGCCTCTCCGATGCATTGAGAGGTCCGGGTACTGCGGAAAGTTCGCAAGCTCAGACCGAAGCGTCCAGACTGCTACGCGCGGGAGACCGCCGCTGGTCGCAACCTGAGCGAGCAGGACACCAACGGCATGATGGGCGCGGTCGTCCCGGGCATGGACGGCAAGCGGCTCAAGTACGAGGGCCTGATCCGGAACAACCGGCTGGACGGGATCTTCTTCCGCTCGTGCGCCATCGCACATCCACCAGTTCCGAGAGTCTAGCCCTCTGTAGCCCTGCCCGTCTTCGCGGGAACGGGTCGGATGTTACCCGGCCGCGACCATCGCATGGCACGGCTCGCCGCGCAGTGCCGACGTAAGGCTCCTCCATCAGCCGCACTTGCCCAAATCAGTTCCAAGAGCGGGCCGAGGTAAGGTTCTGTGGAAGACAAACCACCGCACCGACGAGCGCATGCACCAAGGATGCCCTACAGCATGACATCGAATGCGATATCAGAATTCGAACGGTGCGCATGGCGATGGACACCAATGTCATAGTTTCCGGCCTGCGCAGCCCATCCGGGGCCTCGGCAGCCTTGATCGATCAGGCCTTGGCCCGGAGGTTGACACCGCTTCTCTCGGTTGCGCTGGCCTTGGAATACGAGGCGACATGCAGCGATCCGGCCCAGCTTTCTTCTTCCGGCCTAAGCAGACCTGACGTGAGAACCATCGTGGAGGCACTTCGCGCGGTCTCGGAACCTGTCGTGAACTGGTATCTCTGTCAGCCGCAGCTGCGCGACCCAACTGACGAGACGGTCCTCGAGACGGCAATCAATGGCGTCGCCGATGCCTTGGTGACATTCAACCAGCAGAATTTCGGTGATGCTCCAGAGAAGTTCGGCATTGCGGTGCTAGCGCCCCGAGAGGCGCTGAGGATGCTATTGGCATGAAGAAGCAGATCAGCACCTTTCCGCTGCGAATGCCAGCGTCATTGAAGGCGGCGGTCGCTCGCGTCAGCAACGAAGATGGGACAAGCATCAATCAATTCGTGACGACAGCAAACGCCGAAAAGATCTCAGCCGTGAAGACCGCCTAGTTCTTCGCCAAGCGCGGCCGCAATGCGGACATTGGCGCGGCACGGCGCCTGATCCGCAGAGAGGGAGGGCAGCCGCCCGACCCCAGTGACCGCCTGCCATGACAGACAGGCCGAGACACTTGACGCGTACCTGCGCACGATGCTGGATGAGAGGTGGATGGCATGCGGAAATCCACCGCGTGCACTCTCAATCACCCGCCAAGTGGAGAGTCAAGACGAGGCCCCGAAGAGTTCTATCCGTGGTGCTGTCAGCATCAATGCCTGGCAGCGGCTTGCGCGATACGCGCGCCCTCACCGCCAATGGGCTGGTGAGCAGCCGTCCCGCCGGCCCCGTGCTGCGAAGCGAGGGGAGCCAGTAGGCGGTGTCAGCGTCGCACATGTGGCGGCTCGTGTTCAGCGCCAAGGGCAACGGCGTCCCGGACATTGACCGGTACTTGTCAAGAAAGCTGTGTGTGTTTCTTGTCGCGAAAGCACAGGGGTGCAGCGGAACCGGGGTTTGGCGGCGAGGGCAGGGACGCTGCAGAGCGCGCCCGGGCCGGGCGCGCGGGGAGGGCCGGGCCCTCCGGCCCCGCCATTTCCTGAAGCATCACTTGAGGTTCCCGTGAAGCGTCGCCTGGGGCAGCGGCCTGAAGCGCGCCCTCCCGGCGCCGTGAGAGCGGGGGCCGGGCCGACGGCGGTGCAGGCGGCTTGCGAGGGGGCGTTGGGGCGTCCGAGCAATGCGGAAAATCAGGTTCCTGCTGCCGGAGGAATGCGGCGCCGCACACGGCAGGCACAGGACCACAGGGCGCGCGCTGCGCGCTGAGAGAGAGATGGCGCACGAGGGCCCGGCGGCCCTCGCCGCTGCGGCGGCGAGGATGCGGAAGCGCTGTCCGCGAGGGGCGGCCCGGTCTGCGGGCCGCAGTCCGGCGGCGGCCGGATCAGTCTGCGGCGGCCGGCTCGAAGCGCTGACGGAAGAGGGCCAGCAGGGCAGGCAGTTCGGCGCACACCCTGCGGTCCGGACTCTTCCAGCGCCCGCGGTGCAGCTGGCGCACGGCCAGCGCCAGCTTGCACTGCAGGCTGCGCCGCGACTGGAACCAGCCCCCCGCGTTGCGGCGCAGGACCTCCAGCTGTCCGTTGACGGCCTCGGCGTTGTTGGTGGTGGCCCAGGAGGCCCACCCACCGCCTTGAGGTTCCTACACAACATTTATGTAACTCCCCGAGGAAAAAAACGTTCCACGGCAATGCGATCGTGACCGGGTACCCCTGTTGGGCACCGATTCCAGACAACGGAGGTCACGATGCTCACTGACTTGGTCCCGCGGACTGCGGTCCGCAACCTGAAACTGCCCTGCTCGGCGACATCCTCGACGGGCTGGCCCAGTGGTTCGCCGCACAGGGATTTCGACCTGCGCGGATCCGCAAGGCGCCGGTGCTTGAGGCGATGCTGGCCGACCGTGGGGTTCGCGTCCTCGGCGAGCTGTCGCGCGAGCGGCTGCTTTCCCCGACTCCCGCCCAGCCCGCTCGGAGAGGGATCATTCAGCGCTCGCGCAGTCCATGGCCGCCTACCTTCACGACAGCAACCTGTTGCTGCTGGAAGATCCGAGTCCCGGCATCCTTCTCGTCGATTCCTATTCTGAGTTCCCGCGGAAGCTGCGGGGGCTTGTCGCGGGAACCTTGCGCCACCATCGTCACACCGCCCTCCTGATGCTGGAGTTCGCGGGCGTCGACCAGCGTCCGTTAGCTCTCAAGAAGCTGCCTTCCCAGCATGTCGAGGAGTTCGTGTTGCAGACTGCGGCGCATCACGGACGGAGCAGCTTGCGCACCTGACGTCCCAACTGCGATCCTCACTCGGCTTCCTGGCCAGTCGCGGCATGGTGAGGTCCGGCTTGGCGGCGGGCATCCAAACACCGCCAACCCAACGCGACGAGCGGCTCCCCAGAGCCCATCCGTGGGAGACCATTCAGGCCTTCCTGACCAAAATCGACTGTGGCTCCGCGATCGGAAGAGGCGACTTCTGCATGTCCCTGCTGCGTCCGGAGTCCGGCGATTCCGACGGGAGGGAGTCGGTTAGCAGCCGAAGCTGCCGGGAGCCCCAGCGTCCTCATCCCAAACGGCGTCACGAGCCGCCCAGGAGACACTGTGCGGATGCTCGAATCTCCGGGACGGACCTGGGCCGACCGCCCCGACCAGTTCCTCCACATTACCGGGAGCACGATGGTCCTGGCCCTGCGCAGCAGCGCCCCCCAATCCTGGAGGTCACAGTGCTCATTGAATCGTTCCTGCGCACCCTGACCCGCTATCCCAACTAGGCCCTGGCCGACCCTCCACGCGGTGACTTGGAACAAGTGCAGTCCAAGTCCCAGACCAACAGGGCCTTCCGGACCGAACTCCAAAACATTCGTTACCTCACATTGTGCGGGGGGCGAGGCTCGATAACGACGTCTCCCACCTGGCCTACGCGCGAGGCACAACGAGACACCTGCAGAGGGCGCGAACCGTAGGAAGACCCGAAGACAGCTTCTACCTCGTTGCTAAGGTGCGCGCGCCTCTCCTCGACTCTAACGGAATTCAGAGAATGGAACATCCGCTCCGACTCAAGGCACCATCAGCACCTCACAGCCGGCCCCTTCGCCATTCAAGTGTCCTGGAACTGACCGCACCGACCTGGCAGGTCAACGCACAAACGCTGCAAGACCGAAACTCGAATACGGCCAAACGGAAGCCTCTCATGGCCGCACCCTTCAACGAAAGATTCTTTCTCGGCGTACAAGAGTTCGTGCGTTACTTTAACAACATCTTGATTTCCCTCTGTCTTTGCTTGTGATCCTCTCCCGCTCTTCACACATCGACAACTGCATGGCTGATCATCATTAGCCTGCGCGTGGCCATGAGGACCCCAAGGAACGACTCGATCCCCCGATTTGGAATTCCGACTGCTGTCCGAAACCGACAGGGGCACGACCGCGGTGGACCCTCTTGGCGGCGCGACGGGACGACCTTGCCCCTCGCAACCGGAGCACCAAGACTGCGCATCGCCTTCTGATGAGCGGATCCTTTGGAAAATTGAGCGGCGGGCGGCCACTCTTGCGCCGACCGCCCTCCCTTGCGTCTGCGCTCCGATTTCCATGCGCGCAGCCGACTTCGACGCGCCCCTGCGGACCGTTCGGCGAACTGCCCTGTCCCTTTGCCTTGAGATCGCCGGCAAGGACCGGGAAAAGAATCGCGACCCAACCACAATCCCCCTCATGGAGGCGTTCGTGCCGAGGACTTCCGATTGGCCGCGCCACCAGACGGGCCTGCGGTCCGACTAGCGCTCGATCGGACTTGACACATTGGGGGTTGGCTGTGTAGAACGACAGTAG
>JAPPMB010000161.1 GCA_028819255.1 Bryobacterales bacterium | reverse complement strand
GGATCACGCGTTGGGCCCGACGCCACTCTCTTTGAAGCTCACAGGAATCGCGGCGCCTCACGTCGGTACCGTTCGTACTCCTCGCCGTATTGCTCCTTCAGCCACACCTCCTCGCTGAGGGGCGCGATGATGAACCACAGGGCGAGCAGCGCATGGGTGATCCAAAGGAGTTGTGAGTTGGCGATGATGCTCAGCCCCACGAAGAGGACGGTGTCGCCGACGTATTGCGGGTTGCGCGTGAACCGGTAGGGGCCGGAGGGACGGAAGCCATCCCTGACGCCCTTCGAGTTCGTCCAGCCGATCGTGACGATTCCCCAGAACGCCAGCAGGCCGCCCATCAGCACCAGCGGGAGTCCGAGGAGAAACCGGAGGTCGCCACCAAAGATCCATGAGTTCCAGTCAAGGAACAGCAGGCACACGTTGAGCGCGCAGGCCACGAGCCAGCCGATCCAGGTCAAGAGATACTGCCAGGAGCGGCGTCTCGGCGGGGGCCAGACTCGGTGATCAGGCCGGATCACGGACCAGACGACGGTGGCCAGCAGAATAGATATGACTATGGTATTTACTATAAATATCGTTTGGATCAGGGTATTATTGATAATCATAGATATATTGTCGCTCCTTATATATTTGTATTTGAAATATGATGGTCTTGTGTGCGGAATATGGTGTCATCGAGAAACCGGTTGCGGAACACGCCCCGCGGGTCGAGCCGCGCACAGATCGCCCGGAAGGGGGCGAGGCCCGGATGGCTGTCCTCGATCTGTCCCGCCTCAAGCGGATACCATTTCCCCCAATGCAGCCGGGCGTCCAGTGATCGGGCCATGGTCGTGGCCAAGAAGCGAGCGACATTCTGGAAGGGCAGCTGGGGCTCCGTGAACGTGATGAGGCTGATGGCGTACCAGTCCTGCTCTTCCATACCGTGGCAGGATGCCATCGAAATCATCGTGTCGTCAGGAGGGACGCGCCGGACGCAGATCGGATAGTGATGGCTGTATGAACCCCGAATCCTCTCGAAGGAATCCCGCACGTCCAGGGCCCGGATCCGGTCGGGCACGCCGGTCGATGCCTCGTAGTCGGCGTTGTCGGCCGCACGCAGCACCTCCGACACAAAGTCGAGCGCCGGCTCGAGCTTGTCGCGCGGCACAAAGACCTCCATCTCCAGATGACGGAAGAGGTCGTGGCGCATGAGGAGCTGCCGGTCGCTGCGGTCGGTGACCTGCCACTTCGGGAAGATGCAGGCGGGGAGAAGATGCCGATACAGGACATCCACCAGGCGCCGACTTCGCAGCAGTGAGGCGGTGAGCTTGATGCCCAGGTGAAGAAGGATGTCGATGACGACCAGCCAATACGCCCGGTAGAGCATGGCCACACCCGACCGGCGGTTATTCGGGGCCACGCTTCGCTCGTGCTCCAGATAAGCCCAGGTGTGCGGCATGAGATAGAACTGCTGCAGGGGCGCGGCGGTCTCGTTGTCCAGGACGGCGTCCAGATCCGGGCGCCAGACGCATCGTTCACGCACATAGTATTGCGGCACGCACCGAAGAGTGACCTCCAGGACGATGCCAAGCGCCCCAACGGAGCATCGGGCCGCCCGCAGGTCCTGGCCGGAATCGACCGTACGCACCTCCGCCTCCCCCTCTGCGTCGTAACAGGCGATGCGCATGGATTCGACGTAATGGGACATCGAGTGGCGTCCCGATCCGTGCGTGCCCGTGGCGATCGCGCCCGCCACGGTCTGGCGGGCGATCAGGCCGATGGACGGGAGGGTGAGTCCGCGGGTCGCCAGATGTGCGAGTAGCTCGGCGATTCGGCAACCCCCGCCCACGGAGACGCGGCGGCGATCCGAGTGAACGCGTATCCGCCGGAGGCGGCGCAGGTCCAGGAGCGCATCGGATGTCTCGATACCCCCATTCCAGGAATGGCCCGCGCCGATGACGCGGACAGTCCCGGTCCGGTTCTCGTCCAGGATGCGCAACACATCGTCTTCGTCCCTGGGCAGGTACCGACTGCGCGGCTGGAAACAAATGTTCCGACCGAAGTTCCGTACTCGGGAAGCGCGCCTCGGCGGCACGGCTATGACGGCCCGGGCCTTCTGGGCAGCGAAGACAGCAGCGCGCGCGTATACGGATGTCCCGGTTCGCGGAAGAGCGCCTCGGCCGAGGCCATCTCGACGATCTTGCCTTCATTCATTACCGCGACGCGGTTGCACAGGTGCCTGACCATCCGCAGATCGTGGGAGATGAAGAGATAGGTCAGCCCGAACTCTTCCTGAATATCCGCGAGAAGGTTGACGATCTGGGCCTGGATGGAGATGTCGAGCGACGAAATGGGCTCGTCGCAGATGATCAGGTCCGGCTTCAGGGCGAGGGCGCGCGCGATGCCGACACGCTGGCGCTGGCCACCCGAGAACTCGTGCGGCAGGCGTCCCGCGAGCTTCGGATCCAGCCCGACGATGCTCATGAGTTCCCCGACCCGGTCCTGTCGCTGCCCGCGGGTCATGCTCGTGTGCTCGCGCAGGGGCTCGGCGATGGAGCGGCCGACGCTCAGGCGGGGATTCAGCGACGAATGGGTGTCCTGAAAGATCATCTGCATGCGCGGACGGAGTGCGCGTAACTCCGTCGGGGACGCAGCCGTGAGATCGAGGCCGTCGAAGACGATCCGCCCCGACGTGGGCTCGGTGAGCCGCAGGATGGTGCGGGCGACGGTGGTCTTGCCGCAGCCGCTCTCTCCCACCAGACCGAGCGTCTTACCGCGATGCAGCCGGAAGCTGACGCCATCGACGGCGCGCACCGATCCGGTCCGGCGCTGCATCATTCCCCGACGCACGGGGAAGTGCTTCTTCAGGCCAATGACTTCGAGGAGGGGAGTCATCCGTCCCACCAGCAGGCAACGCGCGCTTCCTTCCCAGCCGGCAGCAGGGGCGGCCGCTCTTCGCCGCAGCGGCCGAAGGCGTGCGGACACCGCGCCGCGAACGCGCAACCCTCGGGAAGCCGCGTCATGTCGGGCGGCTGACCCGGAATCGCAGTCAGGCGCCCCCGGCCTTCCCCGCCGAGCGCGGGCAGTGAGGCCAGGAGTCCCCGGGTGTACGGATGGGCCGGCGCGTCGAACAGGCGCCGGGCCCCGGCCGTCTCGACGATGGACCCTCCGTACATCACCGCGACCCGGTCGGCCAGGCTCGCCACGACGCTCAGGTCGTGGGTGATCCAGATCATCGCCATCTCGCGCGTTGCCCGCAGCTCGGAAACCAGGTCCAGGATCTGCGCCTGGATGGTGGCGTCCAGCGCGGTGGTCGGCTCGTCGGCGATGAGCAGGCTGGGCTCGCAGGCCAGCGCGATCGCGATCATGACCCGCTGACACATGCCGCCCGAGAACTGGTGCGGATAGTCGTCGAAGCGGGAGGCGGGCCGCGGGATGCCAACCGATTCGAGCAGCTCGATGGCGCGGTCGCGGGCGGCGCGGCGCCCCAGGCGGAGATGGACTTCCAGGCTCTCGGTCAGCTGCCGGCCAATGGTGAGCACGGGATTGAGGGATGCGCGCGGATCCTGAAAGATCATCCCGATCTCGGCTCCGCGCACTCGTCTCATTTCTTCATCGTCGAGCCCCAGCAGGTCCCGGCCCTTGAAGCTCACCTCGTCGGCCCGGACGCGGGTGCGCTGGGGCGGCAGCAGGCGGAGCACGGAGAGCATGGTGGCGGTCTTGCCGCATCCGCTTTCGCCCACCAGCGCAAGTGCCTCGCCCCGGCGGACGGAGAAGCTCACGTCGTTAACCGCGTGGACGAGGCCCCGGTCAGAGAGGAACTGCGTGTGGAGGCCACGGACCCTGAGCAGGTCGCGGGATCCGTCGTCCAGAGGCTCCGGTGTCATGAGGAGAGACCCGATTCTTCATGGGAGCGCCCGCCGTCATTCGTCATGAATCCCCCGAATCCGGAACCGCGAATCGCTCATGGACATCGCGGAGCCGCACCCACGCTCCCTTCTCCATCGACTCGATGCAGGCCTGAACCACGAGCAGCGTCTTCAGATGATCGCGGGCGGTGGTCACGGGCTCGGCTTCGCCGCGGACG
>JAPPMB010000103.1 GCA_028819255.1 Bryobacterales bacterium | reverse complement strand
GCGCTGGGGCATGTCCGCGGTGACCGCATTGCCGCCGATCCGGTCCCGGGCCTCGTACAGCCGGAAGTCGAACCGGTCCCGGTGGCGGTCGAGCGCCCACGCGGCCGCGAGGCCCGAGATGCCTCCGCCGATGATGGCGATGCGGCGGCTGGTCATCCCCGACGACTCACCCGTCGCCGAGCCCGGGGCGAACGGTCACGTTAAAGTCCAGATGCATGGTCCGGCCCAGAGTATCGCCCACAGCCTGTGCAAATGTACCCGGTGGCTCCTCGGCCACCAGCTCAACGGTCGTTGTGCCAGCCGACACCGCCAGGATCGTCAACACGGAGTCCCGCAGGGCAGCGGTTGCCACAGCCGGATCTGTAGAGGTCACCGACAGCGTCAGCGCCGACCCATCGCTGAACACCCGTTGCGGGTCCTCGATTACCACGGTTTCGTCCACCTCCACGACCAGATCCGGAATGAATCCCACCACGCGCGGCGCCTTGCGCGGCGGCACCAGTGGGTCGTGAGTGACGGCGACCATGTCTCCGCCCTCCTCGCAGGCGACGGCAGTGCAGATGCCCGTCAGCAACACCAGGTATCTCATGGCCATCGCTGGTACACCCATTGCCGCCCGTACGAACAGTCGGCCACGATCTCGATCGTTCTCTCATCATCGTGCCATCGGCCTTCGTCGACGCAGCCGTCGTTCCGGGGTTCGAACCACAGATCGCCGCCGTACCATAGCCAGCGACCACCCACGGTGAGGGTACGGCGCTCGCCGGATCGCTCCACGGTACGTTCCACAGTCACGGCGTATTCCCCGAAGTTCATCACCTGTAGCTGGGAGTTGTGGACCGTATAGGTTTCTTCGCCATCTCGACTGACCAGCGTTTGCGGGAGAACCCCATCGATGCCGGCCAACCGGTAGCTGCCCCGGACTGCAGGTCTGTCAAGGCCGTCATCGTCGATGATGCCACCATCGCAGCCCAGGAGCGCACAGACCAGGGCGAGTATGGCGGCACGCGCGATCATTCCTCGTCCTCCCTCGGACGCACGGTCACGTTGAAGGCCGATCGCACCGTGTGCCCCAGCGAATCGCCAAGCGCCCGGGCAAACGTGCCCGGTGGCTGCGAGGCCATCAGAGTAGCCAGCGTCACGCCGGGCGAGATCGCGACGATCGTCATGGTGGAGTCGGCAAAGGCAGCCGTCGCCACGGCCGGGTCGGACGACCTGGCGAAATGCGTCAACGGAGAATCGTCCGAGAAGATCCGCTGGGGGTTCTGCAACACCACGGTCTGACCCGTCGCCATGGTGAGGTCGGGAATGAAGCCGGACAACCGTGGTTTCCTGTCGCGTGGCGGAATGGCTTCCTCCTCCGGGGGCGTTGAATCGACGACGACCGCTTCCTCGCAAGCGACGGCAGCCGACATGCAGATCAGGAGCATCAGGTATCTCATCCCTCGTAGAGCCAGCTCCGGTTGTACGAGCACTCATCCACGAACGCGATCTCGCTCGTCTCGGGGTACCAGCGGGCCATGTCTTCGCAGCTGTCTCCCATCGGACGGAATCGCAGTTCAGTACCGTACCTGCGCCAGCGGCCACGCACGGTAAGGGTCCGCCGCTCGCCGGTCCGCTCATCCGTATGGTCCGCCGTTAGGGAATATTCCTCGTCGAAAATCTGCAACTCGGAGCCATGAACCGTGTAGGATGCGCCCGTATAGCCGTTCCCTACAGGCCGTGGAAGGGGACTCCCGTTGATGGTCACCAGCCGGTAGGTGCCAAGGAGTCCGCCTCTCACGCGGGCCGGCGGAGCGGTGCTGCTCTCGCAGCACAACAGTAACCAGACCAACCCGAACACTGCGGCTCTCTTCATCTTTTCCAGGCAGCGCGGGAGAAGGAATGCCGTCCACTGCGGCGAAGCGGGCGCCAACCCAATAGACGATCATGCCGGTCGGAATGCGACAGGGCGGTTCCTGGCAACGGCCGTCGTGACCACCAGCCGGGGTAGCAGGGGCGGGCGATCCTGGAGTTCGTTCCGTTCGGCGACCGGCTGCATGCCAAGTCTTCCGTCGCCAGAAGCATGCCGATGACCGCTTCGCATTTCCTCCGCTTCCCGGCCGCAGCCGTCCTTCTCGCCTCGCTCGCCGCCTGCGCCGCCCTGGGCGATGATGCCTGGGACGCACAGAATCACACAGGTATCATTCAGGTATCATACAGGAAATAGTACAGGATGGCGGGGCCGACCATACAGGATCTCGTACGCGGTGTTCCGGGTTCCGGCTGGAAGCCGATCTCTCCCGCCTGGCGGAGAACGACCGGGAGGTCGTGCGTCTGCTGATAGGGCGCAGCGGTTCCTGGCGTTTATAGCAAGCTTAGCGATATTATCTTCCAACGCTAAACTCGCTAATTCTGGTATAACTTGAGTCCATGGATCCGATTCAGAACCCTTATGCGCCCGGCGCGGGCATGCCGCCACCTGAGTTGGCAGGGCGCGCACAGCTGTTGGCCAGGGCGCGCATCGCGTTGGAGCGAATGCGCGCCCGTCGCGCCGCGAAGAGCGTCTTGCTCGTGGGGCTTCGAGGTGTAGGCAAGACCGTCCTCCTGCTCAAGATCAGCGACTACGCCCGCTCGCGCGGAATCCTGGTCACGGAGGTGGAAGCTCCGGAGTCCCGCTCTCTGCCCGCGATGCTGGCTCCGGGATTGCGGCTAGCGATGATCCGGCTGGCGAGGAAATCGCGCGGACAAGACTTGGCCAGGCGCGCGCTCCGGGGCCTGGCGGGTTTCGTCGGGGCCCTCAAGGTGAAGTATCAGGACATCGAGGTTGGGCTCGACTTCGAGCCCGAGCCGGGACTTGCCGACAACGGAGACCTGGAGCTCGACCTGCAAGCGCTTCTCGAGTCCGTCGGCGAAGCGTGTGCCGGTGCCGGCACCGGCTTGGCCATGTTCGTCGACGAACTCCAATATGTACCCGAAGCCGACCTGGCGGCATTGATCGTCGCGCTACACCGCACCGCCCAGCGCCAACTGCCCGTTACGCTCGTGGGCGCGGGACTGCCACAGCTCCGTGGCCGCATGGGTCGAGCAAAGTCCTATGCCGAGAGGCTTTTCGACTTTCCGGAGATGGGACCGCTTCCACCTGAAGCCGCCACCGTCGCGATCATCAAGCCCGCTGCAGACCTCGGCGTCGAGTTCCAGAAGGAGGCGCTCGACATGATTGTCGAAGAATCCGAGGGATACCCCTACTTCCTTCAGGAGTGGGGCAAGCATGTGTGGGATGTCGCCGAACGCTCGCCGGTAACCGGGCAGGACGTACTGGCTGCCTCGGTGTCCGCCCTCGCCGCGCTTGACGAGAGCTTCTTCATGGTGCGCTTCGATCGCCTGACGCCTTCAGAGCGGCTGTACCTGCGCGCCATGGCTGAATTGGGACCTGGGCCTCACCGGTCGGGCGACATCGCCGCAGTGCTCGATCGTCCCGTGACATCCCTCGGTCCGGTGCGGGCCAAGCTGATCTTCAAGGGGATGGTCTGGAGTCCGAGTCACGGCGACACGGCGTTTACGGTCCCCCGTTTCGACGGCTTCATGCGCCGGATCATGCCGGGTGGATTCTGACGCTGCGTCGTGCGCGGACCGCAGCCCAGCCGCTATGCTGGTAAACCCGAGCCCGCGCGCGACTCGCAGCACCCCAAGGAGACCCGCATGACCGCCCGCCGCCACTTCCGCACCGCCCCCGCGCTTCTCGCGCTCGCGATCGTCCTCGCTCCGCCCGCCCCGTCCGCCGCGCAGCAGCCCGGCGGCCTCCTCGACATGGACACCTACATGGAGATGGAGTCGGTCGGCAGCCCCCGCATCTCTCCGGACGGAAACCACATCCTCTTCACGCGCGGGAGCGTGGACAAGATGAACGACCGGAACAAGAGCGAGCTGATGATCATGGATCTGTCCACGCGGCGGATCAGCGAGCTCGAGACCGGTAGCTTCGAGGTGTCGTCGCCGATCTGGTCGCCGGACGGTGCACGGATCGCGTTCCTGTCCGACAAGAGCGGGACCAGCCAGATCCACGTGATGTGGCTCGACACGCGCGAGACCAAGCAGCTCACCAACCTCGACCGGGCCCCC
>JAPPMB010000131.1 GCA_028819255.1 Bryobacterales bacterium | reverse complement strand
GCGAGGGGGTAACTCCGATTAGGTGCAAAAAACGCCGTGAAAATCGGTGGTGATGATTGCTCGCATGGGGTGGGTGCACCGAGAATGCTTCGGGCGATTCGTACGAGAACGGTTCCACCAGCGCGTACTGTGGCGTGACGAACTGCTGTGTCACGTAGATCCCGATTCCCTGGACTTGGACATCCGGTTGCCAGCGCGAGGGGTTGATCAATCGAAACGCCGTGTTGACTGGCCTGTAGGCCGTGTAGTCCCGATAGGGATGGGCATTGAATCTCGGTCCGGGCAGCCCGCCGAGCAGATTCATGCCGTCGTTCTCCCGGCCCGTGACCGCCGCCGCTCCTGCGGTGTTGCCGATTCCGACAGCGGTCGCAGTGTCCGCGCTGTCGTCGTCCGGGTCGAGTCCGGCGCGGACCAGCATGTTCCTGAACTCCTGAGCCCTGGCAGGCAGAAAGGCGCTGAGCAAGTGGAAGGAAGCGTGCAGGACCGCGGTGTTCAGATTGCGCTGTGTGGCCTCCAAGGCGGGCCGGCGGCCGATCCGGGAATAGTTGCCGACGGCGGTGGGGTGATACGGCGCGGTCGCGTCGAACCATGCCGTCAGAAGCGAGACGACAAGGTGCAGGACAAGAGGTGCGTCGCCCGCCGTTGGGGAGACATCAGAATAGATCAGAGGAACTGCCGTAGCCGCGACGTACGCGACGACATCGCCGGTCTCGATGTCGAAAGAGATCTCTCCGGCCGCGTCTGTGAATTCCTTGTCCGGAGGAGGAAGCGCCCACAAGGTGCCGGAAGCGGCCCCGACTGTGAGAGCGGCGAGAAGAATGGTCTCGGGTCTCAAAGCTTGAGGTCTGCGACGAAGCCGAAGACGGCTCAGAGCCCAGAACTGCCTCCCGGATCTTGAATTACCGCGGAAGGGTGCCCCGGATTCCGTGCCTGCTAGCAGTGTACCGCGAGGCACCGTGCTGCCGGGACGGGGTGGAGAGGTCTGCGCCGGGTTCGCCCAGCAGACCCGAGCGGCAGATGCTACGCCAGTATCGATGAGACGATTCAGTCCGTTCCTGTTGTTTACGGGTGAGCAGCACCGAAAGGCGGCCGAGGCGGTCCACCATTACGTCTCGTTGTTCGAGGACTCCGAAATCTTGGGGATCGATCGGTACGGTCCTGGCGAAACCGGGCCCGAGTGGACGGTCAGGATGGCGCGCTTCCTGCTGAACGGTTGCGAAGTCAGGGCGATGGACAGCGTCTACCCCCGCAAGTTCACGTTCACCCCCGCAATCTCCCTATACGTTGAATGCGAGTCCGAAGACGAGCCTGATTCGGCTTTCAACTCCCTGGTTGACGCGGGAATGGCCCTCATGCCCCTTGACAACTACGGTTTCAGCAAGCGGTTGGGTTGGGTTCAGGACAAGTTCGGTGTCAGCTGGCAGCTCAACCTGCCCTAGTCTCACGTCCTCGCCATCACCTGGCCCCCCGGGGCCGCCCACCTGTTCGGCATGCGCTCCTCGTCGGCAGATCGCCTGAGGATTCCGGGATTCCGAGAAGGGGATCTGATGCCGGGGTTCGATTTCGGTGCAGTCCAGGCCTGCGCTTGGCAGGAAGTGCGCCTCGGAGCCCAACGAGGGTTGCGGCGGCAAGCTCACGACATCCTGCAGCAGCCTGTCGACGGGTACCGCGCGGCCGAAGACGGTTCAGCCTAGTCGCTCACTTCCGTGGCGACCCACACCCCGCTCGCCATGCTCAACCGGTAACGCTTGCTGTCGGGGGTGATGACGATCATCCCTTCGGTGGCCTCCTTCGAGCCGTGCCGCCACGTGCCGTCCTCCGCCTGCGTCAGCTGGATCCTGTAGGTGCTCTGCCCGAGGCGGACGGTCACGCGGACAGGCACGAACTGTGCACTCCACGTAATGCCTCCGCGAGCATCGGTTTCCAGAACAAGCCTGTAGACGTAGCCGTTGCTCGCTTGGACCTCCGTGGTCCCGCTGACCACAGGCTTGCCGCCCAGCCACCAGGCCCCGGAGACACTCTGCCGCAAGGTCACGCTCTCGCCGGTGGTGCCCAGTGCAACCGCAACGGTCACGGTTTCGGACTCGGCTGGCGCCCCGCTGTCCGGCTCGTTCTCGAGGTAGTCCTCGATGACGTCGTGGATCGCGTCGAAGCGGCCGAAGGCCGTCCGTCGGCCGGGGTCGCAACTCGGCCCCCAGCGAGAGTTCTGATCCGGGCGGCCGGGAGTCGTGTTGTTCCCGGCCACCACGCCCACGACATAGTCTTGCCCGTCATAGCGCGCCAGCAGCGGCGAGCCGGACGACCCGCCCTCGGTCGTCCCTCGGCGCCACTGCACGGTCCCGAAGCCGCTGCTGCTCAAGCCTCGCCACCGAAAGGGCACGACCGTTCCGACCGCGGCTCGCTTGTAGCCGCCGACGGGATGGCCGACGGTGAAGACCTCCTGTCCGATGCGCGGCAGCCGCGGCCACCAGACCAATTCGCCGAGTCCGCCCACGCCCCGTAGGTTGTTCCGATCCAGCGCGAGCAGCGCGAAGTCGTAGCGGTCGTCGGCTCGCGACACGAGCAACCGTGCCCCGGTAGTCCACACGGGGCGGGTCTTCCAGCGCTTCCAGTCGGGGTCGCCCTAGCACTCCTCCGTCTGGTAACGCCACAGGAATGCCGCGTCCCGCGCCTTCTCGGCCGTGTCAATGCAATGGCCGGCCGTCATCAGCAACAGCGTCCTGTCGCTCTCGAACGTTGGATTGATCAGAAAACCCGTGCAGCTGTACGAGCCTTGCCCCAGGGTCACATAGACCAGCACTACACCCGGATTCGCCCGGTCTTCCACTTCGGGAAAGCAGGACGCATCGAGGTGGCAGCCCGCGATCGCACGCGGCGGCGGGCCGGACGGCTTCCGCGGCGTGGAGGGAAGCGGAAGCTGGGGGCTGTCGATCCGGGCCAGCGCTTGCAGCTGGAACGGCAGTGCGTCGACGGCGGGCACCGACTCGGCGGGGAGGTACTCGACGGTCACCGCCTCGCCGGGCACCAACCCGCTCCAGAACCCGCCGTCCCGATGCGGCCCGCCGCCGCCGTAGGGGCCTGCCGCCGTCTCGTCGCGGCCTTCCCCGTAGAGAAGCACTTCGCCGGGCATCGAAAAGCTCTCGAAGCGCAGGCGCAGCGCGCGCGCACCCGATGCGCGCAACCGGGCCCGCCAGACGCGGCGTCCGTCCGGCGTCCAGCTCCATTCGCCTGCGATCGTCTCTGGCAGCGGCCGTGTCCGGCCGACCCAGTGGAAGCCGGGATCCTGCCTGGCCTCCTCCGGCGGCGGCAGCCTGATTTCATCCGGTGCCGCCAGCGCGGCCCCGGGCAGCAGCAACTTCGCGATCCATGCGGTTCGAATCTTCATCCGCAGCCCACTATTCTCGGGTATCCGGTGGTGCGAGCCCCAGAGCTCTGCACACCGTGCCTCCGGCCTCCTCGCTCACGCGTGACGATTGCTCCAGATGAGGTGAACACGGATCGAGCGCTTCCAGCACGAGGGTCCGCCCGTGCCGGTTGTATCTCAGCATCGCCAGGCTCGTCTGTTTGCTGATACTCCCGGGGCCGCCAATGCGTGAGGCGCGCCCCCGTGGGCGCCCCAGCCGCCGATCAGCAGCGCCAGGTCGACAGTGGTGTCGGGAGTACGGGGCTCGGAACTCCGGCGCGGTCTCAATCGCCTAGGCGTCCTTCTTGCCCCCGAACATTAGTCGCCGGCGTGGCCCGAGCGAGAACCGCGCGTAGGCGGCCTCCCGGCCGAACGCCCCGCTCGCCGGCCACGCGGACCGGCGGGATGCTGTTCTCCGGCAGGCGTTCGACCGAGAGGCGGTAGAATCAGCCCTCGACGGATTCGCCGAGCGCCTTCTCGGCGCTGCGCTCCTTGCTCGACATGCGTCGCCTTCCAGGCTTGCCTCCAGTCTTGGAGGAGTCGCGATCGGCTCATCGACAATACTGAGAGAGAATGAGGCCTATGAGGTTCATCGCTTGCCCGATCGCCGTGGCCATGGCCGTTATCACGGGCTGCTCACCGACCCCGCAGGATCGAGCCGACGAGTTTCTCCGCACCTACGACGCCCTCTTCCAGAAGATGTACGCGATCACGGGGGAAGCCTACTGGAAGGCCGCCACCGATGTGACGGAGCTTCACGTCGGCGAGCGCATCGGCGCCGAGAAGACGATGGCCGCCTTTGCCGGCAGTCCGTGGGTCATTGACACGGTCAAGGCGCTTCTCGCGGACACGGACCGGCTCGACGACGTCACCGAGCGCCAGCTCCGCGGGATCCTGCTGTCGGCCGCCGAGTATCCGGGCACGATCCCGGAGGTTGTCGCGGCTCGGGTGGCGGAGGAGGCCAGGCAGGGCGCGATCCTGGACTCCTTCGAGTTCTGCGTGGAACGGTCCGGGGACGACTGCCGCGAAATCGTGACGCCTAACCAGATCGACGAAGTCCTGGTGACGTCAACGGACGAAGCCCAAAGGAGGAAAATCTGGGCCGTCGCCAAGCAGACCGGCCCGGCGCTCAAGGAAGGGATCGGCAAGCTCCGCGACCTCCGGAATCAGGTGGCGCAGGAAATGGGCTACGACTCGTTCTTCGCATTGCAGGTTGACGACTACGGGATGGCTGTCGAGGAGATGATGGCCATGATGGAGCGGTTCAACCACGACCTCCGGCCCCTGTACGAGCAGCTCCACACCTGGACCAAGTACGAGCTGGCCGAGCGCTACGGCGAGGCACCCCCCGACCTGATCCCCGCCCACTGGATCGGGAACCGATGGGCCCAGGCATGGCCCGGGCTCAGCAGCGGGATCGATCTGGACTCTCTGGTGGCTGAGAAAGACCCCGAGTGGATTGTGAAACAGTCCGAGGCCTTCTACACATCGATGGGCATGCCTCCGTTGCCGCAGTCGTTCTATGAGAAATCCGATCTATACCCGTTGCCTCCCGGAGCCGAGCGAAAGAAGAACACCCATGCGTCGGCCTGGCACATGGACCTGGAGAAGGACGTCCGGTCCCTGATGAGCGTCGAGAACAACTGGCGCTGGTTCGAGACCTCGCACCACGAACTGGGACACATCTACTATTACCTGGCCTACACCTCGGCGGACGTCCCCCTGACCTTGCGGGGTGGTGCCAATCGCGCATTCCATGAGGCAATCGGGGACCTGATCGGAATCGCCGCCCGACAGCCGGCCTACCTGAGGGAGATCGGGCTCTTGGAGGAGGACGCCGAGATCGACGAGATCGCCTGGCTGCTCGATGAGGCTCTCGACCAGGCTGTGGTCTTCATCCCGTTTTCCGCAGGCACGATGTCCTTCTTCGAACATGACCTGTACGAGGAGAACCTGCCGGTCGGGGAGTTCAACCGGCGCTGGTGGGAGCATGCGGCCCGTTTCCAGGGGATCGCGCCCCCGTCGCCTCGCGGCGAGGAGTTCTGCGACGCCTGCACGAAGACACACATCACCGACGATCCCGCCCAGTACTACGACTACGCAATGGCGTTCGTCCTGAAGTACCAGCTGCACACCTACATCGCGAAGAACATCCTCGGCCAGGACCCGCGCAACTGCAACTACTACGGAAACAAGGAAGTCGGCGACTTCCTGTGGGATCTGCTGAGCCTCGGAGCCACGCGCGACTGGCGCGAGGTCGTCAGGGAGAAGACCGGCGGCGAAGTGTCCACGAAGGCCATGCTGGAGTACTTCGAGCCGCTGGTCGGGTACCTCCAGGAACAGAACGCCGACAGGGAGGTCGGCTGGCAATAGCGCCGCGCTACGCTGAGAGGAGTGCATGCTTCTCCGGTAGCCGTAGCGATGAGCGGCGGAGTGGATTCTTCCGTCGTCGCGGCCATGCTGCACTCTCAGAACCGGCCGATCGTCGGCATGACGATGCAGCTGTGGAACCAGCGCCGGCTGCCGGAGCTGATCCCCGAGGGAGGCTCCTCGGGCCGCTGTTGCTCGCTCGACGATGTCTACGACGCCCGCTGGGTGGCGCAGAGCCTCGGGATTCCCTACTACGTCGTCAACTACGAGGAGAGCTTCGAGCGCAGGGTCGTCGAGCCCTTCGTGGCAGACTACCTGGCCGGGCGGACTCCCATTCCATGCACTCTGTGCAACAACTTTCTCAAGTTCGACCGCTTCCTCGAGACCGCGAGGCAGGTCGGCGCCAGCACCATCGCCACCGGCCACTATGCCCGGATCCACCGGGACACGGACTCCGGCCGCCACCTCCTGCTGAAGGGCAGGGATCAGGCGCGCGACCAGTCCTACTTCCTCTTCGGATTGACACAGGAGCAGCTGGCCCGGTCGAGCTTTCCGCTCGGGGACATGAGCAAGCGCGAAGTCCGCGAACTGGCCGGTGATCTCGGACTGGGGATCGCATCCAAGCCCGAGAGCCGAGAGATCTGTTTCGTTCCGAACGGAGACTATGCGGCCTTCGTGGAAAGATACCGGAAGGAGCGTGGCGGCAGCACCTCCGGCGACGAGGGGGATGTGGTTGCCGAGAACGGCGAGGTGCTCGGACGCCATCGAGGGATTCACAGATTCACCGTCGGCCAGCGGAGGGGGCTCCGGATCGCTGTCGGCAAGCCCGTCTACGTCACCGAGATCCAGCCCGCCACCCGCACCGTCGTGGTCGGGCCTGCCGAGTCGCTCCTGCGCACGGACTTCGAGGTGCGCGATGCGAACTGGATCCCGTTCGAAGCGCCGCCCTCCCGGCTGCGCGCACAGGTCAAGATCCGGTACCGCTCGGTTCCCGCCTGGGCGGAGATCACTCCACTCGACGGCCTCTCCAGCCGAGCCAGTGTCGTGTTCGACAAGCCCCAACGCGCGGTCACCCCGGGGCAGGCCGCTGTCTTCTACGACGGAGATGTGGTCGTGGGCGGCGGTTGGATCTGCTGATTGCGATGGATGGCGCGATTTCGCGTCACGTTTCTGGATGTTGATGCGTCAAACGGACCAGAAAGGCAAAGGCGAGGTGGAGTTGGCAAATGCCCAGTCGATTGGCCTGGCGGTGAAGGCCACCTCCCCGGACCGGGCTGAGCGGCAACTCGTCGAGGCTGCCCAGGGCGGCGACCGGGAGGCGTTCTCGGAATTGGTGCGGCTGTACGATCGCAGCGTGCTCCGCATCGCTATGCGCATCTTGAGGTCGCCCGACGACGCCCAGGACGCCTATCAGGACGCCTTCCTGAAGGTCTACAGGAAGCTCCACACGTTCCGGTTCCAGTGTCGCTTCCACACCTGGCTCTACCGCATCACCACAAATACCTGCCTGGACCAGCTGCGCCGTCGCAAGGCCCGCCGGGAATTCACGACGTTCGAGTCGGGAGACACGCCCAGGCTCTCGCCCCTGGACAAGGCGACCGACGCCCGCCCTTCGAGCGCTCCGGACAGGGTGGCCGGCAGCGGAGAGATCTCGCGACGGGTGGAAAGGGCGCTCGACCGGCTCTCCGACAGGGAGCGCGTAGTCTTCACACTACGGCACTACGAGGGCATGCGGCTGAGAGAGATCGGGAATGCCTGTTCGATCAGCGAGGACTCCGCCAAGCAATGCCTTTTCCGGGCACACAAGAAGCTGCGCAAGGAGTTGCTCGATGTCCGGAGGTGACAGGCGCGCCCTGATCGAGAGCGAGCTGCTGCGGCAGCGCATTCGACTCTACCTCTATGGTGAGCTTGGCTTGCCCGAGCGAATCGAGATCGAGCGCTGCAAGGACGAAGACCCTGCGTTCCGGGCCTTGTTCGAGGAAGAGCGGGAGTTCCTCCTGGCGCTGGGCGACGGCGGGATTGGCTCCGACATGGATTCCCTGCTGGAGGAATGCCGCTACGGGCTCGACCTGGCCATCACGGATCTTCCCCGCCCGCGGCGGCGTTTCTCTCCAGTTCTCCGGGTCCGTTCCGCGGTGGGTGCCCTGACTCGGGTGTTCTCAGCGCGGCCGCTCGTCTGGCAGGCCGCGACCGCCGCGTTGATGCTGGCGGCCGGATTCCTTGCCGGACGCGGGCTGGAGTCCGGCCCCGTCTTCGAGACCCTTGGCTCACAGCGTTCCGCCGGCGGCAAGTTCGTTTCCTCCGATGCCGACCGCACGCTGACCGGGATCGAGACCGTTCGTCTCGACCCGGTCGGCGGCCAGGTCCAGATCGTGGTCGAGGAGCGCACGGTGATCAGCGGCAGGTCGTCCGATCCAGCGATTCGCGACATTCTCCTCGACTCCGTGCACCAGTCCCACGCCGGAGCCCGCCTGACGTCGCTCGACGCGCTGCGGGAGCATGCCGCCGAGACGGAGGTGCGCGAGGCGCTGTTGCGCACCATGCTCGAAGATGAGGATCTCGGCGTCCGGCTGAAGGCCTTGGAGGCGGTCCAGGACTTCGCCGGCCGCTCGGATGTCCGGCAGGCGCTGGTCAAGACGCTGCTGCAGGATCCCAGTGCAGGCATGCGGGGCCACGCCATCCAGTTGCTGCGCGAGCACGCCGACCGCGACATGGCGGGGCCGCTGCAGGAACTGATCGAGCGGGAGTCGGACCCGTTCGTGATTCGGGAGAGTGAAGCGATCCTGGATTCGCTTGGCGCCTCGATGGAGCGGTTCTGAACCGATGCACAGGCCAAGCAGAGCTCTGTCCCTCCTCCTGCGCTTTCGCGTGGTGGCGGCTCTTGTCGCGGGTGCCGCTATGCCGGGTCCCATGGCCGCCCAGTCGGATCCGGCCGAGACGCGCGCCGGAGGCCGGTGGTTCCAGCAGAGAAGCGGAGAGATGGCTGCGGCGGACCGGCTGGCTGTCCGGGCCCGCGGGGATGTCATCGTCATCGGATCCGACGTCGATGCGATCCGCTACAGCTCCAGGGTATGGGTGCGGACAGCGGTCGACGGTCTTGGTCTCATACCCGCCATGCTTGACCGAGAGCATGTGGAGTCTGAGCGGGGGCCGGACGGATGGGTCCGCATTGTCCTCCAAGTGCCTGAGTGCGCCGGTTGCCGCGTCGCAGCCGCGTTTCAGATCGAGGTTCCTCGGGACATCTCCCAGATCGACCTGGAGACGAGGGGAGGGGACATTGAAGTCCGGAACATCGAGGGTTCGGTGAAAGTCCTCGCTGCCGGCGGATCGGTCGACATGGACACGATCGGATCGGACGTGAACGCCGTCGCCAGCGGCAGAATCGTGCTCGGCGCCGTTGGCGGCTCTGTAGCCTGTGAGACCGCGGGAGGCCGCATTGAGCTGGACCGTGCCGCCGGTTCGGCCCGGCTGGCGACGGATGTCGGCAGCGTCCGGGCGATGAGTGTGGCAGGCGACCTCGACGCACGGACGGGGGCCGGCAGCATCGAAATCGGTCGGGTCAAGGGGAGCGTCAGCGCCGAGACCAGCAGCGGCTCGATCCGGGTCATCGAGGCGTTCAACGGCGTCCGCGCTCAGGCTGGGGCGGGCGACATCCGGATCGGAAGGGCCTCCGGAGCCCTCAGCGTGACGAGCGGAGCGGGAAACATCGCGGTCGGGCTCGCAGAGCAGGCCCGGCTGCTCGACTCGGTCCTGACCACGGGTGTCGGATCCGTTCAGGTCTTTCTGCCGGAGACACTGGCGCTGACGATCGAGGCGGCAGTCGAGATGTTCAGGGGGCATCACGGCATTCTCACCGAGTTCCCCTCGATCCAGGTGAGCCGCTCGCGCGGCGTCATCGGAACGGCGCGCGCCACAGGATCGATCAACGGGGGCGGCCCAACTCTGCGCTCCGGCACCGGAATCGGCCACATTGAATTCAGGCGGCAGCGGTAGGGCTGACGGCCGCCCAAAGGAGGGAACGAAATGGCACGGACAATCGCATTCGCCCTGATTCTTCTGACGTCTGTCGCCGCGCCGTCCTCGGCTCCTGGCGCCCCTCAGCTCGACTTGCGGGCGGTGCCCGCGCCGTCCAGCTACCTCGGCGTGGGAATCATCGAGGTCAGCCAGGAGGCCGCCAGGGAGATCGGACTGCTGGACCCTCACGGAGTTGAGATCAGCAGCGTCGCGGACGCGAGTCCCGCCGAGGAAGCCGGGCTCCAGGCCGGCGACATCGTGCTGACCTACAGGGACGAGCGGGTGAACGGAATCCTGCACTTCGCACGCCTGGTCAGGGAGACTCCCGCAGGGGGTCGTGTCGAGCTGGGAGTCGTCCGGGACCGTGCCCGCTTGACCGTCGACGTCCGGATTGGCCAGCGTGCGGCGGAAGCCGGGGTCCGCAAGACGCTCGAGTCCGTCAAGGAGCGGATCGCAAGGGACCGGGACCGCATGGCCGAAGTGAGGAAGCGCCTCGATTCGGTCCGGATGAAGCTTATGGCCGATGGATGGGAGTGGTGCGAGGACTGCCCAAAGTCCTTTCGCGATCTCGATCTCAAGTTCGATCTGAACGTTCCGTCCCTTCGCTTCAGCTTGGGAGTCAGGTGGCTCGGAGCCGATCTCGAGGAGCTTGAGGGCCAACTCGCGGAGTTCTTCGGGGTGGAAGCCGGCGTTCTCGTGCGGCAGGTTCTCGGCGGATCACCCGCTGACCGGGCGGGACTGCGTGCAGGCGACGTGATCGTTGCGGTTGACGGCAAGCCGGTAAGCCGGCCCGAGGCCATTGACGAGGCGGCGTCCGCCACGAGTGGCGACGCCGCTGTCCGCGTCGAGGTCGTGCGGGACCGAAAGCCCGTGAGCTTGGTGATCGGCGCCGTAGGCGGGAAGGGTCCGAGGAAGGCGAAGCCGGTCTTGTTCTCCAACTAGGCGCTTCAGCCACCGGTGGCCTGCTCGGGATCGGACCAGAGCGCCTGCAGGGCATCCGTGCCGCGCAGTCGGCTCTCCAGTTGCGCCTGCGTGCGCTGCAGCAGGAACCTTTGCAGCTCGAAAGCCGCGGCCGTCGGCCAGCCGGAGTCGTCGAACTGATCGGGTCGGCTCTTGAGCATCCGGAGGGCGAGGGTTCGCGATTCAGGCGGGATCCGCCACGCTCCGGGGTCCTTGAATTCGGCCCGAAACAGCCCCTCCCGTCCGGCGCTGAAGTAGGCGGTCTCGTCCGGGGCGAACGGCGTGTCGGACTCGATGCAGCGTTCCAGCGGCGGAAGCCAGCCTCCGAGCCGTGCAGACCATAGCAGGAAGTACACCAACGCGCGATGCGCCCACGCCGGGGGATCGCCGGACGAATCGGCTCCCCGGATCCCGCGCTGGAACTCCTCGACAATCAGTCTCAGAAGCCGGAAGTACGCATCCTGGACCTCGCTGTCCGGAAGGATCCGGTCCGAGGTCTCGGCGATGATGTCGAGCATCACGCTGGCCGGGTAGTCGGCTTTCCAGAGATTGGCGGGTCCCACGAGTTCGGCGCGTCGCACGCCGACCAGCTCCGCGTTCTCCTTCTGCATGTAGACCACGCGCGAATGGGCCATCCGCTCGAGCGCGACGCCGAACCTGTTGTTCTTTGGCCGGCGGACTCCGTTCGCGATTCCGCGCAGCTTGCCGCGGTCCCGGGTGAAGAAGCTTACGACGACATCCGCCTCGCGGAACGGGTAGCTGCGCAGAATCAGCGCTTCGCTCTCCCTGACCGGCATGGAGGCCTCTGTGGGACTCGACCGCCGGAGCCCCGGGAACGCCGGCTACGGCCGGCGGCTCAAGCGTTGCTAGAATACCCGAGTCATGATACCCCAGAGTCCGACCCGCCGGGAGGTCCTGTACGGCCTGGCCGGGGCCGGCGCAAGGCCTCTGGCGGCCCAGGCGTCGCGCAAGCCGAATGTCCTGTTCGTGTTCAGCGACCAGCATCGTGCATGCACCATGCCCGGGGAGCCCTACAACGATGCGGCGGCCCCGGTCCTGGCCAGGCTCGCCTCGCAAGGGACCACCTTTACCCACTGCATCTCCAATTACCCAGTCTGCTCACCGTATCGAGGGATTCTCCTGACGGGCCGCTGGCCGCACCAGACCGGAGTGATTGACAACGCCTACCCTCTGAGGCGCGACGAGTACAGCTTGGGAGAGGCGTTCACGGATGCGGGCTATCGCACCGGATACGTCGGCAAGTGGCACCTGGACGCCCGTGGAACCGAGGGTCACGCGCTCAAGCCGGCAGGGGACGCAAGGCACGGTTTCGCGGAGTGGCGGGCCTGGTACAACACGAATCCCCACTTCGACCGCTCGCACACCTACGATCCGCTCACCGGTCGCCAAATCGTGCCCGCCGGGTACAACGCGACGCTCATGACTGACGATGCGATCGACTTCATTGAGCGCAACAAGGAGCGTCCGTGGATGCTGGCGCTGGCACTGAATCCACCACATCCACCGTTTCATGACGCGCCGCCGGAACTGATCGAGAACTATCCGCCCGCAGACCTGCAGCTCCGACCAAACGCCGTGGAGACGGTCACACGCGGAGTCGGGGGCCGAGGGCAGAGCGTGCGGAAGGACCTGGCCGGATACAACGCCCATGTCGAGGGAGTCGACCTGGAGGTTGGCAGGCTGGAGGAGTGTCTCGCGAGGAACGGACTGTCGGAGAACACGATCGTCATCTACACCTCGGATCACGGAGAAATGCTCGGCACGCACAACCGCACCGGGAAGAGGCTGCCCCACGACGAGTCCTGCCGGGTTCCTTTCGTGGTCCGCGTTCCGGGTGCGCCAACGGTGCGCAGGACCGACACGCTTCTCGGTGCGATCGACATCTTTCCGACCGTGTGCGGCTTGGCGGGCGTCCCCGTGCCTGAGGGCTGTGTCGGGCGGGACCTGTCCGGGGCGGTGCGGGGCGAGCCGGTCGAGGGGCCTGAGCATCAGTTCCTGATGCACATTTCAAAATCCCACGCCAGCGGCGGCGTGAACCATCCCGCTCCACTGTTTCGCGGCATCCGCACCCGACGCTACACCTACGCCTGTGGCGAAATCGGTCGATGGTGCCTCTACGACAACCGGGAGGATCCCTACCAGCAACATAATCTCGCGGACGACCCGTCGAGGGCCGCTCTCATGAGCGAACTCGACGGCGAGGTGCTCGATTACTTGCGACAGGCGCAAGACCGTTATCCCTATCGCGTGGACCGTACCTGAAGCCGGGTTGCGGGCAGCCCGGAAACAGCTCGATTCCGTCCGCTATACGTGTGTGAGGTAGTCTTGGCGGCCACCGTCCGCCATCAGAAACTGTCCGGTCATGAAGCCGCTTGCCGGGGAACAGAGGAATCCCGCCACACTGGCGATGTCCTCAGGATCGCCGGTCCGGCCCACGAGGGACCTGCCAGCCACATCGGTGAGCAGGCGTTCCACCTCCGCCGGCGTCTTCCCTGACAGCACCATGTCGGTCTTGGTGAAGCCCGGCAGCACCGCGTTCACGGTGATGCCGCTTGGGGACAGTTCGAACGCCATCCGCTTCGTCAGCGTGAGCACCGCACCCTTGGTGATTGCGTAGAGGGTGGTTCCGGGCATCGCCGTGCCGATCGCCGCGTTGGACGCAAGGTTCACGATCCGCCCCCACCCGCGGCGGATCATGTGGGGGGCGGCCGCCTCGGAGCAGTAGAGGACTCCCTTGACGTTGGTGCGCCACATGCGGTCGAACTCGTCTTCGTCATAGTCCAGGAGCTGACCGGGGCACAGCAGCCCTGCGTTGTTGACGAGAACGTCCGGACCTCCGAGCTCGCGGGCTACGCGCGCCGCCATGTCGGTCACCTCGGACCGGACAGAAACATCGGCCTGCACGGCGAGCGCGGAGCCGCCGTCGTCCGCGATCGCCCTGACCACGCCGTCGGCCGCCTCCGACTGTCGCCGGAAGTTGACCGCCACCCTCGCACCGCGTCCCGCCAGCTCGAGGCAGATGGCGCGACCAATGCCCCGGGATCCGCCCGTGACGATCGCCGTCTTGCCTGCCAGCTCTGCCTGCATGCCAGGGCTTGGCCGCGCGCCGGACCGGCGGACCTACCGCGACCTCCGGGGAGACCAGCCGCCGCCCGAAGGGTAGCGGCGGGAGGGGTAGCCGCCGCCGCCGCCGGACGAATAGCCCCCTCGAGGGTAGTCACGTCCTCTGGGCGGGTACTGATCTTCGTCGCTTCTGTAGGGCGGCATCGGACGTCTCGGTCTCGACCTGTCTCGGCGTGACCGGTCCATCGACGGGCGACCGCGGTGCTGCGCACTGCGCAGCTTGGACTCCGCTTCCCTCACTCGGCCCTCCAGGGCCTTGTTCTCTTCGGTGAGCCACTGCTGGAGCTGCGTCGCCAGCTTGAGTTCCCCACCTAGAATGTCCAGGTGCCGCTTGGCCGCCCTCAGCTGGTCGGACTCGCTGGCTCCCCGTTCCTCCATGCCTGTCGTGGCAAAGTCCACTGAAGGAACCAGCACGGAAGAGAACGGGAGGACGTCCTCGTCGAGGCGCACCTTCCTGAGACTCTCTCTCGCGGCCATCCACCGGAGCAATGATCCGAGCTTTGCCGCGTTCTCCGGCGTATCCATCCGGTGGGGCATGAACAGGTCGTGGCCTCCCTCCGGATCGGCATGGTCGGTGAATCCTGTCAGGTAGACGCGCATCGCGCCCCGGTAGACCGACAGCCTCTTGCCGAACCGGTTCGTCAGCTTCCATGTGTATTCCGCCGGCAGCACGATCACCTTGGCGGTGCCGAGCGTGTCCCTCTGAAGCGGAATCGGGTCAAGCAGCGGCTCGGTGGGATCCACGGAGTCCTCAGGGACGGTCAGCACAAAGGCCGGCGTTCGGCGATCGGGATCGACCAGGAACTCCGTCAGGTTCGCCGCGTCGTAGTCCGACTCGATGATCCACGGCTCGGATTCGATCTTTGCAATGCCTTGCTCCAGGCCGCATTCGGCGGCGACGTGCTCCACGAACCTAGGGACGGTTGGCTGGGTCCGGAGCTTGAGCTCGCCTGACTTGACAAGAGTGCGAAGGCTGAACAGGCCGTCCTGCCCGACCGCCTGGCGAACCGCCACCTCGGTGGTCCACTCCCGCTCGACTCCGGAAGTGTCGGGCTCGACGAACCGAAGCGCCCACATGTCGGTCTTCCGGTCCTTGGCTCGCACCGCTGTAAAGCTGTGACTTTCCGTCTTGTGACGAAAGGCGCGGCCCTTCCATGCCTGCTCGGGCAAGTCTGTCTCCGCCTTGTTTTCGAGCCACTCCAGGATGATTTCCCGGGCGACCACGGGCTTCTCGACGAGCGCTGAGACCCGCAGCAACTCGCGCATACGCATTGGCTGGCGCATTCGGCTGCTATCGTAGGTGGGCTTATCTGGAACCATACATATCTACCATGATGTGCCTCCATGTCGAGGCGATTAGCGGGTGAACAATTCTGTCCGCTCGCTCAAGCGCACCCGGTTTCGCCCGAGAGAGGGAGCACACGCCACCCTTCCCTCAATCCGATTCAATCGCTTTCGGTGTCGCAGGCGACACTTCCGGCGACCGGCCAGAACGGACGGATGGCTGGCTTCCCGGAGAGCCTATGCAAATAGCTAGGAGCCTCAGCGTAGTATAGCACTTCGCGGACGCTCGGGCATTGCTCGCGGAACACAACATTCCCTGGACGAGATCCGACCGCTGGTTGCGCCCATCGAGGCGCGGATTCCGGGAAAACCCACGTTCCGAGCAAGCATCTCGAGTATGCAACCATTGGTGTGGCTTGCCCCGATCCTTGGAGAGCCCACCACTGGACCGCGGTCGGCCTATGGACGCAACGGTGAACACATGAGCGTATCGAGCAAGGGTGCCAAGTGGCACCAGCAGCTGCACTGGCGCATTGCAATTGCAATGGTCCTTGGCGTGATTGCCGGGCTGATCGGAGGAGAGCCTCTGGCGGAAGCCGTTGGATGGCTCGGGACGCTGTTCATCAAGCTCCTGAAAATGATCATTGTGCCGCTGGTGCTGACGTCGATTGTCACCGGGGTCTCCTCGGTCGGCGCAAGCGCCGGACTCGGTCGGCTCTTCGGCAAGACGCTGGGCTACTACATGCTGACCAGCCTGCTTGCGTGCGTCGTCGGCCTCCTGATGGTGAATCTGATCCAGCCGGGCAAGGGGGCCGACCTGGTCTCCGTCCAGACGGAGGAGATGCCCGACCTCCAGACCGCGCAATCGCCGGTCGACATCATTCTGGACATCGTGCCCGAGAACTTCTTCGCGGCTGCCGCGCAGACGGACATGCTGGCGATCATCTTCTTTGCGATTGTGCTGGGTGTCACGATCAGCACGCTCAGGCCCCGGCACCAGGAGCCGTTGCAGGCGCTGTTCGACTCCGGATTCCACGCCATGATGCGCCTGACCGGAGGAATCATTCACTACATTGCGCCGATTGGGGTCTTCGCCCTGATCGCCAGACTGACCGGCACCACCGGATTCGGGGCATTCAAGGCGCTTGGCCTGTACGCCTTCATGCTCTGCTGCGGACTGACCCTGCATCTGCTTGTGACGATGCCGCTGGTCCTGCGCGTGCTCGGGGGAATCAACCCGATCCAGCACTTCCGCAACATGGCCCAGCCGATCGTGATGGCGTTCTCCACGAGCTCCTCGGGCGCGACGCTCCCCGTCACGATCGACGCCGTCGAGAACAAGGTCGGCGTTTCCAATCGCGTGACATCGTTCGTCCTTCCGATGGGCGCAACGATCAACATGGACGGAACGGCCCTCTACGAGTGCGCGGGGGTCCTGTTCATCGCTCAAGTCATGGGCGTGCCGCTCGGAATGGAGCAACAGCTGCTGGTGGTCTTCACCGCGTTGCTCGCATCGATCGGTGCCGCCGCAGTGCCGTCGGCCGGGCTGGTCGTGATCTTCATCGTGCTCCAGGCGGTGAACCTCACCGGGCCCCAAGTCGAGCTGATCGTGGGCGCGATGCTTGCCGTCGACCGGCCACTGGACATGTACCGCACCGTGATCAACGTGTTCAGCGACTCCTGCGGGGCTGCAATCATCGCCAAGTCCGAGGGCGAGACCGGGATCGACGAGGTCGCGTAGGCGCGTGCGGGCCTCGGGCCCGTGCTATTTTGGGCCAACCGGAACGGCCATGTCATCAACACCACAGGGATCCAGAGCGCAGTGGAACTCCAGGACCGGGTTCATTCTCGCGGCCGCGGGCTCCGCCGTCGGCTTGGGCAACATCTGGAGATTTCCATACATCACCGGCGAGAACGGAGGCGGCGCGTTTGTGCTCGTCTATCTCCTCTGCATCCTGCTGGTCGGCGCGCCGGTCATGATCGCGGAGATCATGCTCGGACGGACGGCCCGGTCGTCGCCGGTCAACGCGTTCCGGTCGCTCAGCTCTCGGAGGGAACCTTGGGTCGGTGTCGGAATCCTGGGCGTTCTGGCCGGCTTCGTGCTTCTCTCGTATTACTCCACAGTCGCGGCCTGGGCGGTGCACTTCACGTTTCTTTCCCTCACCGACAGCATCGCGGGAGGCTCCGCCGACGCGATCAAGGGCCTCTTCGACCAGCTGACGGGAAACGTGGCCCTCGGAGTTGGCTGGCAGCTTGGTTTCCTGGCGCTGACGGTTGGGGTCGTTTCGGCAGGAGTGACGAGCGGGATCGAGCGTTGCTCAAAGGTCATGATGCCGGCGCTCTTCGTGCTGCTGCTGGTGCTGATGGCCAACTCCTTCACGCTGGACGGATGGAACGAGGGGATGGAGTTCCTCTTCGGCATGCGCCTGGAAAGCCTGACCGCGCAAAGCGTGCTCGAGGCGCTGGGGCAGGGATTCTTCACCCTCAGCCTGGGCATGGGCGCCATGATCACCTACGGCAGCTACCTGAGCAGCAAGGACGATCTCACTTCGGCGTCCCTCGCGACCGCCGGAACCGACACGCTGGTGGCGATCATGGCGTCGCTCGTGCTGTTTCCGATCGTCTTCACCTTCGGCCTGGAGCCCGGCCAGGGCCCGGATCTGCTCTTCGTGACGTTGCCGACCGCCCTCGCCCAAATGACCGGCGGGGCGATCCTCTCGGTCCTGTTCTTCGTGATGCTGGTGTTCGCGGCGCTCACGAGTGCCATCGCGATGTTCGAGGTGGCTGCCGCGTACTTGCAGGAGGAATTCGGGGCGACACGCAAGAAGGCCTGCCTGATCGCTGGGGCCGCCGTCGCCGCGATCGGGATTCCCGCCACGGCCAATTCGCAGTGGTTCGGCGTGGCGGACAACATCGTTTCCAACTGGCTGCTGCCGCTCGGCGGCCTGGGCGTGGCGCTCTTCGTGGCCTGGAGAATGGACGCCGCCCTGCGCCGTGGGGAATTCGAGGCCGGAAGCCGACTCGCGGGCTTCTACGGGACTTGGCTCTGGATTCTCAAGTACCCCGTGCCCGTGTGCATCGTTCTCGTGTTTCTCAGCGCCGTAGGCGTGCTGTAGCTTCCGGCCCGCGTCAACGTGCCGCAGGCCGGGCAGCGACAGGCACGCTCCTGATGCTCGGTTACTTCCGGAGGCGGAAGAGGCGGCAGATCGAATACCTTACGGCGAATCGGTCCGCCCTCCGTGTCGCTGGCCGACGCCGGGCGGTTTTCGGCTCAGGTCCTGATACAGGAGTCGAGACCCGGTTCAGCATGCGAATATGAGTTGATGGGGCCAGCGTGGACGGTCATTCCACCAGCACGTAGACCGACGACGCACCGGCCTGGCCCGCAGGGCCAGCTCCCACGCGGCGCGACCACACGTTGAGACAAGACCTCGCGGGTGAGACTGGTACGGGCCTGCTCAATCTTGACGAAATCGGCCCCATCCAGGCCAGGCCGAGGCCATGCATGCAGCAGTCATTGAGTGAATTTCGCGCTTGGACGCAGTGCTCAAAGGCGGCATCGCGAGGAATGCGAGTCTCGGCGATGGACAGGATCAGTTGCAGGGCCGGGTGAGGGGTTTGTCCGCGTATCCGGCGCGTCGGCACTGTAGACGACGCAGCTTGGCCATGTGGGCGCCCTGCATGCCAGGCCGTCGGCCACTCCACAGCCAACGGTCCAACTTGCGTTGCCGGTGTCAGACCTGCCGCCGCTCCCCCGGGGCGGGGCGCCTTGCCGGTCCCAGTCAGGCGTCAATGACCTCCGGTTCACCCGGAGGTGCTTGCCCGGCGTCGCGGCTCCTGCCGGACCGCCCGGTGCCGGACCGAAAACGCGCTCGGACCGGGATGAGCGCGTTCGACAGCGGGTCCTCGTCCTCGCCGGCCCACTCCATCGAATTATTGACGTACTTGACGAACTCTCGCATCTGGCGCTGCATGGCGTCCATCTTGCTGCGCATGTTGAGGATGATTTCCACTCCGGCGAGGTTGACGCCCAACTCCCTGGTCAGCGAGAGGATCGCGTCCAGACGATCCATGTCCTCGTCCGTGTAGAGCCGCGTGTTTCCCCGCGTGCGCGAAGGCGTCAACAGGCCCTCCCTCTCGTACAGGCGAAGCGTCTGGGGATGGACATCGAAACGCTTGGCAACGACCGAAATCGTGTAGAGGCCCTTAACCTTGCGCTTCCTGGCCATCGTCAGCAGGCTTCTAGGATCGCTTCCCGCGGATTCTCCGGATTCCGCGTCGCGTAGCGGCGCATCAGGTCCTTGGTTGTCTCGTCGGGAATCTCTGGCACCACGATCGAGATTCTAACGAACTGATCTCCGCGCTTGCCCGTGCGAGGGTTCTTCACGCCACGCTCGCGTACTCGAAAGGTCTTCCCCGAACTGGTTGCGGGCGGGATCCGCAGAAGGGCTGGGCCGTTGATGGTCGGCACCTTGATCTTGGCGCCAAGGATTGCCTCGGCCGGCGTGATCGGAAGCCGGATGTAGATGTCGAATCCCTTGCGCTCGAAAAACGGGTGCGACCCTACGTGGGCCACGACATAGAGGTCCCCCGCTGCGCCCCCCCGTACGCCCGCGTTGCCCTTGCTCGGAACCCGCAGGCGCGAGTTTTCGCCGGTTCCCGGCGGAATCCCCAGCTCGATGTTGCGCGTGACGCGGACTCGGCCTTCCCCCCCGCAGGGACCGCACGGCGTCCTGAAGACACCCTGACCGCTGCAGGTGGGGCAGGCCGCATTGAATCGCATGTTGCCCATCGTGGTTTGGGCCTGTCCGGAGCCGCCGCACGGGGCGCACTGCCTGGGGGGCGAGCCTAGCGGCGTACCCGAGCCTCCGCATGCCGAGCAGCGGCCCTGGCAGTCGACCTTGAGACGAACGGTCGAGCCGTGGATCGCGTCGTCGAATCCGATGTCGATGCCGTACTCGATGTCCTCGCCGGGCATTGGTTCGGCGGAATGCCGACGTTGCCGCCGCTGGCCGCCGAAGAATGACTCAAAGACGGATCCCAGGTCCGGCCCAGCGCCGCCTTGGCCCGGAAAGTCATTGAAGTCAAAACCGTCGAATCCAAATCCGCCGGGCCGCCCGGCGCCCGCGCCGCTGTTCCGGGCCTGATCGCTGTAGAAGCCGTGACGGTCGTAGAACTTCCGCTTCTTTTCGTCGCTCAGAACGTCGTAGGCTTCCTGGACTTCCTTGAAGCGGCTCTCGGCAGCCGAGTCGCCCGGATTCACGTCCGGGTGCAGACGGCGTGCCAGATGGCGGTAGGCCTTGCGGACCGCGGCCCGCTTGGCGTTCCGCGGGACCCCGAGCGTTGCGTAGTAGTCCTTGCGTTTTCCGGCCGCCATGGCGCTCCAGCGGCAGGAGGGCAGGTCCTCCCGCCTGTCGCCCTCATCTTAAGACTTCGGTTTGTCGTCGACGTCCACGAACTCCGCGTCAACCACGTCGTCCTCCCCGGATTGTGAGCCGCTCCCGTTGCCGCCCGACGCTCCCTGGGCAGGATTGGAGGCGCTGGCTGCGTACATTGCCTCCGCGAGCTTGTGGCTGGCCTGCACCAGGTCGTCGATCTTGGACCGGATCTCTTCGGGGGAACCGCTCTTCTGGGCCTCGCGGGCGGCACTGAGTGCCTGCTCCACCTTCTCTGCCTCCGCCGGGTCGATCTTGTCGCGATGCTCCTTCAGGTTCTTCTCCGTGTTGTAGATGACCGAATCCGCCTGGTTGCGCGCCTCGATCTCCTCACGCCGCTTGGTGTCCTCGGCGGCATGCTCCTCCGCTTCCCGCGCCATCTTCTCGATTTCGTCCTGGGAGAGTCCCGACGAGCTGGTGATGGTGATCTGCTGCTGCTTGCTTGTGGCCTTGTCCTTCGCCGACACGTTCAGGATGCCGTTGGCATCGATGTCGAACGTTACCTCGATCTGGGGGACCCCTCGCGGCGCGGGAGGAATTCCCACCAGCTGGAAGACGCCCAGCAGTCGATTGTCCGCCGCCATCGATCGCTCGCCCTGGAAGACTTTGACCTCGACCGTGGTCTGGCTGTCTGCGGCCGTCGAGAACGTCTCCGACTTGCGGGTGGGTATGGTCGTGTTGCGGTCGATGAGCTTCGTGAACACGCCGCCCAGAGTCTCGATGCCGAGAGAGAGGGGGGTCACGTCGAGGAGGAGGACATCTTTGACCTCGCCTCCCAACACGCCTCCCTGCACCGACGCACCGATCGCGACGACTTCGTCCGCGTTGACGCCCTTGTGCGGCTCCCGGCCGAACAGCTCCTGCACGCGCCGCTGGACCAGCGGGATCCGCGTCGATCCCCCCACGAGCACGACCTCGTTGATCTTCGTCGGTGACAGGCCCGCGTCCGCCAGCGCCTTCTTGCAGGGCTCCAGGGTGCGTCTCACCAGCGGATCGATCATCTGCTCCAGATGGGTGCGCGTGAGCTTGAGCTGCAGGTGCTTGGGGCCTGTGGCGTCCGCGGAGATGAATGGAAGGTTGATCTCGCTCTCCATGAGGGTGGAGAGGTCCATCTTGGTCTTCTCGGCTGCCTCTCGGAGACGCTGCAGGGCCATCGTGTCGGAGGAGAGGTCGATCCCGTGCTCCCTGCGGAACTCTTCCACTATCCACTCGATCAGCCGCTTGTCGATGTTGTCGCCGCCGAGATGGGTGTCTCCGTTGGTGGCAAGCACCTCGACAACGCCGTCACCGACCTCCAGGATCGAGATGTCGAACGTCCCGCCCCCGAAGTCGTAGACGGCGATGGTTTCGTTGTCCTTCTTGTCCAGCCCGTAAGCCAGAGCAGCGGCAGTAGGCTCGTTGATGATCCGTCGCACGTCTAGACCGGCTATCTTGCCCGCGTCTTTTGTGGCCTGGCGCTGCGAGTCGTTGAAGTATGCCGGGACGGTGATCACCGCTTCCTCGACCTTTTCGCCGAGGTAGGACTCGGCGGCCTCCTTCAGCTTGCCGAGCACCATTGCCGAGATCTCCTGGGGCGAGTGTTCCTTGCCGTCAGCAACGATCTTGAGCAGGTCGCCCGCCGCCCTCGTCTTGTAAGGCATCAGCGTCGATTCCTCGGCCACTTCGTCCGGCCGGCGTCCCATGAAGCGCTTGATCGAGTAGACAGTGGCCTCGGGGTTCGTGACCGCCTGTCTCTTCGCGGTTTGGCCGACGAGGCGCTCACCGCCCTTGGTGAACGCCACGACGGAAGGCGTGGTGCGGCCGCCTTCCTGGTTCGCGATGACGCTCGGCTGGCCGGCCTGCATCACCGCAACGACCGAATTCGTGGTTCCCAGGTCGATTCCAATAACCTTGCCCATGTGTGCTTCCTCTTCACGCCGACCCGATACAACGGGACGCCTTCACGCTCAAGCTGCCCTATCGCCGGGCAACCCTCGGAATTCTTAGTATATACTCATGACGTAACTTTAGTAAACCGTTATCAACATTACGGCCGAAACCGCGCCATGTGGTGCTTGCGTGATGAAGAGATACTACATTACCGACCGGAGGCGCTGTCCGTCGGATCTGCTGGACTGCATCGAGGAGAACGCCCGACGGGGCGTTCAGTGGGTCCAGGTCCGGGAGAAGGATCTGGGCGTCCGGGACCTGCTCGCGCTTGTCCGGGCCGCAGTCGACCGCGTGCGGCCCTGGCAGGCCCGGGTGCTCGTCAACGGCCGGCTCGACGTGGCGCTCGCGGCCGGGGCGCACGGCGTTCACCTGCCCTCTCGCGCGCCGCCGGTGTCGGCCATGCGCCGGATCGCGCCCGAGGGATTCCTGATCGGGGTCTCGACGCACATTCCGGCAGAGGTGGTTCGGGCCGAACGCGAAGGCGCCGATCTGGCCGTCTTCGGTCCGGTCTTCCCGACGGTCTCGAAGCCGGGGCTCCTGGAGATTCCCGGCCTCGATGGCCTGCGGGAGGTCTGTGGAATGGTGCGCATGCCAGTAGCCGCCCTCGGCGGGGTCACCGAGGCGCGATCAAGTGCCTGCCGGGCCGCCGGTGCGGCCGCCATCGCAGGCATCGGCATGTTCCAAGCACCAGGAATCGCAGGCGACAGCCGCTGAACGCGGCCGCCTCGCGACGAACCGGTGCGACGGCACAGCCCGAACCACCGTCAGTCCCTTTTCCTGACGGGCGTGCCGCCCCAGCGCAGCGGGGGGACGGGCTCGCCGCGCTCGCAGCACTCGATCAGCTGGTCGAGCCTGCGGAGGCGGGTCTCCTCCTTCTTGGCGCTGTTGATCCAGGCCGAGGCGCCCTTGCGGTAGGACGACCGCGTGGCTCGGAAGAAGCCCCATGCCTTGGGACGGGCCCGGATCCGTTGCTCCATTGACGCAGGCAGAGCCTTGGCGGCCGTCTGGTAGTCCGGCAGGGACGTGTCCCTGGCCTCGAACGCCGCGAGCCCGGCCTCTTCCACGAGCCCTTCGGCCATGAGGGCTTCCATCCGGTGGACGTTGCGCTTGCTCCAGCGGCTGTCCGGCCGGCGTGGCGTGAACCGGATCTTGTAGCTCGCGGCGCCGAGACTCTTGCGTAGACCGTCGATCCAGCCGAAGCAGAGCGCAACGTCAACCGACTGCGCCCAGTCGATGCTCGGTATTCCGGTGTGCTTCTTGTAGAAACCGATCCACTGCGCGTCCAGCTTGTCGTGATGGTCGCTGAACCATTCCCTGAGTTCCTCGGCATTGGCAAAGAATGGGAGCGGCATGGTGCTTTCTCGGACGCGGCTCGAGCGGTCGGTCGGCCTGCTGCGACGCCGAGCCGGCGGCGCGCAGTTCAATCCCTACCATGTTGACGGACAATAGGGTGATGCTAGCATCAGACTAGGCAAGGTTATGGCTACGATCCTGATTCCTACGCCTCTAAGGCAGTTTGCATCGGGCCTCGACACGGTCGAGGTCAGCGCCGCCACGGTCGGCGAGGCGCTCAGCCGGCTGGTCGCCGAGCATCCGCAGATCAAGCGCAATCTGTACACCGACCAGGGCCGGCTGCGCAGCTTCGTCAATGTCTACGTGGACGACGAGGACATACGGTATCTCGACCGGGAGGACACCGCGCTCGAGCCGGAGAGCACGATCAGCATCGTCCCGTCGATCGCGGGCGGCGCGACCGCAACCGTGACGGGAACCGTCGAAACACCGCCTCTGCCACACCTGTCGAACCAGGAGATCCTGCGGTACAGCAGGCACCTGATTCTGCCGGAAGTCGGTCTGGAGGGCCAGAGGAGGCTGAAGGGCGCCAAGGTCCTGATGGTCGGCACAGGCGGCCTGGGAGCCCCGCTGGGACTGTACCTTGCAGCCGCGGGGGTGGGCCGGATCGGCATCGTCGACTTCGACGTGGTGGACGAGACGAACCTGCAGCGCCAGGTGATTCACGGGACGAAGGATGTCGGCCGTCCCAAGATCGAGTCCGCCGCTGAGACGATGCAGGACATCAACCCCCGGCTCGTCGTCGACAAGTACGAGACGGCGCTGACGAGCGACAACGCTCTGGAGATTCTCTCCGAGTACGACGTCGTGATCGACGGTACGGACAACTTTCCGACCCGCTATCTGGTAAACGACGCTTGCGTGCTGCTCGACAAGCCCAACGCCTACGGCTCGATCTTCCGGTTCGAGGGCCAGGCCACCGTGTTTCACCACGAGGGCGGGCCATGCTACCGGTGCCTCTACCCCGAGCCTCCTCCGCCGGGGCTGGTACCGAGCTGCGCCGAGGGCGGAGTGCTGGGCATCCTGCCCGCCGTCATCGGAAGCATCCAGGCGACCGAGGCCGTCAAGATCATCCTCGGCAAGGGCGACTCGCTCAGCGGACGCCTCCTGCTATACGACGCCCTGAACATGCGGTTTCGGGAGCTGAAGCTGCGGCGCAATCCGGACTGCCCGCTCTGCGGTGACAGCCCCACCCTGCGCGAGCTGATTGACTACCAGCAGTTCTGCGGCATCCCCCAGCAGGCTGCGGAGGAGGCGGCCCAGGAGCGGCTACCGGAAATTACGCCGGCGGCGTTGAAGGACCGACTGGATGCGGGTGAGAGCGTCTTGGTGCTGGACGTGCGCGAACCGCACGAATTCGAGATCGCGAGAATCCCGGACACCATGCTGATACCGCTCGGCACGCTGCCGCAGCACGTCCACGAGCTCGACTCCACCGCCGACATCGTCGTGCACTGCAAGAGCGGGTACCGCAGCGGGAAGGCCCAGCGGCTGCTCAAGGAGATGGGCTTCAGCCGGGTCACGAACCTCACGGGCGGGATCCTGCGGTGGAGTGACGAGGTCGACGCCGGCGTCCCCAAGTACTGAGGCCGGCGTCGGCGCGCGGGTCCGCTTCTAGTAGGTCCGCTCCTTCGGCCTCGGTCGCCGGTAGGGGGCGGCCAGGTACTTGCTGGCCTCGTCCTGGGCGTTCTGGGTGTTGTCCCGGGTCCGTACCGCCAGCTGGTACTCATTGACCGCTCGCTCGCGCTGGCCGGTGATGTCGAAGATCTTGCCCAGGTTGATGTGGGACCAGACCTCGACCCACTGGGGATCCTGGTCGCCGTTGAGCGCCTCGCGGAACTCGTTCGCGGCGGCTTGGTAGTTGTTCCGCAGGAACATCGCCTCCCCGGTCCGATAGTGGGCAAGGGAGCTGAACCGGTTGATGTCCAGGGCCTGGGCGTACTCGACCAGCGCGTCCGAGTAGTAGCCGAGCTCCATCAGCTGCTCGCCCCGCCGGATCGACACACGCACCCTCGTGTCCTCGTCCAGGCGCAGGATCCTGTGGTTCGGGTCGAGAACGACCTGTCTCGGCTTGCCGAACGTCTCGAGGGCGAAATCCGAGGCCGTGCCGGCGACCTCGACCACGTGGAACTCCGGCTCCCCCTCGGTCTCGACCTTCAGCTCGACCGGCATGCTGAAGGTGTCCATGTCCTGGTTGATCCTTCCAATCACGCGGAAGCCCTCGTTGCCCCCGAGACGGTAGATCGTGTACTCCTGCTTGAACTCCGGGGTGATGTTCGTCTCCGTCCACTGCAGGAAGAAGCCGTCGAGATCCTTTCCGGTCACGTCCTCGAAGAGTTCGCGGAACGCATCAGTCGTGAGCGTTCCCCATGCGTGCCCGCTGATGAGCTCGCGCAGCGTTGAGAAGAAGGCCTCGTCACCGACCCGCCAGCGCAGCATGTGCAGCACCATGGCGCCGCGGGCCGAGGTCAGCGCCTCCATCTGGGGGGAGAAGTCCGCGACCCTGCCGGATTGGCGCAGCGGGACCTCGTCGAACGTCAGCGCATTGATGCGTGTGTTGCCGAGGGCCGTCACGAAGGCCTCCTCGCCCTCGGCCTCCTCCGTCTCCAGCAGGGAGGAGTACTGCGCCAGACCGTCGACCAGCCAGAGATTGTTGCGATTGCCGGCGCCGACGATCGATCCCCACCACTGGTTCGCCACAAGCTTGCCCAGCAGCCGCCGGTTGACGGTCTCGCCACGGCCGTAGGTGCTCATCAGGACCATTCCCGGCGCCCAGTACCCGTTCGGCGCGAATTCGCCCATCTCGACGATCGAGATCGCCTTGGAGTAGGGGGCTCCGTAGAGATCGGAAAAGAAGTCGACCATTTCGGCGGCGGTCTCGCCGTACTCCAGTGCAAGGTCCTCGCTCGCCGCGGGCATGTACACGGAGCTGGAGCCGTCGACGGCCTCGGCCCTGAGCGGCTCTTCCCTGACGATCGCGACCGTGCCGGGGAAAGACGGGTAGCTGAATTCGAACTGGTGCCGGATGCCCTCGAGGGCCTCGGTCCGGATGCCGATGCCGCTTCCGAGAACCGTCATGCCCTCGCGAACGGTGACGCGAATGTCCGATGTGAACCGGTCGGCGCCGTATCCGTTGACCGGGAACCACCTGCCGGCGTAGAGGAGAATGGCCCTGTCGGCCGTGATTTCCGCCAGCGCATAGCCTTCGGCGGGCGAGTCCTCGTATCCGATCAGGCGGCCGCCGTAGCGGAAGCGCACGACCTGGCGCTCGTCCACCGGGAGCTGGTTCGGAAAGCTGACCAGAACGCTGGCGTTTCCCACTCCGCGTGACGAGTAAAGGATCGTTCCGTCCTCGGCCTCTACGGAATCGAGGTTCAGCGCGTTGTGCAACTCGAAGGTGAGGACCCTCGCTGGATCGCGCGGCACGAAGTGCACCTCGGCGGTCGCCTCGAGCAACTGGGCGTTGAGGTCCACACGAGCGTCGATCTCGTAGTGCTCGACATCGATGAGCGGCGGTTCTGTGGACTCCTGCACCTGGGCCTGCAGCGCGGTCCCGAGGATTGCAACCGCGATCAGCGTCAGGCCTGGACGAGCTTGAAGCGATCGACGACTTCCTGCGCAGCCCGTTCCGAGGCGGGCGCCTCCGTACGGAGCAAGGCCCGCACGCGGGCCAGGTCTTGGATCATGCGACATCTATCGGCCTCCCTTCTGAGCAGACGAATGGCCTCGCCCGCTAGTTTCGTGCCAGTGCATTCATGTTGGATGTATTCCCTGATCACCTTCTTGCCGGCAAGCAGGTTGACCATGCTGTAGTGCGGGACGTCAACCAGCATGCGCGCGACGCAGTAGCTCGGCCACGCAAGCTTGTAGAACGTCACCATGGGGGTGCCGAGGATCGCCGCCTCGACGGTAGCACTACCGCTGGCCACGAGAGCAACGTCAGCGTGGCCGACGCAGTTCTGGGCGTTGCGGTCGACAATTCGCACCGGCGGTCCCTTCCAGTGGGCCTCGAAGAAGGTCTTGCCTGTCGTTGCGGACGCAGGCAGGACGAACTGCCGAACGCCCTCCGCGACCAATCGGCTCGCAGCGTCCTCGAGTGCAGGGAGGTGCCGCAGCGACTCGCCTTTTCGGCTCCCAGGCAACAGAGCAACCAGCTCGTCGTCGGGATTGAGCGTCTGCGCCGCAAAGAACGCATCGCGATCGACCGAGATTCCTGCGAGCTCGCTCAGCGGGTGCCCGACGAACGAGGCCTCGACGCCGCGTCGCCTGAAGAACTCCTCCTCGAAGGGAAAGATCACCAGCAGGTGGTCAACAAGCCTGCGGATCTGCCCGATTCTGCGACGGCGCCAGGCCCACACCTGCGGAGCGACGTAATAGGCGACAGGGACACCCATGTCACGAAGCCGCGACGCGAGCCTGAGATGGAAGTCGGGCGCGTCCGTGAGGATGGCCAGGTCCGGACGCAGCCGTGCAGCTGCGTCCACCAGCTTCCTGTACAGGCCGTGGATCCTGGGGATGTGGCGTAAGACCTCGAACAGGCCGACCACGGAGAGATCCTCCGTGCGCACAATGGCCTCCACCCCGGCCTCTCGCATACGCGGGCCGCCGCAGCCGAAGTAGCTGGCATCCGGGAGCGCCCGCCTGAGCGCGGACACTACGCCGGCAGCGTACCGGTCACCGGAAGCCTCGCCGGCGGAGACCAGGATTCTCATGCGCAAGGCTCCCGTGCACCGAGGACTCGGGCCAGTGCCCGGACCAGAGAGAGTGCGGGAGCAGGGGGAGCGGCCACCTGTCTCTCACCCGCACTTTGGATGGTCTCAGAGGTCACGACCGTTCTACCGGACCCGGTCCGAGCACGAAAGGATCGGCCTCCGCCTTCCCGCACGGATCCCAGACTTGAGGCTAGCGCAGAATCAGAATCGAAGGATCGTGGTCTGATCGCATGGCCAACGACATACGGATCTGTCAATGTTCGCCGCAGTTCGCTCGTGCCTGACGGACAGGCGGCTTGCCGGGCGGAGATTCCGCGTCTTCGTGAACGGACGGGAGGGGCGGCGGCGGGGCGCTCGGTTTCGGTCGCTTCGCAGCCTCGATCCGGCCACCGTGCATTCGCTGTCCGCCACCCACCGTTGCTGTAGCTCCCAACCTGGGCCGGTGCCGGTATCCGACCAATGGGGCGGGGCACAAACGCCTCGACCAACAGATCACGGTGCGACCACGTGTTCGGGGACTTGAGGATCGGCCGTTCGCTCGCAGTCTGGCAGCGATCAGGGCGCAGTGCAATGCGGACGCCGCCACGTCGGGACTTCCCGTCCCGTCATCGTTGTCCGGTGCTGGGCTGCCCGCGCGACGCAAAGGACTCTAGCCAAAACAAAGTCGTCGTTTTATGCTCTAAGTCTGGTACTCTATGGGGGATGAGTGCCCTTGTCAAGAGGATCAAGGCGAGATTTGATGCGCTGCAGCCCGTGCTGGACGAGAGGAGCCGCCGGCTATGGGCCGGGGCAGAGGCCCAGGCGATCGGCCGGGGCGGCATCGCGCGAGTCTCCCAGGCGACAGGGCTGTCACGCGACACCGTGCGCGCCGGGCTGTGGGAGGTGCAGGCCGGCGTGGCCGGCCCGGCCCGGGCTGCGGGCGACCGCCTGCGACGCCCCGGCGGCGGTCGCAAGTCGCTGGTGGAACGCGACCCGGAACTGCTGGCCGCCTTGGACCGCAAGCTGGATCCGGTCACGCGCGGCGATCCGATGAGCCCGCTGCGCTGGACCTGCCTCAGCGCCGCCAAGCTGGCCGCGGCGCTGAGCGCGGAGGGCCACGCGGTGAGCGGGCGCAGCGTGAACCGCCTGCTGCACCGGCTGGGCTACAGCCTGCAGGCGAACCGCAAGAAGCTGGAGGGACGGCAGCATCCGGACCGGGACGCGCAATTCCAGCGCATCTACCGGAAGGTCCGGGAGTTCCAGGACAAGGGGGAGCCCGTAGTTTCGGTGGACGCGAAGAAGAAAGAGTTGGTGGGAGCCTACCGCAACGGGGGCCGGGAGTGGCGACCGAAGGGAGATCCCGAGGCCGTGCAGGTGCATGACTTCCCCGACAAGCAGCTGGGCAAGGCGATTCCCTACGGGGCCTATGACCTGACGGCGAATGCCGGGTGGGTCAGCGTCGGGGTGGACCATGACACCTCCGAGTTCGCGGTGGAGACCCTGCGACGCTGGTGGCGGAAGATGGGCACCGCGGCCTATCCGGGAGCCGAGCGGTTGCTGATCACTTGCGACGGGGGCGGCTCCAACAGCAGCCGCAGCCGGCTCTGGAAACTGGAACTGCAAGCTCTGGCCGACGAGTTGGAGATGCGGATCTCGGTCTGCCACTTTCCTCCAGGCACGAGCAAGTGGAACAAGATCGAGCATCGGATGTTCTGCCACATCACGCAGAACTGGCGCGGGCGGCCCCTGATCTGTCGCGAGGTCGTGGTGAACCTGATTGGCGCGGTCACCGCCAAGGAAGGTCTGACGATCCAGTCCGCCCTTGACGAGAACCGCTACGAGACCGGACCGAAAGTGATGGAGGAGGAGATGGAGAGTCTATCCATCGAGCGAGACACATTTCATGGCGAGTGGAACTACACCTTGGCCCCTCGCCCCCGAAACGACGAGATTATTTAGGCTAGTATCCAAAGTCAACCTCGACGTGCGGCACCGTGCGGTATTCGTCGGCGTGCTCCGTGATTTCCAGGATCTGGCCCGCCTGGATGTTTCGGAACACCTGTGTCGTGTCGCTCGACGGCCAGTAGATCTCCAGCAAGTCGATTGAGTCCGCTTGCCCGAGTCCCAGGTGCTGCCTAAGCGGGTTGGCGCCGAAGCTCCCCCCGCTGTTCACCCACTTGTACACAGATCGCACTGTTCCGTCCTCCGGAATCACGGCTCGAATCCGCGCTCCGAGCGCCGAGCGGTTCGAGTCCTCTCCGACGAGCCGAACCGCCAGCCACTGGTTTCCGAAGCCCGGATTCTCGAACAGCGCGTTGCCGAAGACATCGCCCGCATAGGCGCCTCCGATCTCCACGAAGAGATCCAGGTCGCCGTCATGGTCGAAGTCCGCAAACGCCACTCCGTGGCCCTTTTGCAGGTGTCCCAGGCCTCCCGCCGTCGTCACATCGGCAAACCGGGAACCGCTCTGATTCAGGAACAGCAGGTTCGGCATCAGGCCTTCGTATTCGGGATAGCCGGTCCCCAGGTAGAAGTCCGGAAAGCCGTCGTTGTTGAGGTCGCCGAAGTTGGAGCCCATGGGCTGCGTGACGCGGACAAGGCGCATCTCCATCGCGACATCCCGAAAGCCGCCCCGTCCGTCGCCTCGATAGAGGCTGTCGGGCTCGGTCCGCTCGGGAGGCAGCCCGAAATAGTCCGCCGCGACGTCTGTCACGTCGCGCTCGTACGAGGAGACGAAGAGGTCGAGCAGGCCGTCGTTGTTGAAGTCCCAGAACCAGGCCGGAAAACTCTTGAACGGAAAGTCGACCCTGGCGTCCTGGGCGACGTCCGTGAATGTTCCGTCGCCGTTGTTGCGGTAGAGGCGATTGGGAGCGCCGAAGTTCGAGACGTAGAGGTCCGGGAAGCGGTCGGCATCGTAGTCGCCCCACACGACAGCTTTCGCCATGTGTCCGTTTGTCACGCCGGCCTGGGTCGCGACATCGACAAATGTCCCGTCGCCCTCGTTCCGAAAGAGCTGGCTCGGCGAGTCCTCGTTTCCCACGTACAGGTCCAGATCGCCATCGTTGTCGTAGTCGCTCCAGGCCCCGGTCTGGGTTGGATAGTGGCGCTCACCCAGACCGGCCGCCATGGTCACGTCGGAGAACCGTCCCCGCCCATCGTTCTGCAGCAGGGAATTCGGATACCGACCGGCTCTTCCCAGCCATGCCCCTCGCAGAACGAGGATGTCCAGATCGCCGTCGTTGTCGTAGTCGGCGTGGACGAGGTTGAGGCCTCCAAGAATCCCTGCGAGCCCGGATTCGCTGGTCTGCTCTGAGAACCGTCCTTCTCCGGTGTTGCGGAAGTAGCGGATCTGGCCGGAGGGGCTCCAGTCCGACACCATCAGGTCCAGCCAGCCGTCACCGTCTAGATCATCCGCAACGGCGCCGCCGCTCAGGCTCAGAGTGTCCAGACCGAGTTGCCGCGCGACGTCCACGAACCGCGGAAACGGAGCCTCGGAGGCGAACCGCTCCGGAGGGACCAGGTGCTCCCGGGGCACGCCTTCGGGATACTCGCCCACGGACATGCAGGCCAGATTCAGAAGCCAGCGAGCAGGCAGGTGTCCCGGCTGCTTCCCAAGCACCTCCAGCAGGTAGCGAATCGCCTGCCGGGCGCCGGCCTGATCGCTGTGGACCCCTTGTCCTCGGATTGGCAGGATGCAGCGTTCGGGGTTGGGGTGAAGGAAGCAGTTCTCGGTCTCGCCAAGCCTCAGGTAGGCGACGGCAAGCTCGAATGCCGGCTGCACCAGGCTCCTGTCGGACAGCCGGTGGGCCTCAAGCAAATGATCCGCCGCTGCTTCGTTGTTGCCCAGCCGCAGCTCGTCCTTGCCAACCGCCAGATGCAGCCTCGCGCGCCGGGCTCCGAGCGCATCCGCAGACATGTTCTCGAGCAATTCTCGGTCGCGACGATTTACAAGCGGGCCAACATAGGTGTTCTCCGCCGCGCTCCGGAGGCGAACCACCTCAAGAAGGGCCAGCATTTCCCGGTGGCTCTCCGAGATGCCCCGGTCCTCGATGTCGATTGCCGGCCCGTCCGGCCCCACTGGCGTCTGGCCCAACGCCGCCGCGGCCGGTGCCAGGGCGAGGCCCATCGCCAGGGATGCCGCGAACTTCCGGCTTCCCTTGGGCGCCGGTCCGGACTGCGCCGTTTCCTCCACGTGTCCCATAGACTCGCTGCTCAACGTCCCCTGGCACGCAATCGCTGCGACTTCGCAAGAGCAGCTCTCGCCTCTTCCGGCCTGTTCAGTTCCCGGTAGAGCAGGAACAGCTGGTAGTGAACCGTGCCGTCCGGATCGGAGGCGGCACCCAGGGAAAGGTGGCGCAGGGCCTCCTCGGTCCTGCCTGCTGTGCGGTACACGCGACCGAGCGTCACATGCGCGGCCGCGGATTCCGGCTTCAGAGCGAGTCCGCGCTCCAGGGAACGCATTGCCTCGTCGCTGCGGCCGAGGCGCGCCAGGGCCTCGCCGCGCAGCACATGGGCCTCGGCGTTCAGGGGATCGAGTTCGACCACTTGCGAGAAGACTTCGGCAGACCGGCCGTACTCCATCTTGCGGTGCAGCACGCTGCCCACTTGGTATCGGAGCCCGGAATCGGTCGGTGACAACTCGACGGCGCGCTCGTACTCCTCGAGCGCCTGGTCCAGGCGCTGGCGCGCCAGGTAGGAATCGCCCAGAACCTGATGCGCCCGAGAGGAATCCGGGTCCATCTGCACCATGCGCTCAAACTGGATGAGCGCGGCCTGCCTGTAGCTGGAAGCGAGCAGGTACAGTTCGTCCGGTCCCTGCGGCACCACCCCGCGAAAAAGCGCGACCGCGTCTTGCGGCCTGCGAACTCTGACGAGGGCCGCCGCGACGGCCGGGTAATGCTGTCGCTGCAGCGCCCCGCTTCGGGCCAGCGGCAGAAGAATCCCGAGGCCGTCCGCGTACCGCTTCCTCCGCAGCTTTTCCAGGCCCGCGCTTTCCGAGCTCTCCTCGACGGTCCGCGCGGAGACCGAAGCGAATTGCGCGTCGCGCAGCCGTTCCGCGAGCGAAAGCCATGCGTTCGCAGCGCCCCTGTCGTGCGGAGGCTCCGGGAGCCGGGCGAGCAGGAACGCGGCGCCAAACGACTCCCGGCCTCCGTCCAGCGCGGAGCGCAGCGCCGCCGAATCAACATCGTCGAAGACGGGCAGGAGCTCGGGAAGCGGACGGAAGAACTCCGGCCGAACGTCCACCGCCTCGTCGAGCAGACGGACACTCAGCTCCACCTGGCCATCGCCGAGTGCCGCCTGGGCGAGGTAGAAGCGGGCCTCATAGCTGTGGGGATCCAGGTCGAGCTCCGCCTCGAGCGTAGTTCGCGCCGCGGCCCAATCCTTTTGGGAAAGCTGGAGCCGGGCATACGGTGTGCGCGCCCCCGGAAGACGGATTTCGTGCGCGAAGGCATCCCGGTACGCATTGAGGGAAAACGTCAGCCATTGCGGGTCCTCCGCGTCGCGCTCGGCGGCGACGAGCAACACGTAGCCGCTCCCTTCATGCTCCAGCAATTGGTCTGTGGCTTGCTGGCTCAACTGCATGTACACGTTGCCGAGACCGTAGTGGGCGTCCGCGTCTCGCGGATTGGCGGCCAACTCCTTTTCCCACTCCTCGACGGCCTGCTCGTACTCCTTGAGCCCAACAAGGACGGCAAGCAGAAGCTGCCGCGCCTCCGGCTGCTGCGGCTGCAGATTCAGGGCTAGTTCGACAAATCCCCGAGCGTCCTCGTACCGGCCTTGCTGAAACCGGATCTGTCCGAGCAGATAGTTGGGCAGGAAGAGATCCGGGTTCAGACCCAGCGCCGTCTGGAGCGCCTCCAGCGTGCACGGGAGCTTCTTCTGCATGAAGCAGGCCAGTCCGAGATTGCTGTGGAGTTCGGCCATCTCGGGCGCCTGGGGGATGAGACTCCGGTAGGTCGACTCCGCAGCCGCATAGTCCTGGCGCTGCATCGCCTCACCCGCCTGGCGAGCCAGTTCGTGCGGCGACTGGGCCGCAGTCGCCGTCATTGGGAGTATTCCTGCGGCAAGCGCCAAGACACACGGCAGGTAGTGGATGGTCACTGCCACTGATCGGGACATCTCCTGTCCAGTTGGATTGGATCATGAGCGGCCATCCGGTAGCAACTTCAGCGTGCCGCTTCAACGCTTTGACTCAACGACCAATAGCGTTTGGTGCCGAGTTCTGCAAGGAAGTTCGAAAGAGCAGGGGGAGTGGACAGCGAATTCTGGGGTAAGCTAGGGCCGACTTCGGGAGGGCTCCCGGGAAGGAGAGATGATGCGAACGAATCGAATCCGCGTGCTTGTTCCGCTGGTGCTGGGGCTCCTCACGCTACCTTCCATGGTGCTCGCCCAGCAGACGGCGAGCATTCGCGGCATCGTGCAGGATGCCAGCGGGGCGGTCGTGGGCGGGGCGAACGTCCAGGCCATGAATCTCGATACCGGGCAGACATTGCAGACCGTCACTACGCTCTCTGGAATCTATGTCGTGGGCAACGTTCCTGTCGGCAACTACCGGGTCGAGGCGACACTGGACGGCTTCAAGCGATTCGTGCGCGACTCGGTCAGCGTCAACACGGCGACCGCCACGGACGTGAACATCGTTCTTGAGATCGGGGAGGTCACCGAGAGCGTGACCATCGAAGGCACAGCGGCGCCGCTTCTTCGAACCGACAACGCGGAACTCAGCACCGTCATGGAACGGAAGCTGATGATCGACTTGCCGCTGGGCCTCAGCGGCAAGTCGACGGGAGCCGGCGCATCGGGACGTCGGGAGATCGGCCAGTTCACCTTCCTGACGCCAGGAGTCAGCGGGGGCCGCGGCTGGAACCGCCACATCCTTGGAGCGCCCCAGTTCACCGGCCAGGACATCATCGACGGCGTGCCGTTCACCCTGCTAGAGTCGCCAGGCCTGACGGACCGCATGGGACCGCCGTTCGAGTCCGTGCAGGAGTTCAAGGTCAGCACGACCATGTATCCCGCGAACCTGGGCCGCGGCGTTGGAATCACGAACTACACGCTGCGCTCGGGAACCAACCAGTTTCACGGCAACGCGTTCTGGTTCATCAGGAACGACAAGCTCGACGCCAGCGGCTTCTTCAACCCGAGCCGGCCCATCGTCAGGCAGAACGAGTACGGCGGCAACATCGGCGGTCCGATTCGAAAGAACAAGTCGTTCTTCCACTTCTCCTGGCAGGGCTTCAAGCGCCGGGGCGGAACCGGGGCGCTGGGTCTGCTGACGATTCCGACGAACGAGTTCCGGCAGGGCGACTTCGCAGCGCTCACCGACCCCGGGGGGAATCTGATCCCGGTCTTCGACGGGAATTCGACCCGTCCCGACGGCGAGGGCGGCTTCATGCGGGACGCCTTCCAGAACAACAGGATTCCCTCGACACGCATCGATCCCATCGCCGGCACAGTGATGGGCATGCTCCCCGCTCCGGATCGCGCGGGCATCGTGGACAACTGGGTGAATCGCTCGTCCAATCCCACCGACGACGACTCGTTCGCACTCAAGTTCGACCACGCCCTATCGGAGAACCACCGCCTGAGCGGCAGCTGGTGGTACGCGAACCTCCGAATCTTCCGCTACTCCGCGTGGGGCAATCACCCGCTCGACACGGGAATCCGGACGCCGACGCAGACGTGGTCGCTGCGTGTGAACTACGACTGGGTGATCACTCCGACGCTGCTGAACCACCTCTCCTGGGGCTACTCGAACTTCCGGATTCCGCGGACCGGCAACGTTCTGCACGACGGAAACATCCTCGATGTCCCCGGGCTGCCGGACGAAATCGTCGTGCTGCCGCAGTTCCGGCCGGCCGGGTATCTGACCATGGGGAACTCCGGCGCCGGTCCCGAATTCCGCATCAATCCGACGACCATCGTCTCGGACACGTTGACCTGGACCCGCGGAAAGCACCAGATCATGTTCGGCGGCGAGGTCTGGCTGCAGAACAACACCCGTCGTGTGAACGCCTGGGAAGCGGGCCGGTTCGACTTCCGCACCACGTCGAGCAGCCAGCCCAATTCGCCCAACTTCGGCCGCTGGGGCGACGGTCTTGGGAGCATGCTGCAGGGAGATGTGTTCCAGGGGCTCCGCCTCATAGGGCCGATCACCGGGCTGTACGAGGGCGACTACTTCGCGTGGTACGTGGAGGACAAGATCCAGATCACGCCGAAATTCACGGCGAGCCTGGGACTGCGGTACGAGATTGCGCGTCCGGTTCGCGAGGCCGGCGACGTCATGTCCGCGATGGACCTGCGCCTTGCGAACCCGGCTGCGGGAGGGATTCCCGGAGCATACGTGTTCGGGAACGACCCGATCGTGCCCGCCACCGACATGACCAACTGGGGCCCCAGGGTCGGTCTGGCCTACTCGGTCAACGACAAGACAGTGATTCGGACCGGGATCGGCATCATCTACACCCAGAGCAACTTCGTCAACAGCGGCGTCGTGGTAGGCCAGCCGGAACTCAAGCTCGGGTACGTGGCGTTCGACTCGCCCCAGTCGCTCGACAACGGGATCTCTCCGGCGTTCAAGCTTCGAGACGGCTTTCCCCCGTTTACGGGTCAGCTGCCGAATCTGGATCCCGGCATTGGAGTCGGCAGCACGGCCGAGTGGGTGAATCCCGACGGCGCGAGACCGCCGTACACCGTCAACTGGAACTTCAACATCCAGCGGGAGCTGATAGCCGGAATCGTTGCCGACGTCGCCTACGTCGGCGTTCGGGGCACCGGATGGCCGTCGAACCTGCTCAACCTCAACCAGGTTCCCACGTCCAACCTCAGTCTCGGCGGATTGCTCCGCAGACCGTTCGACGATCCGGAGGCCGCTGCCGCGGGCATCGGAGCCCCGTATCCCGGATTCCGCGGTTCCGTCGCGCAGGCTCTGCGGCCGTTCCCGCAGTACAACCGGGTCGCAGTGAAGGCCCACCCTGTGGGCAACAGCACGTACCACTCGATGCAGGCCAAGATCGAGAAGCGCTTCTCCAAGGGCCTGGGATTCCTGACCACGTACACGATGTCCAAGAACATCAGCGACATCAACGCGAACGCGTGGTCAATCCAGGATCCGAACCCGATGGACGCCGAGCGCGGGTACCTGGAGAAGTCGATTTCCCCCATCGATCGCACACACACGCTGGTGGCCAACTGGATTTACGAGCTTCCGTTCGGGAAAAACGCGACGGGCGGCGCGGGAGCGGCACTGCGCGGATGGGAAGTCGGCTCCACGATCTACTATGAGAGCGGCCCGCCCCTGCGAATCGTCGGGGGCCCGCCCCTGCCGATCTTCAACGGCGGCAACAGGCCGAGCCGCGTTCCGGGAGTCTCGCGCCGGACAGGCGTGAGCAAGGGCGACATCGATCCTGGGAGGGATCTGTTCCTGAACATCGACGCCTTCGCCCAGCCGGCGCCATTCACCTTCGGCGACGTCGGGCGGGTGGAACCCGACATGCGCGGGTTCTCGTTCTACGGGACGGACCTTTCGATCTCGAAGCGCACCTACATCAATGCGATCAGCGAAGCGTTCAACATCGAGTTCCGAGCGCAGTTCTTCAACGTCTTCAACCAGGTCGTGTTCCGGAACATCGCGACGAACATCAACAGTCCCCAGAGTTTCGGGCGCGTGCGCGGACAGGCGAACCAGCCTAGGAACGTGACACTGGTCCTCAAGATCAATTTCTAGGGGCGCGCCGCGCAACTGCGCGGCTGCGCCCGAAGGCGACGATGGCGGGCGGGGAATTGGAGATGGCAGCCTTGCGCAATCGGACTGGTCCGAAACGGAAGAGCAGGCTCACCGGCCCCTGCAGGGCCTATCCCTGCCGGACTCCGGCCTTGGGAACGAGAGCCGGCACGGTGCTGCTCCTAGGCCTTGTCCTGATTCCCGCTCTTGACGCCCAGCCTTTCCTTTGCACCTTTCTCGACAAGAACGGCAAGCCCCTGCGCAACGTCGAGGTGCGGCTGAGGATCGTCGACCAAGAGGACGCGTCCGACATGCCGCCCCTGTACCGCAAGTCAGACAAAGACGGCGCCGCCGAGTTTCCGGAACTCTTTCCGGGCAGCTATGTTCTGGAGGCCCAGCTGCGCAACCACGTGCCGGTCAAGCAGTTCGTGACCGCCGGAACGGACATCGGCGTCCGCAGGACGCTACTGAGGAAGAACGAGTTCGAGAGGATCGAGCAGAAGGCCCATAGAGACCTGGCCGACCTCGAATTCCTCGACGCTGTGAAGGGCATCGAGTCCCTTCTCGAGTTCTACCCCGAAGATGCCTTCCTGCACGACATCCTTGCGCGGGCCTATGCGGGACTGGACGATGCGGCCAAGGCACTGGAGGCGGCCCGAGCCGCAGCCCATCTCGACCCTGAGCGGTTTGCTGCAGCGGACCTTCGCGTACAGGGAATGCTCTTGAGGAGCCGGGGAGAGCAAGCGCTCCAGAGATTCGACCTTGCTGGTGCGCGCGAGGCGTTCGAGGGCCTGACGGAAATCGCCCCGGACGACCCTGTCGCATACGAGGGCCTCGCGTTGACCTACGGCCATCTGGGCATGCTCGACCAGGCGCTGGAAGCAATACGGAAGGCTGTGGAACTCGATCCGGACAATCCGAAGCTGCCGGAGATCCAGCGCGTTCTGGAGGACGCGGCCGGAAGGCCGTAGTGCGCGAGGCGCCCGCGGCGAACACCTTGGGGGAAGCTTGATCAGGCTGGTCGCCCTGCTGGGCATGTTGATGGCGTTGGTCGCCGGCAAGGCATCAGCCCAGACGGGAGCCGATCCGCAGTTCCAACTTCCGGGACTCGTCGGAGAAGGAAACACCGTTCGACCCGGCGCCAAGCACCGACTGCTTCAGTTCGTCCGCGATCGCCAATGGAAGGAGGCAGCCAGACTCGCCGACGGCGTGGCGCTCTCCGGGGCGGAGGACCCGCATCTTCACTACCTGGTCGGAGTGGTCTGCTGGCAGCGGCAGGACAAGGTCAGTGCGATTCAGCGGTTTCGCTCCGCGGAGCGTCTGGGACTTCACGAGGCCTACTTGCACAAGGCGCTCGGGCTTGCCTACTACGACGCCCATCAGTACCTGCTGTTCGAGCAGCAGATGGCAAGGGCCATCGCTGCGGATCGGGCGGATCCCGAACCGCACTTTCACCTGGGTCGGCATGCGGAGTCGGTGCAGGGAGACTTCGCCGGCGCGCTTCGCCACTTCAAGAAGGTCGTTGCTCTTGACGCAAATCACGTCCGCGGCCATTCCTACCTGGCCTATTGCTTGGAGCGGCTGGATCGCCGGGAAGACGCCCTGGAACACTATCGGGTCTCCGTCGAACTTGTGAAGCAGGAGGGCCTGCGCTTCAGCATGCCCTACCAAGGCATGGCCCGGCTCGCTCTTGAGGGCGATCCGGAAACGGCCGCCAACTGGGCCAGGAATGCCGTCGAGAACGAGCCCGACGAGTTCGAGGCGCATGCCCTGCTGGCGCGCGCCCATGACAGGAACGGGGACCTGATGCAAGCGGTCGCTGCGGCAAGCGAGGCGGTCCGCCTGAATCCGGACCATGCCGCGTCTCACTACCTGCTGTTCACGGCGCACCGCAAGCTGGGAGACTCGAACGAGGCGCGACGGCACGTCATGCGGTTCCAGGAGCTCAAGCGGATCTATGGCGACCAGTAGGCTGAGTTCAAGCCGATCCACCCTCGTCCTGCTGGCGGGGCTTGCCTTACCCGGCCCACAGGCCCCAGCCCAGTTCGGGCCGCTCCTAGACATCGAGGGCGCTCCGCAAGCGAAAACGCAGGAGGAGTTCGATCAGTACCTGGAGGTATTGGCTGCCAACGACGCCCGCAAGCGCGTCGCTGAAGCAAGGGACTTCCTGGCAGCCTACCCCGAATCCGCACTGCTGGGACTGGCGTCGGTGTATCTGATGGAGGCGCACAAGGACCTGGACGATTTCGGAGGCGTGCTCAGCAATGGAGAGCGGGTGCTCGAGCTCCTGCCGGAGAATCTGCGAGCCTTGCTGACGCTTTCAGCGGCGATCCCGAATGCAGTTCAGGACGCGACGGAGGAGCGTGTCCTGCTCGACCGGGCCGAGTCGTACGCGACCCGCGCCCTGGCCGTCATGGAGCGCAAGGAGATTCCGCGTTCGATCCGACTGGAAGAATGGAAGGGCTTCCGCGCCGGGATGGCCTCCGAAGCGCACGAGGCGCTTGGGCACATCGCAGCGAAGCGTGGCCAGATCGAGCGTGCGATGGGCGAGTTCGAACTGGCGGTCGAGCTGAATCCCGTCCCTGACGGCAGGCAACTGTTCCGCCTGGGTGCCGCCTATGCGGCCGTCGGGAAAGTGAGCAAGGCTGGAGCCACGTTGCGCCGGGCCGTTGCCCTCGGGCCGGAACTTGTCCGGCTTAGGGCCGAGCAGGAACTGAGGCGCCTCGAAGAGCCTGCTCCCGGCGCAGGCAGGCCGTAGCGACCTGCGCCGGGCAGGCGGGAAGCTCCGATTGCGAGCGATGTGACTTGCTGGGGTCGGAGTGTTCTTGGAGCGACCGGAGACGAGCCACCCTGCAGTTCGCGGAGGCGAAGCGGCCGTGCACTTGTTCGAATGATTCCGCTGGTCGACGACATGGGTCTGGAGGCGTCGTTCCACGCGGAGCTTCTCAGGCTCCAGGGCAAGCCGGCGTCGTCGGGGGGCCACTGCTTCACCTGCGGCGGAACGATCCTCGCGTGCCGTGATCCCGTTGCGGACGGGGATGGTACGGGCGATGGGTGGCATCCCCACTTGAACCAAGAAAACGTCCCCGCCGGACGGTTCCAACTCCCTGATCCGTGCCCAAAGGAGCCGGTTAGCGGTTAGATAGTCCATGCTCGATATCGGGTTCTCACACGGCAATTCACCGGACAAGACCTCGATGAGCGGGCGATCATCGCCGAACCGGTCACGCAGGGCCGCCCGGATGTTCCTCCATCCTCGCAAGCGTTCCCTCCAAGTGTCACGATCTGCCCCGAGTCTCGAAACAACCTCAGCTCATTGGAGTCGTCCGTCGGAACACGCGGCGAGTCAGTCGCTCGGCGAAGCTCGGCCGACAGGACGTGGACGGCGTCGATCTTCTTCCGGCCACTTCCGGATCCTCTAGGCCCAAGTTCGCCATTTGGCGACTTGGAATTCTTGTAAGTTATTGACTGGAAACGGGTTGCGCGTGTGATCCCTGCGCACTTGGCACTACATTTTGCGGATTT
>JAPPMB010000165.1 GCA_028819255.1 Bryobacterales bacterium | reverse complement strand
GAGGAAGTCGCACGCCATCTCGGGCTGTCGCAAGCAGTGGTGTCACGCATCGAGAGCGGATCATACGAAGCCGGGGAATCGTTGCTCCGCTCCCTCGCGAAGCTGTATCAGGTGAGTGTGGAATTCCTCACCGGTCGTGAGGAACAGCAGCCGGACTGGGAATCGCTCCCTGAGCTGCATCAAGCTTGTGCCGACCTCTCGGCGGTTGACCGCCACGAAGTCCTGCGCTTCGTCCGGTTTCTGCACGCAAGAGGTTCGGATCAATCAACGTAGGTGCCGAATCAACTCGAGGACATCTCCGGGATTCGGAGAAAGTGTTGACGTATCCCCGCTTGTCCGTCATGTTCATGTCGTACACCCCGGATCCGCCTCTGCCTCTGGTATGCGCCCGGGGTTCAGTTTTTCCGGAACTCTCTTCGTTCATCGCCGTCCAGCCTGTATCCACGCCGCGAAATCGCTTGGTGGGCGGATTTGACTCTGTTCTCCACTTCTCGGAATTCCGTTTCGAGTTCTTTCAGCCGGCTCACCAGACCACCGAGGTCATAGACGGCCTTTCGAATTCACCGGGCAAGATGCCCGCGCTCCCGGGAACAGCCGCCTTGCGACTCGGGATCCTTCGCTCTCGACATTACTTCTAACGAACACTTGCACACTAACGTTAACAGTGTTAGCGTGCGACACGATGTTAGAAAGAAGCCACGATCTGTCCGGAAAGCCTGTCTCCGAAGCGCTGGAGCGCTATCTCGCAGACACGCTTCACGAACCGGCTCGGGTCGACGCACTCGAACATGCGCCGGGCCTCCCCTCATTTCTCTCCCGGATGTACAGCCTTCATGAAGGCCGCATCGCCGGGAGACGCATCGTTTTCCTGGCCACCATGGACAACACCGCCACGCCTTCCGACATTGCGAAGCACGTTGCCCTGGTTCGCCCCGCCGTCGACGCCCTGGTCGTCTTCGTTGCTCCGTGGCTGAGCTCGCACAACCGCGCGCGTCTCATAGGACAAAGAGTCCCGTTCGTCGTGCCGGGCAACCAGCTCTATATCCCCGACCTTGCCATGGACTTGCGCGAACGTTTCCGCACACGCACGACGCGGCACGCAAGCGGTCTTTCGCCAGCGGCTCAGGCCGTATTGTTCCATCGCCTCCTGCGGCTTGACGCAGCCGCGACCACCCCTTCTCTCATAGCCACGCGGCTGCACTACTCGGCCATGTCGATCGGACGCGCGTTCAATGATCTGGTGGATTCCGGTCTTGCCCATACCGAGAGATGCGGCAAGGAACGGCATGTTCGGTTCAAGGCCGAAGGGCGGGAGCTGTTCGATGCCGCACACGACTTGCTGCGCAGCCCGATACGCACCGAAAAGTTCGTCCGAGACGGTCACGTCGCCCCACCGCTGAAACACTCGGGTGAGAGCGCGCTCGCGGAGCTGACTGATTTGTCCCCACCGCCACTGGATACTTTCGCCGTCGCGGCCAGCGATTGGAAGACGATTGCGCAGGCCTGCGGGTTCGTCGAGACCGGCAGGGGGCAGGCTGCCCATATCGTCGAAACCTGGTCCTACGACCCTGCCGGCTTGTCCGCCGCACGCACCGTGGATCCGCTGTCACTCTACGCGCACTTCCGGAACCATCGCGATGAGCGCGTGTCGATGGCGGCCGAACGATTGCTGAAGGAAATCGCGTGGTAACCGGAATCCGGAAGTTCCGCGAACACTTCGCGGCGCACGAGAGCCAATACGCGATCATCGGCGGTGCCGCCTGCGATCATCGACGAGACTCTGCTCATACCGTTCAAGGCCCGAGCATGTCTCGACCTCACCGCTCGTCTGGAGGCAGGCGGAAACGTCGACCGCAAGGACATCAGGAAGCATCGCAACGATGTGTTCCGGTTGGCGCAGCTCCTGCCCGTAGACGCATCCGTCGACCTGCCGGAGCCCGTCCGCCAGGACCTCCGAACCTTTGTCGACAGGACGCAGGCTGACGAAATGCTGGATCCCAGGGCGTTCGGCGTGCCGTTCAGCCGAAACGAGGCGGCGAATCTTCTCCGCAGGGTGTATGGGCTGACTTCATGATGAACGCGGCGTCCTCGGCGCTGCTTTGCTTGACCGGGCACTGCTCGACCGTGCCGCCCGCCGCATTCTGGGTGAGCCGCGTCTCGTGAGCCCGCGCAGCAGAATGAGATCGTCGAGGCGGAGCCCTAATGTCAGCTCGGATTGCGGCGGGTACCTGGCCAGCGTGGGCCGGTTTCCGAGCAGCCCGTAGCTTGAGCCGGTATTCGGAGGGAGGCCGGGTTGACGGAATTTGGTGAGGTGAAGAGGTCCGGAGTGGGTTGAATCTCCGCTTCGTTGAAGCGGTGCGGTGGAATCAGTATGGTGCCACTTTGACATCACTGGCACGCAACGGATCGCGACATGACAGATGGCGTGCAGTTGCCGCGGAGCGGGAATGCGAGGGACAGGGTCGCCATAACGGTGCGGGTGCCGGAGCCGTTGCTGCGGCGGATCGACAGCTATATCGAGAAGCGGGACGTTCCCATTTCCCGCAACAACTGGCTGCTTGAAGCCGCGGTCGAGAAGCTGGATCGGCAAAGGCCGGATCGGAGGGAACGGGATGGCTCGTAGCGATCTTCTTGTGTCCCTGGTGCGGGCCGGAGCGTCGGGAGACAGCAGGGAGCTGGCTACCACCGTGGAAGCGCTCATCGCCGAGGAGCGCGCCAAGCAGCACAACATCCTCGCCGATCGGCTCGAGCGGGCGTTGCGAAACAACGGCAAGGGTGGACCTTCGTCACTTGCAGTGCCGGACTCGGCGGTGCGAGCGAGAGACTATGTGCTGGAGATGCCCCCCCGGAAGCGCCTTGAGGATCTGTTTCTGCCGGAGCTCTGCGAGCGGGCGTGCCGCGAGCTGATCGAGGAGCAGCAGCGCGCCAGCCTGTTGCGTTCGCACAGCCTCGAACCGCGTCACCGGATCCTGCTCGTGGGTCCTCCCGGAAACGGGAAGACATCGCTCGCCGAGGCGATAGCCGAAGCTCTGGCGGTTCCGTTCTTCGTCGTCCGCTACGAGGCCATTATCGGCAGCTTTCTCGGCGAGACGGCGAGCCGGCTACGCCGCGTGTTCGACTATGCCCGGACGACGCCGTGCGTGTTGTTCTTCGACGAGTTCGATGCGGTGGGGAAGGAACGCGGCGACGTGAACGAGACGGGCGAGATCAAGCGCGTGGTGACGTCGCTGCTGATGCAGGTCGACGGGCTGCCGAGCTATACCGTGGTGATCGCCGCGTCGAACCATTCGGAGCTTCTGGACAGAGCAGTGTGGCGGCGATTCCAGTTTCGCCTGGAATTGCCCGCGCCGACACGGGCGCAGGTCGGGCGCTACTTCGAGGCGTTCGCGAAGACTATGGATGGGCCTCTGGGTGTCGGTCCGAACACGATCGCGAAGTCGCTCGGCGATATCAGCTATGCGGAAGCGGAGGAGTTCTGCAAAGGGGTTCGCAGGCGCGTTGCGCTCACATTGGGCGAAGGCGCCGTGAAATCGATCGTCGCCGAACAGCTCAAGCTGTGGAAAGCGAGAGCGCGTCAACCCGATACCGGCTGAGTCGTCCATGCCCGAATATCCTCTCCTGCCCCTGCCGGCCTTCGAGCGGGGGGATCCTCCCGATGCGCCGCCCTTTGTGCCGAGTGCACCCAGCTTGGGGCGCGGGCGGCAGGGCGAGCGCCTGGGTCCGATTTTCGAGCGGCTGGCGAACATCCTGGAAGAAGATCGGGACGGTCTTTCGTTGCTCGACGACCCCTCCAGCATCGCACCGGAGCGTGCGCTTGTCCTGGAGGTTGCGGGCTCGGTGGTCGACTTCCAGGCGCTGGCGGCGCGGGTGGAGGGACTGGAGTTTCTCGGGGACGAGGAGACCGAGTTCGAGCCGGACGAAGACTTCTTCGAGCCCGATACACGCAAGGGCAGAGAGGGCGAGCCCCGGATAGACCGGCCGCTCGGAGGAAGGCTCTACCTTGCCATGCCTGACGTGGAAGCGCTGCGCCAGTTGCTTTCCCTGTGGGACCGGTGGCAGCGCGAAGAGGAGCTGCCGAGGGGATTCACCCCGTGGCGGGACGTGTTCGCGAGCTTGCGCGAGATCAGGCCGTGGGGTCCG
>JAPPMB010000010.1 GCA_028819255.1 Bryobacterales bacterium | reverse complement strand
TTCGAAAGGGCTTAGGGCCGTTTCTTGGTCTATGCTAGGGGGGAACTTCGGCCTAGGGGGGCGGCTGGAATCGTCGCCCAAGGCGCAACTGAGAACCCACACTGCAACCGAGAGGGCAGGACTGGGAATCCTCCGCCCATAAGGCGCGCGAACGAGCGCCCTACCCGACTGTCTGTCGTTTCCGGCGCTCCGCCACGAGGGCCATTCGAGAGGGGTGTGCCCCGCCGTTGTCGAAGTGGCGGTCGGGACCTCGGGCAGTTCCCTGGCAATGAGATCCCGCGGCCCTTGAATCAAGGGGACCGCCGGCCGGAGTCGGCTGCCTTGGATTCATGGGAGCGGGTCCGAGTCGTTCTCGACGATCGGAGCACCTTCGCCCTCCCGAAGCAGGATCTCCCGGTTGGCCCCGACATTCGAATACGACTCCACCAAGCCGGAGGGCCAGCGGACTCTGATCTCGTCCACCCTGGCTGCCGGACCCAAGCCGAAGTGCTGTCGGAAGTCGTTCTGCGACAGGAAGCTGCCGCCGCTACGCACTTCACGTAGCTGCACACTGTCTCCAGTCCTGACTGTAATCCGCGCACCGATGCCGTTCCGGTTGGACCGGGAGCCTGCTAGGCGGACCAGGATCCAATTCTTGGGAACAATTCGGTTGACGAGCAAGCTGGGAGAAGCATCCAGGTTGTTGATGACGATCTCGATCGTTCCGTCGTTGTTCAAGTCTCCGAAGGCAGCTCCGCGCGCAGAACTCCTCTGTGTGACGCCAGGCCCGGCGTGCTCGGAAATGTCGACAAATGCGCCGTTCGCCAGATTCCAGTAAAGGTTCTTGGTCTGCTGGAACTCGATTTCCGTGTCGGCAGCTTCCTCCATCCCGTAGACGTGGCCGTTGACCATGAAGATGTCCTGCCAAGTGTCGTGATCTAGGTCGACAAAGGCGACACCCCAGCCGACGAAATCCGTATGGACTCCTAGGCCTCCGAGCACTGACACGTCACTGAAGAACCCGCCTCCTTCGTTTCTGTACAGGGACGGGATATCGTTGTCGAAGTTTGTCTTGACGATGTCCAGCAAACCATCGTGGTCGTAATCGCCCGCATCAGCACCCATCCCACCCTGCTCCTGCCCATGTTCGTTGACTGCAGTGCCGGATTCGTACCCGATATCCTCGAACGTGCCGTCCTGATTGTTCTGGAGCAGGACGCTCGGAGTGGAATCACAGGCGATGTATACGTCCGTCCAGCCGTCGTCATTGAAATCTCCCGTCAGCACGGAAAATCCGTAGATGCCGGAAGCCGCGCTGAATCCGCTTGGCTCCGAGACATCGGCGAAGCGTCCGTTGCCCGTGTTTCGGAACAGGGACGCTGACTCGCTGGGAAGCCCGCGGGGTCCGCAAACGACCGGAGCTTCCCCGTAGCGGCAAAGTTCGCTCTCGCCGGGCTTGGGAACTTCCGCCGGATCAAAGCGGATGTAGTTGGCCACGGCCAGATCCAGCCAGCCGTCTCGGTCATAGTCGAGGAAGGCGCAACCGCTACCCCATCTCCGCCGTCCTGCGAGCAGCCCGGCTTCCTCCGTGGCCGGCTCGAACGTGCCGTCCCCGCGATTGCGGTAAAGAACGTTGTCTCCCCAGTAGGTGACGAAGAGGTCGTCATCGCCGTCGTTGTCGTAGTCGCCCGCGCACGCACCCTGCCCCCAGCCGCTGCGCAGTAGGCCCGCTTCCCGTGTCGCGTCCTCGAAGCGCAGGTCGCCACGATTCCGGAAGAGTCGGCTTGTCGTCCGGGCCTGCGCCCCGTCCGATTCCCACCGGGTCTGGTTGACGAAGAACACGTCCTGGAACCCGTCGCCGTTGTAGTCCAGGATTGCGACTCCGCTGCCCGTCACCTCGAGGATGTATTCCTTGCGCACGGGATTGCCGGCGACGTGCTGGAATTCCAGTCCGGCATCGGCCGCGATGTCCACGAAGTGCAGATCGGGTCGGGTGCGATCGAAATCTGCGAGCGGGGAACTCTCGCCCATGCGATTAACCAAGGCCATGCCCTGCCCGAACGCCTCGGGCGCCAGGAGCCCCGAAACGAGCAGCAGGACCGCGGCGGCGCCTTGGATCCAGGCGATCGGTCCGACAGGTCGCAGCCGGAGCGCGGGACGTCTGTCGAACTGCACGGCGGTCGGCCCCTGGCCGAGCTGACGGCTTCGTGCTCGCCAAGGTGAGGCTGGTCTCATTTCGGCTGCCTAGCTCCGCGTGGTCGTCTTCTGGCACTTACGTCTGTCGGTTTCCATCCAAAGGCCGACGCAACCGTACTCCCCCATTTGCTACTGGTCAAGCACTTGCTGCACGGATCTCCCAGGACAACTGCTGACACCAGAACCTCCTCGGCGTCCCGCACGATCCTGTTGAAGCCCGCGCATGAGTTGCGAGTACGCGTTCGAGTTGAGCAGCACACTCATTTCCACATGGCCTCGTCGATGGTCTTGAAATGCCGCAGTGTCCGCTCGATCTCGTCCGCTTCCGCGTCGCTCCACGTCCCGATCAGGTGGTCCAGCGAAGAGCCGACCGTATCGGCCGCCGGTCTGTCGTCCAGCCCTTCGCCTCGGCGCATGAGCTTGACGGCGGCCCGGTTGAGTGACGTCTCGTCCCGGTTGGCACGGCGCCGGATGGCCCGGACCAGTTCGTCCACCAGTCCACGAACGGTAAGTTGCTTCAAGTGCTGCCTCCCGATTGACCCAACAGGTGATCCAATTATGAGTCACGTTATGCTTCGCTCTGCAACGCAGCGAGCTTGCCTTTCCAGGGAGAATCAAGCGAGGAACGACGAACGCCGCATTCTGAGCATCATCGAGGTTGGGAGGCATCGAAACCTCGCTTCTCGCCCTTTCAGTTCGGAACCTGAACGCCCCTCCCGCAGGCACTGTGGGGAGGAACCTGTGGGGGATCGTCGCCGGGTACGACCCGGGAGCTCTGGTCGCGGACCGCACAGCCCCGGAGGCAGCTTCGGCCTCCGATGGATCTCCCTGGCTTGTCAGCGAGCAAGGCCGCAAAGTCGAACTGGCCGGTGTCGAACTGGGCGAGCCGCTGATGCATTGATTCCCGGCTGGGGCTGGGATACAATGCGGCCATGACTGCCAAGGCATTGCCCTTGGGAGCCTTCTGGGCGATAGCGTGCTCTCTGGCTCTTGGAGAAGTCACGTTTGTCGAGGATGTCGAGCCGCTCCTCCGGGACAGGTGCGTCATCTGCCACGGCGAAGCTCTTCAGCAAAGCGGCTTGCGCTTCGACCGGCGCGACGACGCGATGCGCGGAGGTGTTTCCGGGCCCGTCATCTCGCCCGGCAATGCTTCCGCGAGTATTCTGATCAAGCGCTTGGAGGGCTCGGAAGGCCTCCAGCAGATGCCGCCCGGGCGTCCACTGGCCCCGGAGGAAATCGAAGCATTCCGATCGTGGATCGACGAGGGAGCCGAGTGGAACATCCGCGCCGGAACGCCGAAGGATGACACCAACTCGGGACACTGGGCCTTTCGGCCGATCAGCAGGCCGCCGGTTCCCGAGGTCAACGGCCAGGGTTGGGTGCGAAACCCGATTGACGCTTTCGTCCTGGCGAGGCTGGAGGGCGAGGGTCTCGATCCTTCCCCCGAGGCCCCGGCCTACGTTCAGGTGCGCCGAGCGTTCCTGGACCTGACGGGCCTGCCGCCCACCCCGCAGGACCTCTCGGCCTCCGCCGAGTACGAGTCGCTGGTGGGCCGCCTGCTCGAATCGGAGCACTTCGGCGAGCGGTGGGCGTCATTCTGGCTCGACCAGGTTCGCTATGCGGACTCGGACGGCTACGAGAAGGATTCGCCCCGCCCCCACGCGTGGAGATACCGCCACTGGGTGATCAATGCACTGAATAGGGACATGCCGTTCGACCGGTTCACGATCGACCAGATTGCCGGGGACCTGATGCCCGGAGCGACGGATGACCATCGAGTCGCAACCGGTTTCTTCCGGAACACACTCAAGAATCGCGAAGGCGGAGTGAATGTTGAGGAGTTCCGTTTCGAAGAGGCGGTCGACCGGACCAACACGGTGGCCACGGTGTGGCTGGGACTGTCAATGGAGTGCGCGCGCTGCCACGATCACAAGTACGATCCCGTCACGCAGCGGGACTACTATCGACTCTTCGCCTTCTTCAACAGCTTGGATGAAGTGGACATTGATGCGCCCCTGCCGGGCGAGATGGGTCCCTACCTGGCGGCCAAGCCGCAGTTCGACCGCGGGCTTTCGGACGTTTACGCCCAGTACAAGGTCCGCGAGCTCATGGATCCGTGGACCGAGAAGATGCTCTGGGCGTCCGAGAATCCCGGCGTCGAGCACGAATGGGACACGACTTGGGACATTCTCGCCCTCTATCTCGACGACGGCCAGCGCATTCTGCGCACCCCCCGGAGCGAGCGCGATTGGCGGGAGGACCTTGCGCTCACCGAGTGGTTTCTTCGCAACTACAGCCGCGTGACCAGCAAGGAGGCGTACGAGGCCACCGGTTTCAAGGACGCCGTGAAGGAGGTTCACGCCCTCATCGAGAGGTTCCCGGACGTGAGCCGGGCCCGTGCCGTACGGAGGATTCCCGGGGGCAGGCCGTCGCACGTGCATGTTGCCGGCGCTTGGGACGATCTGGGTGAGAAGGTCGCTCCCGGCACCCCCGCCGCCCTTGTGGCACCCGACAGCCCCGATCCGACCTTGGACAGGTTCGATCTGGCACGCTGGCTGGTGTCCCCGAAGAACCCTCTGACGGCCCGCGTCACCGTGAACCGCATCTGGCAGGAGTACTTCGGAACAGGGCTGGTCTCAACATCGGACAACTTTGGCCTGCGCGGGGAGTCGCCTTCGCATCCCGACCTGCTGAACTGGCTGGCCGCGGAGTTCATGGATTCCGGCTGGCGGCTCAAGCGGATCCACCGGCTCATTGCCACGTCCGCCGTCTACCGGCAAGCCTCCGACCGGCGTGCGGATCTTCATGAGCGCGATCCCTCGAACCGCCTTCTTGGAAGGCAGACGCGCCTTCGTCTCCCGGCAGAGACACTCCGGGACACGGCGCTGACCGCATCCGGCCTGCTGGATCCGACGGTCGGCGGCCGCAGCGTCCGCCCGCACCAGCCGCAGGGCGTGACGGACCTGAGCTACGGGGGTTCTGTGAAATGGCCGGAGAGTGCGGGCAGCGACCGCTATCGCAGAGGACTCTACATTCACTTTCAGCGGACAACCCCGTATCCGTTTCTCGCGAATTTCGACTTGCAGGAAAGGAACGTCGCCCTTTGCTCGCGTCGCCGCTCCAACACCCCGCTGCAGGCCCTGAACCTCCTGAACGATCCGGTCTTCTTCGAGATGGCCCAGGGGCTGGCGTACAGGGTGCTGAGCGACACGCCGGGCGGGTCGTTTGACAGCAGACTGGAGAGGGCGTTCGCACTCTGTCTGTCCCGCGAACCAACCTCGTCCGAGCGCGAGGCGATGCATGGCTACTTCGTCCGCCAGCGCGCGATGCTCGAAGAAGACGAGGAGACGGCGCGCAAGTGGTTCCCGTTCGAGTCGGCGGGGATCCGAGAGCCGTCCGATCCGACGGCGCTGGCCGCCTGGGTGGGCGTCGGCCGCATCCTCTTGAACATGGACGAGTTCATCACTCGGGAGTAAAGCCAAATGAAGCTCGAAACGCACCGCAGCGTCCTGGCCCGAAGGAGCTTTCTCGACCTCTGTGCAACAGGGCTCGGCACCATCAGCCTTGCGCATCTCCTGAGGTCCGATGGTCTGGCCGCCGCCGGAACCCAGGATCAGCGAGGGCCACATTTCACGCCGCGCGCGAAGAACCTGATTTTTCTCTTCATGGCCGGCGCCCCGAGCCAGATGGATCTCTTCGATCCGAAGCCCGGCCTGCAGCGCTGGCACGGCCAGCCTTTGCCGCCGTCCTTGACAAAAGACCTGAGGCTGGCGTTCATCAAGCCGACAGCGAAGGTGCTCGCCAGCCCGAGGGAGTTCACCCGCTGCGGCGAGAGCGGAATGGAACTCAGCGACTACCTGCCGAATCTGCAGCGGGTCGCGAACGACATCTGCCTGGTTCGCTCGATGCAGACCGGCCAGGTCAACCACCATCCCGGCCAGTCGATGCTCATGAGCGGCAGTCCGCTGGTCGGGCGGCCCACCGTCGGGGCGTGGCTGACTTACGGTCTGGGTTCGGAGTCCCAGAACCTGCCCGGATTCGTTGTTCTCAGCTCCGGGCGCGGCGCGAGCGGCGGATCGTCCAACTTCTCGAGCGGCTTTCTGCCGTCAACGCACGCAGGGGTTCCGTTCCGCAAGTCCGGGGATCCGATCCTCTATTTGTCCAGTCCGGACGTGGTGTCCCGGGACTCCCAGCGCCTGAGCCTGGAGACCTTGCGCCGCCTGAACGAGGAGAAGCTCCATCGAAGCGGAGACCCGCAGGTCGCCTCGCGCATGGCGAACTACGAGCTCGCCTTCCGCATGCAGGCATCGGCGCCGGAGCTCCTCGACTTTTCCGGGGAGTCTCAGGCCACCATGGACAGCTACGGCATCGGCAAGGAGCCGACCAACGCGTACGGCACCAACTGTCTGATGGCGCGCCGGATGGTCGAGCGGGGCGTGCGGGTCGTGATGCTGACCCACGCCTCTTGGGACGACCACACGAACCTCGATGAGGGCCTGAAGAAGAACTGCGAGATTACGGACAGGCCCGTCGCCGCTCTCGTGGAGGACCTCAAGCAGAGGGGGCTGCTGGACGAGACGCTGGTGGTCTGGGGCGGGGAATTCGGGCGCACCTCGCTCGGTCAGCTCAAGCATGTGGGAGACAAGGTCGGCCGCGACCATCACCCGAACGGATTCTCGATGTGGCTCGCGGGCGGCGGTGTCAAGGGAGGACAGGTGGTGGGCTCGACTGACGAGCTTGCGCTCCAGGTCGAGGACAACCCCGTCCATGTGCACGACCTGCAGGCCACGATCCTGCACCTGATGGGTCTGGACCACGAACGCCTGACCTACCGGCACATGGGCCGCGATTTCAGGCTGACGGACGTGTCGGGCCGGGTGGTTGACGAAATCCTCGCCTGATCCAAGCGACGGGGACGGCGGGGCGTAGGTGCTAACTTATGAGTTGACAGCGGGGATTGGTTGGATATGATCCTAGTGCGATGGCTTGCGAACCTGCCCCAAAGGCCCAACCGCTGAACGAAGATTGGGATCTGCTGGTGTCCTTCCTGCCGGACAACTGGAAGGAACTGGCACGGACGACAGGGGCACTTAGGAAGCTGCGCAAGGACAAGTCCCCGGGCAATCTGCTGCGGGTACTGTTGCTGCATGTGGGCTCTGGCCACTCGTTGCGCGAGACGGTGGTGCATGCCCGTCGGGCCCAGCTGGCCGACCTGTCGGACGTGGCGTTGCTCAAGCGTCTGAGGAAGTCGCGGGACTGGCTGCAAGCCCTGTGCGTGGAACTGTTTCGGGAGCAGGGCCTGGCGGCTGCGGAGGGGGGTGGCTTCGAAGTGCGGGCCTTCGACGCGACGGTCGTGAAGGAGCCAGGCCGGAGCGGCTCGCTGTGGCGCATCCACTACAGCGTGCGCCTGCCGTCGCTGACGTGCGATTACTTCAAGCTGACTAGGACGAAAGGGGCAGGCACGGGCGAGTCGCTCACGCAGTTTCCGATCACCCCGGGGGATTGCATCTTGGCGGATCGCGGGTATTCGACGGCGAACGGCGTCCACTACGTGGTCGAGGCTGGCGGCCGAGTGACGGTACGAGTGAACAGCGGATCGCTGGTCCTGGCCCGAGAGGACGGGAAACCACTCGATCTTGTAGAGTCGATGAAGCCGCTGCAGACTCCGGGGGTCATCGGAGCGGTGTCGGCGCAGGCGGTGGTGAAGTCCGGCGTCATGGTGCCTGGGCGGGTCTGCGCGTTGCGCAAGACCCAAGAGGCCATCCGCCTGGCCCATGCGAGAATCCGGCGCGAGGCGTCCCGCAAGGGACGCCGGGTCCAGCCGGCCACGCTGGAGCTGGCCAAGTACGTCATTCTGTTCACCACGGTGCCGGAGCGCGACTGGACGGACGAGGCCGTGCTGGAGTGGTATCGCACGAGGTGGCAAGTGGAGCTGGTGTTCAAGCGGTTCAAGTCCTTGGCGCAGCTGGGCTGCTTGCCGAAATACAATGACGACAGTGCCAAGGCTTGGCTGTATGGCAAGCTCGTGGCGGCGCTGCTGGTGGAGAAGCTGATTCACCACGCGAGCACACTTTCCCCCTGGGGGTACGCATTGGGACCAGACACGACCGCGCAGCGCCTAGCGTGAATTTGCGTTCGTCTGGAACCAAGTCCGACGGGCCATCGAACCGGCGGTTCCGCTGGCGGAAACGCTCCGCGAGTGGAAAGCGATTTCGGCCGAACTGGCAGAGAACCCTCGCACTCGCCAGCCGCAACTGACCAAGCACTATGGAGCGGGATCATCTATAAGTTAACGCCTAGGGGGGTATCCCCCGGACTCCCGCACGATATCCGTGCGCCACAAAGGGGCCGCGCAGCGTGCTCCGTGCCGGGAACGCCGGAGCCGCACGATCAGCGTGCGCGTCACGAGCGCAGAGGCCGCTGGGGCGGCCGGTCGGTACCGCGGCCGTTCACCCTCTCGGCGCCGAGAAGCGGGGTCGAGTTCCACCTCGGACGGAGAACCTTGCGCCATTTCAGGAATTCATGTATAGTATTGTGTAGCGCGACACAGTACACATAGTTCGCGTAGCGGAAAGGATTCCCATCATGTCGCGAGAAACGAGAGAAGCTGAGCATCCTGGATACTTCATCAGAGCACACGTCATCCCGGCAGGTGTGCCAGTGAAGGAAGCCGCCAAGCGTCTAGGAGTCGGCAGACCCGCCTTGTCGAATCTACTGAACGGCAACTCGTCGCTGTCATCGGAAATGGCCGTGCGCTTGGAAAAGGCCTTTGGCGCGGACAGAAACGAACTGCTGGAGCGTCAGCGGGAGTTTGATCGCCGAAGCCAACTGGGAGACGAACAGGAGATCGTGGTTCGCCCCTACGTGCCACCATTCCTCCAGATTAAGTCCCGGCAAATCGACGCATGGGCCGACCAAATCGACGCTCGCCACCTACTTCCTGTGCTACTCCGCCTGCTGATTGTCTCGACGCACGATGGTCTGAGCCGCGTCACGTTTCCAGGCCACGACGACGGACAGCGGCACGGATGGGACGGTATGTTAGAGGCCGATTCGGCCACTCCTTGGATCCCAAAGGGGTCTTCGTGCTGGGAGTTCGGAACGAGCCGAGCACCGTTTGAGAAGGCCAATCGGGACTACCGAACTGCGCTTCGGCGCGCTACGCCGTTCGCGGATCGAAGGGAGACGACATTCGTATTCGTCACACCGCGCAAGTGGGATGACGCGGCCGACTGGGCCGCCACGAAACAGCGTGAGGGCCATTGGAAAGCGTTGAAGGCGCTCGATGCGAGCGACCTTGAGACATGGCTCACCCAGTCGATCCCGGCTCAGATATGGCTTGCTAAGGAGCTTGAGATCGACACTAGTGGTGTTGAGACCTTGGACAGTTTCTGGGACCGTTGGTCTGTGGCGAGCAGTCCGAGACTCACGCCTGAAGTATTCAGGCCCTCTCTCGTGGCATATCACAGGAAGGTCGCAGATTGGCTGACGAGCGAACCGGAACGACCGTTCGTGATCTCGGCCGATTCGAAGGGCGAAGCGATCGCCTTCCTTGCGTGTTTGTTCCGCGAGTTCGCGACCGAATCAACGGACCAAGCCGTTCTGAAGCGGTCGGCCGACCTAGCCGCGGTATTCGACTCTCCCTTCACGCTGCGAACCCTCGCCGCATCACGTACACGCTTCCTACCGATAGTCCGTAGCGACGAGTGCGAACGAGAACTCGCCCCCGTTCACCGCCGACTGCACTGTGTGACTGTTCGTCCGCGAAACGCGGTCCAGTCGGACCCGGACATAGCTCTCGATCTTCTCAACCACGAAGGATTCGGCCAAGCACTCGATTCGATGGGCATCGATCGTGACAGGACCCGCCAACTGGAACGAGAATCCGGGCGGTCACCAACCATCCTCCGCCGGCGGCTCTCGAACATTGATTCCATCAGGCGCCCGTCGTGGGCGAAAGAGAACGCTACGGCAAGAGCCCTGATACCGTTGACCCTGGTGGGGGCGTGGAACGGCAATTCCCAAGCTGATCGGAGAGTTGTCAGAATGCTGGCCAACCGCTCCTACGAGGCGATCGAAAAGGACATCGCCAGCATCTTGGTACTGGATGACAGTCCAGTGTGGGCTGCCGGGCAACATAGTGGTGTCGTTTCGAAGATCGACGCCCTGTTTGCAGTCAGCGAGCATCTCACTCTGACGGACCTGCGAAGTCTCTTCACAGTGGCTCGCTATGTGCTTGCGGAAACCAATCCGGCTCTTGAGTTGCCGGAGGATCAGAGGTGGGCGGCCGGGCTCTACGGCAAGGTACGCGACCACTCGGCCGCTCTGCGCAGTGGGATCTGCGAAACCCTCGTCATTCTGGCGGTCCATGGCAACAACCTCTTTCTGAATCGGCTTGGCGTGGACATCGAAGGCGAAGTGTCGGAGCTGATTCGCAAACTGTTGACTCCGCTGACCTTGGAGACGCTCCTGTCCCACGACGGCGACCTTCCGCGTTATGCTGAAGCCGCACCTGAGGTCTTCCTCAAGCTGATCGAGGACGACCTGCGGGCCGGTTCACCAATCGTTTTAGGCCTGCTCAAGCCAGCGGACACAGGTCTTTTCAGGGGGTGTCCTCGGACCGGACTGCTGTGGGCCTTGGAGTCCTTGGCTTGGAAACACTTGGCACGTGTGACCATGATCCTCGGGCGTCTGTCGAGAACCGCGATCGATGACAACTGGGTTAACAAGCCCATCCACAGCCTCAAGGCCATCTACCGTTCGTGGATACCTCAAACTGCCGCTTCCCTCGAAGATAGACAGAAGGGAATCAAGGGCCTCGCTAGCCGGTTTCCAGACGTCGGATGGCAGGTATGCATGGACCAGTTGCCTGACGGGAAATCCCAGATCGGGCACTACAGCTATCGGCCGCGTTGGCGTAGCGACGCGACGGGCGCCGGTCGGGGGGTGACGCGCGGCGAGCGATGGGAGTTCACCCGCCACGTACTGGATATCGTGCATGACTGGCCAGCGCTCGATGCTGGCCATTTGGAAGACCTCGTCCAACACGCGGCGTGGATACCGGAAGGTGATCAGGCGCGAGTCTGGAATCGCATCATCGCTTGGGGACATGCTCAAGGCGATGACCACGCTCGGGCTACGCTCCGGGAGCAAATCCGGCGGTGGTACCTGACAGGTTACGGACAGGTGGGGGACCTCTCTGCCGCGACCATCGAGAATGCACGCAGGACATTCGAGAGTCTGGAGCCGCAGGACATGATCATCAGGCACCAGTGGCTTTTTGGCCGCCGATGGATCGAGCCTTCGTCCGAGGATGTCGAGGACCAGAACTCGTCGCCCTCGGATCGTGAAAAGATCATTCGAGAGCAACGGAGCGTTGCGATTACGGAGATTTGGGATACCCACAGTCAGGAAGGTGTGATCTCGTTTCTCTCTGAGGGGGCCGCAGGAGATATCGTGGGGACCTCGTTGGCACGAGTGATGCCGCCCGGCGCAAGAGCTGGCTTTATCAAGCGATGCTTGGATGTATCCGGCGAGCTAGCGACTCGCGTAGACGCTTGTTTACAGGGATTCCTGTGGACACTGACGGAAGATGAGCGGACCCTGCTGCTCCAGCGCGTAATCGAAAGCGGCGATCTGACCCGAATGGTGCGGTTGCTCCAGTGCGCACCGTTTCGCGGAGATACCTGGCGGCTAGTCGAACGAGCCGGTCGGAAGGTAGAGGACGCGTACTGGGGGAACGTCACGCCGCAATGGGCACAGTACAACGAGTTGGAGCTTTCTGAACTCATTGATCGCCTCCTCCAGGCTCAGCGCCCTCGCGCCGCCTTCTGGGTGGCTCGTCGAGACTGGTCGCTCGTTGAGACGTCTCGTCTCCGACGGCTTCTGCACGACGTAGCCACAGAGAAACTTGGTCCGACCGACCAATACTGGCTTTCCGCATTTGACATCCATGAGGCGCTGAGATCACTCAATGAGCGCGCCGGCGTCAATCGCGAAGACATGGCTGCACTTGAGTTCATGTACCTCGATGTAATCGACAACAGCGAGTACTGCCTTCCCAACTTACAGAAGCAAATCGCTGCCTCGCCTGCGCTCTACTTCAGAGCCCTGACTCTCGCGTTCCCGCGTCACGACCACGGCCAAGATCCGGCGGACTGGCGCATCGACGGTCCCGAGCGTGCTGCGACAGTTGCGTCCAAAGCCTACAAGCTGTTGGATCGAGTCAAACACCTCCCGGGAACTGACGCGGATGGCACGGTTGACCTGACAGCGCTGCTGAATTGGATCGCGGAAGTACGGGGGCTCTGTGAGGAACACGACCGCGCCGCCATCGGCGACCAGACGATCGGCCAACTCCTCTCCCGCATTGATCCCGTTCCCGAAGATGGGCTTTGGCCCAGGACGGAGGTCTGCGAGGTGCTGGAGCGAACGGCTGCCAATGACATCGGAGTGGGATTTTGCATCGGCGTCTACAACGCGCGAGGTGTTCACTACCGAGGGGAAGACGGTGAGCCGGAACGGCACCTTTCCGCGAGATTCCGGTGGCTAGCGAGTGAGCAGGCCTTCGACTATCCGTTCGTAGCCGGTCTTCTTGAAGAGATTGCGTCCGGCTATGATCGGGAAGCGAAATGGCACGACGTAGAAGGAGAGGTGCGCAAGAGGCTGGGATGAACGAAGTACCGCGACGCCGGTTGTCGGCCTCACCTCGTGGCGGCTCGGACAACGGCGGCCAAGCCGGAGTCAAGCCCGGTTCGACGATCTTGGTGGCGTCGACCGCCCCGCTTTGTGGGGAGCGAGCCGTGGCGGGCCACGTGGCCACGCTCGCGCGGACCTCCAGCCACACGGCGCGTCCAGGGCTCATGGCGCACCGTTGCCGTTCCGGGGGTCCGGGGGATACCCCCCTATAAATGCTAACTTATTGATTGGTATTTAAGGATTAGCGAGATATGCTTCGAGTGGGGTAGTTTGTACCCATTCCGCAGGCAGTGAGTGCGACAAGAAAGGAACCGTTGAACAAAGACTGGGATCTGCTCGTGTCATTCCTTCCTGCGAACTGGGAGGATCCGTTGCGCCAGACGGGAGCGCTGAGGAAACTGCGGAAGGACAAGTCGCCGAGCAACCTGCTGCGCACGTTGCTGCTGCATTTCGGCTGTGGCCACTCGTTGCGCGAGGCCGTGGTGCTGGCCCGGAGGGCGGGGCTGGCCGATCTGTCGGACGTGGCCTTGCTGAAGCGATTGCGGAAGTCGCGGACCTGGCCGCACTCACTGTGCGTGGAACTGTTCCGGGAGCAAGGCGTGGCGGCGGCGGGGACGGATAGCGAACAGGTGAGGGTCTTTGACGCGACAACGGTCAGGGATCCACTTGTCGGAGGTGCTCACAAAGGTCCATCCTGAAGCGAAGGCGTCGCTTCGCTCCGACAGGCATCCGCCCGGTGTTCATATTGGACCGGATTGAGCGTTCGTTTTGACCAGAATAGCCATGCAGCCATTGCAGAGCCCTGGGGTGATCGGGTCCGTCTCGGCTGAGGTGCTGGCCGGCAAGGGCGCGGCAGTGCCGGGAAGGCTCTGCGCCCTGCGCAAGACCGAGGAGGCCATCCGGCTGGCCTTGGCGAAGGTGCGCAAGGAGGCCGCCCGCAAGGGACGGAGCGTCCAGCCGGCCACGCTGGAACTGGCCCAGTACGTCATCCTGTTCACCACGGTGCCGGAGCGCGACTGGTCAGCCGCGGAGGTTCTGGAGCGGTATCGCAGGGGCTGGCAGGTGGAGCTGGTGTTCAAGCGGTTCAAGTCACTGGCCGAACTCGGCTACCTGCCGAAGTACAACGACGAGAGCGCCAAGGCCTAGGTGTACGGCAAGCTGTTCGCGGCGCTGCTGGTCGAGAAGCTGATCCACCACGCGAGTGCCATTTCCCCCTGGGGGTACCTGCTGGGACCGGGAACGTCCACGCAGCACCTGGCGTAACTTTGCCTTCGTGCGGAACCAGGTGCGAAGGGCGATCGAACCGGCGGTCTCGCTTTCTGCAACCCTCGCCGACTGGCGGGCGATGTCGGAGGAACAGTCTGACCGCCCTCGCAAGAGACGGCCTCAACTCGCCAGCGATTTTCGACCTGAATCCATAAGATAGCGCTTATGGGACAGCGGGGGCGGTCAGGCTCCGCCGTCCGTCGCGGCCCATGGCATCAGGCAGATTCCAGCGAACCGGGATTCCGACACTGGGCTGCCGCCCACGATCGCAGCGGCCAAGGGCTTGCCGGCGTGAACGGGCCGGGTTCCGGAGTTCGGCCGTGTGAGCATCGAGGTCAAGTGCGTGGGCCTGATAGTGCTGACTCGGCGAACCCGGTGGTGACCGTCCTGCATGGGGCGTCCCCCAGCGGGCTCGTGGCCGAAGGCATCCGGTTCACTACGCGAGGTGATGCTATTCGACCGTAGCCCTCAGCAGATCCTGCAGTTCGGCAACGATCTCGGGCCTCTGGGTGTAGAGGTTCCTGGTTTCCCGCGGGTCCTCGGCCAGATTGTACAGCTGCCCGCCGGGCTCGTCAATCGACCTCGGCAGCGTGAATCCTCCCGAGCCCCGTCCCTCGATTAGCTTCCAGTTCGCCTTCCGAATGGCGAACATGCCCCGAGCGGAGTGATGGACCGCTGTTGTTCTCTCCGACCTGCTGTGGCCGCGAAGCACAGGCAAGAGGGAAATGCTGTCCTGGCCGCTGTTCGCTCTGATGCCCGCACCCGATATCTGGGCGACCGTCGCGTACAGGTCTGTCAGCACCACCAGGGCTTCGCTGGTCGTGCCGGCGGCCACTTCGCCTGGCCAGCGCACGACGAACGGAATGCGATGCCCGCCTTCGAAGATGTCCGCCTTCGTTCCCCTCAATTCGGCATTGCCCTGGTGGCCTCTGTCCCGCACATAGCGACCACGTGCAGTGAGGGGCGCCGCACCGCCATCGTCGTCGGCCCGGAAATCCCACCAATGCCAAAGCCCGCCGTTGTCGCTCGTAAACAGGACGAACGTCCTCTCGGTCATGCCGGTCCGGTCCAGAGCTTCGAGAACCTGTCCAAGCGCACGATCAGTCTCAAACACAAAGTCGCCGTAACGGCCCGCGCGGCTCATCGCTCCGCCAACGGGCGCAATCGGGAGATGAGGCGAGGCCAGGGCTAGGTAGAGGAACAGGGGATGGTCCCGGCCTGCATGGAGATCGATGATCCGTGCCGCCTCCTCCGCCAGCCGGGGAAGGACCTCCTCCACTTGGAAATCCCTCGACCGGAGCCCTGCAGCCAAGCCGGAGAATATGTCAGCCCGTGCGGACGGGACGGGGATCTCCGGAAGCGCCTCGACCGACCGATTCCTCAGGAAGCAGTAAGGACTCATGTCGAGAGAAGCCGAAATGCCGAAGAACGTGTCGAAGCCCACGTCAAGCGGGCCGCCGCGCAGTTCGACCGTGTAATCGATGTCGTCGCCGGGGCGGAAGCCGCCGCTTCTGCGTGGAACCGGTCGACCGCCCTTGTCGAGCCAGCACATCCCAAGATGCCATTTCCCCACCGCAGCGGTCCGGTAGCCTGAGCGGCGGAGTAGCGAGGCCATGGTGTCTTCGTCGGGCTCGATCAGCGGCGGGCCGAAGCCGTCCAGAACACCGCTCCTGAGCGAGGTGCGCCAGGCGTAACGCCCGGTCAGCAACCCGTAGCGGGTCGGCGTGCAAACCGACGAGGGACTGTGAGCGTCGGTGAAGCGCATGCCCTCGCGTGCCAGCCGGTCAATGTTCGGCGTAGGAATCTTCGATTCCGGCTGGTAGGACTGCGGATCCCCCCAGCCGAGATCGTCCGCCAGCACAACGACGATGTTCGGCAGGCTCGTCTGGCCGGGCGCGGCGTGGACGAGGACAAGCGCGAGAACGGCCATGGAGAGGCGCATCCGCAGCAGTCTAACAGCTTCGGCAACGATTCGTAATCCCGTCAGCGGGTGGGAAAGACCACCTACTACACATGTCAGCTCGCAGGCAAGAGGAACAGCATAGGACGGGTACCTCGTCTTCGGATGTGCCGTTGGCTCGCCCTCCGGCGTCTTCCTTGATTCGGTTGCGCTGCAGGAAGACTCGACGACATCGCCGGGACAGTCTCGGTTGGTTCGCTCTGTGACGGATGCCTGAACGGGGCTCCTGTCAGGTTCGGATACAGGACGCGGTCGAATATGGACTCGGTGCTGCTGTCCGAGCCAGAACTACCAATGGTCCCAACGTAGCGGCCACCGGCGTTCCAGTTCAGGAGATTGGGCAAGGCGTTTCCCCGGCGGTGCCCGAGGCCGTCGAGGCGACCTGCCGCGGCACAGAAATCTTCGAGGGGAGCCACTGAATCCTGGGCGACCGGTCGTTGTCTCCGGCCAGCGCGTCCGACTCAGGAGACGAACCGGCGCAATTACACCAGGACTTCCTCCAACTTCTCGATCCCGCGAGCGCATATTCGCTTGGCAACGAGCAAGAAGTGAATCGTAGAGAGCCTCATCTTCTTCACCATCGATGCCTTGGGAAGCTCATCTTCCGCAAAGCCGCCGCGCCAGAGATGCACCGCGTTCGGGCCGTTCACGATGCGGAAAGTAATGGCCGCCAGCACGAGATCCTCCCCCGGCCTTGAAGAGATCTGGGAACACGGTCAGCGCGGGGCGTCTCTTGCATAAATGTGAGATCGGTAAGGGGAAAAGAAGACGAGAACAGTGCCGCTCTGCCTATAGGCTGTCGTAGACGGCATCCTCTTCGTTTTCCCAGAACTTGAAGCTGCGCTCCGAACCCTGCAACCACCGGACGTCTGCCGAAAGCCGTTTCAGCTCGCTCTTTGAGAAGACTTGGTAGACCTCGCCGGGTGTGGGTGACCGGACCTCTTGCAGGGGCACGAAGACCCCATCCCGGTGTTCCACTTCGATGCTCATGGCCCTTCGACTCTAGCGAGAAAGGCAGCAGCGTCGGGCTAGCCTGGAATGCGAACCGACCTGCGGGCTGTCGGCACGGAATGCGTCGTTTGCGTCCTCTCCCCCATGGTGGCGAGGAGTTCGCCTGGCCCCCTTTGTGCATGGGGGGAGTTGGGCTTGTGACGCCGTACCGGTTCTTGCATACCCCGTGTAGCACCCTGGGGCCGGCGAAGGACGAGTCCCGCCCTTTCGATCCCTTGGAAGCCGCCGCGGAGTTCGCGAGCGGGACTCGCCCCGCTCCCCTGATGCCCAAGCGTCTTGATGTTTGGATCGCCGCACATCGCCGTGTGTGACAACACCGTGCCGGGCATGTGAAGCCAATACTCCGCTTGGCTGCTAGCGCGAATCCGGTCACCTGCCGAGACCCGGCGCTTCATGGCTCGCACGGAACCACCGAAACTTGCTATGTTTCTCGAAGGCATTCGGCGAGGCACCGGCGATCCAGGCGGGTGCCCGGCACTCAAGGGCAATCATGGCGCGACGAAGCAGCAAGGCGGGGCGAAACATCGCCACGTACGAGCATCCCGACAAGAACCGGGTGAACAACCCGCCGGTCGGTTTGGTCACCCCGGAGACGGATCGAGACGCTGACAACAAGGCCTACGTCCATGATCCGTATCTCGATCCTCACCTCTCTTGGTCCGGCAAGGCAGAGCACACTTCGTTCGAGGTGCCGACGGTCTCGCTGCATGTCCACGAGCGGATTGATCCGCGCACGATCATCGAAGCAGTACGCAGGCGGAACGGCGCCGAACGGCAGATGTCGCTGTTCGCGACACCGGAGGAGAACCCGCCCCTACGCCAGGCCATCGAGTTCTACAGGCACCGGCACAACTGGACCAACCGGCTGATCGCGGGCGACAGCCTTCTGGTCATGAACAGCATGATCGCGAAGGAGGGTTTGGGGGGACAGGTCCAGATGGTCTACATGGACCCGCCCTATGGCATCCGGTACGGCTCCAACTTCCAACCATTTGTAAACCGCCGCGACGTGACCGATCGCCGGGATGCAGATCTGACGGCCGAGCCCGAGCAGATTCGGGCGTTCCGCGACACTTGGGAACTTGGTATTCACTCCTATCTCTCCTATCTGCGGGACCGCCTGTTGCTGGCACGCGAACTCTTGCATGAGAAAGGAAGCTGTTTCGTGCAGATCGGCGACGAGAACGTCCATCGGGTCAGTGTCGTTATGGACGACATATTCGGCGCGGAAAACCGAATGGCGACCATCTCTTACGCGACCACCGGCGGCAGTTCGGCAAGCACTCTGCCGCAGGTCGCAGACTATTTGCTCTGGTACGCGAAGGATCGCAAACAGTCCAAGTACCGGCAATTGTATGAGTCGCTCACCCGGCGTCAAATCATTGAGTTCTTTAGTTCCTATGCAATGGTTGAACTGGCGGACGGGACATGCCGAGCACTGACTCCCAATGAACGGCTCGACCCAAGCCGCTTCGTGCCGGGAGGCGCACGCATTTTTCGACGAATGCCCTTGGTGTCTCGGGGGACTTCAACAACCGGCCGATCCGACCCCTATGCATGGGACGGCCGCGTCTTTCAATGTCCCAACGGCCAGCAATGGCGCGTGTCAGTTGATGGTCTTGACAGGCTTGCCGTCTTGGGCAGGCTTAGGGCGCAAACGGGCCAAGGATCACTCAGTTGGAAGAAGTATGAAGAAGAAGTTCCCGGACGTAGAATCAACAACATCTGGCCCGCGCCGATGTCGCCCTCTGGAAAGCGCTACGTGGTTGAAACGGCCACCAAGATAATTCAGCGCTGCATCCTGATGACCACAGACCCAGGCGATCTAGTCTTCGATCCGACCTGCGGTAGCGGAACCACCGCATACGTTGCGGAGCAATGGGGGAGGCGCTGGATCACCTGTGACACGTCGCGTGTAGCGACCGCGTTGGCCAAACAGCGCCTCATGACGGCGAACTTTGAGTACTACGACTTGGCCTGTCCCGATGAGGGGGTTGGGAGCGGGTTTCGGTACCGAGGCGTTCCTAGGGTTTCGGCGAAGACGCTCGCATACGATGAGCCTCGTGCTGAAGTCGTGCTGTACGACCAGCCTCGACCCGACCGGTCCAAGGCCCGCGTCACTGGTCCCTTCACCATTGAAGCCGTCCCCGCGCCGTCAGTGCTCCAGATCGATGATGTCGCCGAAGGTGAGGTGCTACCGGCCGATACCTCGGTTGCACGCACCGGACCCACGATTCGGCAAGGAGACTGGCGCGACGAGCTCTTGAAGACCGGCATTCGCGGTAAGGCCGGCCAACGCATCAAGTTTGCTCGCTTGGAGCCGTTGCCCGGCCAGAAACACCTTCACGCCGAGGGCGAGACGAAGCCTGACGAAATTGCGGCGCTAGTCTCGCGTGATGCCGCCGTTGGCATGCGGGCAGTAGTGTCGTTTGGCCCGGATCATGCGCCGATGGAGCAACGGCAGGTGGCGCGGGCGATCGAGGAAGCATCGCACATGGTTCCCCGACCTAGCGTCATAGTCTTTGCGGCCTTCCAGTTTGACCCTGAGGCCTCAAAGGACATTGACGAGACGAACTGGCCCGGCATGACCTTGCTCAAGGCGCAGATGAACGCGGACCTGTTGACCGACGACCTCAAGAAGAAGCGGGCGAGCAACGAGAGCTTCTGGCTCATTGGCCAGCCCGATGTGGAGTTGGAGCGCGTCTCCCACGGCGAGGACGAAGGTAAGTTTCGCGTCCGGGTGCAAGGCTTTGACTACTACAACACCAAGACCGGCAATGTCGAGTCCGGGGACGCTTACCGGATCGCCATCTGGATGCTCGATCCCAACTACGACGGGCGAAGCCTCTTCCCTCGCCAGGTGTTCTTCCCGATGGCCAGTGCCAAGGAGGGGTGGGCCAAGCTGGCGCGAAGCCTCAAGGCAGAAATCGACGCGACTCGGATGGAAGCCTACCGGGGCACCGTCTCGCTGCCCTTCGAGCCCGGCGAGCACGAGCGTGCGGCCGTAAAGATCGTGGATGACCGGGGTGTCGAAAGCCTCAAGATCGTGGAGTTGGTGTAATGCAGCTCCCAGTCGACTCGACAACACGAACCATCGAAGACCGCGAGCGGCTGGCTGCCCGAATCGGTGTGCCCATGAGCACCATCGAGGCATTCTGCGACCGCTGGCAGCTGCAGGAACTGGCACTGTTCGGTTCCGTTCTGCGCGATGACTTCGGGCCGGACAGCGACATCGACATCCTTGTTCGGTTCAGAACGCAACGGACACCGGGCCTGTTCGGGTTCGCCGAAATGGAGCGGGAACTGGCCGAGTTGCTCGGCCGGAGGGTTGATCTGGTGCATCGCCCAGCGATCAAGGGGAGCCGAAACTACATTCGCCGGAAGGCGATCCTAGGATCCGCGCGGATAGTCTATGCCGCGTAAAGACTTGGCTTATCTGCTGGACATGCCGATTGCCGCCCGCGATGCGTTGTCTTCCACGGAAGACCTGTCCTTTGAAGACTTCACGCAGGGCCGACGGACCCAGCTCTCGGCCCTCGATTCGGTGGCGATCGTTGGCCAGGCTGCCGCGCAGGTAGGCAGCGACACGTTGCGGCTGTACCCGTACATCCCTCGGTGGGAGATCGTCTGCATGCGCAATCGTCTCGTCGATGTCTACTCTTCCATCGACCTTCCGCTCATCTGGGATACGGTTCGCCACCACCGTCCGGCCCTGACAGACCGATTGGAGCCCCTAGCTTCGCCGGAGGCAGGATAGTGCCCCAAGCGACCATCGACCGGCTGATCGTCAACTCCCCCTACGTGGAGCCGACCCGGCATTGGCGGTATGACAGGGCCACGCGCCTGTTTGATCTTGAGGATGGTCGCAGGCCAGCGGGATACGTGGTGGCGTCCCGAGACGCGAAAGCGTTCGACGATCCCGGCGTGTTCCGTGAGATTCCACTCGTCAACCAAATCCGAGGCCGCGTCAGTGCGTGGCGGGCCAGGGGCTATCCTGGCGTGACGGGCATCACCAAGCGGTTGATCGAGCACTGGAACGATCCTGAGGAGTTCGAAAGCCGACGGTTTTTCTTCTGTCAGATGGAGGCGGCTGAAACGCTCATCTGGCTCACCGAAGCCCCACCAGCCGAGCGGGTTGGCGTGGACATCCCTTCGGATGGTGGCGCACTCAAGCGGCTCTGCGCCAAGATGGCAACCGGCTCGGGCAAGACCGTCGTCATGGCCATGGTTATCGCGTGGAACGTCCTCAATAAGGTGGCGAACCCGCGCGATGCCCGGTTCGCGAAGAATGTTCTTGTGGTTGCCCCCGGCCTCACGGTTAGGAGCCGCCTGGCCGTTCTCGGGCCTTCCCATACCGAGAACTACTATGAGGCGTTCCGCGTCGTGCCTCCGGCGCTGCTCGACAAGCTGCGCCGGGGCAAGGTTGTGATCCGCAACTGGCACGCGCTCAACTGGGAGACGGACGAACGGATCGCCAAGAAGCGGGGCGTCGACAAGCGCGGTGCCAAGAGCAACGAAGCCTACGTCCGGGACGTGCTCGGCGAGATGGCGAGAGCGCGGAACCTGCTGGTCGTGAACGACGAGGCGCATCATGCATGGCGCGTTCCAGCCGGAGGCAAGGCCAGGGGTCTCACCAAGAGCACCGTCGAGGAAGCAACAAAGTGGGTGGGCGGGTTGGACCGCATTCACCGTGCGCGGGGCATTCTCACCTGCTACGACTTTTCCGCGACGCCATTTGTGCCGTCGGGCAGGCGGAATCCGGAGGAGGCGCTGTTCGGCTGGATCGTGAGCGACTTCGGCCTGAACGACGCCATCGAGTCAGGTCTCGTGAAGACGCCCAGAGTGGTGATCCGCGACGACGCTGTTCCTGACGCTAAGACCTACAAGTCACGCCTCTACCACATCTATAACGACCCCGATGTCAAGGACGACCTGAACCGGAAGGCCAAGCCGGAAGAGCCGTTGCCGGACCTGGTGACGAACGGATACTACCTGCTCGGCTACGACTGGCGCGAGACCGCAAAGGAGTGGGAGAAACGGGGCAGCGCCACGCCCCCCGTGATGATCACCGTCGCCAACCGCACCGAGACGGCTGCCCGGATCAAGCACGCGTTCGACCGCAACCGCGTTCGCATCGACGAACTCTGTGACCCAGAACGCACGCTGCATATTGACTCGAAGGTTCTCGCGACGGCCGAATCGGCAGAGGAGCCAATCGCCAAGATCGCGACTGAAGATGCGCGGACCACGTCGTCAAATGGCCGCAGTCGAAAGTTGACCAAGAAGCAGCAGGCCGAACTGTTGCGCCGCCAGGTGGATACCGTGGGTCGGCCTGGACACGCGGGCGAGCGGATTCAGAACGTGATTTCGGTAGGGATGCTGTCGGAGGGATGGGACGCCAAGACCGTAACCCACATCATGGGCCTCCGTGCCTTCACGAGCCAGCTTCTGTGTGAACAGGTGGTGGGACGAGGCCTTCGCCGCACGTCCTACGACGTCAATCCCTCGACAGGACTGTTCGAGTCGGAACACGTCAACGTCTTTGGCGTGCCCTTCACCTTCCTGCCTCACGAGGGCCGGGAGAACGGCCCGCCTCCGCCTCCGCCCCCCAAGACCGCGATCGAGCCGGTATCGGCGAAGCAGGATTTCGCAATCTCTTGGCCCAACGTTGTGCGCATCAACCACACCTACCGCCCGCGCCTGTCCCTCGATTGGAATCGCCTGAGCACTCTGGAACTCGATGCCGCCCAAACCGCGAAGCTCGCGGAACTCGCCCCCACGATCGACGGCAAACCTGACACTAGCAAGATCAACTCCATAGATCTGCAAGACCTCGCCCGCGAATTTCGCACTCAGCGCATCGTCTTCGAGACCGCCCGAGACGTGTACGACAACATGCAGCAGAACTGGCCGGGAGACCGGACGTTTCTGCTTGCGCAACTTGTACGGCTCGTTGAACAGTTCATCCGGTCAGGCAAGATCGACATTTCTCCCTCTCTGTTCGGCCTAGACGATCTGAAGCGCCGTCTCGTCATCACGCTCAACATGGCCAAGGTGGTGCAGCACATTTGGGAAGCAATTCGCCACGAGAACACGGCTAGACTCGAGCCCGTCTTCGACCGGGATCGGCCGATCCGAGCCACTGGCGACATGCGTACCTGGTTCACAGGCAAGCCGTGTGCGCCCGCGGCCCGCAGCCACATCAACTTCTGCGTCTACGACAGTACGTGGGAAGCGTCGGACGCCTTCGAGCTCGATCACGCCTCGGAAGTTGACGCTTGGGTGAAGAATGACCATCTCGGCTTCGAGGTCTTCTACGTCCACCGAGGCGTGGTACGGAAATACCGTCCGGACTTCCTGATCCGTCTTATGTCGGGCGATATGCTGGTGCTGGAGACCAAGGGCCAAGACACCGACCGTGACCGAACCAAGCGCAACTTCCTGGCGGAATGGGTGAACGCCGTCAACACCCATGGCGGATTCGGACGCTGGGCTTGGGATGTCTCGACGACTCCGGGCGACATTCACGGGATCCTCGCCCGCCACTCTCGCGCTGACCTCTGAAACGCACCGGTCTCTCTAGAAGCTTGGGAAGACATCGAAGCAAGGCTGCCAACACCCGCGCACCTCACTGCTAGGTGATAGCATGGCAAAGTAGAAAAGTCTGCCTCAAGTTCGCCGACCAGCCGTTGAATCGGGTGATGCCGGCACCGCAGCCGATATCAAGTCCTCAAGATATAGTCGAGGTCCGAGAAACTTCCTGATCTTGATCGATTTCCAGTCTTCACTCTCGATCAGACTCCGTTTGGGCACTCGCAGATGCTGTTTATCGAATCGAGGACTGATTCTTTCGAAAATCGACACGTAGCTGATTTCCAATTCGGTAATATCTTGTTCATATTGGACCTCTACTACTGACACCAGGTACTTTACTATTGGCAGTGACCTCCTAAGCTGATCTCGAGATTTATCACGAGATCCGAGAGTCTTCTTGAGCTCAATTAACACAGCATGACATGTTCCATGAACACTAGCTACCAATAGATAATCGCAGACCCGGTTCAATCCAGAATGCTCGACTATTGCCGATAGGTGACGAATTTTGCTCATATTCAACGCAGCTACCCGAATGCGACCTGAAGTCACTTCCACAGACATCTGTGCTTGGCGTTCACAAAGCATAATCTTGTCACTGTTGGAGGTTCTGACGATTACCGTCGACTTCATGACAGCCTGTAAGCCCGATTCTAGTGAAACCATCAATCTATTGTCTGTCCTCTAATTCTGTAGGAAAGTTCATTAGATGTCCGATTAATCTTGTCGATTGTGCTATCGAATACCGGCCAATCCACGCCATACTCATCGATCTTACACTGAGTTAAACTACGATCCTCAGCAATATACCCTCGTATCCCTCTCGGATCAAGCATATCATGCTTTGAATACTCTAGATCCTGCATAATCTCCTCCTTATCCTTAAATTCAGAATTCAACATAATTAAATTATTTACCTCCTTCAATAGGTAATCACTGTGGGTAGTAATCAAGACTCTTATGCCTGATCTTACAAAATGAGACAGGAGCCGTGCAAGCAGCACTTGATTGACAGTATCAAGATGGCTCTCTGGTTCGTCAATTATCAAGAGCTGATGATATCTTGCGACGTGACGAAGAAAGAAATAGAGATCAGACATTCCACGTGCTGAAGATGAAGCCATGTGCAACGGAAGATCAAATTTCTGCTTACGATCAGATGTCGACTTGAATCTCAGATCTCCCTTTTCACTAACGAAAGATCCTTTCACTATCTGCTCAATCTCCGAATGCAACTTCTCGCCATATACATCACTTTGTTTTCTTAGAGCATCTGGAATACTCCGTGTATAGTCTATGTTGTCTCTAATCGGACGTGCATACTGGCTCGTCCCCGTATGAATTAGATCAGAGAGTATGCGATCTGAATAGCCTTTACGACTATTGCGATGTCGAATTCTCTGTATCAAGCTGATAAGGTGATTCCTTGTAAAATCAAGTTCCCGGTAAAATAGAGAAATACTAAACCGCTCAGATGAAAATACTGTAGTCTCGTGTTGAAACTCCGGAAACAGTGTCTTGATATAGTAATCACGCATGTATTGGTAGCTAGAGATCGTGTCAATCGGCTGCTTACGACCTTCACTTTGGAGTGTGATAGAATGGTCACGGATAGAAAAGTACATCCTTGAACCTGATGGTAGAACTTGCAACGATCTAATCTCCGATATAGATGTATCGAATAGATCGATAGTGACCGATGAGTTCTTGAATACTTCGGGTGAGACACTAAAGATATCCGGTAAGATATCCTTAGAAAAGTGACGCGAGAATTCGTTAGAAATAGTTCGGCGATCCCGGTTCCACTGCTCATCACTCATGGATTCTCTCGCATGACCCTCCACGGAGGTAGTTGCGAGAAGTCTGTCAATAGTCAATAGTTGTTCTTGGGATGTTGGCCGCGGTTGGGATGTACTCAAATCCTGATTGTAGGCGATGTCAGTGTATAGATGTGGTGATTGATTCCATGACTTAAGAAAGCCGTAGATCGAGTATGCCAAATAGGTCTTTCCTGTATTATTATGCCCGGCAATAATGGTAAGGTCGCCCAGTTCCATCTCTGCGTGGTGGATCGGACCGATATTGCGAAACATGAAGCGACCATGCGTAGGGTATGTGAGCCAGTTTGTTTCTCTCTGACGGTCGCGGACATTCTGTGGATCTCTCATGATGAAATGTTGCGAACTTTCTCCACTAATCACATTGCTTGGTCGCCCTGCAAACTAGCGCCTAGCCCGGATCCTTTACCACGAGGGCTGAATATGAGGCGTTAAGCCGTCTCAAGCTCATTGTTGCAAAGCAACTACAAGCTTCCCGAACTGCACACTTCACGCCAACACACTGTAGCACAATCGATCTCCCAAGAATCGGCCATCGCGAGCGGATCGTCTGCTTTTTCGATTACCAAGATCCCTCCGGCTGCCTGCACAGACTGCACAGAGTGATCGCCCAGTGCCTGTCCGGGCTCGCGCTCGGCTGCTAGGCGCTCGAGGATCTTGAAACGCCGTGCGACTAGAGTCTTGCTCACGCCTGACTTGGCCGGCTGGACCGTCGAGCCCCGTGCCAAGGCGTATGGGCCACCGTGACCAGCGCTATCTGCTGGTCGGATTCAGGACGCTGAACCGAATCGGTTTGGCTCCGCAGCTGGTCGAGCAGTATTGCTTCGTTCGGACCGTGTCCGATCCGCGAGGGTTGGACGCGCCACTGGTGGCCCTGTTGCTGGAACAGCACTTGGCGGTCTTGGAAGAGATCGTTCCGGATGTGGACGCGACCCATGACCCGCTGTATACCGAGGAGAAGGCGCGTGACTTCCACAGCCGCAGCCTCCGCGATCGCCGCCCGCCTCGGTACGTGACGAGCGGGCGGGTACGCACTTCGAGGCAGCTTGGTCTCCCTCGCGTTGCAGCCTTGACCGGGCGACCCTGCACTCGCCGTTCCCAACACAGGCTCGCCGTGGCTCCCGCGTGAAGGTGCTTGAGTTCGAGCGGGTCCTAGTCGTCAACGCGAACGAGAAAAGTCCTTCCCCTGCCCTATACGATGCGTGGCCTGACCGAAGACACGGACTTGGAGGCACAAGAGACAAAGGAAGGGCCTCTGCCTTACGTTGTCGCATCGTATAGGGCAAGGCCGGGACTGGCGGTGCTGAGCTACGGAACGCCCAGCTGCTTTCTCCGCCCAGAGGAATCCACGCCGTGAGACGGGCCGTGGGATGTTGATCCGAACAGCCGCAGAGGTTTGAGTTGTGGCCCCGGAATGGCCTACGTCCGCACGAGACGTTCTTCGCGGAACGGCTCGCTCAGCTGAAGTTTGCCAGCTGCCTCACTTCGGCCATCGTGCGCGGAAGCGTCACGCTCGGGTGGTACTCCAGGCCGGCATAGCCGCCGAATCGCCCAGCCTGCTGGAGTTCATGGATTGTGCGGAAGACGTTGCGGTAGTTGATCTCGCCCGTCCCCGGCTGCATGCGCCCGGGGTGGTCTCCGATCTGGAAGTGCCCGATCCAGTCGATGTTGTCTTGGATCTGGAGGATGAGGTCGCCGTCGGTGGTCTGCACGTGATAGATGTCGAAGAGCAGCTTGACGTGAGGCGAGTCGACCCGCTTGAGCATCTCGAAACCCTCCCGCGCACCCGCCAGAAAGTACCCGGGACGCGTGACGATCGTGTTGATCGGCTCGACGACGATCGTCATTCCGGCGTTTTCCAGAATCGGTACAGCTGCCCGCAGGCCCTCGACGCAGCTGGCCATCTGCTCCGCCCGCGGTACACCCTCCCGCTCGAATCCCGTAAGCACCACCAGTCGGTGGCAGTCGAACTCCTTTGCGACGGCCGATGCGCTCTCGATTTCCGCAAGAAAGCCCTCGCGCTCGGCCGGGTCCGTCAGGCCGCAGCCCGGCGCTCGGACGCCCTTGTTGGCGGTGATGCAGACGGCTTCCAGTGCGTGCTTCCGCCTTGCGGCTGCGTAGGCGGCCCGCTCCTCCCCGTTCCGCCAGTCGAACATCTCGAAGCCCTCGTATCCGTGGCTCCTCGCCAGGGCAAGGCCCTCGTCCGCCGTGTAGCTGACATCGGGATCGGGCCTCGGATCCTTGCCGTCCAGCGTGTCGACCGGAAGCCCTCGCTGGTTGCCGCGGAACATGTCACATGTGATGGAGAGCTTGAGGCCGCTCGTCTGTGCCTCTGGCTGGCGCCCGCAGGAGAACGCTAGCGGTGAGGCGGCAAGTGCGGCGATGAATTCCCGTCGGTGCATGATCGCTCCGGCCTGGCTCGGCAGGCCCGTCGAGTTCCCTGCCGCTACGACATCATTCCAGACGCCCTGAGCAGCGTCTCATGGACAAGCAGTTCATGGTCATAGGAGTGCTTCAGCGGCGTCTTGGTCTTGTATGCGCGCGCGAACTCCACAAAATCGGCGATGTAGCGCGGCTGCGGCCCGAGGTCCACAGTCTGCCAGCCCTGCTTGTAGGGCCCGTGCGGCTCCCGCATCGCGACTTGCATCCGAGAGTGCCCGCCGAGCGGCTGGATCACGAACGTCCCGTCCGTGCCGATCACCTCGAATGACCGGTGGTCACCGGATCCGTACATCCGCGCAGTCGTCGACACCGTCGCGAGACCTCCGTCGTACTCGAGGACGGCGAGCGTGTTGTCCTTGAGGCTGTCGTCGATGCCCGTGTCGTGGCGTAGCCAGGTGTGCACCTGGTTCGGTCGGCCGGTGAACTCGAGCACACGGTCGATCATGTGGCCCGCGAGCTCAAACATGGCGCCGCCCGGATACTTTGCCTCCAGATTTCGTTGCGGCTGGTCTCGGTCGGAATTCATCGTGGCTCGCACGAGGTGGACCTCCCCAAGCCAGCCCTGCCTAGCCGCGTGAAGGGCAGCATTGATCCCCTCCTGCCCGCGAAGAACCCACCCTTTCTGGAGGAGAAGCTTCCTGGAGCGGGCCTCGTCTACCAGTTCCTTGAATGGTTCGTAGGTGTCTCCGGCCGGTTTCTCGAGATGGAGGTGCTTGCCGGCCGCGATCACCTTCCGGCCCCAGGGAATGGCCTGCCATGGCTTGCACTCCGCAACCACGAGATCAATCGAACCGTCGCTGAGCAGCTCGGTTTCCGAGACCCAGGTCTGGCCCTTGTAGAGCGGATCTGCCGCCTGCCGCTTCTGCACGGCAGGGTCGTGCTCGCAGATGCACACGACCTCGTAGTCAGGTGAGGCGATCATGGCTTGCAGCTTGCCGCGAACATGTCCGTGCTGCGTGCCGAGAACGGCCGCGCGAATCTGTGTCTGAGCTGCTCCGGCAGTGGATGTGGCCGCCATGGCCGCGCCGGATGAAATGATGAATCTCCTTCTATCGATGGACATCAGTTTGCCTCCGTGATTCTTGGCGGACTCCTGCCGCCGGGCCTGGGTCATGCCGTCCGTGCAGCCGCAAGCGGCTGAAGGCGCTCATAGCTCTTGCGGACCGCCTCTTCGACCGGCATCACATCGCCAAAGGCCTGATGCACGGTGATGTAACCTTCGTAGCCGACCTCGTGCATGGCGTCGAAGACGCCCTCGACATCAATGCCGCCCTCCTCCCATACGCCGATGTGGTCGACGGGAACAGGTCCCTTTTTCCAAGTCGTGACATTGGTTACTCCATCGGGTGTCAGCCGATGGTTCTGGATGTAGAAATTGAACAGGTACGGCTTCATCTTGCGAATCGCGTCGATGCCGTAGTCCTCGTCGGCGATGAACCAGTTGGCCGGCTCGTAGATGATTCCGAAATTGGGCCTCCCCACCGCCTCCAGCACCCGCAACGAGCCGTCGACAGTCTCAAACAGACTGGCGCAATGGGATTGGTGTGCCAGCCGAATGCCCCGCTCTGCCGCCTCGTCTGCGGACTTCTGCGCGAATTCGATGTCCTCGTCCTTCTTCATGCAGACCCGGATGAGGCTGGAGCCGAGAGCGTCCGCTAGATCGAGGTACGGCGTGATGTTGCGCAGCAGCATCGGCCCCTCCTCGTTGTTGCTCGGCACGGCGAAGTCGCCGGTGACCATCGACACCGCCAAGCCGGCCTCGTCGATCTTCTCGCGAGCCTCGGCGACCTGCTCGGGCGGCGAGTGCGTGCCCAGTTGCGAAGCCCGCATGCAAAGCGCCTCATAGCCGAAGTTCTTCGCCATCGCGATCAGCTGGTCCAGAGTCAGCTCCGAATTGCGCTTGTCCGAGAAGGATTCCGCAACCCGCACCGAGAGAGAGAGTTTCATGGGTGCCTCCACAGGCACAGGCTCGGCACCGGAATCAGCGGACTCCGGCTGTGAGCAGCCATGGATTGTCAGCCCTGCGGCTGCCGCTAGAAAGCTTCGTCTGGATTGGCTCGTCATTGTCGCTACCCCCAATGTTTGCATGAGTAGTGTCGCACTTTGCTGTTCGCCGGTCTCCGGCGAGTTCCGCGATCCACGGATTCAACGGCAGTGTTTCTCGTCCGAACGAGGCTGTGCCGTCGCGAGTTGCGACCCTTCCGGTCCGCGAGTGTCGCCACTTTACACCTGACGCCCCGGCGAGACCGGCCGGGAGCTTCACCGGGCCCGGGGCTCAACCGCACGGCTGACTGTCATGTGTCACCGAATTCTCACTCGCCTTGATCGTACGCCTTGGGAACCTGTCCATCCCCGGACCGGCCGGGTCAGATCGAACGGGACGCTTTGGGAGTTGGGCACGGCACAACACGACGGGTTCCAAGCCTTCAGCTTGGAAGAATCCGCAATCAGGTTCGGGTCTTGATCGCAGTGCGGGACTGCCGGTCCAAGGACGCAGCTTGGTTCGGGTCGTGCCTGAAGCCGGACATGGCCGGGTGAGGTTCGCGGGAGGCCTCATGGCTGACTCGACGACTCGGCGGGATTCCGCTCCGATTCGCACCGGCCGCAGCCAAACGGAAGCACTCGAGACTGCTTTCCGCCGTTCGCGAAGATGCTTAAGGGCCAGCGTGTCGGGAAGGTCTGGCACGGGATCTCCGGTCCAAGCCACAACAGACGGAGAATGCCCCCGCCTACACGGTCGTCTTGACATGGCATCGGGAGAGCATGATGATGCCTGAATGAGGACGACGTTGACATTGGATGATGATGTGGCGGACTTTCTGAAGATGCAGAGCCGACTGCAAGGCAGGCCGTTCAATCAGGTGCTGAACGATGTCTTGCGGCGAGGCATCGCGCGCGCGTCCCAAAGGTCGGAACTGCCGACGTTCCGCGTCATCCCGAATCACAGCGGACTTGTCCAAGGCGTCGATCCGCTGAGGCTCAATCAGTTGAATGATGACGTGGATGTGGAGGGCTTCACCCGGAAGGACGGGCGGTGATGCTGCCGGAAGTCAACCCTCCGGTCTACGCTCACAACGACGGCGCGCCCCGCCATGAAGCGGCAAGGCGCCGGCGGGAGAGTCTGGTCAACGGCGAGGAGAGAGCCGGTGTGCCGTGGGCTGGCGCGACGGGGTTCGTACGACTGGTCACGTGTCTACGGGTGTTGACATCGCCCGTCTCGCAATCAGACGCCATCGGGTACGTCGGGGACTGGCTTCGGTTTGCACATGTCTCGCCGATCAACCCGGGTACGGAGCACCTGAAACTGCTCCAACGGAATCTCGAAACCGCTGGCGTGGGCGCAAACCTCGTCACTGACGCCCACATTTCCGCACTTGCCATGGAGTATCAGGCCGAAGTCCACTCGAACGACAGCGATTTCAGTCGGTTTCCGGGTCTCCGCTGGCGAAGTCCGCTCCGCTGACGATGCCGGCTTCGCGCTTGACAGGACTTCGATTCCGTTCCGGAGTTCGCTGACGCCGAGAGGCCCCTCAAGATCGCTCGACGAGACTCCGCCGGAGGCGTTCGGGCGTGAACGTCCGCAATCACTGGCCAAGGCTCATGGACGCTCGTGTTGGGCGAATCCGCGCAGCGATTCCCCTTGTTGGAGCGACCTGACCGCGCTCAATGCGAACCGGAAGCAATCCGGTACATTTCGCCCGCACATTCCGAAATCGCTTCCTGGAGACCCGGATAGGGCCTGCCGTACCCGTCGATCAGTCCCGAGTGCTGGCGGTCCTGCTTGCGCGAGACCAGCTGCGAGCCGTCGATCAGACCGCAGTAGTGCCAGCCAACGAATTCCGGGCGGGCGAAGGCGCTCCGGAAGAACTCGACCGTCCAGTCCACGCGCTGTTCCAGGCTGTCGGCCACGGGCCCGTAGGGACGCGGCATCGTTTCGGTGATCATCGTGAATGCGGAGTCGCCGTTGATGAACGGCTTGTCGACGAGGCTGGACCAGCGGTCCAATCCCGGCTCCTGCACCTCGTAGCGGCCGTACATCTGATAGAACACGATGTCGGTGAACGTGCTTGTGACCGGAATCACGGTGTCGAGCGTGTCGGTGTTCGCGTTGATCTTGTCGCCGAGAAACAGGTGGTTCGGATCTTGCCTTCGAATGGCGTCACGCGCGGTCCCGTAGTATCGAGCGACGACCCGCTGGAGGAACTCCACGTTGTCGCGGGTCTCGTTCGCGTTGGAGAGGTCGGTTTCGGGCCGCCATGCCTCCGCATCTGCAAGCTCGGCAAACGAACCGAATTCAGTGCCGTAGGTTGCGTTGAAGTCGGCAATCCGGTCACGGTAGACCTCCCGCACGGTCTCGACGTATGCCAGTTTTCCGGCAGCCTCCGAACCCAGGTTCCGCAGTCTGCGCGGCCAGCCGATTCGGGACTTCCGACGAGCTCCGCCGATCACGTCAGGACGCTCGCGACAGTCCTCCTCCGTGAGCAGCGGACAGTCGGTCATGGCGTATCCGATGAGGTGCGGATCGTCCCGCGCCGGGGCGGCCAATTCGCTCGCCATCCGGTCGCAGCGGCCGACAAAGTTCTCGGAGAAGACATCGGCAAAGTTCTCGTCCGGGACATCGGTCTGCCAGTGTGGGATGTCCACGAAACTGATCGGCCGGACATACGGCATCGAAGGCCGCGGAGTGTTGACGAGATCCAGCGAATTATGCACTCCGACGCTGTTGAAGCCGTAATCGCCGCATGTTTGCAGGAACCAGGCTCGCAGCGCGGTCCTGAATCCGTTTCGGTCCCGGCGGACGACGCCAAGCCGCTCGTTCCAAGCGTCTCGGTTGTAGTCTTGCCGCCACCAGTCGGGGTGAAGATGATTGACGCCGAAGCTGAGGAACGCGTTTCCGTTCGGTGTCACCAGCCACCAGCGCTCATCCTTCTCCACCCGGAAGAATCCTGTGGACTCGAACTGTCTGCCGGTCCAGCCTCCGTACTGGTCCAGATCCTCGGACACGGCAGCCCCGGACGCCCGCCCTCGACCGGCCATTCCGTGGAAAAGTGCGGCCATTCCGGCGCGCATCCACTCGCGTCGGTTCATGTGGAATCCTCCGTTGGCGGCCTCGTCAATCCCGGCTCGTCGCCGCCGGGACCGGCACCCTTGGCTCAAGCCCGCTACCGGCGATCGCTCCCGCGACACTCCCGGACGAGAGGAAGGCCAGCAGCGCGCGGGCGTCATCCGGATTGTTCGCACGCACGGTCAGGCCGGCCGAGAACGTGGAGACCTTCTGGTACTCCTGCGGAATCGGGCCAACATAGTCCACCCCCTCGATTGGCAGGATCTCACTGATCTGCTGGAATCCGATCTCCACCGCGCCGCGGGCGACCGCACTCCCGACGCGCTCACTCACGACGCGGACGCTCTTGGGTTCGAGACGATCCCAGATCCCAAGTCGCGGAAAGAGGTCGGTCGACAGGTAGGTGCCGCTCACGCTGGCGGAATAGCCGATGGATTGCGCTGCAAGCAGAACTTCAACGAAGCCGTCGGGGCTTGTGATGTCCGGCCGCAGCGCACCGCTCCGGACCGCCATTCCGATCCTGGAATCCGCCAGATCGACTCGGCTGTCCGCGACCACGTCGCCACGCTGGACGAGTGCGTCGAGAGCGGGTCTCGACATGATCACGATGTCGGCGGGCTCACCTCGGGCCAGACGTTCGGGAATGGAGTCGACGGCGCCACCCATCGAGGCGCCGTATTCGCTGACGAGACGGACATGAGTCGTTTCCTCGAATCGGGGGCCGAGCACGTCACAGGCGGCGGCGAAGCCGCCCGACGTGATCACATGGACGGTGCGCTGTTCCGGCTCCGTCGGGCCGGGTCTGCACCCGAGAGCCAGAATGATCAGTCCGAATGCGATTCGGATCCATCGATTCCTGTTCATCGCTGATCCTCGCGCCTCGGATTCCCGAGCATCGCCGTGCGAACGGCAACACGGTCGCGCTCAGGCAGGCAGCCGAGTTCGGGCGAGCCGTCCCTAGTCGCGTCGTGGCATTCTCCCACAGATGCAGGCCGTCGGGTTCCGGCGATCGCCGGCGGTCGGGAGGCGAAACTCCGGACGAGGCGATTCGCACATGCCCGGCTGGTGCGCGGGCGGAACGGCAACAGCGCCGCGCGAGGAGCGAGAAGACCGGTCCGCCAGCCTTCCGGCCTGCACGGCGGAGTTGTGCCAGAATGTCGCTCAGGTGGCACTCCCGGCAGGTCATCGGCCTGTCGGTGCCGCCAGGAACGAGTCCGGTAGCCCGAGGACCGAAGGAGGACCGCTATGCCCAAGGTGCTGATCACCATCGGCGACGCCGCCGAAGCGATGGACACGCTCTATCCCGTCTACAGAGTCCAGGAGGACGGATACGAAGCCGTTGTTGCGGGACCCGACGCCCGCGTCTATCCGCTCGTGATGCACGAGATCCCTCCCGGCTGGGACATTACGAGAGAGCAGCCCAGCTATCACCTCGAGGCCACCGTCGCCTTCCGCGACCTTGATCCGGACGACTATGACGGACTGTTCCTGACCGGTGGTCGCGCCCCGGAATACATTCGCTACGACAGGGATCTGATTCGCGTCGTGCGACACTTCTTCGCGCACGACAAGCCTGTGGCTGTGGTCTGCCACGGGGCTGAGATCGTGGCGACCGCCAATGTCATCGCCGGCAAGCGCATGGCCACCATTCCGAAGTGCCAGTTCGACATCGAGGTGTGCGGTGCGACGTTCGTCGACGAGGGTTGCGTCCGCTCCGGCAACATGGTCAGCGGTCGCGGCTGGTTCGACCAGCACCTGTACATGCCGGAGTTCATTCGGATGCTCCACGCATACACCGCCGGCCGGAGAATCCAGGCCGAGGCCCACGCCCCGCGACGGGCGGTCGCCGTCGGCGGCCGCACCTGAGCATTCCGCGCCGAGGGCTGTTGCCGCCCTGCCGCGGTCCGCGTGCGGACTGGGCAGCGCTCGTCGCCGAACCAGAACCGCGCTTGGGCTAGACTCGGACCGCACCATGCAGGACCGCCCATACTACGGCTGGCTGATCGCAGCCTCGTGCTTCTTCATTCTGGCCATGACCGTCGGCATGCCGATGTACGCCATGCCGTTCTTCTACGACCACTACATCGAGGAGTTCGGCTGGAGCCGGGCTGAGACCACCTCCGGGTTCTTTCTCTCGACGCTGCTGGTGCTGCCCCTCGGCGGACTCCTAGTGCATCGATTCAGCCCCCGCAAGCTGATCATCTTCGGGGCCGCCTCATTCGCCGTGGCCCTGAACTGTCTCGGCCTGATGCAGGGCTCACTGACCGCCTACCGCATGATCTGGTGCCTCGTTATGGTCGGATTCGTGTACTCGGGTCCGGTGCCGAGTCAGGTTCTGCTGGCAAACTGGTTCAGCAGGAATCGCGGGAAAGCCATGGGGCTTGCGTATCTGGGCCTTGGCCTTGGGGGGGCGATGTCCCAGAAATTCGTGGCCGGGCCACTCATCGAGGCATACGGCTGGCGTTCGGCCCTCCAGATCATGGGAGGCCTTATCCTACTCGTCGTGCCCATCGCCCTGCTCGTTGTTCGGGACAGGCCGGCGGACAAGGGTCTGGCGCCCGAACCCGCCTCCGAAGTCTCGCGCGAGGCGACTTCCGGGTCCCTGACGTTCGGCCGGCTCCTCAAGCTGGGCCCGTTCTGGCTGATTGCCCTCGGCTCGTTCCTCAGCATCGCGGCGATCGGTGCCGTCAATCAGCACATGAAGCTGCTGTTTCTGGACGCCGGGCTCGCCGCCGAACTCGTGGCGGACACGACCTTCGTCATCCTGTTGTCGAGCCTGGCCGGCCGCGTCATCACGGGCTGGCTGGCTGACCGCCTGCGCAAGAAGCTGGTCATGGTCGCCGCCTACCTGCTGGTCTCGTTGCCGGTGCCGCTGCTCTTCGTGATTGACCAGCCGTCGATGACGTACCTGTTCGGGATGGCATTCGGCTTCGGCCTGGGCGCGAACTACATGTTGATTCCCCTAATGGCCGCCGAGCTCTTCGGCACCGGCACGCTGGCCCGTGTGATGGGCATTGTGTGGCCGTTCGGCCAGGTCGGCCAGGCAACCCTGCCGTTCTTCGTCGGCGGGATGCACGACAGCGCCGGCAGCTATGACCTCGCGCTGCTGGTGACGTTCCTGATCGGCATGGCCGGAGCGGGCTGCATCGCGCTGCTCCCCGGCCGGGGCAGAGTGGCGGCGCGGTCGCCGGAAGGCGGATAGTGCCTATCGCCCGGGGAACCTGGGAGACCCGCCAAGGTAGGGTTGCGAGTCGAACAGGTCCCCGCGTCCCTCGATCCTCGGGTCGCGCGTCGCAACCAGGCCCTGTGCGAGCCTGACGGCCAGCGCCTTTCGGATCGACACGTATTCCGGATTCCCGGCCACGTTGACGATCTGGCCCGTATCGGACTTCAAGTCGTACAGTTCCTCGGCCGGCCGCTTGGCGAACGACAGGTCGTAGTACTTCTTGAGCTCAGGATCGCTGCGGTGCTCCCAGAGGAACGACTTGGTGGGACTGTTGTCGCAGTCCGCCAGCCAGGCGTTCGGCTCCTGTGCCCGCTCATGGTCCGGCGTGCCTGCGGGCCACCGGTTCGGCTTGTAGTTGCGGATGTAGAGATACTCGTCCGTCCGGATCCCCCGGGCCGGATATCCGCCGAGGTTCGGCGCCTCCTGGGCAACCACGTGACGCTCCCGGCCGAAGATCACCGAGTCGCGATCCGCTGCGACGCGGCCGGACTTGTCGGACGCAAGGATCTCCAGGAGCGATTCTCCGGTCATTTCGGGCGGAACCTGGAGCCCGGCCGCATCGAGGAACGTCGGCGCCAGGTCGGTGGTGGACACGAAGTCCGTGATCGACCTGCCTCCCGGGATCCTTGCCTTCCAGCGGATCGCCATCGGCACCCGCGTTCCGGAGTCGTAGAGGTTGCCTTTGGCCCGCGGAAAGGGCATGCCGTGGTCTCCGGTCATCACGATCAGAGTGTTGTCAAGCTCCCCTGCCTGCTCCAGCAGGTCGAGCAGGGCACCCACGTCCCTGTCGAACCGCTGGACCTCGAAGTAGTAGTCCGCAATGTCGCTCCGGATCTCCTCGGCATCCGGGAAGTGGTCGAAGAGATGGACATCCTCCAGCTTGACGCCGCTCTCGGCGCCGGACCCCTTCCGATAAGGCCGGTGCGGATCGCTTGCGCCGAACCAGAGGCAGAACGGCATGCCATCCGGCCGCGCATCGAAGAAGGCCTCCGGGCTCCGGAAGATCCTGCCGGCCGGGCTGACTGCCGTGTCCGGGTGGGTGCCCGGGCCCCAGCCCTTGCGGTAGCTGCCCACGAAATAGCCCTCGGCGGCCAGGAGCTTCGGATATTCCGGGAACGTCGACGGCCAGAGGCTCCAGAGGTTGCCCGCCGGACCGAGCCGCCAGAACTGCTGGCCGGTGATGATCGCTCCTCGGCTGGGAGTGCAGGAGGGCGATGAGATGTAGGCGTTCTCCACCAGCACCCCTTCGCGGGCAAGACGGTCGAACGCAGGGGTGCTGACGCCATTGTCGCCGTATGCGCCCGCGTGCGGCCAGCCCCAGTCGTCGGCGATGGCGAAGACGATGTTCGGGCGGTCGGCCGCACCGCTGAGAACTCCGGCGCACAGAAGAATGAAGGCGGGAATCGATGCGGGTCGGGATTTCATCGCCGATCAAGGTAGCACGGTGAGGCGCTTCCAGGGGGGAAGCCCGGCGAACCCGCTGTGGGAACACCAAACCGGGCTGCGTGATAGCCTTGATGCAGGCCGCGGACTGGCGGCTGCCGTGGGGCCCGGTTCCGGGTGTCCACAGGAAGGAGATGCGATGGATCGACGGAGTTTTCTGGGGATGGCGCCGGCGGCCGCGCTTCCGGTCGCCCTTCCCGCATTGGGCAAGGTCGAGGACGACCTGCGGGTCACCGGTGTCCGCCTGGTCAGGATGCGTCGGAAGCGGCCGGTCCCGAGCTACGAGCCGGCCCCCGGATCCTGGTCGACGGGCGGCGTCGAAGTCGCCAACCCCGTGTCGATCTACCCGAAGTACAAGCCCATGCGGAGCCTTTTCCGCTCGACAGGCCCGCGGGCGGGCAGCTTCTGGGTGGAGATTTCCACCAACAAGGGAATCAAGGGCTTCGGCCCGGGCGGCCCGGCGGGAGGGGTCATCGTCGAGGACCATCTGCGGCGGCTCGTGATGGGCGAGAACCCGCTCGACATCGAGCGCCTGTGGGACATCATGTGGCGCGCCACGATGTCGTACGGCCGGAAGGGCGTTGTCGTCAACGCGATCTCCGGCGTTGACATCGCTCTCTGGGACATCGCCGGCAAGGTCTGGGACGCTCCGGTCTGGCGGTTGCTGGGCGGCCGCATCCATCCGCGCATACCGTGCTACTGCACCGGCAACGACATTGAACAGCACGTCGAGTTCGGCTACAAGCGGCTCAAGCTGGCCCTGCCGTACGGGCCTGCGGACGGCAGGGAGGGCATTCGCAGGAATGTCGAGCTGGTCAAGCGGGCCAGGGCGGCGGTCGGCGACGACGGCGACGTCCTGATGGATGCTTGGATGGCTCTGACGGAGCGCTACACCATTGAACTGGCGGAGGCCTTCGAGCCGTACGGCGTGTACTGGATCGAGGAGGCCCTGCCGCCGGACGACTACGAGGGCTTCGGACGGCTCCGCCGCCAGATCACATCGACGAGAATCGTCACCGGCGAACACGTCTACACCCGATACGGCTTCCGGCAGCTGCTGCGAGTCAACGGCGCGGAGATCTGGCAGCCCGACATTCACTGGTGCGGCGGCATGAGCGAACTTGTCAAGATCGCTCACATGGCGGCGGCCCACGACATCCCGGTCATCCCCCACGGCGGCGGGCAGCGCGACGCCGTGCACTTCATCTACGCCACACCCAACGCTCCCTGGGCCGAGATGTTCATGCCCGCGCCTGGCGGTCCGGACGTGGTCTACCAGAGATACGAAGAGGACAACAACCTGACACGTGGACCGGAGGGGATCTACACGCGCCCGTCCGACGGACCCGGGTTCGGGTGGGATGTCGAACCCGAGGGATAGCGTCGGAGCGGACCTTGCGCTGGTTGGGGAAGATTGTCGACGACGGGCGGCTTGGGTCGAGAATCGGGAACGGGACTCCAGCGATCCGTCTCCAACATGCGGAACGACCCCGCGCGTTCCTGAACGTCTTGCCCGGTCAGGCCATCATCTCAGCGAGCCTCGGCCGCACCCGCCGCTGCTCGTTCGGCGATCACGAACACGGTGTTTGAGACCAGCGTCCGCATCACCTGCATGCCGCGGTCGGCGACATTGGCGTCGCCGAAGTCAATTCCGTCAAACATCGTCGAGAGCGAACGGCGAACCGTCAGATCGAGTCCCCCAACGATCGAGCGCCGGCTTACCGGGACACCCGCCTCCGTCCTAAGGTCGAGAAGCCGGCCAAAGGCATACGGAGACTGGATCCGGAAGTCTCCCGCGGTTCCGTTCCCGGAATGGGTCCAGGTCCCGGACACGTCCAGGGCCAGCTCACCGGGTGCCGATTGCGTTGCCCGAGCCAGCAGATAGTGCGCCTGGCAGTATTCGGGGTCCGTGACCGTCCGCGACTCCAGGAACTTCCGCCCCGGGTCGGCAAGGTCCTCCCGGTAGGACTTCGAAATCTTCGACTCGTTGGGCATCAGGCTGCTGTGGCCGGCCCACGCCTGGGCCGCAAGGGGGGATCGGAGCACGAAGGCCTGCGGAGCGAGGCTTGCCGCGGGATGACACGGAACGAGTTCGATGTTCCGGGTGACCAGCCGCCCCGCATTGACACGCACCAGGTATCCCAGGTCGCTCTCCACCTCCCAGCCGCCATCGGGCAGCTTCGCTGCACCATCCCAGTTCCAATCGAGCGTGTATCGAACCTCCTCCTCGACGATGGGGTCGTCGTCGCCGTGCAGCGTGTCGATCAGCACGTCCGCGCCGATTGGCTGGCCGGCCAGCCCCCAGACGGAGTGGTCGTTCGCACTGAACTCGACCTCCAGCCGGTTCAGCCCGTTGCGGAGCATCTTGCCCGGCAGGTGGTGCCACGGCGAATACATCCTTGCCACCTTCTCACCGTTTACGTATAGGTGCGCGTGCCCCTCGTTCGCGACCACCATCGTCCCGAGATTCTGCGGCGTGAACCGGAAGTTCGCTGTCTCTAGGAACACGTTGAAGCCGTCCATCGCGTCCGGGATGACGCGAATCCTCAGGAAGGGCGCAGCCACCCCTTCCGGAACCTCAATGATGGGGTGCAGGGAGTGATCCGCCGGCGGGAGGGCGAAATCCTCAATGTCCTGCGGCCAGGCAGCAATCCCCGCTGCGATGAGGGTCCCCGCGATGACCGCGTGCGCTAGCCGCACTTGTTGTCGTCGCAGGGGCGGAAGCAGATGACCTTGTGGTCCGGCGTCAGTGTGCACCCGATCGCGTCTTCCTCGCTCTGGCCGCAGCGAAAGAAGCACTCGGGCTCGCCCGGCGGGGCCAGGTTTTGGCGGCGTCTGGGGGGAGGCGGAGTGCGACCCAGCGCCTCGATGAGCTGCGCCGGATCCACTCCCAGAGCCCGTGCCGACGCGGCCAGGTTCACCGGTTTCACGCTTCCGGGTTCCACTCGCAGGGCCCGGGCCATCGTCGCCTCGTCCTTTCCGAGTGCCTCTGCCGCGGCCTGCACCTCCTCGCCGGCGGGTCGGGCGCCGCCGGGACCCGGCCCGCGGCCCGGGCGGCGTGCTCTGCCGCCGGTTGCGCCGCCTGGTCGCGGCCGCCCCCGGGGCTCCGGGCCCGCTTGGCTCACGGCCGGCGGCCGGCGGCCCCTCGGAGGCGCCAGCGCAGGCTCTCCGGCGTAGCAACCCAAGATGTAGGGCCAGGACTCCGTGGCGTGGTAGTGGTAGTCGCCCTCCGGGCCCATGTGGCCATTGCATGCGTCGAGATACTCGGGTCCGTCCTTGGCGACGTAGTCATACGCGTCCCAGGCGTCCTGGTGAGGCTCCCGGACCTTCTCCCAACTGCTCCGGTGCCGGACGACTTCCGTGCACTCGGCGTCCAAGCAGCCCCACGGCCCATAGATCGGGAAGCCGTCGAATCCGAATCCGATCACTGGAGAGGGATCTCCATCCTTGACTCCGAAGCTCAGGCACCTCTGCACCAGCGCGTGGTAGTGGTATTCGTTCGCCGTATGGCCCATGCAGGCATCCATGATGGAGTTGTACACGGGATCCCCGAATTGCTCTTCCGCCGGAACCGGACCCTCGTTCGGGCCGAAGATCGCAATGCCATTGACGGCTACTCCGATGGTTCCGAGCAGTCCGATCGGGGTGGGCGCGTCGGCCACCCGGGGGTTCGCCGGAATGCGGTACTCGTTGTTCTGCTCCCTGAGCGGATTCGGCGTGACCTGCACGAACTCGTAGTGCGGGATGCCGTTGGACCGGACCACCAGCCGGTCGCCTTCGCAGCTTGCTTCGATCTTGGGCCTCGGGTACTCCGGGCCGGCGCCGGGCGCGCCGGACAAGTCGAGGAACTCTTCGGCCATGCACGGCGGCGACTGCGCCTGCAGTGTCGTCGCGACCAGGCTGATCAGGAAAGCGAGTCGAGCCATCGAGTGATTCTCGATTGCATCATAGCCCGTCCCGGAAACGGATCCGAATCGCCAGGTCGCGCCGGGTGGCGAGCTATTTCTCGAGGTGCTCCCTGAAGAATGAGATCGTGGCGGGCCAGGCCTGCTTCGCAGCCTCGAGATTCGCCCCGTCGCGGCCGGACTGCTGCCGAAGGAACCCGTGACCTGCGCCCTCGAATCGGCGCGGCTCGTAGAACTTGCCCATCCGTCGCATTTCCCGGACCGCATCGGGAATGGTCGCGTTGACCCGTGCATCGTCGCCGCCATACAGCCCCAGCACAGGGGCCTTGACGCGACCGAGCATGACCCGAGACGGCGAACTTCCGTAATACACCGCGGCCGCATCCAGATTGCCCTCGTTCGCCGCAAAGTTGGGACTTACTGACCTGAGTGCCCAACCTCAATATATGGTGTGATTGGAAGTCC
>JAPPMB010000029.1 GCA_028819255.1 Bryobacterales bacterium | reverse complement strand
TGGACTTCCGATCACACCATATATTGAGGTTGGGCACTCAGGTCAGTAAGTCCCATTCGAAAGGGCACGCTGGGGGCGATTCGACCTCAGTCCGGGTTGTCACTGCGACAGCTTCGCTAGGCGTGCGCCGGGCGTTGTGCGGAAACTAGGAATCCTTGAGGTCGCCTACTGCCGCGACTGCTCCAAAACGGCAGCCATGCCAAGCAGACCAGCTTGGCTTGAACGTACCAGGGGGACCTGCGACTGTGCAGTCGGTGCTGGTCCTCCTCGGGTTCGTCGGCAACGGCACTCAAGTACATGTCCACGCACACCCTGATCGAGTCCTTGACTTCCTCGATCGATCGGCCCTGAACGGCGATGTCCAAGTCAACACATATCCCCTGCCATGTGTTTCCGCCGCCGTCCACGTAGTATCGGAGGCTTCGATTCATGGTGCTTGACCGAGGTAGCGTATCACCGAACCGCTTTTCTTGCGAAACGACTGGTGAACGCCTCACAAGTATAGGTTGCAGGACTGCAGTTGGGAGTGCCAAGTTCGTCTGTTCGTCTTGTCTCCCATGCAAAGCGGGGCAGCCGGACCGCTGGCCGTCCTCGCGCACCTGCTCTGCTTGAGAGGGCCGAACCCCGTCCTCAGGGACCGTACCAGTGTGTTCCCGGGCTGCGTTCCCGTGGTTTCGCGCTCAGCACGCACATCTCCCCTGTCCATTCCATCTCAGCCTGCTGCCGCTCTCCGCCGGATGACATGCAATTCATGATTGTCGCTGTTGAAAGAAGCCAGCGGATGCGAGATTCGATGGTTCGCGCGGCGGATCGATACTCGCGGGGCCAGTTCAACGGCGCCGAACGAAACCGGCTTTCCAGCCTGGATGACCCCTCAGGGCGCGGGGGCGATCCGAGCGGCCTCCACAGCCCTCAGCCGGGACATGCGGTGCGCGAACAGATCCAGATGCTGCTCCTTGATCCCGTTCTCCATCTCCCCCGCACGCGGTACTGATGCTCGTGCAACTCCCGGGTCACCCACCGCCGCTTGCTCGGACTCGTCACGACGCAGCGCACGTTGTTGTTTCGCGATGGCTCCGGCACCGATTCTGCCTTCCCCGCCACCCGTCGCTTTCGGCTCCAGGGCTCCTGCGTGCGTTAGCGGAAGGCCCGGCAGCGCCGCGACTTCCGCCCGCTCGCCCACCCGCACCTCCGCTCCAGCTGTTCCAGCGCCCATCGGCCGGGTCCACGCTCGACGGCTGCAACCGTCCGCACAGGATCTGCCGCCCGCAGGTCCAAAAACAGGGGCCGGCGGCCCGGGCGGAGCCGTCTCCGTCAGGCCTGCCGCAGCTGGTCTGCGAGCCACGTGCTTCCTCCGACGTCAGTCAGACGAAACTCTCGCCCCATGTGGCGGTAGGTGAGCCTCTCGTGGTCAAGACCCAGCAGGGCCAGAATCGACGCATGCAGGTCGTTGAGATGGACCGGGTCTTCCGCCGCGCGCAGCCCAAGCTCGTCCGTCGAACCAATGACCGTTCCGCCCTGCACGCCGCCACCGGCCATCCAGAGCGTGAAGCCGTACGGATTGTGGTCTCGTCCACGCGTTCGCCCTCTCCCGCCGTCCGACGTCGGTGTGCGGCCGAACTCGCCTCCCCAGATCACCAGGGTGGAGTCCAGCAGCCCCCGGGACTTGAGGTCAGCGAGGAGTCCGGCCACCGCCTTGTCGGTCTCCGCGGCGCGGTCCTGGTGGTTGCGCTCGCACTCGGTGTGTCCGTCCCAGTCGATCGCGTTCTGACCGTTTCCGGACCACACCTGCACGAATCGAACGCCCCGCTCCACGAGGCGCCGTGCGAGGAGACACCGACCGCCGAAATCGGCGCTTGCAGGATCGTCGAGGCCGTATAGCCGCTTCGTTGCTTCGGACTCGCTGGAAATGTCCGTCGCCTCCGGCGCCGCCATCTGCATTCGGAACGCCAGCTCGTACGTTTCGAGGCGGGCGGTCAGCTCGCTGTCATGGTTGCGTTCGCGCAGGTGCCCCCCGTTCAGCTTCCGCAGTGTGTCGAGGAGGTCGCGCTGGCGGTCGCGCGACCGTCCCTCGGGAGGGTTCAGGTAGAGGATGGGCTCCGGTCCTGGCCGGAAGGAAGTGCCCTGGTACATCGCCGGGAGGAAGCCCTCGCCGTACACTTCCGGTCCGGAGCGGACGCCGCCCTGCAGCAGGACAACGAATCCGGGAAGATTCCGGTTCTCCGTGCCGAGTCCGTACAGGATCCACGAGCCCAGGCTCGGGCGTCCGATTCTGGTCCATCCGTTGTGGATGAGGAATTGCGCCTGCGAGTGCGTGAACCCCTCGTGGTAGTTCGAGCGGACTACCGCGATGTCGTCGGCTCGCCGTGCTACATGCGGGAACAGGTCCGAGACCTCCAGCCCGGATTCACCGTGCTGGCGGAACGTTCTCCCTGATCCCATCAGCCTCAGATCGCGGAACTGCCCGTTCTGGAAGTCTTCGCTGCCGAAGCTATCTGGTGGGCGCTGGCCGTCCAGTCTGTTGAGAGCGGGCTTCGGGTCAAATGTGTCGATCTGGCTCGGCCCGCCCTGCATGAAGAGGTGGATGACCCTCTTTGCTGTTGCGGGAAGCGGCGACGGGCGGGCCGCGAGGGGGCTTCCCGGGGTCTCGGCCGCGGCCTGTCCGAACAGGTCCATTGCGGCCAGCCAGCCGATACCGAGCGCCGAGTTCTTGAGAAAGTCGCGCCTCGAGCCGTTAGTCCACATAAACAAACTCATTCGTATTGAACAGCATCAGACAGAGGAGGGACAGCGAATTGCGGTTCAGGAAGTCTACCGCCGTGTCGAGTTCGTCCGGGGCAGGGGGGCGGCCCAGCGCAGCGATCCATCCGGTCTTGACCTGCAGGACCGGGTCCTCCCCGGCCTCCTTGCGGACGCGGGCGGCGAATGATCCCGCCTTCTGCACGGCAAACCTGCTGTTCATCATTGCCAGTGCCTGCGGCGCAACGGTCGATGTCTCGCGGCGCGAACAGCTGCGCGCCGTGTCCGGCGCGTCGAAGATCTGCAGCATCGGGACCGTCAGGGATCTCTTGGCCTGAAGGTAGATGCTGCGCCGGTTGTGTTCGGCCGGATCGGGGTTCGCCGGCCACAGGTACGGCATGCGAGCGGCGAGGATTTCCTCGCTGGTCAGGGGCGGAATCACTCCAACGCCTCCCATCTTGAGGTTCAGTGTCCCGGAGGCAGCCAGAATCGAGTCCCGGAGCGCGTCGGCGTCGAGGCGGCGGCGGTTCATGCGGCCCAGATAGCGGTTGTCGGGATCCTTCTCCATCGCCTCGGGAGTCGCGACGCTGGCCGACCGGTACGTGCTCGAGAGCATGATCAGTCGGTGTATTTCCTTGATGCTCCATCCTCGTGCGGCGAATTCGACGGCAAGCCAGTCCAGGAGTGGGGGGTGGGTCGGCCGGTCGCCTTGTCGCCCGAAATCGCTCGGGGTCCGCACGATGCCGTGCCCGAAGTGGTGCTGCCAGATGCGGTTGACCATGACCCGGCCAACCAGCGGGTGGTCGGCGGAGGTCAGCCAGTCGGCGAGCGCCGCCCGGCGGCGGGGGATCAAGCGGTCGGTCTGCGGCTCCTGGATCGCTGGGGCTCCGGGAAACGCAGATGGAAAGGCCGGTTCCACACGCTCGCCGGGTCGCCTGAAGTCGCCGTGTGCCAGCACATGCGTGTCAGGCACTCGCTCTTCGTGTCCCAGGACCTTGGCGGATGGATACGGGTCCGGCGCCCGGAGGTAGGCTGCCCCCAGACGCTCGAGCATCTGACGACGTTCGCTCGCGCTCAAATCCTTGCTCGCCTGCCTGGCCATTCGCTTGAGGACCCGGGCGTGTTCAAGCAGCGGAAACCGGCGCGTGCTGGTCTGGACATCGAACAGGCTGACCAGCGGAATCTCCCGCTCGACGCTCCCGGCGAAGAATGCCGTCAGGCTGTAGTAGTCCTTTTGGCTGATCGGATCGGACTTGTGGTCGTGGCAGCGGGCGCATTCCAGTGTCAGGCCGAGGAAGGCGGCTCCGATCAAGTCGATCGCCTCGTTGCGCCATTCGGCACGGTAGAGGTCGCCGTAGTAGGTGTACTCGATCGGAAAGGGAATTATATACTTAAGTGCCCAAATGTAGGCCTAAGTGCTTGACTTTACGG
>JAPPMB010000109.1 GCA_028819255.1 Bryobacterales bacterium | reverse complement strand
CCTAAACGCCTTTGTAATCAGATACTTCCGACTTGATCCCTGGGGGAACTTCGGACTAGAGAGCTGGATCGGAGGATCTCACGTCTCGAAGCAAAGATGGCCTGACGAGCATCCGAAGGTGTTGCATTCGCAGCCGAATGGCAGGCGTTCCTGGTGGGGCGGTCCAAGGGATCCGTTGTGCAGCGTTGCGTGCGTGACTGGGTTCGAGCACGCCGGAGCGGAGCATTGCCCGTTGCCGCCTGACTCTACGGCTCGTCGGCAGATCCTGCGCGCGATGCCGCGTACGCCGCCCGCAGCGCATTGATCGCCATTCCCAGCTCGCGCATGATGTGGGCGCCGTCCAGCACGGGCTGCACCCGAGTCCTGCCGAGCCTCCGAGCCGGCCGCGACGACAGGTCCAGGCGGTCGTAGAGCAGCATTCACGCGCGGAGGCCTATCGCCATCGCCGCCACCCCCCTTCTGCGAGTCCTGCCGATGCGCTGTTGGGCAGCAATCTCGGGGATGCCGAGAGCTGGTGAGAGATCCGGGTCAGGGTTCGCGGCCCAGCTGAATTCCAATGCGCTTGAAGGCCCTCACCTGTGAGGTGATTGCCTGCTCTGTGGGCAGGCGCTCGACGCTGCTGGCGCCGAAGAAGCCTGCAACGCCCTCCGTCTTCTCCAGCACGTACCGCACGTCGGCCGGCTCGCTGATTGGCCCGCCGTGGCAGATGACGAGGATCTCCTTCCGCACCTTCCTTGCGGCATCGCGGATGGACTGGACAGCGGCGGCCGCCTCGTCGAGCGTCATCGCGGTCGTGGCGCCGATCAGGCCCTTGGTCGTCAGCCCCATGTGAGCGACCAGGAGATCGGCCCCCGCATCCGCCATCTCGACAGCCTCCCCCTGCGTGAAGACGTAGGGCGTCGTGAGCAGGTCCAGCTCGTGCGCGATGCCGATCATCTCAACCTCCTTGGAGAAGCTCATGCCCGTCTCCTCGAGGTTCTGGCGGAACAGGCCGTCAATCAGGCCCACAGTCGGAAAGTTCTGAACCCCGCTGAATCCCATGGCCTTGATCTCGTGCAGGAATCGATGCATCAGCCGGAACGGATCGGTGCCGCACACGCCGGCGAGCACTGGCACGCTCCGGGCCACAGGCAGCACTTCGCGGGCCATTTCGACGACGATCTGGTTGGCGTCCCCGTAGGGCATGAGCCCGGACAGGGATCCGTGTCCGGCCATGCGGAACCGCCCCGAGTTGTAGATCACGATCAAGTCCGCCCCGCCCGCCTGGGCACACTTGGCCGAAATGCCTGTCCCTGCTCCCGCGCCAACGATGGGAATGCCGCGGGCCGCCATGTCCTTCAGGCGCGCGAGGACCCCCTCTCTCGGGAATCCGCGCCCTCGCGTTTCGAGACTCATTCCAATCCTCCTCGCAGATGCTACCGCTGCCTGTGTTCAAGCTGTCCGCATCCCGGGCCGGTGCCCGAGCATCTGCAGCAGCCCCCCTGCCACCGCGTCGGAAAACGCCGGGTCGTTGATGTTGGCGTCCACTTCCATCACGGTAATTCCAGAGCGCAGCCCGCTCCTGATGGAATGGAAGAGAGCCTCGTCCGCTTCGGGCCAGTGAAACGGCTGGCCCGGCGCGGAAATTGCAGAGATCCCTCCCGTCGGCAGGTAGACCGCCGCCGGTCCCGTCGAGGCGTTCACTCTCTCGGCCAGCCGGCGCCCGAGTTCCCGGTTCTCCGCCGGCGTCGTCCGCATCAGCGTCACGCTTGGATTGTGGCGGTAGAAGCGCCGGTCGCGGTACTTGCCGGGTATCGATTCGGGCGCCCAGAAGTTGACCATGTCGAGGCAGCCCGGCGCCACGACCGCAGGAATGCCCGCGCGGGCAGCGGCCATCAGGCGATCGGGCCCGGCGCTCATCACGCCCCCGGCGAGCTCATCGGCCAGCTCCGTGGTGGTCACATCAAGAATCCCGGTGATGAAGCCGGCCGCAACAAGGCTCTCCATGGTCCGTCCCCCTGCGCCGGTCGCGTGAAAGACAAGAACCTCGATGCCCGCCGATTCTAGGGTCGCCCGGGCAGCGTCAATGCATTGCGTGGTGTTCCCGAACATGGACGCTGCGACCAGCGGTCCGTCTTCGCTCTCCTGCACCTCCGTCCTGACCATGGCCGCCACGGCCGAGGCGGCCCGGGCGATCACCTGCCGGCTGATCCGATTGAGTCCGCTGACGTCGACAACGGAAGGAACCATGGTGATGTCGCTGGCGCCAACGAACGCTGACACGTCCCCGCCGGCGACCGTCGACACCATGACCTTGGGGACGCCCAGGGGAAGTGCCCGCATGGCGGCCGTGGCCATTGTCGTGCCGGCACTTCCGCCCATGCCGACGACGGCCTGGATGCGTCCCTGTCCATGGAGATCCCGGATGACTTCCCCGATGCCGAGCGCCATTGCGGCGACTGCCTGTCCCCGGTCTCCCGCCGATGCCAGCGCCCGGAGGTCGCCGCCGGCTGCCCGGGCCACCGTCTCGCGCGGGATGTCGGGCGTGAATGCAGGGGGACCAAGTACGCCCAGATCAACCACGAGAGTGGCGCAGCCACATCTCCTGATCTGCTCCGCGAGAAACCCGATTTCCACACCCTTCGTGTCGAGTGTGCCCAGCACGGCGATCGTCGATATCACGGAATCGAGCATACAGGTCCGGGACGCGAGATCGAATTCATCGGAATTCCTAGTTGCTCCGACGCGCTCGCCGGGGTCGGCTCAGCGGCAGACGCCCAGGACGGCGCTTTCTCGCCGTGCTGCAGTCCGACGCGATTGCGAGTCGCCACGAAGCCACCGCCAACGCCTTGCGGCCCAGGAGACACTTGGCATCCGTTCTGATTTCGTTGACTCCCCGTTCCACGGACTCCAGAAGAGCTGACGAGGAGGGCCGGAAAGCGTTCACTCCGGGCTCGGCTGTAACTGCCTGCTCGCGCATCGCGCCAATATCTGTACCGGCTCCCGCAGCGTCGGGATCCCCGTTCCATTGCGATCCACCATGTTCGACGGCCATCGTTCCCATCTCGACGCGGCACCACAGCTGCCAGTCCGCAGCGCGCTGCTTCTCGTGGCGGCTGTTGCACTCCTGCTAGGATCTTCGCCGGACGCGGTGGCCCAGGAGTCGAGCGATGCCGGCAGCCAGGTGAGCGGAAACGAGGAGCCGGGCGATTCCACGAGCGCGGAGACTGCTCCGGCAGCTGACGATGACGCCGAGGCCGGAGAGGGTGCCTCTGCGGCGCGCACCAGCCTGAATCTGCTCGGCCAGGAAGACACCAAGTCAGGCGAGGCGCGACGCAATGAGAACGTCCAGTTCAATCTGGTGGACACGAACACCCTCCAGGAGCTGAACATTCGTCTTGGCGCGACCGCGACGATCGTGACGGACTTCCAGCCCGACAGGGACTACTACGGAGCCGAGTACGGCCGCAGGGCCCGGCCCAACCTGCACCTGCCTCCGGCGCGGGGCAGCGGCGTGCACGGCAACGTCTCGTGGACGCACGGAAACAGCGTCTTCTCCGCCCGCTCCTTCTTCCAGGTCGGCGACGTCCAGCCCGCCAACGAGAACCGCTACGGATTCCGCCTGACAGCCCCCCTCTCACAGCGAACGCGGTTCACCGTCAACGCCACCCAGCAGAAGATCCGCGGCCAGGTGAACGGGAACGTGCTTGTCCCGCTGCCGGACGAGCGGACTCCGCTGCTGATCGACCCGGCGAGCGGCGAGCGGACCGACGACCAGACCCGCGCGATCGTCGAGCAGCTGCTGCTTGCCTACCCCAGGGAGCTTCCCAACAGGACCGACATCGCCCCCAGGGCTCTCAACACCAACGCACCGCAGCGGGTGGACACCGACTCGGCGAACCTGCGCCTCGACCATGATCTCGGCAGCGCCGGGAAGCTCGGGATGGGCTATGTCTTCACCTCGCAGAGCGTTGACGCCTTCCAGTTCGTGCGGGGCGCGAATCCGGACACCGAGATCAAGAACCACCGGCCGCGCATCACCTGGACGCGAGCCGTATCTCCGCAAACCGTGACGAACTTCTCCATCGGGTACGACCGCGTCGGATCGCTCCTGATTCCCGAACCGAACAATTTCGGTCCGACGGTGGGCGTCGGCAGGGCCATCGCCGGCCAGGGGCCGTCGCCCCTGATCCCGGTCGACCGCGCCATCAACACGTTCCGCGGCGCCGGCCAGGTCTCCAGGACGTTCGCCAACCACACCGTCAAGGCCGGTTTCCATGTGGGACGGATTCAGCTCAACGGCGTGGAGCAGCAGGCGATCCGAGGAAACACACAGTTCTCGGACAACTTCGGCAACGATGCAATCACGAACTTCCGTCTTGGCAGGCCGACGCGGCTTCTCAAGACCGTGGGCAGCTTCCACCGGGGATTCCGCCAGTGGACCAGCCAGTTCTACGCCGCCGACACCTGGAAGGTGTCCCCGTCTCTGTCGCTGACCATGGGGCTGCGATTCGAGCTGGTCACGCCTCCACGGGAGGTGAATGAGTTCGAGACCCTGCCATACGGCTGCGACTGCAACAACTTCGCTCCCCGCTTCGGTTTCGCGTACAACCTCGGGGACGGACTGGGCACGCTGCGGGGCGCCTACGGGATCTCGTACGGGGAAATCTACCCGGTCACGTACAGTCAGTACCGCATCAACGCCCCGAACGTCGTTCGCCTCGTTGTGCTCCGGCCGCGCCTCGTCGACATCATCAGTGGCGCGGCGTTCGCGAACGTGACGCCCGGTTCGCGCTCGACACTCTTCGACATTGCAGACAACCTCGTTGAGCCCTACAGCCACCAGTACAGCCTGAGCTGGGAATTCGCACTGTCCAGGACGATGAACCTGCAGCTCGGCTACGTGGGCAGCCGGACGCACAAGGTCTTCCAGGCCTGGTTCCTCAACCGCGGCGAGAGGCCGGAGGGCATCCCCGTCACGGTGCGCACCACGAACCTCCGGCGGTCCGACGAGAGGTACAACGACGTGCTCCGGCTGCACAACGCCTCGCGCGCCTACTTCGATGCAGGGAGGGTCGCGTTCGCCATGCGGAACCTGAAGGGCTTCACGATCGACGCGGCGTACTGGTTCAGCAAGTCCATCGACCTCGGCAGCGACTACACCAACACGATGAACGGGGGAGACGCCCGCCGGGCGGTGAGCCAGACGTCCTACGGCATCCACGGCGACGTGAAGTCGCTGAGCTTCTTCGACCAGCCCCATTCCCTCCTCATGCGCGCCGTGTACGAGACGCCGGCAGGCGGGGGCTGGACCGGCCGGCTCTTCGGCCGATGGCAGTTCTCAACCGTCTCCCTGGTCAAGACGGGAACGCCGTTCACCGTCCAGACCGGCTCGGACGGTCCCGGCTTCGGCAATGTCGACGGGGCCATGGGCGACCGCCCGCATCTGCTTGACACCTCGCTGCTCGGCCGGACCGTCGGGGACCCCGACACGTCGCGGCAGATCCTGAGACGGGAGGCGTTCGCGTTCCAGCAGCTGGGCGATCTGGCCGGAACCCTGGGCCTGCGCACGTTTCGCAAGGGCAAGATTGCCAACGTCAACGCCAGCGTCTCGAGGAGCTGGGCGATCGCATCGGAGAAGACGCTGACATTCCGCGCAGAGTCGGTGAACTTCTTCAACACGCCGCAGTTCGCCGATCCGACCACCAGCATGACCTCGCCCAGCTTCGGGCGCATCACAAACACGCTGAACGACGGCCGCACGTTCCGCCTGTCCCTGACGGTCGATTTCTGATGCGGCGCCTTCGCGGCGCATCCTGTCGCCCGCCGGTTGCGCCCTGATTCCCGCCGGCGGGTTCGCGGCGCCGCTTGTCCCTACTGCTTCCCGGCGGTGCAGCTCCCGGCCGGCCGAGCCGTCAGTCCCCGGGACTTAGGGCTCACGGCCGGATCGTCGCATCCGGACTCGATGCCGCTGGAAACGCACTTCGGGTCCACACACCGATCCCCCGGTCCGAGGGGGTCGCCCGCAACCCCGTTCGGACCGTCCGAAAGCCACATTTCTGGAAACTCCACATTGTTTCCGCAGTAGGTTCCAGCGAAGCCGGCGACATCCCTCGGGCCGGAGAGGCTGGAATTCGGTTCAACCAGCCCGCGGGCCGTCGGCCCCGGTCGTCCGGAGAGGCAGGTGCCGTTCAGAATGCGGTCGCGGAGGCGATGGAGGAACGCGCCTCTCGCACGATCTCATGCACCACCTCGCCAGCGGACTCCACCGACGCAATGAGCCCGACGCTCTGGCCGGCGGGAAGGACTCCCCACTCGTCGTCGCCCTCGAGCCGGCCGCGCACCGATGCGGGGTTTCCGACCTCAAGCGCCTGTCTCGGATACGGCAGGATCCGGTCTTCCCGCTCAGACCAGTACTCGGTGAAGGCGTTGCGGATCATCCGGCAGGGCTTGCCGCTGTGGGCGCGGGTCACGGTCGTTTCGGACACGCCGCTCGCTGCGATCTTCGCCTTGTAGTTGTGATGTGCGCCTGCTTCCCGCGTGGCGATGAATCGGGTCCCCAGCCAGACCCCCTGAGCCCCCCACATCAGCGCGGCGGCCAGCCCCGGGCCGTCTGCAAGACCGCCAGCGGCGATCACCGGCACGTCGACCGCGTTCACAACCGCGGGCACCAGCGCCACGGTGCCGACTTGGCCCACATGGCCGCCGCCCTCGCTTCCCGATGCGATCACGGCATCAACGCCGGCCTCGACCGCCTTCCTTGCATGACGCTCCGCGCCGATCACGGACATCACGTAGATTCCCCGGCCATGGGCCTCGGGCACGGCGCCCTTCGGGCTCCCCAGTCCGGAGATCAGTACGGGAACCCGCTCGTCGAGCGTGACCTCGATGAGCCCGTTCACGTTCTCGGTGTAGGTCACGACTGAACTGCCCTTCGCGCGGATCGTGGCGAACAGGATGTCGACTCCGAAGGGCTTCCGAGTCACCCTCCGAAGCGCCCGGACCTGCTCCCGCAGCTCGTCGGGCGTCATGCTCAGGCCGGTTCCGATCACGCCCAGCCCGCCGGCTTCCGAGACCGCTGCGGCCAGTTCGGCCTGGGCAATCATTCCCATTCCGGCCTGCAGGACCGGATAGTCGATGCCGATCGCCCTGCAGACCGGCGTCCGCATCGGCGCTGGAAGTGGCCTTCGCATGGAAAGACTGTACGGACCGACGCGCTAGAGGTTGCCTTCGACGACGCGCCTATCCGCGGGCAAGTCGGCCTTGACGGTCGCCATGTTGGCCGTGACGAAATACGATTCCAGACCGCCTGACTTGCTCCGGTCCTCCAGCGCGATGCCAACGTCCCGCACCGCCGATGCCACGACGTTTCGAATGCGCAGTCCGCCGAACGTCTCGTCAGCCGTCACGCGGTACTCGAGTCCGCGTGTCGGCTGTTGTTCACCGGTGATGACGATGTTGTCCAGGAGTGCATTGTTGGAGTCCTCGACCACGACCACGGCCCCATCCTGACCGGCGTCGACGATTGCGACGTTCCGAAGCGTCAGGTTGTCGCTGTTCTGCACCAGCACCCACGGCCCTTCGGGCGGACCTCCCTCGATGCGCACGTTCTCGATCACCACGTTGCTGGTGTTGCGGACATGAAGCGGGCGCCAGCGCTCGTCGGCGCGGAAGTCGACGCCGGTGACGTTGCGAATCGTCAAACCGTTGTGGCCGAAGTCCCTGTTTGCCGTTCTGACAGCGGTGACGCAGTCCTTCACCTGCACGCCATCGATCAGGATCTGGCGGTTGACCATCCCTTCCCGACGGTGATCCTGCACGTCCACACCGTAGAAGCTCGACTCGGCATAAACGTCGCGCACGGTGATGTGCTCGCTGCCGTCCGACACCTCGACCGGCCCGCGAAGCTGCGATCCGTAGCTCCGGATGTTCTCGACCACCAGATGACGCACGAAGAGGCCCTCGTGCCCCCGGCCGCCGATCGATACGACATCGCGGATCGTGTCCCGGGCGGTCAGGTTCCGCAGCACCCCATGCTCAATGTCCCCGTACTCCGGCACGGGGGTGATCATCACTCCGTCCTTGGCGCTGTTGTTGGTCTCTCCGTCCTCAACGACGAACCGGCCCCGTCGGATCAAGATGAGCGGAGCACGGTCGGGCTGCTTCACGCTGTCGCCGTTGCCTTCCAGCGTGAACTCGCGGATCCGGACTTCCTCCGACAGCACCTCGATGATCGGTGTCTTGGCCAGTCCGGGCTTGAGGCGCATGTTGAGCCCGACGAGCGTAACCGGCTTCTCAATGCGGACGGTCTCGGTGATCTCGACCTGACGGCTTCGATCCGCCACCAGAACCGCATGGGGCGGCGCGTTGGCCACCGCCTCCTGAAGGGCGCCGGCGTCAATGCGGATGGAGTCCGGCGAACGAGAAGGATCAGCAGCCGCGACCGCCGTCACGGCCAGAGCGATCAGGATCCAGAGTCCTTTCATGGCAGGCCGCGCCGAATGTAGCACAGCGCCGGAACAGCTGACGCCCTTCGATCCGACGGGCACGTCCGGACGGCCGCGGGGAGCGCGCCGAGAAATGCGTTCTTCCGGATCCCTGCTGACGGACCGTTCACAGCCGCATTGTCAATAGGCAAGCGTCGCAGGGATCCGGAAGCAACAACGCCAAGAGCATCGCCCGGGACGACGCTATGGGCCGTCTGGCCCGCCACAGGTGGGAGGTTGATGCGCGTCGATGCCGGATCGACTCTTGGCGGACGGCGTGTCGGGAGGCTTGGGCGATGGGGGAGGCCACCTCGGCCAAATGCTTGCATTCCCGTCCGATCACAAGAGGGCCTCCGCCCACTGGACGACGGCTTGCGCGCGATTGACCGCCTCCGAATGGCCCTGTTCGGTAACGGGTTCCTCGAGGCCAGGGTATCTGGCGGCAGTAGCGAATTGTGTGAGATCCTCGGCGCGACGGACGGCATCTGGAATCCGTTCACCGTCGGCCTCGAGGATGTCCAACAGGCGGTGCAACTCGTGGAAGTAGGGGTACTCGATGCCACGCAGGACCATCACCGCCTTGATGGCTTTCTCGGCGGCTTGTTGGGCGTCGAAGCAGGCGTCTTCCAGATAGGCGGCAGGGATGAGCGTCTGCGCCCGAGCGAGATTGCTTCTCGCCCGGTTCAACCGCTCGCGTGGATCGTCGGGCGGAAGTCCTTCACCCGGCCTCATAGACCACCCTCCCCTCTGCCAAGGCCGGCTTGATCACGAGCGTGTGCGTGTCGCCGTACCGCTCGATATCCTCTGGGGTGACGACGACCAGATCCACAGCGGCACCGACACCACGGAGGTTGCGGTGGATGAGTCCCGCCATCTTTCGTCTGTGCGCTCCTGCCTTCACGACCAGCAGATCGACGTCGCTGTGGCGATTCATCCCCCCTCGGGCGGCGGACCCGAAGAGGATGATCCTTTCCGGCTGAGCCGCCTCCACGACTCGCTGGACGATCCTGCTTAGGATCGATTGATCCAGAATCCCGCCGGAGCTGGGTGTCGCCCATACGGTCACTGCGGACCTCCGTGTGCCTGCCGCGGTCCCAAAGATCGCTTGAGAGCATCAACCTTGAGGGAATGGTGCTGCACCTTCTTCACTTCATACCACGGGAATCGGGCCAGATCCCGAATCGGCTCCAGCATTTCGGGTTCCCCCACGCGGTTCGTCACTACGCAAGCCAAGAACAATCCCTCCTGTCCTAGTGTTTTGTCCCGTTAATAGATTTACATAAGCGCTCAAGCTTCTTGAAGATCGAATCGGCCGTGGCAACCCATACGAACGGCTTCGCCGAACCGTTGTGCGTTGCGGTGAAGTCCATGATGCGCTGCTTGAATTGAGTCACGTTGTGGAACGTGGCGCGCTTGAGGGCGCGCTGGGTGAGCAGCCCGAACCAGCGTTCGACCTGGTTCAGCCAGGAGGCGTAGGTCGGGGTGAAGTGCAGGTGGAAGCGCGGCCGCTTCGCAATCCAGGCCCGCACCTTGGCGTGCCTGTGGGTGGCGTAGTTGTCGCAGACAAGGTGCACCTCGAGGTCCTTGGGCGTCTCCCTGCCGATCAGCCGCAAGAAGGCCAGCCACTCCTGATGACGATGGCGCTCGCGGCACTGCGCGATCACCTTCCCCGTCGCCACGTCGAGAGCGGCAAAGAGCGTTGTCGTGCCGTGGCGGATGTAGTCGTGGGTGTGGCCTTCGGCGTAGCCAAGACCCATCGGCAGCACCGGCTGGGTTCGATCCAGCGCTTGAATCTGCGTCTCTTCATCTACGCAGAGCACGACCGCATGCTCCGGCGGGTTCAAATAGAGTCCCGTGATGTCCCGAACCTTCTCAACGAAGAATGGATCGTTGGACAGCTTGAACGTTTTGGTCAGATGCGGCTTGACCCCGAAGAGCGCGAACCAGCGCTGCACAGTGCTCTTGGAGACGTTCTCGGCCGCGGCCATCCGACGCACGCTCCAAGGGCCGGAGTCGCTGGGCTTGGTGTGCAGCGCCCGGTTGATCACCCTCGCCACCTTCTCGTCGTCGTAGCTGCGTGGCCGCCCCGGACGCGCATCGTCGTGGAGGCCCTGCAGGCCATGTTCCAGAAAGCGGCTGCGCCACTTCCCCACCGTGGGCGGCGACACGCCGAGACGCCGTGCCACGGCCGTGTTGCTCACACCCTCGGCGCTGGCCAGAACGATGCGCGCCCTCCGCACCAGGCCTTGCGGCATCGACGTCGAGCGCGTCCACCCCTCCATTTGCTCGCGCTGCTCGTCAGTGAGCAGCAACGGCTTCAATTTGCGTCCCCGTGCCATGACAGCCGCCCCCTAGTCGCCGAACTGCCCTTTAATATAAAGGATTTACTGGGACACTACACTAAGTGGAACGTAAGTGTAGCACTTCGGGTAGACATTCACGGAACTCTCAGGAAGCGGGAATCGTGCCGGCATGGCGAGCGGGGTCGCGGCTCCGGCAGCGCTTCGGGCGGAGTTGCGGTCGGTTGCAGTGAGATAGCAAGCTGGGGGCCATCGGTGGGACAGCGGAGAATCGGCTATGCCGCTACGAGCTATCCTGTGGTGGATGAGAGTTCTCGCCTGTATCGCGATTCTGGCGCTGGGAGGCACTGGTTGTCTGGCACTGCCGCTCAAATCCGAGGTCGCCGAGCCACCGTTTGCCGAGTTATGGCACGTCAATGGTGTCACGACATCGGCAGGCGGGTACGGGATCGCGCTCGCATGGATTTCTGATTCCTACTCCCTTCAGCTTCCCGGTCGTCGAGCGACCACTTGGAGTTTGGGCGATGACCCCCGGCAGGGAGCCGGGATCGTGGTTTCCTGCCGCGTGCCCGCGACTCCCGGCGGGGAGCACGAGGGGCTCAAAGCGGTCCTTCTGCTCAACGGGCACTGGCCGCGCCGTGGCAAGCAAGCCGTTCCTGTTCCCGTTCGCGCTCGCGTTGGAGGCTGGGAATTCGGCGTGGTGCTGGAACCGGTGCGCGACCCACCCGATCGGGTGGAGTACGCCAGCGCCATGACGAAGTGGCTGGATGGACTCGGGAAAGGTCCGGCTCCCGATCCGGCGGGACCGGTAACGGGTTCAGGAGTGGAGCATCATCTAGGTCCAGTTGCGGTGCTAGACACGATCGCCGCCGACACCGAGGCGGTTGTGACCCTCGAAGGCGAGAAGACTCGCGTGGAGCTGCGGTTCGAGCCGGACCCAGAGAAAGCTCGCATCGCGCAGCTGATGGCGCAGCGCTGCAAGGGCCGTTAGTGCCGGGGGCAGCTTCACCGGAATGTCCCAAAACGGCCCGTTTCCCGTAGCTGCGTCCGGAGGCCTCCGGACGGGAGTTACTAGCTCCGAGCCGAAAACGTCAGGACCTGACGAAAACCCCTCTTATCGGCCCGGAATGATAGTCCACGGCGTGCTTTGCGCAGTTGTCGGTACCTACGCTGCAGCTGCTGTGGCAAGAGTATCGCGAGGAGCACTCGCTGTGGAAATCCCGCCAGAGCTTGGTCATGTTCCAAGAGCACAAAGCGGGGGAGAAGCTGTTCATCGACTACGCCAGCCAGACCGTGCTGCTCGACGGTGCGGACTTTGGATGTCACGCTTTATGTAGCCGTCGAAGCCTAGATCGGCAAGGAAGAATCGGACTTTCTAGGATCCCAATCTAGGCTGTCTGGAGGTCTTCCTATGGACAGAGCGAGCAAGGGAGTGCCGACCTCCAGCTGGATCTTCCGTGCCGTCAGGCTCTCGATCTCGCTCGACAGCCACTGCGTCAGGCCCCAGCTCCCGAGCAAGACGCCGAGGAAGAGGCTCAGGCCAATCGGCAGCGGTCGCAGCCAGGATCCCTTCAGCAGCGCGACCGTCCGGGCCAGCGCGACCGCCGTATCGCGCTCGATGGTACTCAGCGCGTCACTTGCGCTGCCGCTCGAGCGCTCGACGTGCTGCCGCAGATGGCTTGTCGTCGCGGCCTCCAGCTCCGCTCCCGATCCTCGCGCTGGCGCGATCGCGGACCATGCCCCGCTCGACAGCCTGCGTCAGGTAGTCGCCGATCACCCGGCGGGGATCCGGCTCGACATCGCGGCCTGCCCGCAGCGCGGCCCGCCCCTATCCTGTCGAGTTGGAAACCTCATGCCGCCTCGGCCTCCAGCGCTGGCTCCTCGGGCCACTGGCCAATGCGATTTCTCTCTCTCGCCAAGTCATACCTAGTGTTCTGTCCCGTCAATGGATTTACATAACGCTCAAGCTTCTTGAAGATCGAATCGGCCGTGGCAACCCATACGAACGGCTTCGCCGAACCGTTGTGCGTTGCGGTGAAGTCCATGATGCGCTGCTTGAATTGAGTCACGTTGTGGAACGTGGCGCGCTTGAGGGCGCGCTGGGTGAGCAGCCCGAACCAGCGTTCGACCTGGTTCAGCCAGGAGGCGTAGGTCGGGGTGAAGTGCAGGTGGAAGCGCGGCCGCTTCGCAATCCAGGCCCGCACCTTGGCGTGCCTGTGGGTGGCGTAGTTGTCGCAGACAAGGTGCACCTCGAGGTCCTTGGGCGTCTCCCTGCCGATCAGCCGCAAGAAGGCCAGCCACTCCTGATGACGATGGCGCTCGCGGCACTGCGCGATCACCTTCCCCGTCGCCACGTCGAGAGCGGCAAAGAGCGTTGTCGTGCCGTGGCGGATGTAGTCGTGGGTGTGGCCTTCGGCGTAGCCAAGACCCATCGGCAGCACCGGCTGGGTTCGATCCAGCGCTTGAATCTGCGTCTCTTCATCTACGCAGAGCACGACCGCATGCTCCGGCGGGTTCAAATAGAGTCCCGTGATGTCCCGAACCTTCTCAACGAAGAATGGATCGTTGGACAGCTTGAACGTTTTGGTCAGATGCGGCTTGACCCCGAAGAGCGCGAACCAGCGCTGCACAGTGCTCTTGGAGACGTTCTCGGCCGCGGCCATCCGACGCACGCTCCAAGGGCCGGAGTCGCTGGGCTTGGTGTGCAGCGCCCGGTTGATCACCCTCGCCACCTTCTCGTCGTCGTAGCTGCGTGGCCGCCCCGGACGCGCATCGTCGTGGAGGCCCTGCAGGCCATGTTCCAGAAAGCGGCTGCGCCACTTCCCCACCGTGGGCGGCGACACGCCGAGACGCCGTGCCACGGCCGTGTTGCTCACACCCTCGGCGCTGGCCAGAACGATGCGCGCCCTCCGCACCAGGCCTTGCGGCATCGACGTCGAGCGCGTCCACCCCTCCATTTGCTCGCGCTGCTCGTCAGTGAGCAGCAACGGCTTCAATTTGCGTCCCCGTGCCATGACAGCCGCCCCCTAGTCGCCGAACTGCCCTTTAATATAAAGGATTTACTGGGACACTACACTGGCGGCAGTTTACAGAAAGGGGCAACCTCTGACGGATCCCACACAACATTTACTACGCAAGACCGTATTACCGACGGGCCTGAAGATCAGTCCTCCGGGGCCCGATTCTCAGGCCTGATCGGGAGCTTGGGGGATCGTTCCGAGGGCGCTTGGGTGCGGTGGGGGTGTCGACTCAGCCACGGCCGCCTGTCGTGCCGCCGCCCTGATCAGGGAATACTGTACAGGATCCTCCGGCGCTACAAAGCAGGGACTTCGTCGCGGTGTGGGTTGCGCTCACCTGGCGCGCGACTTGGCGGACCGGCCTCCCTAGGCCGCTCTGACAGCCAACCTACGGCATCCGGACTACGTGCCGCTTCTTCGCGGCACGCTGGAGAAGTTGCTTCGTTTAACTGGACGGCCAGCCATGCGCCGGACCGTCGTGGCTGTCCACTACGCGATTACCGATCCATGTTGGGCAGTGGCGGTGCCTTTCGGCGAGCGGGGTCGGGGGTGCGGAACAGATAGCGGAGCACAACGACCAGCAGTGCTGTCGCGCTCGCTGTGGTGGTAGTCGCGATTGCGATGAGTGCCGAGTCGAGAGGCTGAACCAGCCGCGTTGCCCGAGAAGGCCTTGCAGAACAACGAAAGCCAGGAACATCCAGAGAATGGGGCACACCAAGCGAAAGATCCGCGTGGCACAGGTGTTGCGGTCCTCACGGTCCTGCTGGCACCGCCAAAGGCCCTCTTCCCGCCAGCACCGAACGAAGTCGCGCTGATCGTCAGATGCCGAAGCCTTCGCAGCGTGGAACTCCACCGCCGCTTCTGTCCCCTCGCGGAGGAGTTTCAAGTCACACTGCACTCCGGGCGCGCTCGATCCGCTCCCTCAAATGCGACCTGATCACGCGGTTGGGGATGCCGGCGTACTTCACCCTAGAGTCGTTCTCTCGCGTCACGGTCCAAGGCGAGTCAGCCGCGTGGGTCAGGCCCGACAGCTGCGCGGCCGTGTAGTCGCCGTAGACCTCCCAAACGCGGGCCAAAAGGTCCCGTACGAACGTGTCGGAAGCGTCGAACGCCGGGACGCTCGAGGAATCTTTGCGGCTCGGATTGAACTCCGTAGCGAAACAGTCGATCGACGTGGCTCCGAGTTGTGCGAAGTCGCCACAAATCGAGGGCGCGACAGGACCGTAGGGCCAAGCCACCAGCGTCTCGTCCAGCAGGGGCATGTCCCGGAATCCCAGGTGCCAGCCGTGTGGGTAGCACAGCAGCTTGTGCAGTCTCATCTGCGTCAGGAAGTAGTTGGCCACCGCCTTGGCGCGGTAGGATGCCGACATCGCCTTGCGCCTGACCACAGTGTGGTGAGAACCGGCGCGGCAAGCATCGTATCTTGTTCCGTCCGTGGGCGGACATCGGGCTTCTCTGCGAATCAAGGCGGCGGAGCCAGCAGTCTGCGAGGTTCTGGGTCCATGGAAGAAATGCGCCGGCGAGGGCGACGAGCTGGCGGAATCCACATCGATTGGGAAGGGGCAAGGCAGCGAGGGCCCGCAAAGGAGGACGCGGGGTTGATATTGGTCTATTCTGAAGCGCGACCATGGGCGCAATTCGTGAGTGGTTGGAGGCCAACCTGGCCATCGCACCTGTCATTCAGGATGTTCTCCTGTTCCCGCTGCTCGCCGCATTCCTCGCATGGGTGATCGGCAGGGCGGTCCTGGCGGTTCTGTTCCTCAAGGTGAGGGACCCGGAGCGGCGGGCCCGCCTGAGGAAGTTCGCCACATACGCGGCGACCGTGCTGGCGGTGGCGCTGTTCAGCGGCGTTTGGCTGCGGGGGATTCGCCGGCTTGCGGCTCTGTTCGGGGACAGGTCCCCTGAAGAGATCGAGACGCTTCGTGCCTATCTCAACGGCGGGCTGTCTGCGGTCTTGGCCACGGGGGTTCTGGTTCTGCTCCTGCGCTTTCTCGGCCGGCTTGTGAATCTTGCCTCAAGCCGTGTGGAGCGATGGGCCGGGATCGGGACGCCGATCCGCTTTCGCGGTCTGGACCTGGCTGGCCGCGACCGCGTCCGCGACGCGGCCCTGCTCGTCGTACGCGTGGCGAGGGGCATGCTCGTCCTGCTGCTCGTCTACATCTACGTGCCGCTCGTTCTGAGCTTCTTCCCCGCCACCGCGCCCTATGGCGACAGGCTGCTGCAGTTTGTTCTGCGTCCGGCAGGGGAGATCGTTTTGGCGCTTGTCGGCTACCTGCCCAATCTCATCTACCTCCTCCTCATCGTGGTCGCTGCCCGCTACGCCCTCAAACTGTTGCGGTTTCTCCTTAAAGCGGTCGGAAGGGGAGACCTGGTGTTCGGCGGCTTTGATGCCGAATGGGCGGACCCAACCTACAAGCTCCTGCGGATCCTCGTGGTCGTGTTCACGCTCATGATCGGATATCCGTATCTTCCGGGCGCCCAGTCCGAGTTCTTCAAGGGGTTCTCGCTGTTCATTGGCGCGCTCGTCACCCTCGGCTCCACGGCGGCGGTGGGGAACATGGCGGCCGGCGTGATCCTCACCTATACGCGGGCTTTTCGCATCGGCGACCGCGTCCGGATCGGCGACGCCGTCGGAGATGTGCTGGTGAAGTCGCTCTTCGTCACGCGGCTGAAGACGATTGCCAACGAGGAGATCACCATCCCCAATGGCGTCGTCCTCGGCGGGCAGGTCGTGAACTATACCTACGCCGCCAACAGGCGCGAGCTCGTTCTCACGACCGAAGTTGGCATAGGGTACGACGTCCACTGGAGCAGGATCGAGGAGCTCCTCACCGCCGCCGCTGCCCGGACGCCCGGGATTCTCGAAGAGCCCGCGCCCTTCGTCTGGCCAACGGCACTCGGGGACTTCGCCGTCGTGTACGAACTCCGCGCGTTCACGGACCGCGCGGACACGATGGGCGGCACCTACGCCGCGCTGCGGCGCAACACGCTTGACGCCTTGCACGGCGCGGGCATCGAGATCATGACCCCCGGCGTCAACGCGATCCGCGACGCGAGTCGTCCGGCTGTTCCCCCCGAGAACGCCTCGGGCGGAACCAACCCGGATCGCGGGATCCTTGCGGATGTTCTGGATGGGATCCGCTCCAAGCGGCACTGACGCGAGCCGGCCCTGCCGCCCCGCCCCGCGGGGCGACGGCCCTGGATCCGGACCTGGGAACGGGCCGCTGCGGTACAATCACCCTGATCCTCTCCGGAGAGGCTGGCTCCGAAGAATCAGGCCCGGAAGAGCATTTCGCGAGGCGTGAGCCGTCGTCTCCGAGAGGGACGGGATCCGATGATGGCCTCGTTGCAGCAGTTCGCGGCGTCTGTCGGCGCGGCGCTGTTCGCCGGAGCCGGGGCGTTGCCGACCCTCGCCGCCGCAAGTGGAGATGTTCCGGCCGACGCCATTGTGCCCGCGTTTCGGCACAACTGCGTCGCTTGCCACGGGGAGCACGGAGCGCCGAGCGGCGACGTCGACCTGTCCGCTCTGCGAACCGCGTCCAGCCTCAAGAGGGATCCGGAGCTGCTGAGGACTCTCGTCAGGGTGCTCGACACGGGGGTCATGCCGCCTCCAGGGGCGCAGCCGCTGGTCCGGGAATCCCGGGAGCGCCTCGTAGCGGACCTGCGGGCCTTGCTCCACGAGGCCGTCAGTTCCCGCCGCGCTCTGCCTCGCACTCCGATGCGGCGCATGAACCGCTTCCAGTACAACAACGCCGTCCAGGACCTCTTCGAGCTGCGCGTGGACGTGTTTGCCCTGCCCGAGAGGATGGTCCGCGAGTACGGCTACTTTCGCCCCGAAACCGGCAGAATGCCGGACGAGCTTGTCGCCGGCAGCCGGCCTCTGGGCAAGTCGCAGCTGATCGGCAAGCGGCTGGCCGGCGTTGCTCCGTTTCCCCAGGATCTCCGCGCCGAATACGGCTATGACAATCGCGGCGATCATCTCACCCTGTCCCCGCTCCTGCTCGAGTCCTTCCTCAAGCTTGGACTCTCGATCGTCGAGAGCGCCGACTTCACTGAGCTGACCTGTGGCGCATGGCCCCGGCTCTTCGCGCCCCCGCCGGAGGACGCTGACACCCGAATCGCCGTCACGAAGGCCTTGCGCGGCTTTCTTTCCCGGGCCTTCCGCCGCCCGGCCGGGGACGCGGTCCTGAGGCGGTACGCGGACCACGCCATGGCGCGCATCCGGTCCGGAGGATCGTTCGCGGACGGCATGAAGGCGGCGGCCTCGGCGGCCCTGGCCTCGCCCCGGTTCCTCTACCTCTACGAGCGGGCCGGCACGCAGGCTGCCGAGCCTCTCGACGACTTCGAACTGGCGTCCCGCCTGTCGTTCTTCCTGTGGGGCAGCATCCCCGACCAGGTCCTGCAGGACCTAGCCGCGGACCGTCGGCTGACCGACCCCGAAGTGCTGCGCACGCAGGTCGACCGCATGTTGCACGACGCCCGCCTGAAGCGCTTTTGCGACAGCTTTCCGGCGCAGTGGCTGCAGCTCGAGCGCATCGTGTCCTCCGTGCCCGACAGAAAGCGGTATCCGGACTTCTACTTCCTCAAGTTCCGCACCAGCATGCACATGATGCTGGAGCCGCTGCTGCTCTTCGAGACGGTTCTGATCGAGAACCGGTCGATCCTGGAACTGGTCGACTCCGACTTCAGCTATCGCAGCGAGCTGCTCGAGTCCTGGTACCGGGACGGCACCCGCACCGAGAAGATCCCCTCGACAAAGATTCCGTTCCGCCGCGTCCCGGTGACGGATCGGCGTCAGGGCGGCGTCATCACCAACGCGGCGGTGATGACCATGACTTCGGGCCCGGCCGAGACACAGCCCATCACGAGGGGCTCCTGGATTGCCGGCGTGGTCTTCAACGATCCGCCGGATCCGCCGCCCGCCGACGTGCCCCTGCTGGCGAAGGCGGAAGAGGCGCACGCGACGGAGGACCTCACGGTGCGCGAGCGGTTCGCCGCTCACCGGACACAGGCGGACTGCGCGAGCTGCCACGTGAAGATCGATCCCCTAGGCTTCGCCCTCGAGAACTACGGCCCCACGGGCGCCTGGCGCGACACGTACGAGAACGGCCGTGCGGTGGATGCGAGCGGCGTGCTGTTCGGGCGCTACCGGTTCAGGGACATCGCGGAATTCAAGGACGCGATCCTGGCCGAGAAGGACCTGTTCGCGCGCGCCTTTGCGGGGCACCTGCTCGAGTTCGCCCTGGGCCGGGAGCTGGCCGCCGCCGACGAGCCGGCTCTGGACCGCATCGTTCGTGCCGCAGCCCCCGGGGGCTACCGGATCCAGGACTTCATCCGGCAGGTCGTCCTCAGCGATCCGTTCCTGCTGAAGTACAATCCGAACAGGCCGGGCAAGCGGCCGCGGCAAGCGGACTGACCGAATGCGGATCACCACCAGGAGGACGTTTCTTCGCGGCGCGGGAGGCGCCGTGCTCGGGCTTCCCTGGCTCGAGAGCGTGGCGCCGGCGGCCCCAAGGGCCAAGCGACGCCCGCCCCTGCGCCTGGGATTCTTCTATGTGCCGATCGGGGTGGTTCGCCGCGGTTTCTTTCCCGGCGAGCGCCACGCCGGACTTCCGGCGTTCAACGGGGACTTGAGCGCGATCATCGAGACGAAGACCGCCGTCGGCTCCCATCCGATCGATCTCACGCCCACCCTCGAGCCGCTGGACCGCCTGAAGGGCAAGGTGGCCCTGATCACGGGTCTGGACCGGACATTCCAGATCGGCACCGACGTGCATGCGCAATGCGCCTCGTGTTTTCTCAGCAGCGCCGCACCGTTCACGGTCACCACTTCCGCCTGGCCGCTGGACCGCACGCTCGACCACGTCGTCGCGGACAGGATCGGAGACAGGACGCCGTTCCGCACCCTGGAACTGAGCTGCAACAGCCACCGGGACAATCTGGAGTCCATCTACTTCGACAACATCTCCTGGTACGGAACGGGCCATGTCGCACCCTCGATCCGCAGTCCCCGCAAGGCCTACCGCAGGCTGTTCGGCACGCAGGAGGTCCGGGAGTTCCGCAACATCACGGATCTCGTCCTGGAGGATGCCCGCTCCCTGCGGCGCGATCTGGGGCACGCCGACCGGCGCAAGTTTGCCGAGTACTTCGATTCCATCCGAACCATCGAGCAGCAGATGGACAAGCTCGATCGACTGAAGGGCAGGCTCACCGAAGTTTCCCTAGACGAGCCTCCCGAGGCGCACATTCCGCGCGGAGAGTACATCCGCATCATGGGCGACCTGCTGGTCGTGGCGTTCCAGACCGGCCTGACCCGGGTGGCCACTTTGATGGTCGGTCCGGAGCGCTGGAACACGCCGTTCATGTTCGAAGGCCTGTTCGACAAGCCGGTCAGTCATCACCTGATGTCTCACGAGCAGACCAAGTACGGCGAGGAGCTGCTGGCGATTGATCGCTTCAACATGGAGCAGTTCGCCTATGTTGCCGAAAAGATGGACGGTATCGAAGAGGCTGACGGGTCCACGCTCCTCGACAACACGATCCTCACGTACGGGTCGGGCCTTGGAGACGGGGCGACCCACCAGTACAGCGACCTGCCTGTCGTGGTCGCCGGTTCCGGCGCAGGAGCGCTGGAAATGGGTCGGCACCTCCACTGCCCGGACGGGACCCCGCTGGCGAATCTGTGGTTGACGCAGGCCCGCGCGATGGGCGTCGAGCTGGATCGCTATGCGGACAGCACCGGACCGCTGAAGCAGCTTCTCGCCTGACCCCGCCGCGGCGCGCGGGCGGCCTCGCGGCCCGGTTGTACAATCAGGGCGGTTCCCGATGACACGAGGGCAGTTCCGAGCGATTCACGGACGACGGGAGTTCCTGCGGAACGCCGGGGGAGGCGTTGGTCTCGCCGCGCTGGCGGAGCTTCTTTCCGCAGACGGCCTCACGGCAGCCGGCTCCGGCGCGCCCCGGGGCCCGCACTTCGCCCCCAGGGCGAAGAACGTGATCTTCATGTTCATGGAGGGCGGTCCCAGCCAGTACGAGCTGTTCGACCCCAAGCCCGAGCTCGAGCGCTGGGACGGCCGGGCCCTGCCCGAGTCGATCACCAGGGACCTGACGCTTGCGTTCATCAAGCCCACGGCGAAAGTGATGGCCAGCCGCTACGGGTTCGAGCCCCGCGGCGAGTGCCGCATGGAGCTCTCCGAACTCGCCCCCCACCTCAGTTCGGTGGCGGACGACATCTGCCTTGTCCGCTCCATGCACGGGGACGCCTTCAACCACCATCCGGGGCAGCTCCTCCTGTTCACGGGGGCGACGATTCCGGGGCGCCCGACGCTGGGGTCCTGGCTGCTCTACGGCCTGGGAAGCGAGTCGCAGAACCTCCCCGGCTTCGTCGTCCTGACGTCGGGAAAGGGCACGTCGGGCGGCACCACGAACTTCTCCTCGGGATTCATGCCGTCCCGCTTCCAGGGCACTCTCTTCAGGAACCAGGGCGACCCGATCCTGTACCTGACCAACCCCCCGGGCGTGACGACCGAGATCCAGCGCGAGACCATCGGGTTCGTGAACAGCATGAACCGCATCCGGCACGCCGCGACCGGCGACGAGGAGATCGCCTCCCGCATCAGCGCCTACGAGCTGGCGTTCCGCATGCAGACGGAGGCCCCCGACCTCGTCGACCTGTCGGGCGAGTCCCCGGAGACCATCGAGATGTACGGGATCGAGAGCGGGAACGAGCACCGCAGGCAGTACGCAACGAACTGCCTGCTGGCGCGCAGACTGGTCGAGCGCGGAGTGCGGACTGTCCTGATGATGGACGCGTCATGGGACGACCACACGTACCTGAACCAGAAGCTGCCGAAGCGGATGGAGGAGACCGACCAGCCGACAGCCGCCCTGATCAAGGACCTCAAGCAGCGCGGCCTGCTTGACGAGACGCTGGTTGTCTGGGGCGGGGAGTTCGGCCGGACGCCCATGGTCGAGATCCGCAAGCCGGAGGAGGCCGCGACCACCGGCCGCGACCACCAGCCGACGGCATACTCCATGTGGATGGCCGGCGGCGGGATCAGGCCCGGCCACGTCCACGGCGAGACCGACGAGCTTTGCCTGAACATCACCAGGGATCCGGTCCACGTGCACGACCTGCAGGCGACCATCCTGCACCTGATGGGGTTCGACCACGAGAAGTTCACCTACCGGTTCATGGGTCGGGACTTCCGGCTCACCGACGTCAGCGGGACCGTCCAGCAGGGGCTGCTGGCGTAGCCGCATCGCCCGGGTCGCCCGTTCGAAATCCCGTCGGCCGGGCCGCAGACACGTCCGGCGCCTGTTCGCCCTTGGCATAATGGCTGCGGAACACCCGATGAGGAATCTGCCAGCTTTGCTCCTGATCCTGACCTCGATTGCGGCGGCGCAGCAGGACCGCTCGAACATCCTGTTCGCGATCTCCGACGATCAGTCGGCCATGCACGCCGGCGCGTACGGGGACACTGCCAACAGGACTCCCGCGTTCGACAGGGTCGCGAGGGAGGGCGTTCTGTTCAGTTCCGCCTTCACGGCCTCGCCGTCCTGTGCGCCCTCGCGCAGCGCGATCCTGACCGGTCGGAACATCTGGGAACTCGAGGAGGGCGGAATCCTGCTGGGCATCCTGCGGTCGAGATTCGCGGTCTTCACCCTGCTGCTCGAGGATGCCGGATACGAACTCGGGGCCACGGGCAAGACATGGGGGCCGGGTCGCATGGAGGGGTGGCAGCGTGAAGTCTTCGGCAAGAGATTCGCGGATCGCCGGCTTCCCGAATCGCAACAGAGGCCGGGGCTGAACCCTCTGGACTATGCCGCCAACTTCGATGACTTCTTTGCCGGCAGGGACGCCGGCAAGCCGTTCTTTTTCTGGCTCGGCACGTCGGAGCCGCACCAGCGCTACGACATCGGCGCGTGGAGGCGGGCAGGGAAGCAGCTTGAGGACGCCAGGCTTCCCGGCGCCTTGCCGGACCACCCCGATGTTCGGGGTGAAATCCTCGACTACGGCATCGAAATCGAGCACTTCGACAGCCATCTGGGGCGTGCGCTCGCGACACTGGAGAGGGCCGGGGAGCTGGACAACACGCTCGTGATCGTGACGAGCGACCACGGAAACCCGCTGCCGCGGTCGAAGTGCAATCTGTACGACTCCGGCACGCAGGTGCCGCTCGCTATGCGGCTGCCCGGGACGATTCCCGGAGGACGCAGCGTGGACGATCTGGCAAGCTTGGTCGACATTGGTCCCACGATCCTCGAGGCGGCGTCCGTCGAAGTGCCGGAAGTCATGTCGGGCCGGAGCCTGTGGGAGATCGCACGGTCGGAGAAGTCCGGGCTAGTCGACGACTCGCGGGATTTCGTGGTCACCGCCTTCGAGCGCCACACCATCGCCCGCCGCGGCGGCGTCGGCTATCCGATGCGGGCAATCCGCACGCACAAGTATGCCTACATCCGCAACTACGAGCCGGACCGGTGGCCCGCAGGGGACCCCGACTACAACGCACCGCCCCAGGGGTTCTTCGGAGACGTCGATCGCGGAGTGACCAAGTCCTTCCTGATGGCCCACGCCCTGGACCCCGAGATTCGTCCCTACTACCTCATGGCCTACGGCCGCCGACCGGCCGAGGAACTGTTCGACATCGAGAAGGATCCTCACCAGCTCCGCAACATTGCCGCGGATCCGGCCATGACCGAGGTGAAGCAGCAGCTGATCTGGAGACTGAACGCCTATCTGCAGGCGCACGACGATCCGCGTCAACGGGGGGCGGCGCCTTGGGACAACTACCCATTCGTCAGTTCCTGGCGACTGCTGAGCAACCCGAAATGGAAGATGGAGGGGATGCCGTCGCCGCTGCCTCAATGACCGGCGTCCAAACCGGATTCCGACCGCCGCCACCGCGCTGGCCGGCGGCGAGAATCCGCCGGCGTCCTCGCCATCGCTGGGAAGGCGCTCAGGAAGCGCGCCCTGACGGACTTCTGCAACGCGTGCTCGTGTCGGCCGGCCGTTTCGGCCGACGCTCCTGACACGGCTGGTCCGCGACAGCGGCGAGGCGCTCCTGGCGTTGATTGGACAGGTTTGACTCAAGCCTTTGAGGGCGAGACGCGCGGACTGGAGTTCCGCCTGTCCGCAGGTTGGCCCCAACAAGCCCGCGGCAAGGGGCGACTCCCGGGTGCGGATGTCCGTGGGACCGCAAGGAGTATCGTGCCGCGCCCCCTGGCCGGCCCCGGAGGTCGTGTGAAGCGGCGACGCTTCACCTGCCGGTCAGTCGCTCTCCACGCTTCCGCGGCGTGCACTCTGAACCATTGGCCGGGCGCATTTCGAGTTCGGCGGACCCGCGATGTCGTCCGGTCCCTTCCCGCACCGGTTACCGACGCCGGCCTAGTCCGGTTTCGACGCAGTCAGGTCAAACACCGCCGACCTGCCAACCTGGCGGTCCGCCCCGCTCCCCTCGAGGCCGTGTTCGGCATTCCAGGCTGCCACCTCCCTTTCCGCCGCACGTGCGAACCAGTTGTCGTAGAACGGTCTTTCCGCCTCGTCCATCCACCGATCGAGCAGCAGCCAGAGCTGCTTGCGGGTCTCCACATGCTCGGGGTCGTCAAGCAGGTTCGTGTTCTGATAGCCGTCCGAGTTGGCCCAGAGCCTGTGCTCGCCCTTTTCCGTCACCGCGTAGGTGTAGCCGTCGGTCACGACGGCCCGCCAGACGATTTCGTGGCGGCTGCCCCGGTTGTTCATGTTAGACGGATGGGCAAGGAACACCGACTCCGGCCTTGGTGCGTCGGGATCGCCTCGCAGAAGGCCGGAGAGGTCGGAGCCGGGAAGTGTGCTCGCGTACGCGGCCGACTCCCCGAGGCCGGCCTCCGGGAGCCCCGCCAGCGCAACCAGCGTCGGGAAGACATCGATCGTTGATGTGGGGGCCGAGAGGCGAACATCGGCGGGCAGGCGGCCCGGCCAGCGAATCAGGAAGGGGACCCGGGAGGACTCGTCGTTCGGATGCCGCTTCTGGCCGTAGGCGACTCCGTCGATCCCGGTCATGCCGCCATGGTCGGAGGTGTACGCGAGGATGGTGGATTCACCGAGCCCGAGCTCGTCGATCCGGTCCATGACCTGCCCCAGGTCGCCGTCCATGCCGCTGATCAGGGCGTGATAGTCGCGGTGCTGGTCGAAGTCCCGCGTGACGTCCAGCGGATGGAACGGCAGGGCTTCCTCGTCGGGGTACAGGGCCTGCATCCCCTCCGGAGCGTCGTGAAACGGGCCATGCGGCGGGTTCACGGAGATCACCACGAACAGGGGCTGGTTGGCGGTGGCCCTCTCGCTCATCCATTCCAGCGCCTGGTCGGTGGTCGCTGTCGAGTTGGACAGTCCTTCCCAGGTCGCATATGGTCCGCCATCGACTGAGTATCGGGATTCTCGGTGGTTGTTCGTGCCAGCCCAGACGATTGACTTGTCGAACCCGAACGGTCTTGCGTCACGACCGCCTAGGTGCCACTTGCCGAAATGGGCGGTGGCATAGCCTGCATCCTTGAAGGCCCACGCGATCGTCCCGCGTTCCCTTTGGTCGTCCGGCATGTCGACCCGCTCTGCGAGGGCCATGTGATTGGCCATCAATCCCTGCTGAAATGGCCATCTCCCGGTCATGAGCAGTGCCCGGAACGGCGTGCAAATTGGCAGGTTGACGTAGTGCCGGTCAAGAGAGACTCCCTGTTCGCGAAGTCGCTCGAGGCTGGGAGTGTGCATCCGTGGCGTTTGCGAAAAGGACATCGCGCCCCAGCGATGCGTGTCGCTCACGAAGAGAACGACGTTTGGGAGCTCGCCGTCCTCGCTGCCCACATCACCGGCGCATCCCGCAAGGAATGCCGCCAGGAGGACAACTTTTCGATGCCGGTCGAGCATGTCGCAATTCTAGCCCTAGCTCGTCACTCGTGTTGGATCCAAGGTCCAACAGGCAACCCTGCCTAACCTCGGCACCAACCACTCGGTCCCCAAGCAAACTCTGGTCCGGCGTCACCACTCTCACGCACGACCTCTTCAGGGGCAGATTCCGCTGCTGGCAGTCAAGCAAGAACTTCTCGCCTTCTCGCCGCCGGTGCGCATCTAGCCTGACGCCCCTGCGGCCGCAGCTTCGCCAGCCCGTCAAGATGATTGCCGAGCTGCTTCGGTTGCCTGCGGTCCAAGCTCCGCATCTGCGACCACCCCACAGTGGTCAAAGGATGTTTCGGAACGCCCACCCCCACGCCAATAGCTCGGATATCTCACTGCGCCATGAATATGTGCCAACTCCTAGCGGGTTCCAATGAAGGCAGGTCCGGCTCAGGCGAGTGCCCTCCGGATCAACTCCCCGCGCACGCCCGTCAGTCGCTGCTCAAGCCCTTGGTAGAAATACGTCAGCTTCGTGTGATCAAGACCCATAAGGTGCAAGATCGTAGCGTGCAGGTCGGAGACGTGCCAGGGATCCTCTACGGCCTTGAATCCCAGCTCGTCGGTCGCTCCAATCGACTGGCCGCCCTTCACGCCGGCACCGGCAAGCCACATGCTGAACCCGTGCCAGTCGTGATCGCGCCCCGGCTTGTCAAGCCCCTCGCTGGTCGGCGTGCGTCCGAATTCTCCGCCCCACACCAATAGGGTCTCCTCCCACAGGCCGGTCCGCTTCAAGTCGGTGATCAAAGCGCCGATCGGCTGGTCGGTCTCCCCGGCGTGAAGCGTGTGATTGGAAGTGCAGTCGACATGGCCGTCCCAAGTGTCCTCGATGTGACCGCCTCCCGAGTAAAGCTGCACGAAACGGACGCCGCGCTCGATCAATCTCCTGGTGATAAGGCACTTCCTCCCGAAATCCTCCGTGAGGCTCTGATTCAGCCCGTACATTTCCCGGGTCTGCCTGGTCTCTTTCTGGAGGTCTACCGCTTCCGCTGCGGTGGTCTGCATTCGGTACGCCAGTTCGTAGGAGTGGATCCGCGCCTCCAGCTCCGAATCTCCGGCATGTCCGCTCTGATGCATTTCGTTGAGCTGCTTCAGCGTGTCGAGCGATCGCCTCTGCGTGCGGTCACTCACGCCCCCCGGAGTTTGCAGGTTGAGCAAGGGTGACCCTCCGCTTCGGAAGAGAGTTCCTTGGTACGCGGCCGGCATGAATCCGGCGCTCCAGTTCGATGCGCTCCCGATCGGGCCGCCACGCGGGTCTGTCATGACCACGAAGCTGGGCAAATCCTGGCTTTCCGTGCCCAGGCCGTAGCTGAGCCACGACCCCAGACTCGGCTTGCCGATCACAACACTGCCCGTGTTCATCTGGATGCAGCCCGACGCGTGCGCGGCTGTGTCCGTATACAGGGAGCGAATCACGCAAAGGTCGTCGGCATGTCGCGCGATGTTTGGGAAAATACTGCTGATCTCCAGGCCGCTCTGGCCATGCTTCCTGAACTCGAACGGCGACTGCATGAGGTTTCCGATCGGCCGGTTGTTCGAGCCGATGGTGAGATCTCCGTCGTAGGGCATGCCGTGATACCTGGTCAGCGCTGGCTTTGGGTCCAATGTGTCGACCTGGCTCGGAGCCCCGTTCATGAACAGAAAGATAACGTGCTTGGCCTTGGCCGGGAAATGCGATTCCCTATCCGCCAGAAAATTCGTCGGCTCGGCTGCCCTGGCGCGGGATTCGAAGAATCCGTCGCCGGAGAGAAGGTCAAGGAGGGCCAGCATGGGGAAGCCCGCCCCGACATGCCGGATGAACCCGCGACGGGACTGGGGTGACTGCATGATTCCGTTCATTCCGTTCCCTCGCTAGTCGGTGTAGCTGAACTCGCTCATGTTGAAAATCACCCGGCACAACTGCACAAGAGCATTGATGCGGCCCTCGTCTCCGCCCCGGCCTTCTGCTTCTTCAGCCTCCAGGAATGCCGCCAAGGTGCGACGTTCCAGTGGCGTTGGGCTCCTCGCCAAAGCCAAGCGAAACGCCACATCAATCCGGGACGGCGCGCCCGCTTCCGTCAGTTTCGCAATCTTCCGGGCGAAATATCTTGCCTGGCGATTCACGAATTCGCCGTTGAATAGCGTCAGTGCTTGCGTGGGCACGGCCGTGTTCTTCCGCATCGCCGATGACTTGGTGGTGTCGCACAAGTCCAGCACTTCCAGCATCGGCAGGATCAGCGAGCGCTTCACGATGGCGTAGATTGTCCTTCTAGAGGCGTCCTCCTCATCAAAGTCCTTCCAAATCGTGTCGGGATCGCTGGAGCCTTCCAGCGCGGCTGGAGGGACGTAGGGGTACATGCTCGGACCAAACATCTGCGAATTCAGACGCCCGCTCACCGCCAGCATCGAGTCGCGGATGGCCTCGACCTCAAGACGCCGGTAGGGCACCCGCCAAAGCAGGAGGTTGGCTGGGTCGGCCTCGCCGTAGTCGGAGTTCCACTGCTTGCTCATGCGGTACGCATTGCTGGTCATGATCAGCCGATGCAGGGCCTTGATCGACCACCTGTTCTCTATGAACCATCCAGCCAGCCAGTCCAACAATTCGGGGTGCGTGGGTGTCTCGCCCATTAGACCGAAGTCACTGGGCGTTCTCACGATGCCCTCACCAAAGTGGAATTGCCACACGCGATTAACGATCACGCGGGCAGTGAGCGGATTCTCCGGGCTCGCGATCCATCGTGCTAGGGTCATCCGGCGAAGGCTGGTTCGACTGCCCGCATGCCATTCGGGGAAGTCCGCCTTGAAGGACAGAATTGCGGGCGTCGCGGGCTCCACCTCGGGTCCCGGGTTGGACGCACTGCCTCGAATGAGCAGGAAACTGGCGGGCGCCTCACCTCTGGGCTCGTGCAAGATGTACGCCTCATTCGTGGTTGGTGTCTCCGCATAGAGCTCGCAGATCCGCTCATCGAGTTCTGCAATCCGGCTCCTTATGTCAAATGGGAGTGCGGTCTCCAGCATCGCGGCGAGCTTCTCGGAGAATTCCTCAACGATCGAGACTTGGACTTGGTCCCGCTCTTGCTCGCGAGTCTCAAAGGCCGAGACCACACGCTCCGGCAGCGCAGATTGGCCTGAACGCAGGAATTCGGACCTCGCTTGATGCCGGATGGCCTTGATCTCGTCCTCGATCACTCGGATCTGCCGGTCGCGCACTTCGAACGCATCTAGGTCCTTGCTGCCACCGATGGGGCGGAGCAGCTCGGTCCGGCCCGCCCGAGGCCGGGTCAAGGGTGCGTAGATCGCCGCCATGCTGTAGTAGTCGGCCGCAGTGAGCGGCTCGAACTTGTGGTTATGGCAGCGGGCGCACCCCAAGGTCAGTCCGAGAAAGGCCTCGGAGGTCGTGCGTACCAAGTCATCGAGCTGGTCGTAACGGTCCGTTAGAGGGTCGGCAGGCTCGTCGTCCCAGGGGCCCAGTCGATGGAATCCTGTCGCGACCATTGTCTCGGGAGAGACATCCGGAAGCTCGTCTCCGGCAATCTGCTCTATCGCGAACCGATCGAACGGCTTGTCTTGATTGAATGAGCGAATCACGTAGTCGCGATAGCGCCAGACCGAGGGCTTGATGGCATCCCGCTCGTAGCCGTTTGTGTCGGCGTAGCGCACCAAGTCGAGCCAGTGGCGCGCCCAGCGCTCACCATACGTCGGCCTGGACAGGAGATCGTCAATGACCCGGTCTAGGCCGGAAGGGCCCGGACGCGCAAGAAAGGCCTGTTGCTCCTCGATGGTCGGCGGGAGCCCAGTCAGGTCCAGAAAGACCCGACGCAGCAGCTGGCGTGGCCCGGCCTCTGACGACGGTTCCCAGCCACGCTCGCCCAGCTTCGCGAACACAAAGGCATCAATCGGATTGCGTACTCTCCCAGCGAGGGAAGCGTCCCGAATCGTCGGGGGGATCGGCCGCCCGAGGGGCTGGAACGACCAATGTGACTGAGCCTCTGCAAAGTGATCGGGTTCCTCTGCGGCAGTCGCAGAATGCTCACTTGGCCAGACGGCTCCCGACTCGATCCACTCCCTGATTTGCTCGATTTGCTTGATGGAGAGGAATGGTTCCACCGGGGGCATACGCGTCTCGCCCAGGCCGGCCACGTAGCGATAGAGAAGGCTATTGGCGCTATTCCCCGGCACAACCGCAGCCACCCCGGAGCCTCCGCCGCGGAAAACGCTGTCCCTGCTATCCAGCCGAAGCTCGCCCTGCTGCGTCGTCTCGCCGTGGCATACGTAGCAGCGCTGCTCAAAGATCGGTTGGATGTCGCGGGTAAATGCTACAGCCTCTCCAAACGCCAAGCACGGCGCGAACACGGAGGCACACAATGCAGCTATGAGGCTGTGTCGTGCGCCCGTCCTGCACGGGGCCACGATCACTAGCTAGAGTCTACTCGAATCCGACGGTCCGCGGGACCGGAATGGAATCGCCGAGGCCGAGTGGGATTTTGCGGGATGGTAGAGGTCGTTGGCGATCTGCTTCCGGCGCGTGGCGATGGCGACCCTTGCCGCCAAGCCCCCGAACATCGTCCCGATCATGGCGGACGACCTGGGACACCTGCACCTCGGATCATACGGTCAAACCGAGACTGAGACACTCAACCTCGACCCTATGGCCGCCGAAGGGACACCCTTCGCGGCGGCCTGTGCCGGATCGGCGGTCTGCGTGCCGTGACGGAGCGTCCTGCGTATCTGGACTGCATGGCGTAGACAGGTCTATTTGGGGCAATCTCCCAACGCTCGCCTCAGCGGCGCCGATACAACCTTGGCCGAGGTGCTCACGAGTGGAGGCTACGCCATGGGGGCACTTACGGCAAGTGGCGCCTCGGCCTGGCAGACAGTCCGGGGCATCCGCTGCGGCAGGGCTTCGACAACTTCCTGGACGCTCCGTCAACTCAGGATTCTCGGATAGACGCTCTAATCTCGCTGAACACAGCCATCATGATCCTGACGTCTGAACCACGCTAGACGCTGGACTCGCCTTCGATCAAGCCAGCAGCTCCTTGACCACCCGGCCTTCGTTGGTAGGGCCGATGAGGCGCTGCCTCAGGCCCTTGTGCAGATAGTGGAATTCGTAGGGGTCCAGGCCCAGCAGATGAAGCAGTGTCGCTTGGAGATCTCGCGGCGTGACGGGGTCGCTGTCAACGTAGTAGCCGATGTCATCCGTGGATCCGTGGCTGACGCCGCCCTTGATGCCGCCTCCGGCCAGCCACATGGTGAAGGCGAACGGATGGTGGTCCCGACCGTAGTACTCGGTCTTGTCTCCCTGGCGGTTCTCGCGCATGGGCGTGCGCCCGAACTCGCCTCCCCACACGACCAGCGTCTCGTCGAGCAGCCCACGCTGCTTGAGGTCCGCGATCAGCGCGGCGATCGGCCGGTCAGTGGCCCGGGTGCGGTCGGGCAGGTCGTAGCGAATGTCGGTGCGGCGTGCGGTGCCATGGTGGTCCCAGCCCCAGTCATACAGCTGCACGAACCGAACCCCGTTCTCGACCAGGCGCCGGGCAAGCAGGCAGTTGTTGGCGAACGAGAGCTTGCCGGGCTCGGTCCCGTACAGCGAGTGGACGGAATCCGGTTCCCGCGAGATGTCCATCACTTCCGGCACGGACGCCTGCATCCTGTAGGCGAGCTCGTACTGCTCGATCCGAGCGAGCGTGTCCCGCGCGCCCGACCGCTCCTGCTCCAGGCGGTTGAGATCCCCGAGCGCGTCGAGCGTCCTGCGTCGCAGGGATCGGCTCATGCCGTCGGGATTGCTCAGGTAGAGAACGGGATCGCCCTGCGTGCGGCACTGCACGCCTTGGTGGACTGACGGAAGAAACCCGCTGCCCCAGAGGCTCTTGCCTGCGCTGGGCGTCTTGTTCCCGCTCACAAGCACGACGAATCCGGGCAGGTTCCGGTTCTCGGTGCCCAGTCCGTACGTCGCCCATGCCCCGATCGAGGCGGACCCCAGACGCTGGTTGCCGGTGTGCAGCAGGAGCTGTGCCGGGGCGTGATTGAACTCCTGAGTCGTCATGGACCGGATGATGGCGGCATCGTCGACCACCTCGGCGAAGCGGGGAAGCAGTTCGCTGACCCACGCGCCCGACTGGCCCGCGCGATGGAACCGGTACGGCGTTCCCAAGAGCTGGGGGACCCCCTTGATGAACGCGAAGCGCTTGCCCTCCAGCAGGTGCTGCGGGCAGTCTGCTCCCGTGTGTTTCTGCAGCTCGGGCTTGGGATCGAAGAGTTCCAGCTGCGAGGGCCCGCCTGCCATGTGCAGGTAGATGACGGACTTGGCTCTCGGCACGTGGTGCGGCCGCTTCGGGGAGAGGGCGTCCGTCCCGGCGGCCCTCGCCGTGTCCAGAGATCCGAGAAACATCGAGGCCAGGCCGAGCTGGCAACCCCTCAGAAAGTGACGGCGAGTCTGCTGCTTGGCGAATTCGAGGGCTGTGCTCATGGGACTAGCTCTTGGTCAGGGCCTCATCAAGATTCAGCACGACGTTGGCGACAACCGCCCAGGAGGCCTTGGCGGCGGCCGCGCTGCCGGTGAGCCGGAATTCAGGCGGGCTCAGGGCGGTTAAGCCGAGGTCGATGTTCCGGCGGGCATCGGTCAGCCCGGTGTGGATGGCGCGAACCGCCAGGACGTTGCCCGCCCGGCGGAGCGAGGCAGCCGCGGCCCGACTCATGGCGTACGGCGAATGGACGCCCGATCCGTCCAGATCGCCGGCCGCAGGGATGCCGTTGACGTAGGCCTCGAATCCGCCGGAATGGCGGACCTCGAAGCGCAGTCCGTCCAAGCCCGGTTCGTGGATGTCGAACGTGATGCGCATCCAGAGGTCCGTCGTGTCCCAGGCTGTCCGGATGCTCGCCTCGTAGGGGTCCTTGCTCTCCGGCGCGGCCCGCGAGATCCCGAACGCTCCCCGTCCCACGCTCCACTCCGAGTCGTCGAAACCCGAAAGGGTCCAGTCCGCTCCGGGCTCTTCGGACGTGTAGCGCCAGACAGGCGCCTCGGTGCGCGTGTCGGCGAGAAGCGTCCGCCTCCGGAGGGACGTGTAGAGCACCTGGTCGTAGCTGGCCAGCTTGGCGGCGCTCGCAGGGTCGGCCTCAAGGTCGCGGGCGGTCTCTTCGCGCAGGGCGAGGAGCCGCTCGCGCTCGGCCGCGCTCGGGGGCCTGGTCAGCACGAGCCGGAAGAGCCGGTCCAGGATGGCCTCGTCTTCGGGGCCCGCTTCCGCCATCGCGCGGCCGGCGAGGTGCTGCGCCGCCTCCATCAGTGTCGGGTCATTCAGCGTCACCAGCGCCTGCAGAGGCGTGTTGGTCCGGATCCTGCGGACGGTGCAGGTCTCGCCGGACGGCGCGTCGAACGTCGTCATGGCCGGGTAGGGCGAGGTGCGCCGCCACAGCGTGTAGAGCGCCCTCCGGTGGCGGTCCGGCCCCGGACTTGTCTCCCACTGCCGGTTGCTGTACACGACCTGCCAGATGCCGGCGGGCTGCCATGGCATGACCGGCGGCCCCCCGATCTTGCGGCTGAGGAGTCCGCTCGCCGCGAGGGCTTGGTCGCGCACGGTCTCCGCCGGCAGCCTGAATCGCGGCCCACGGGCGAGCAGCGTGTTCTCCGGGTCGGCCGCGAGAGCCGCAGCCGTCGCGTCCGAGGTCTGCCGGTAGGTCGCTGAGGCGACCACGGTCCTGATGAGGCCCTTCACGTCCCAGCCGCTGCGCATGAACTCCGTTGCGAGCCAGTCCAGCAGCTCGGGATGGGTCGGCTGGGTGCCTTGCGTGCCGAAGTCCTCCTCCGTCGCGACGATGCCCGCGCCGAATAGCCGGGCCCAGATCCGGTTGACTGCAACGCGGGCCGTCAGGGGGTTCTCCTCCGCAACCAGCCACCGCGCAAGGCCCAGCCGGTTCCGCGGCGCTTCCGGAGGAAGGGGGTGGAAGGCGGCGGGCACGCCGGGCTCGACCCGCTCGCCGCGGTTCATGAAGTTGCCCGACTTGTGCACGAACGTCTCGCGGCGCTCGGTTCCGGAGAGCTCGCTGAGGACCGGCGTGGACACGTCCCCGCTCACCTCCAGCGTCGGGCTGTCGTCGTTCCTGTCGGAGTCCGCCGTCTGGTTGAAGAAGGCGTAGAGCGAATAGAATTCCGCGTGCGAAACGGGGTCGTACTTGTGGGAGTGGCACTGGGCGCAGCCCCAGGTGAGTCCCATCCACGTCTGCCCGGTCGTGGCGACCCGGTCCTTGACGGCGGCGTCGCGAAACTCCTCGTCGTCGGTGCCGCCCTCCGTGTTGGTCATCGTGTTGCGGTGAAACCCTGTCGCGATCAGGTCGTCGGTGGACGGATCCGGCAGCAGATCCCCAGCGAGCTGGCGGATCGTGAACTCGTCGAAGGGCATGTTGTCGTTCAGCGCCCTGACGACCCAGTCGCGATAGGGCCAGATCGTCCGCAGGCTGTCCTTCTCGTAGCCCATCGAGTCCGCGTAGCGCGCCAGGTCCAGCCACACGCGGGCCCACCGCTCGCCGTACGCCGAGGAATTCAGGAGACGGTCCACAAGGTTCGCGTAGGCTTCCGGGGACGTGTCGGCAGCAAACGCGTCAGCCTCCTCCGGGGTCGGCGGCAGGCCTGTCAGGTCCAGCGCAAGCCGGCGGACCATTGTGTCGCGGTCAGCCTCGCGGGAGGGGCGCAGGCCTTCGCTGTCCAGCCGCGACAGGACGAAGCCGTCGATGGGGTTGCGGATCCAGCCCGGGTCCGAGACCTCCGGCGGGCCGGGAGCGACCGGCGGGTTGAACGCCCAGTGGCTCTCGTAGGCCGCCCCCGCATCAATCCAGGCGGCCAGCGTCTCAATCTCCCGTTCCGACAGGCGCTCCCCGGTCGGCGGCATCGGACTGGAATCCGCGGTGACGCGCGCCATCACCCGGCTGGCTGCGCTGTCGCCGGGGACAATCCCCGCGTATCCGCCCTCCGCGCCGGTTGCAGCCTCCCGGGAGTCGAGGCGCAGGTTGGCCATGCGGCTGTGAGCGTCCGGGCCGTGGCACGGAAGGCACTTCTGGAGGATCGGGCGCACTTCGGCTGCGAAGTCCGGGCCGGCAGCCGCCGGCATGGAGATCGCGGCTAGAAGGCCGGCCACGGCGGCGGCCCGGATTCCAGTGGCGATGGGTTGCAGGGTCATTCCGTTGCGGCGGCGGTGCCGCCCCTCCCGGACAGTGGGTTCGTCGGGTTCCGGCCACACGGATCCCTTAGTACCGCGGGACATGTGGTCCCTCGGGAGCGGCGAGCGGATGCGGCCACCTGATTCTCTTGTGCAACTGTACGACCCGCCTGCCTCCCCCGTCAAGACGCGGCGGACGGTTCGCAGCACGCCCGCATCAAAGAATCCGGACTCGGCCGTAGTAGGCTCCCGTGATGTCCTTCCCGGACGCGTCGCGGAACCAGCCCTGCAGTGTGTTCGGCCCCTGCTGGAGGCGGACTTCAAAGCGGACGGATGTCGCGTCGGGCTCCGCCTGTGCGGAGACCGGCGTTCCGCCGTTGACGCTCAGACTCGCCGACCGCACCGGCAGCGCCTTTCCAGGGGTGATCGGCACGCCGCCGATCGTAGCGGCCGGGCCCGCCAGCGTCAGGGAGCGGGCAAGGTGGAACGGCCAACGGCTCAGTTCGACGCCGTACCTGCCCTCGCGCGCGGTCTCAATCCGCCAGACCCCTCCCCTCGGAGGACCGCAGGTCTCCGCCGTACGCGTGCGGTTGTCGCAATCGACCTCGATCCAGCTGTTCGAGGTCAGGTCCGTGAAGGTTCCCGGCTCCTCCCGAACCACCAGCGGCTCGACTTCTCCGATCGAGTCCTCGATCGATGCCCAGTACTCGTCGTAGTGGGACTTCATCGCCGCCACGACCTCGGGATGGCTCTCGGCCACGCTGGTTTCCTGTCCGGGATCGCTTCCAATGTCGTAGAGCTCGTCCTCGCCGACCAGCCTCCAGCTGTTCCAGATCACGCTGCTGTCGGAGTACTTTGCGGGGCGGCTGCGCCCTCCGTACTGCACGATGATCTTGCGGTCCGGTCCGGAGCCGTCGTCCGACCGGAAGACCGGGGCAAGCGTCGTGCCGTCGAACGTGGAGCCTTCGGGGAGGGTGAAGCCGAGCAGGTCCGCCAGCGTCGGCAGCACGTCCGTTACGTGGGAGGGGTAGCCGACCTCCCGCGGCTCGCCGAGATCGCCTTCCGGCCAGCGGATGAAGCAGATTGCCCGGTGTCCGCCTTCGTACGGGCTGCCCTTCTTTCCGCGCATTCCGGCGTTGAACACGGTCTCGCCCTTCGCCGTGCCGTTGTCGTTCATGAAGATGAGGATCGTGTTGTTCCGCAGGTCGCGGTCCGTCAGCCATGCGTCCAGACGGGCCATGTTCTCGTCGATGATGCCGATCAGGCCGAGAAAGTGGGCCAGCAGGGGATCGTCCACCTGGCTGCCGTAGGGAAAGTAGTGCCTCGCCAGGGCGTTGAAGGGGGAGTGCGGGGTGTTGAGCGCCAGGTAGGTGAAGAACGGCTGGCCGGCGTCGGCCTGTCCGCCCATCCAGTCCATCGCCTCGTCGAACCAGGTCTCCGTGCAGAAGCGGTCCGAGTAGCGGGTCTCTTCCTGATCGATGTAGCGGGTGTAGTAGTAGTCGTTGTCGTACTCGATTTCCGAAGCGAAGCCCCAGCCCTTGTGCCAGACGGAGCGGTCGAATCCCCTGTCCAGCGGCCGGTGCGGGTAGGTGTCCCCGAGGTGCCACTTACCGAACAGCCCGGTCGCGTAGCCGTTATCCCGAAAGATCTCCGGCATCGTCGGAATGTCGCGCCGCATGAGGTTTCTGCCCGCCGGCACCATGCCGGCCTTGTTGCGGAGGGCGTAGAGGCCCGTCATGAGTTCTCCCCGCGTCGGGGTGCAGACGGGGGCGACGTGGAAGTCGGTCAGGCGGACGCTCTCGTCGTGAAGCCTGTCGAGGTGCGGAGTGCGGAGGATCGGGTTCCCGTGCGCGGACATGTCGCCGTAGCCCTGGTCGTCCGTCAGGATGATGATCACGTTCGGCCGGGAACCTGCGACTTCGGTGGATCGCGTGCATCCGGCGAGCGCGGTCAGCAGAAACGCGCTCGCTGCGATCAGGAGGCCGCGCCGTCGCGCCCGGAGCCCGAGTGTCGAGAGGTGCATTGGGAGTCTCCGGCTCCTATCGTATTGCGGTTCGCCGGTGCGGCCGCCTGGCGGAACTTCTCGGAATCGAGGTGCCGCCCGCTATCGGGACAATGACGGTCGGCCTACGGCCCGAGGCGCTCGACATAGGCGAAGCACGCTCCCCGGCGGAGTCCCCCGGGCTTGGAGAATGCCGCTCGCAATGTCTTCTTGCCGCCGCTGAGGTCCAGTTCGAATGTCACGCCCGTCGCCCCGCGCGGCACAGGTGCTTCGAGGTCCTGTCCGTCGACGGCAAGATGTGCGGAATCGGCGTCGATCGGAAAGTTCGCCACGGGCGGCCGCTCCCGCAGGCGGATGCGATACCGGCCTGCACGGACCACCTCGACGGCCCAGAATCCGTCCGCCCAGGGGCCGTCCCACGGCGGGTCGGCCATCACGCGCTGGTTGGGGGGCCCGCCGGTGTACCAGTCGAAGCTTGTCAGGCGCACGGGGTTCGCTTCCGCCGCCCCGACCGGGATCTCGAGATACTCGTCGAAGCGGCTCGTGACGTCTTCCCACCATGTCTCGTACTCGTCGCGCAGTCCGGCGACGACTTCGGGATGTGCGGCGGCCAGGTCTTGCGCCTGGGCCGGGTCGGCCCTGATGTCGTAGAGCTCTTCGCCTCCGGCAAGCCTCCACCGTTCCGTGAGCACCGCCGAGTGATAGAAGGGCCTGGGAGACTCCATCTGGTACTCCCCGTCCCGGCGCACCTGCTGGTGCTGGATGAAGTGCGTGCGGTCCTCGGGAAACTCGCCCTCGCCGCTCAGGAGCGGGACCAGGCTCACGCCGTCGAAGTCGATGTCGGGGGCGGCGGCGCCGGTCAGTTCGAGCAGCGTCGGCACAACGTCGATGTGCGCCGCGAGCCTGTCGAAGTCGCGCCCGCCGCCGATCCCGCCTTCCGGCCAGCGGATGAGGAACGGCACCCGATGGCCCCCGTCGTAGTTGGATCCCTTGCCCGCGCGCATGCCGGCGTTGAATCCGTCCTGCCAGCCTGCGGACGACCCGTTGTCCGTCATGAAGATGAGGATGGTGTTGTCCTCGAGGCCGAGTTCGCCGAGCTTCCGGCGCAGTCGGCCGAAATTCTCGTCGATGTTCTCGATCATTCCGTAGAACGATGCGCGGGGTTCGGGGATGCCCATCTCGGCGTACGGCCGGCTGTACCGTTCCGCCACCAGGTACGGCGCATGGGGAGTGTTGGTCGGCAGGAACAGGAAGAACGGACGATGTGCGTTCCGCTCTATGAACCGGAGCCCCTCGTCGAAGAAGACATCGGTGCAGTAGCCGTCGAACTTTTCCGGGACGTTGTTGCGGTAGTACGTGTCGTCGAAATAGTCGTTGCCCCACCAGTCGGCCGCCTGCGTGACCCCTCCGCTCCAGCACGCCACCGTCTCGTCGAAGCCGCGCTCGTTCGGACGGTACGGCCAATTGTCGCCAAGGTGCCACTTTCCGAACAGGCCGGTCCCGTAGCCGTTTGCGGAAAGGAGTTCGGCGAGCGTCGTCTCGTCCCGACGCAGTATCGAGCGGCCGGCGTAGGCGGCTGTCACGCCGGTCCGGTACGCATACCGGCCAGTCAGCAGGGCGGCTCGCGTCGGCGCGCAAAGCGGGTCGACGTGAAAGTCGGTGAACCTCACGCTCTCCGCGTGGAACCGGTCCAGACGGGGTGTCCGAAGCACCGGGTTTCCGTGGCAGGCGAGGTCGCCGTAGCCTTGGTCGTCCGTGATGACGAGAACGATGTTCGGGGGCCTTGGGCTCGGCTGGGCACACGCCAGTGCGAGCGAGGCCGTCGTGCAGCCAATGAAGGCCCGCCTGTCGAGCGCAGGTCCGCGCCGCGGCCGCCGGGCCTGACTGCCATTCGACTCTGCCGACCGCGCGGACACGTAGGCATTCTATCCCTGCACGTCTGCGGATTCGCAAGAACGGTCGTTTCCGTCCGACTGGATGATTCCCCCTTCGGGCGAACCGAGGTCAGGTGCGCCGGAGCCCGACCTTGGCGTCAGGGTTGCCGATGAGCGCACTGTAGACTTCAGAATACGGACTGCACGGATGGGTTCATTGCTGCGAGAGCGATGCGCTGCAATCGCCTTCTTCCTGGTGACTGCGCCCCTTCTTCCCGCTCAGTCGTACATGCTCGTCGACGGTCAGGATGCGGCGCCGGCGAACACCCGCCACGTCATCGAGAACGTGGACGGTCGGGTTGTCGTCGGAGGCGGTGCGTCCCCGCCCGGACGGGTCCGAATCGCGCTGGTTTGTGGGAACTTCGTTCGGCCGGGCGGTCTCGCCGATGTGCATGGCCGCTTCAAGCACCGGATCCCGCGTCACCCATCCCTCGAATTGGGCATCAAGCACGCCAAGGCGATCCACGGAACCGATTTGGGGGGCCGACAGGTCGTTTACGAGGTCCCGGATCCGGCTCTGCTGCTGCCGTGCGACGTGACTGCCGAACTCGAAGGATACCGGTCGACAAGCGCCGAAGTCGGTTTGCTGGCTGAAGACGGGGTGACCGTCGTCGGCGACCGGAGCCGGATCGATTTGGGCTTCCTAGTCCTCCATCATCTCGAGGATCTTGACCACTATGCGAGGAGTTCGACCACCTCGCAGGCCACCGGCACCGCACGGCGAGCCTATCAGGCTGGCATTCGGGCGCTGGAGAACCGGTTTCCCGACTACGAACGGGCTGCATCGCGCTTCGAGAAGGCGGTCGAGGCCTATCCCGGATTCGCCGGGGGCTGGTCCGCCCTCGGCCTGGCCCGCTGGATTCTCGGCAACGACGGGGCTGCGCTCCAGGCGTTCACCCGCGCCATCAACGCCGATCCGAAGTACCTCATGCCCTACGAGGTCATGATGGAAATGGTGGCTGAGAACGAGAACTGGGAGGAACTCGATTCTCTGGCCGCAGCCTACCTGGAGATCGCTCCCGATGCCCCGCTGGTCCTGTACCTGAGCGTGGCGGCCGCGGCGAACCTGGACAATCTGGAACTGCTGCGAGAGCGGATCGACCGGTTGGAAGCGCTGGGCGAAACGGACTACCTGGCAAGGAGCTACGCAATGGCCGGAGAAATCCTCGAGCAAAAGACGAGCCTCGGGGAGGCGGCCGGCTTCTTCGAGGCTTTCATCGCGGCGGATCCCGATCACCACGGCGTGCCCCAGCTGCAGAGAAAGCTGAACGACTGGAGGGCGCTGGGAGTGATTGACGGCCCCCACGCGCCGAGCGCCGAGAAGGCGCCGCCCTAGCGTTATCGCTCGCGCATCCGGTTGTGGTGCTCTGGCGGCCCGGCCAGCGAGGGGGTGCATTGCCGGAGTTCGGCTGCTATCCTCAACCCACAACGGAATCGGCCTTGAGCGTCAAGGGGGATGTCGCCATGCGGGAGTTCACGCCAGCGCCTGCGGTAGTTCTTCTGGTTGCGGCGCTCCTGCTCGCATCCGCGTCGGCACTTGCACAGGACGCGCAGGGCGGCGTGGACTCCGACAGCACCTTCAACAGCCTCGGCGGCAGTGCATCGGACCCAAGGTCTGCGCCGGGAGACATTTCCGCCACACCTCAGGACGGCAGGCGGAATCCCGGTCAGGACCGACCGGGCTCCTCGACTCCGCAGCCTTCGAACCGGCGGGGAGGAACACATTCGGACCGCAGGGGCGAATCGCCCTGGGAGCAGCGCGATGCGCAGCGCCCGGTGTTCCTGTCCGGAAGAGTGGTCATGGCGGGCGGCGAGGCTCCTTCGCAGCCGGTCGTCGTGAAGATGGGCTGCGGCGGCAATCCCAGCCCGCGCGCCTACACGGACGCGAAGGGGCGGTTCAGCTTCCAGGCGAACGATTCCCAGCCGCTGACGGCTGTCGACGCCGGCGCGGGCAGCAGCCTCGGGCACCGCACTCCGCAAACGGGACCGTTCGGCAGGATGAACCTCTTCCATTGCCACCTGGTGGCCGACCTGCCGGGCTATCGGTCGGACCGGCTGGCGCTGGGCTCGGCCGGGAGTCTGGAAAGGAACGATGTCGGGACGATCGTGCTGCACCGTCTCGAGGGTCTTGAGGGACACACAGTGAGCGCGACGACCCTGGCCGCTCCCCGCGGAGCGACGAAGGCCTATGGGAGGGGGATCAGGACGTTGCGCAGGATGTCTCCGAACTATGAGAGGAGCATTGCGCATCTGGAGAAGGCCGTCGAGGTCTATCCGGAGTTCGCCGAAGCATGGGCCGCCCTTGGCGAGGCCCGGCTGGGCGTGGATGACCTCCTCGGAGCCAAGGAAGCCCTCACCAGGTCGATTGAAGCCGACCCAAGGCTTCTCCGTCCCTATCAGCCGCTCATGCAGATGGCATTCATGCATAGCGAGTGGGAGGCGCTTGCCTCTCTTTCCGAGCAGTACTTGAAACTGTCTCGAGCCTCCGGCTACGCTCGCTATCTTGCGGCCACCGCATCCGCACAGGTGGGAAGGCTGGATCAGGCCGAATCCCTGGTGCAGCAGTTGAAGGAGGAGGGCGGGTCCGAGCGATGGCCGCTGATCCACGTGGTCATGGCGATGGTCTACGAGAGCCGTGCACAGTTCGAGCGAGCGGCAACGGAGTACGAGACGTTCCTGGGAGTCTCCACCGAGCCGACGACCATCGCGAGGGTCAGGAGGATGCTTCACGACTGGCAGGCCCTCGGAGTCATCAAGCCCCGCAACCAAGACCCTTGACCGTCCACCGGCGAAGACGCCCCGTGGCTCCGCCTCCCTGAAGGTCTGTCCTCTTCCGCACGGAATCTTCGGCCGGACGCTCCCGCGGAGAGAAGGAGAATTTCAGCGGCGGTGCGAGGCGTCGCGACCTCTTGTCCCCGTTGTCCGCTGGAGTGAAGCGGTCACGCGTCGCCGAACTCCGCGAGTACTCCTCGGGTGCGGGCCGGAAGAAGGATGGGGCGGCTGGTCGAATGCTCGCCAGAGCACGGACTGTCGAGAGTCGAATCGAGCGAACGGCTCCGAGTGGAAGGTCCGACGGCATTGCCTGCGATGGCGCCAGCGGTCGGCGACAGCCGGCATGCTCCGCGCAGACGCGGATCCGTGAACCGTTGCAGGCCGAGGACGGCCGCCCGGAACCGGGATGCCAGCCGGTTTCCTCAGCGGAGCTCCCTACTCGCGGGCGAGTCTGGAGCGGTGGACGTTGGCGCGGGATCGGGTCAGTTCTTGAAGTGTCGGTCGAACCACTCGACTGAGGCCGCGAGGTAGTCGGGCGCTTCGGGCGTCTTGCCGGGGAAGTCCGCGCCGTGGCCGCCGCCGGGGACCACCAGCACTTCCACTGTTGTTCCCGCCTCTTATATTGGCAACGGTGGTAGGGAGCCAAGCCAGCAGGCGTCGTGCAGACA
>JAPPMB010000003.1 GCA_028819255.1 Bryobacterales bacterium | reverse complement strand
CTAGCCTTCCGCAAATGCCCAGATTAGGGCCAATTATGTCTGTGAAAATCGGTGTGGACTGCAGCCTGTCTCGCCGATAGCGGAAGATTCGTCGCACGTCCCGGCCAACAAAGAGGCGATCGACGACTGGCCCCCCGGGCACTGCGTATCGCACGAAGTCCTCAGCAAGCGTCATCCCATCCCGCTCCTCGAAGCGATGCTCGTGAATCCAGAGCCGATACGGCCCCTGGATCTGCTCGTCGACGAAGCGCTCCGGCGGATCCCAGACGGTGATCCGGCTCTGCCATCGGATTGGAATGCCGTGCAAGCGGAGGCGGTAGCCGATCCGCGCACCTGCTGTCATCTGATTCGGGGTCTGCTCCAGCACCTCGAATCTCAGCCAGGGAGGCGTGAGCAGCTCCAGATTCCGGGCGTCTGTGAAGAACGGAAACACCTCCTTCAGAGGCTTGGGAAGCCAGATGCCACTCTCAAGCGTCAATATGCGCATGAAAGCCGGATTACACTCCTGAGGATTCCTGTCGTCATTCCCGTCCTTGCGCCTTCACGAAACTCAGCAGGTCGGCCATTTCCCCCGGTTCGATCTCGTCCTGCAGACCTTCCGGCATGAGCGAGAGCCCCATCGAGACGAGCGAGTCGATCTCTGCGCGACGAACCGGATCCTCAATGCCCTCCCCGCGACGCAGGACCACGCTGGCTGCCGACTCGCGCGCCAGAATGCCGGTAAGGACTCTGCCGTCCACGGTGTCCAGCCTGTAGTTGACAAAGTTCGACCGCACTGACCTGTTCGGATCGAGAATGTCCACAAGAAGGTCCTCCCGTGAGGAGGCTGCCCGCTCGGTCAGGTCTGGCCCCACGTCGTGCCCGGTGCCCCCGAGTCGATGGCAGGTGGCGCATTCCCGTGCGAAGATCTCCTCGCCCCGGACCACATTCCCGTCGGACCCAATCGCCGACCGGTACTTTCGAAGCGCTGCCTCGGGAGCGGCAGGCTCGGACTCGGCCAGGACCTGCCGGGCGCGCCTGCGGATGGCTCCCCTCGGGTGATCCAGCAGCGCCGCTCGCCGAGCTGAGTCCAGGTGGGCCGCCGCCACTTCCCCGTCCCGCAGAGCATCCAGGAACAGCTCCAGGCGCTCGTGGCGGCTGAACAGGGCTTCCAGCACCTCCCGACGCACGGCTGGACTGAAGGCTCGCCAGCTGCGCAAGAGAATCGGGCCCACCTCATGCTCGTCACGGGCGGCGAGCGAGCGCACTGCGGCCAGCTGAATCTCAGCGGGCTCGTCAGGGACCAGTATCGTGCCGAGTGCGTCGAGGGCGGCGTCTGGAAGTGCCCAGGCCAGGAGGCGAATCGCCTCGACGCGCTTACCGACGTTCGACGCGTCGCTCTCGAGGGCGACGGCAGGGGCCTCCGCCAGCACCGCGGTGATCTCCGTCCGCAGTGCCGAGTCCGCAGTGCCGTCGCGCAAGTCCAGCAACGAGGTGCCAGTGCGCTCCAGGCCTGCCGCGACACCGGAAGCCGCCGCCATGCGGATCGCGTTTCCACGAGGCCCGGGCAACCCCCGGCTCGACCGCAGCAGCGAGCGGATGGATTCCGGCGCTCGCGTCGCAGCGACGCCGGAGGCAAGCTGGCGCACAGCACCTGGGCTGTCGGGGTCGGCCATGAATTCTCCATCCCCGAGCAAGACACCGAGCAGGGCAAGCGAGTCGCCACGAGCTCCGCCGAATACCGCCGCGCGAATCCATTCGTCGCCTGGGTCACGGCGAAGAATGCTTGCCAGCATTGCCGGCGCGCCGGAGAGATTCATCTGCGGAATGACAAGTGCGACTCGGAACCGGACTCCGACATCCTCGTCGGATGCCATCTGCGCGACCCTTGCACGCAGGGAACCCGACTGCGCGAGCCGAGCCTCGGAGAGGCGAATCGCATTCTGCCGCAAGGCCGGGTGGGGGTCGGCAAGAGCAGCCAGCAACGTGGTGTCGTCGAGCAGGCCGAGGCCCTCTAGCAGCCACAGGGCATGCAGCCGCCCAAAGGGCGACCTGGCGTCCGCTGCCAATGCCCTGAGCGCAGGAGCCGCATCCACCGCGCGCCGCTCGAACAAGAGCCTTTGGGCCGTCGACCGCCACCAGCCTTCCTCGTGGACGAGGGTGTCCACAAGCTCCGACGCCGAAGCCGCGCCGAGGCGTGGAATCTCCTCCCTTGCGAAGGCGTCCGGCACGATGCGGTAGATGCGGCCCATGTCCTGGCCGGTGTAGTAGTCGACGTGCTCCAGGATTTCGCCGGGAATCGCGCTCGGGTCCTCGATCACCTCCCTGTACATGTCCGCCAGATAAAGGCAGCCATCGGGGCCGTTGACGAGATTGACGGGCCGGAACCAGTTGTCCTTCGATGCCAGGAACTCCCTGCCCTCCGTGGCTCGCCGGGCGCGGAACGTGATGCCGGATCGCTCAAGGATGGAGTGCAGCACCAGATTGCCGGCGGGCTCGGGATTGAACGCGCTCCCTCGGAACTCCGGGGGATAAGCCGCACCCTTGTAGATCCCCAGACCCGCACCGCCGGTGAAGTAGCCTCCCGTAGCGAGCTCACTCGGTGGGAATCTCGGGGCACGCATCTCATGAGTGGAGTCGACGTAGCGGTTCCAGTAGGTCTTGCGCGCGACCCGCCACGGCTCGGGCTTGCTGATCGGGAACACGAGCCGTCCGGATTCGAAGATTGGGGCCGCGAGGCGCGCAGGCTCGATGCCTTCGACGACGTGCCGCAGGGGAAACACGGCATGGATCACGGGGTTGCCGGAGTTCGAGGCGAACCGGTTGCCCCAGGCGTCGAACGCATTGCCGAAGTCGCCCCGGGTTCCCTCAACCGCCTCGAATTCTTCGGTGAGCGGATGAAATCGAAAATCGCTTGAAGCCAGGGGGACCGATGCGTCGCCGGGCCGCTCGACGTGCCGTACGCTGCCGCCGTTGTATGAGGTCGTGCCGTAGATCCAGTGATCGAGGCCCCACTTGAGGTTGTTGACGATGTCCTCCGACTTGTCCGTCCCGAACCCTGTGAACACGGTTCGCCGGACGTCGGCGACGCCGTCACCGGTCGAGTCCTTCAGGTAGAGAATGTCGGGCGCTGCGGTGACAAACACGCCCCCGTCGAAGCAGGCGATTCCGCTCGGCCAATGCAGGCCGTCTGCGAACACCCAGGCCGTCTCGAAGAGACCGTCGCCGTCACGATCCTCCAGCAGCCGGATCCGTCCCGCCGCCCCGCCGCCCGGAGGCGGGTCCAGCGGATAGCCTCGCATCTCAGCGACGTACATCCTGCCGTTCTCGTCGAAGGCCATGGCGATCGGGTCCGCGACGTTGGGCTCCGACGCCGCCAGTTCGAGCCGGAACCCATCGGCCAGCTCGAACGACTGCAGGGCCTCCTCAGGCCGCAAGGGCAGTCGGCGCTGGAGGCCGTCCTCCATGGGTGACCGACTCCCGCAGGCTGCGGCAAGCAGGATGAGTCCTGCCGACAGGGCAGCTCTCGGCGCCGTTGACCTGCCGGGGATCCTCAGCTGATTGTCGGGGATGGGCATTGATGCTCCTGCAGTGGGAGTCGTGAGCAGACCGGGCGAGCTTGTCGTGGAGTGTGACATCGAAGGCGTCTCGGCCCGCTTTGCGAAGCTGTGGCGGTCCGGGGCCGACGGCGAACGGACCGTCGGAGCGCATTCGCAGACTGACCGCAGAGCACCCGGAAATCGGGCCGCACCGGAGCACCGTTCGACAGACCGTCCGCCCTCACCGATAGTCACGATACCCAATGCCGGGCGAACCGCCGACTCAGATTCGACCGGGCCGGACCTGGATAGCGTCCCGCTTCCCTGCCTCTCCTGGTCGACCCCTCCTCGGCATGCCGTGATCCGAGTTCAGTGAGTAGAATCAAGCCGACATGAGACTCCACGGCATCTGTGCTGCTCTGCTCCTTGCAACGCACTGCACTCAAGAGCCTGCTCCGGAACCGCTCGAGTTCAGCTACCTCGAAGTCTACTCTGGGCAGGACGGGCACCGGTTCCATCCGACAGTGCGCGAGGAATGCCGAAGCGTCCTCTTCGACAGCAACGGAACGGTCCATACCGTCGGAGTGCAGTCGAACACCACCGACTTGCTGAACTCGACTCGACAGTTCATCTCCCTCGGTCGCTGGAAAGGCGATCACTGGACGCCGATCGCCAAGGTCAACGGGCGTGACGGTTACGTGTACAGTCCCGCGGCGGTCGCCGACAGCACCGGCGGGATCTGGATTGCCTGGTCCGAGTTCGACGAGACAGGGCAGGACTTCGATGTCTTCGTTCGCCACTGGGACGGTCAGGAACTCGGAGAGATCACGCGGATAAGCTCGGGAGCGGGGCCCGACTTGAGGCCGACGATTACGCTGCGGAACGACGGATCCCCGGTGGTGGCGTGGGAGTCGGCCCGCGAGGGAGCGGTGCGGATTGCCGCTGCGGCCATGTCGGACGGCACGTGGGAATCGCAGCTCCTGACGGCGGACGCGGGATTCAGCTTTCGGCCACATCTCGCGGCCGGCGAGGACGGCAAGGTGTGGCTGGCATTCGATCGGTGGGTAGGCAGCGACTACGACGTGTACCTCCGGACGCTCTCCGCGGGGGAATGGTCGGAGGAAACGGCGTTCTTCGCGTCAGAGGACGATGAGCAGCGTCCCGTGATCCGTTTCGGTCCCGACGGGACGCTGTGGATCCATGCGTCGAACCGGGTGTCGGGACTCCAGGGAGAGCAGCGATTTGAACTGCCGACAGACGTCCGGAACTTCGTGGCGTCAATGGACCGCCTTGACGAATTCCAGATCGACGCCTCCGGGCGGTTCTGGTTCCTGCGCCAGACCACATCCTTCCACCCCGGCAATCCCGGATACCGGGCTGGGCGATCGCCAGCGTCCGAAGGCGCATGGTTCGACGGCACGACGCTGCAGCAATTCACGCTCGAAACGGCGATTGGCTACCGCGCACCCGTCTTCGACAAGGGCGGATACTGGCATGCGACCGACATGATGGTGTATCGCAAGATCATCGAGCCGGTCACCGCCGCCGTCCGCGGCGAGCCGGTTCCAGGACCGATCAGCGAGACCAAGACCCCCAGGGCACGTGCTGACAAGCCTGCACGCGAGACGCTGGAGCTCGACGGGGAGACCTATACGCTCTACTACGGCGAGATGCACACCCACCTGGGCGAGTACCCCGGAGACCGCACCATCGAGATGTGGACGGACCGGTACTACATGAACGCCATGTCCAGTGGCGTACTCGATTTCGGAGCGGTGTCGGACCACGACTGGCCGTCCATGACCAACTCGAAATACCGGGTCGAGCAGGCGTACTCCAATGTGCTCTCGCAAGAGGACCGGTTCGAGGGCTTCGCCAGCTACGAGTGGAGCGGGGACGCGGCAGGCCGCCGCCGGTATGGCGACCGCACGATCGTATTCACAAAACCGTTCTCACCGATCTTCCGGATCACCGATCCCGAGAGCAACTCCATCGAGGAACTGCGGCAGTTGGTGGCCGGCGAGAATGCGATTCCCTGGGTGCACCATGTCGGGGCGCCCTGGGGAGCCGTGGACTGGTCGAAACACGACGAGACGTTCGAACCGGTGGTCGAGGTCACGTCCGGTCATGGAGTATACGAAACGTACGATCGGGAACGGGCCGTGACGGACTGGCTGCGACGGCCCCCCGTAGGAAAGACATCCATCCAGGACGGACTGGCTGCCGGCAACAGGTTCGGCTTCGTGGGCTCCAGCGATCGGCACGACGGGATCAGCGGCTACAACACCGGCATGCTGGCTGTGTTCGCAAAGGAGCTGAGTCGAGAGTCAGTCCTGGAAGGGCTGCGCGCGCGGCGAACTTACGCAGTGCGCGGCGGCGAGCCGATTTTCGTTGATTTCCGTGTCAACGGAGTCTTTCAGGGAGGCGAGGCGGAGTCCGGAAGCTCCTTGCCGAACGTCTCGGTGAAGGTCAAGGCACAGTCCCCCATCGAGAAGATCGAAATCGTCAGCAACGGCAGCTACATCTTTGCTCACGTCCCGGAGGAGGGAGCCGCCAGTACGGAATTCAGCTTCCGCGACACCGAAGACCGGGGACCGGACACCTACTACTACGCTCGGGTCTGGCTGACTGGCCGTTCCGAGGCGGACTATCGGGGACAGGGCGTAGGGAAGTACGCGTGGAGTTCGCCCATTTGGCTGAAGTAGCATTTCGGTCCCACCGCTGGATCCCCGGGACGGTCATCCCCGCGAACCGGCGGCGATAGGTGACCTTTGTCGAGCTGCCGGTCCGAACAGTCGGCAGGCGTGGACGGAACGCTCGTCATCTCCGCTTGGCGTACCTCAGGACCCCTCTCGATCCGCCAACCTGCGCACCAAGGACCAGATCACCGTGCGAAGCGACCCCTTCGGCCCCGCTCGTGACCCTGCTGTGGTCCGGCTTCGGGTCGGGAATGAATGCCTGCAGTCGCCCGGTTCGGGCGTCGCCAACGTAAATGCCCCGCTGGAATCCGGGATTCCTCGGACTGCCGCTGCCTTCGGGATCGTAGCCCGAGTCGGAGTCAGCCACGTAGATCGTGTCGTCCGGATCAATGAAGATCCCGCTCGGCGATCCGAACTGCCTCCAGGTGTCCAAGTGGCTTCCTTCGGTGCTGAGGATCTGAATTCTGTGATTCGCCCGATCGCCCACGAACAGACGGCCCTGTGAGTCCATCGCCAGAGCGTGGATCCCGAGGAACTCGCCGGGGCCCGACCCGCCCTTGCCCCATGCGGCCAGGAACTTCCCGTTCCTGTCGAACTTCACGATGCGGTTACTCCCGCCATGGCCGTGATTGTGCCCGTCCCCCACAAAGATGTCGCCGTTCGAGGCGATCGCCACATCCGATGGGCACCGAAAGTGATTCTCTCCGTCGCCGGGAACACCGGCAGTGCCCAGGCTCATCAAGAGCCTGCCTTCCTGGCTGAACTTGTACACCTGATGGCCCTTGCCATCCTCGCCGCCGGTCTTGCAGTCCGTATGCACCGCGTCGGTGACCCAGACGTTCCCTTCGTGGTCGGCATGGATCCCATGCGGCCAAATGAACATGCCTGCTCCGAACTTGCGAATCAGGTTGCCCCCGGAATCGAGCAGCAGGATCGGGTCGAGATCGCTCTCCCTGCAGTTGCTTCCCGCACAGCGCTCGGCAACCCACATGCCGCCTGTGAATTCGCCTTTGGAATCGCGATGCGGATAGATCGCGCTGGTGGAGCCCCAGGTCCTGCCCGGAGGAAGGGTCCCCCACCGCTCTCCGTCGCCGTAGGGATTCGGAACCTGTTGCTGCGAAAGCACGGGTGCGCAGAGGGCCAGGACCAGGAACGCCTTCGATGCCGGTCGCCATCCTGCCACGGGAACGCCGATCCGGCCGGGCGCCGCATCGCTGCCGAGATCATCCGGCCGATGGGCGGAGCCGCCTGGGGTTCGACCGGCACCCCGGACTCCGCGGCGCCTTTCTCCCAATCCGGACCGCGTCTGCGGGGAATCAGTGAACAATAACGCGTCGACCGCCATAGAGCTTTCCGTTAGTCCCTTCCTTGAGCCGAACCTCGACCTGACGCGCGGAGGGCTCGCCATCCTGCCGTTGCGGATAGTAGCCCACGACGTACTCGGTCTGGGCCAACGTCGCCAAGGACTTGAGAATGGTGCGAATGGCGGCGCTGTTTTGGAACCTGAGGTCGTAGCTTCGCCCCCCCGTCGCGGCCCCGAGATTGGCGAATTCCTGCTGTCTGCGCTCCTGTTGAGAGATTCGTGAAGAGTTCCCGGAACCTCCTAGCCGCGGAGGCTGGCGCCTCGCAGCACGCCGGGCGTTGCTTGTGTTCCTTCGTCGGATCCGGTCCACGATCTGCTGATGGCCCAACACGACCGGGTAAATGGGAATCCCGAAGTGGTTTCCGGCACGCGACGCCCACTGGTATTCGAAGTCCGAGGTGCTGAAGCCATCCGAGAAGACGACCATCATCCTCGTGGCGCTCCCCGCGCGATCCGACGCGTCCCGCGCGGTCTGCACGATCGATTCGTAGATGCGGGTCTGGCCGTGCTCTGCAGCGTACGCCAGCTCAAGCGCGTGTTCGAGTCTGTCGACATCGTTGGTGGGTCCCGTAAATCGCGTGAGCTTTCCCGCGAAGCCATACAGGGAAATCGAGACGTGTTCGCTAACCTCCTTGAGGATGCTGTCTCGAATCGTATGGATGTCCAGCAGTCCCCGGCGCATCACGCTGTGGCTGATGTCGAGAAGAAAGATGATCTCAACGGGCACGGTCCTGTGGCTCGTCGGGTCCTGACCCGGGCCGGGCGGCCCCTCGACGAACGCGATTTCCCGGGCCTCCCCGTCCTCGAGCAATTCGAAGGCTTCCGCTCCGAGACCGCCCACGGCTTTTTTCTTCTTGTAGACGTGCAAAGGCACGACCACAAGGCTCGACTCCGCGGTGATGATCAAGCCGGGGTCTTCAACCGGATCCGGCGCCTCTTCCGCGTTCGGCTGCCCGCAGAGGACCGACGCCAGCATGAAGGCTGCCAGGAATCGCCCGAGCATGTGCCGGCCCAGTTTATCAGCGACCAGACGAGCCCCGCGGCTGTCCCGGCGGTCCCGTTTGCACCGCGACCGCTCTTTTCCGGCCATTCAGGCCGACCGGCAAGGCTCCGAGAGAGCCAGTTCGGGCGCACATGCGAAGTGCAGCGGCAAGAACTGGAACAGGGCAGAGTGTCAGGGCCTTACCCGCAACGCGGTAGCCATGGGCCTGAGCCCCTGAATTCCGAATATCGTAGATCAGGCCATCGACTACGTTGTCAGGCAGCCTCTTGATTGTCAAGCACTTGCGCCGCTCCTGCTGCGACCAAACTTGGACTGGCTCAGAGTGGCCGGTCAATTTAAGTGTCACTATGAACGGCTGGATTCCTCTTTCCCATCCCTCCGGTCTTCCCCAGGCCATCGATCTCCAGCCGGCCGACGATGTCCCCGAAGGCCAGTCCGTGGTTGGTCTAAGAGATCCTCCCGCACGATCGCGGTGTCAGTGCAGAGTCTGTCGGCCGCCATGCCGGCCCGTCCTGGCAGCGCAATACAGTGCCACTCCTAAATTGACCGATGTTAGGAACTCAGCGCCCCGACAATGAGCGGGTTCTCCAGGGATCCTCCAAGAGCGAGAGGCGCGCCTCGCCGTGACCAAGACCGGGATCCGCTACGCCCGTCCGGCATCGGGCGATCGAGAGGCTCGGTCCGCGCGGTCCGAGGTCGCCACGCGCTACGATGCACCCTCAGGGGATCGTGGTGTCTGCGTCTTTCGATCATTCGTCAATCCGTGGCCGGGCGTTCGGAACTTTCGCTCTCTGCTGCTTGCTGCTGACGACGTTGCGGGCGCAGACGACCGAGATCTCTGATCCGGAACGCCATGGTGACTGGCCGTCTGCAGCGTTCTCCCCAAGCGGAGACCTGTGGGTCGCGTGGATCGAATACGACGGCCGCGGCGCAGACGAGATCAAGGTTCGCAGCCGGACCGCGGACCACTGGCAGACCCCGATGACAGTGAGTCCGGGCGCCGGAGACTATCTCAAGACGGCCTTGGCCATCCAGCCTGATGGCCGCGTCTGGGTTGCCTGGGCCGCCCAGGTTGGGGGCAACTTCGATCTATATGGCCGCAGCTGGCGCGACGGGCGGTGGGATCCTACGGAACGGCTCACCGCCGATCCGCAGCCGGACTTCCACCACCGTCTCGTCTCCGACGCCAACGGTCGCCTCTTCCTCGTCTGGCAGTCCTTTCGCACCGGTGACTCCAACATCTACCTGAAGACCTACGACTCGGGCAGCTGGTCAGCGGCGATTCCCGTCACCGCACATGAGGCGAACGACTGGGAACCTGACGCGGCACTGGACGCACACGGACGCCTCCACATTGTGTACGACACCTACCGGCACGGAGACTACGACATCTACCTGCGGGTCCTTGAGGACGGCCGGCTCTCGCGCGAATACCCTATCGCTGATTCGCCGAGTTTCGAGGCACGTGCCTCCCTAGCGATCGATGGTGAGGATCGGGCCTGGATCGCCTGGGATGACCAAGGCCCCAACTGGGCGCTCGACAAGCCGCACTGGAATCGAGAGAGCAAGGCGGGCGATTGGGGACCGGCCCCGCCGTGGAGCGTCGAGAGGTCGGTGGGTCGGCTGGTCAGCCTGCGGTTCTCCCAAAAAATCGGCGTGGCCGTTTTTTCCGGCGGTCAGCGCTGGACGCCGAAGGGATCCCTCGAAGACGCAATGTCCGAGGAGTTTGCACTCTCCTATGAGATCCCGCAGATGGCGATCGACTCGAATGGCGCACCCAGACTGTTTCTGCGCCGCTGGGTGCCGATCAACGACGGCGGCGGAATGACGGAGCGGCCGGGAGCATGGAACATCCACGCAATGACCTATCGGGGTGACCGGTGGTCGGCGCCAGAGCGGGTGGAAAGAAGCGCGGGCAGCAATGACCAGCGACTGGCAAGTGCGGTCGATGCCGACGGAAGGATGTGGATCGCATACCCGTCGGACGACCGATGGACACCTGGTGGGCCCGTGATCGGGCACGATCAACGGCCCATGGGCAAGATCAGGGTGGCGCAGGTCACCTCCGTGGATCCTGCCAGGCCAGACCTGAACCCGGTTGCCGCAAGCGAAACCTCCCGTCCGTACATGAGAACGGCCTGGACGGATCGCCGTCAAACGATCGCCGCGGGAGACGCACGCTACCAGCTCTACTGGGGAGACCTGCATCGACACACAGAGATCAGCGGCGACGGCGGTTTCGACGGAACGCTCTGGGACATGTACCGCTATGCACTGGACGCGGCGGAACTCGATTTCATCGCGTCCACGGACCACTACTACGGCGGCAGCGGAACCATAGGCCGGCCGGTCCATCGCGGCTACGACTGGTGGAGGACACAGAAACTCGCTGACGCCTTCCATGTCCGGGGCAAGTTCTTGCCGTTGTTCGGGTATGAGCGCTCGATTCGATGGCCATATGGCCATCGCAACATCATCAACCTGGAGCGCGGCACCTCGCCGTTCAACCGTACGATCAGGCGCGAGCATGAGAACGAGGAGTTTCCCCGAGAGCCTGAGGAAGTCCGGCTCTGGGACCACTTGCGCGGGCAGGACGCAATCAGCATTCCCCACACGATCGCAGCGGGAGGCGGCACGACCTTTGCGTTCAACGACCCGGCCATGGAGCCACTCCTGGAGATATACCAGGGATGCCGGATGAGCTACGAGGCCGACGGCGCGCCGCGCGTCAACTCCGCGCAGCGATTCGCGGCGGGGTTCGCCCAAAGCGCCCTCTCCAAGGGATACAGGATCGGTTTCATCGCTTCGTCCGATCATCGCTCGACGCACATTTCATACGCGGCGGTCTACGCTGAAGGGCCGACACGTGAGGCAATCTTCCGGGCCCTCCAGCGCCGACACGCCTATGCCGCCACCGACAACATCGTGGTCGACGTGCGGGTGGGCGACGCCATCATGGGGGACTCGGTGACAACCGGCGACAAGCCTCAAGTCCAAGTCGCCGTTCGGGGCACAGGCCCGATCCACAGCATCCAGATCATCAAGGACAATTCCTACGTCTACTCCGTCAGACCAGGCGTTCGCGAAGTCTCCTTTGCCTACCGCGATTCCGGCGCCACGCCCGGAGAGAGCTACTACTACGTCCGCGTGCAGCAGGAAGACGGGCAGATGGCCTGGGCATCCCCGATCTGGGTCGACTACCGACCCCAGTGAGTGCGCGTCGAGGGCCGGAGAGGCTGGCTCCACGAGAGCAGGCTCCGAACGGAGCAGATCGCAAATGGATTGCAACTGGCACTGCGGCCCAAGACGCATCGCTCCCCGCCGAGCCTGGAGCCGCTCGCAAAAGCAGCATTAGCTCGCGGCGGCCATCCTCCGGATGGTGAAGGAGACCCGCACATCGCCCGATGCGGCCCCGGTTCCGGGCCGGTGCATGTCACTCGTCGCGGTACTCGTTCGGTCGGGCCGAGCGTGTCCGCGCAGATCCCGGCCATGGGAGAATCACTGTCAATGGAACACAGGTCGGCAGCTCCAAGAGCCATCCCGCGGTCCGGGATTCGCCAGGGCCGGTGCCTTGTGGCGGTCCTTCGGGCTGGGCTGCTCTGTGCACTGGTCGCTTCAGCGTCAGCCCAGAAGGTGACCGTGCTCGTCGCCTACTTCTCACAAACGGGCAACACCGAGAGCATGGCCGAGGCCGTTGCGGAAGGTGCGCGCAGCGAGGATGCCGATGTGGTTGTCAAGCGCATCGGTGACGTGACGAAAGCGGACCTCGAGGCCGCGGATGGCATCGCTCTCGGTTCGCCGGTGCACATGGGGGATGTGGCCGTGGAAGTCCGCTCCGCGCTTGTGGACTGGGCCTACGGCAAGGGCTTCTGGCGAAGTCGCGGCCTGGAGAACAAGGCCTGCGCGGTGTTCGCGACCGGAGGCGCGCCTTCCAACGGCAAGGAATTCACCATGCTGAGCATGGCCCTGGGCCTGCTGCAGTACGGAATGGTCCTGGTGACTCCATACGGCGGACTCGGCGCCTCCGCGACGACCGGCGTCCCGGAGCACGAGAAGGGCGTCGGCGAGCACGAGCTGTCGGAAGCCCGCGGGCTCGGTGCCCGGCTGGCCCGGGTCGCGCTTCGCCTCAGGGAGTGAACGGCTCAGGCACCGGACCGGGGCGCAACGCCCATATACGACACTTTTCCGCGAGCCCTCAGTTCGCCGGGAAGCAGCGCTCCGTACAGCGCGGCAAGAAGCGGCGTCGGGACCCCCGCCTTTCGGCCGCGGTTCAGCACGGCGCCGAGCTGCCCGTCCAATTCGGAGGCGTTCCCGCGCTCCAGATCGCGGTGCATGGACGCCGTCGTGCTGGGGGAGAGCATTTCGTAGCGGGCGATCTGTCGGAAACCGTAGCCCTTCGGGATCCTGGCCCCGCAGGCCCTGCCCACGGCCTCGATCTCCGCGGCGCACGACTCGAATAGTTCGCGTGTCTCAGGCACGCTCAACAGGATCCCGAGTGGAGCCCTTGCGGCGGCGCCGACGATGCCGAGCGAGCAGACCATGAGCAGCTTCTTCCACATTTCGGTCCAGATGTCCTCGGACTCGTCGATCGCCATGCCCTCGACGGCAGCGAGGTGCTCCACGACCGCTCCGACCCGGTCGGATCGCCCTCCGGCAATCTCACCGCAGGTGATCGACGGCACGGCGAGTCCCGTGTGACGGATCTGCCCGGACGAAACCCGCTCGGCGAAGATTCGGCTCAGACCGCCTGTGACGCAGCCGGAAGGCAAGACCTGGTGGAGATCGGCCGGCGCATCCACACCGTTCTGCAAGGGAATCACCACCGTCGACTCGCCGACCAGGTAGGAGGCGAGACTGGCGGCAGGCCGGACATGCTCGGCCTTGCATGCGATGAACAGGACATCAGGCGTCGGCGCCGCCACTCCAGCCGCAATGACCCTTGGTCCGGGCCGGACAAAGTTGCCGGCCGGGCTGGTGAGGTGGAGGCCGGCGGACCTCAGGCGCGCCGCGCTGTCTCGACGAAGGAAGAAGGAAACATCCAGGCCGGCTTGGAGCATCCTGCCTCCGAAGTACCCGCCGACGGCCCCGGCCCCAACGAAAACGATCCTCATCGAATGCACCTAGGAGATACAGCGAGCACGGCTCACTCAGACCGCTGGGAGTGGCTCCGCCACCTCAAGATCAAAGTCACCCGACCCGAGGCTCAAGCGCTTGCTCGAGCCGGTGGCCACCCGAAATCCCCCTGATCAACGGCGATTGTCGCACAGGGAAGAAGCTGTCCACGAACGCGCTCTAAGGCTTCCCGGTGTGACGGCGGCGTGTGGTGAAGTGCTCCTGTCATCGAGTGTCAGGATGGAGACGAGGGCCGAGAAGCAGCAGGCGATTCCCCGGGACAGGATTCCCTGAAGCCCTCAAGAGACAGATCAGGGGCGGAGCCGATGGACGTTGCTGCATCTGAGCCGACATGCTGGTCGACGTTCACCACATCGTTCCGGGCAAGGAAGGCGGCGAGATCACAGGGCTGGCACTGCGGAAGGCCAGGCAGATCCCCTTCAACCGTCCGGCGGCAGCACTTTCGGGACCGTGCTCAGGTCTTCGTTCATCGACTTGCCGAGCATGGCGTTGTCGACCGTGAAATCCTGACCGGATACTGCGCCCGTGAACGCGGAGCTGATTGGCATCCTGCGCCGGAGCGTGGTCTTGGGCGGCTTAGTGCTCGCCCTGCAGATCCGTACCGACAAGCGACTGGATGCCTTCGGGGACCAGCGGGACGGACGGTCAGGCCCCATCGAGCGGCGCATTACGCGGCTGGAGGGCCTGACCGAGGGGACGGGATAGCCTGAGAACTCATGACGCCCCCCGCGCACACCCCTGATCCCATACGCGTCGCCGCCACTGACTCCGGGAGGCCCGGGAAGACGGCCGGGTGACGATCCGCCACAAGGGGCTGCGGCGCTGGATCGAGAGGGGCGACCCCTCCCGCCTGCCACAGAACCGCCCACTTCGCATCGCGGCTATATTGCGAGCGTTGCAGTCGGCCGTCTCGCCCCAGGACCTCCACGTGCCGGGCTGGCGGCTGCATCCGCCGTCCGGCAACCGAAAGGGCTTCTGGGCAGTGACTGTGTCACGGAACTGGCGCATCGTCTTCCGATTCGTCGCCGGCGAGGTCCGCGACGTCGATCTGGTTGACTATCATTGGCGAGGCCATCATGGACTTCCCATACAATCCCGCCCATCCCGGCGACGTGATCCGGGAGGGCTGCCTCGGGGATGAGCTTCCCCGCAGCGCGGCGTTGCGCCTCGGCTTCGATCCCGAGGAGTTCGAGCAGGTCGTCTAGGGCCGCGGCCGCGTCACGCCCGCTCTCGCCCTGCGGATGCAGGCGGTCGGCTGGTCGAACGCCTCCTTCTGGGTGCGATTGCAGGCGGACTATGACCTGGATCAGGAGATCCTGCGCCAAGAGCGCGCCGCCTGACGCGCCGCAAGTCCGGATGCACCCCAAGCCGGTCCGGCCTCGCGACGGCCGCTCGACGGGCTTCCTGGCTCTCTGCAATTCCGGGACCCGGACCGGGACCGGGCGTTATAATGCAGCAGGGCCTTGTACTGCACTGCTGGGAGGTGGTGTAACGGTAACACGGCAGACTCTGGATCTGTTTATCGGGGTTCGAATCCCTGCCTCCCAGCCAACCGCCGCCCGGGACGCGCCGTTCAATTTCGAGCGGCCAGCCGACAGCCGCTGATCCGGACTGCACAGGCCGGAATCCGTTCAGACCTCGATGTTATGATGGGCAGAGGTTTGCCTAGGCCGGCGTAGCTCAGTTGGCAGAGCATCTGATTTGTAATCAGACGGTCGGGGGTTCGAATCCTCTCGCCGGCTCCAATCGTGCGGTCGCGGTCGTGGCGGGAGTAACTCAATGGTAGAGTCACAGCCTTCCAAGCTGTTGGTTGCGGGTTCGATTCCCGTCTCCCGCTCCATCTTTCGGCAACAGCCGTCCCGGCGGTCTTGACGGGCCGACGTAGCTCAGTCGGTAGAGCGCGTCCTTGGTAAGGACGAGGTCACGGGTTCGAGTCCCGTCGTCGGCTCCAGTCGCCGACTATCCCTCGGCAACCGCGGCAAGACGCTTGCGGTCGAATCCCACCACGACGGTGTCCCCGTCAACAGTCAGGGGTCGCCGGATCAGATTGGAATGCTCCGACATCAGGCGCAGCGCCTCCTCCCGGGACGGCGGATTCAGCTTCATGCCCATCTGCCGGTATACAACGTTCCTCTTGTTCAGGAACGCCAAGTGGTCTCGCGACCCGATCAGCGCATCCAGATCTTCGACGCTGAGTCCCTTGTTGAGGTTGATCAGTTCCAGGCTCACGCCCTGTTCGTCCAGGTAACTCCTGGCTTTGCGGCAGCTCGTTCAACTGGGCTTCTGGTAGAAGCGGACTTTCGGCATGCCGCCATTCTATCGCGCTATGCTAGCTGAGCGTGAGATGGTTCCTGCGCAGGAGGGTTCCGCTCATTGACCGCTTGCTGCTGGTCGAGAGCGGACCACGCACGGACGTCCAGCAGCTGGTGCCACTCCTGCGCGAGTCGGTTTGCGGCAATGCGCCGATCGACTTGTTCACCTGCCTCCCGGACGCGCCGTCCGGACTGGGCGACGACACGCGCACGTGGCGCTCGTACGAAGCACGCAACAATGCCGAACGGTGGCGGATGCTCCTAGGCCTGCGTCGGCAGCGGCACGCCGCGGCCGCGATTCTCTGCGGGGACAGCCCGTTGCTCGCGACGTGGAAGGTCGTGCTGGCGGCGCTCCTGCCCGGAAAGATCCTGCTGATCGACAAGGTCGAAGGGCTGGTTTGGCTGGACCGCAGGCATTGGCGCAAGGCACTGAAGCTGGGAGTCTCCTCCAGCGGACTGCGGAACCCCGAGTTCATCCGCAAGCTGGCCCACGCGGCCTTCCTGCCAATTGGACTGCCCGTATTGCTGGGCTTCGCCGGCAAGGTGCATCTTCGCCGGCTCATTCGCGCGACCCGGTTCACCGGTCGCCCGAACACATCCCCATAGGGCCGAAGGCCTCGCGGTTCATGACCAGCATGCGCACATTCCGACCGGCCCTGGGCACGGCGGCCGCCATGTTGGCTGCGTCGCCGGTGGAAGCCTATGTCGGACCCGGAGCGGGCTTCGCATTCGTCGGCTCCCTGCTCAGCCTGCTCGCAGCGTTCCTGGCCGGGGCGGCGGCGTTCCTGCTGCTGCCCTTCCGGCTGGCCTGGAGAGCGCTGCGCGGCGCGCAGGGCTACCGCAAGGCAAGGATTCGGAAACTGATCATTCTGGGACTCGACGGCCTCGAGCCCGACCTTGTGGAGAAGTACCTTGAGGACGGCAAGATGCCCAACCTCGCGGCGTTGCGCAAGCAGGGAAGGTACAGGCGGCTGCGAACCACCTTTCCGCCCCTGTCTCCCGTCGCCTGGGCCACCTTCGCTACGGGTTCCAATCCGGGCAAGCACAATCTGTTCGACTTCCTGAACCGCAACCTCCGCTCCTACCTTCCCGAGCTTTCCTCGTCGCGAGTACATCAGCCCTCAAGGGTGTGGAGAGTGGGGCGCTGGCGGATTCCTCTCTCCAAGCCGACGGTGGAGATGCGGAGGAAGAGCCGGCCGTTCTGGTCCCTGCTTGGAGACAACCGCGTCGGCTCGACGATCCTGCGGGTTCCGATCACATTCCCTCCCGAGCCCTTCGAGGGGCGGCTGCTCTCGGCCATGTGCACCCCCGACCTCCTGGGCACCCAGGGCAGTTTCCAAGTGTTCACGAACGCGCCCGAGGAAACGGAATTCGAGGAAGCCGGAGCCTGCTATCCGCTGGAAGGTGCAGGCCAGGTTTGGACGGGCAGAATCCAGGGGCCTGCGAACTCGATCCGCGACGGTTCCGGGAACCTGGAGATACCATTCCGGATGCGGGTGGATCTGGCGTCGGGAAGCGGCAGCCTTGAGATCGACGGTGCAACCCACAGGCTGCCGGCGAATTGCTTCACGGCCTGGATACGTCTCACGTTTCGTGCCGGCCTTGGCATCAAGGTCAGCGGGGTCGGCCAATTCCACCTCGCAGCCGTGGAGCCACACATTCGGCTCTATCTCTCGCCGATCGCGATCGATCCGGAGAGGCCGGCGTTGCCGATTTCGCATCCAGCCTGCTATGCGCCGTACCTGGCGAAGCTGCTTGGGAGCTACTCGACACTGGGGCTGGCCGAAGACACCTGGGCCCTCAACGAGCGCGTCATCGATGAAGACACGTTCCTGGAACAGGCGAACCAGATCTGCGACGAGCGCGAGGCGATGTTCGAAGTCGCTCTGGACAGGACAAGGAAGGGCGTGGTCGCGTGCGTGTTCGACACACCGGACCGTGTTCAGCACATGTTCTACCGCTATCTCGAGCCTCTGCATCCGGCGCACGCGACGAACGGCAACTCATTCTCGCGCTACGCCGGAACCGTCGAGGAACTGTACGCCCGCATGGACCGCATCGTAGGCAGGACGATGCGCCACCTGGATGAGGAGACCGTCCTGTTCGTGCTCTCGGATCACGGGTTCAAGTCGTTCCAGCGCGGCGTCAACCTCAACGCGTGGCTGGAGCGCGAAGGCTATCTGGCGGTGCGGGAGGAGGCGCGGGATCAGGGCTACCTGCGGGGGGTGGACTGGTCGAGGACGCGGGCCTACAGCTTCGGCCTGACCGGAATCTACCTGAACATGAAGGGGCGCGAGAGCAACGGCATCGTTCCCCGCAGCGAGTCCCGGCACCTAGCGGAGGAAATCGCCGCGAGGATCACCGGATTGCGGGACCCAGATCGTGCGGCGGCCGCCGTGAATCGCGGCTACGCGAAGCACGACGTGTACAAAGGACCGTACGTGAGGGCGGCGCCGGATGTGGTGGTCGGCTACAACCCCGGCTACCGCAGCTCGTGGGGGGTGGCAATCGGCAAGGTCGGAGGGCCGGTCTTCGAGGACAACACGAAGGCGTGGAGCGGGGACCACTGTGTGGACCCCCCATTGATCCCGGGTGTCCTCTTCTGCAACCGGGACTTCGAGGCCGAGAGGCCCGGGATCGAAGATCTGGCCCCCACGGCGATGCGGCTGTTCGGATACGATCCGCCCTCCTACATGGACGGCCGGGATCTGCGTGTCCGTGTCTCCACAGCCTGAGACCGGGGCAAGCGACAGCCGCGCTTGTCCGCAGTGCCTGAGCCAAAGGCGCGTTGGCCTAGGGCGCTCCGGACCGACGGGTCGGGACGCGCTGCTGACGTGCCCGAACGCGGCCGGAATCGCGGCTGGTATATTTCGATCATGGAGCCCACCGGGCCTCCGCAACTCGTCATCGTCGGTCGCCAGAACGTAGGCAAGTCCACTCTCTTCAACCGAATCACGGCCTCCAGACGCTCCATCGTCGGCGACTACCCCGGCATGACCCGCGACCGCATCCGGCTGCCCGCCAAGTGGAAGGGCAAGCCGTTCGAGGTCACGGACACGGGCGGCATGATGTTCTTCGTCAAGGAGGGGATGCCCGCTTTGGTAGGGGAGCAGGTCCTCGCCGCGATCGAATCCGCCGACCACGTCATCTTCGTGATCGACGGACGCAGCGAGCTGACCCCGGCCGACCTCGAGCTGGCCCGCCTGCTGCACCGCAGCGGGCGCGACGTGAGCCTGGCGGTGAACAAGTGCGACACTCCCGCACTCGATTCCCTGCCCGACCAGTTCGTAGAGCTGGGATTCCGTTCATCCTTCGGTGTCTCGGCCGAGCATGGACGGGGTATCGACAAGCTGCTCAGTCAGGCCACTCGACGCTTTCCCCGCGCTTCGGAGGAGGAACAGGGTCCGGACAGGCGCCCCGTCAGGGTGGCGATCCTGGGGCGTCCCAACGTCGGAAAGTCGACCTTGCTGAACCGCATCACCGGTGAGAACTCTTCCATCGTCTCAGCCATACCCGGCACGACCCGCGACGCGGTCGATGCCGCCGTCGAGCACGGAGGCCAGACGTTCGTCTTCGTCGACACCGCCGGCATCCGGCGCAAGGGGAAAACGCGGGAGATGGCCGAGAAGCTGAGCGTTGTGATGGCACAGCGGCACCTGCGTCTGGCCGATGTGGCGCTGCTCCTCGTGGACCCGCGGGAAGGTGTCACTGCCCAGGATGCGCATATCGCCGGCTACGCTCATGAGGCGGGCAAAGCAAGCATCGTGGTGGCGAACAAGTGGGATCTGGCGGTGCAGTCCCCGACTGCTTTCGCACGTCAGGTCCGCGGGCAGCTCAAGATGCTGCGGTACGCCCCAGTGGCCTGTGTCTCCGCGAAGACCGGTGCTCGAGTGCCCAGCCTGTTCCCTCTCATCCGCAAGGCCGCCCGGGCCGCCCGGCGTCGCATTCCCACCGCGGAACTCAACCGCTTTCTCGCGGAACTCGACTTGGAGCGGGTGACTGTACCCGGCCCTCGCAAGCCCAAGCTCTCCTATGTCACGCAGGTCCGCACCAGCCCTCCCACGTTTGTCTTCTTCAGCAGTCTCAGGAAGCCGTTCCACTTCGGCCTGGAGCGCTACTTGGTCAACCAGATTCGCCGACGATTCGGGTTTGGAGGCACACCGATCGTGGTGCGGTCCAAGCCCAGACGCCGGCACTGAACTCACCCCGGCACGGGGCCGGGCCCGATCCGCATGAGTGCGGGGGAAACGCTTCTAGGAGGCCTTCGCGATGCGTTTGCGCCCAGTGGTGACCGTCTCGCCTCGCATGGGCTTGCGGCGTCTCTTCTGGGGCACGATCTGACGGATCAGGTCCGAGATGCAGAGCGTGTTGATCGGCGTGGTCGAGACCTTCAGGATGTCAAGGATCCGGGTCGCCGATGTCTCCACATGCACGGACTCGCCATCGGTCAGCAAGAACACGTCCGAGCCGCTGTGGTGCGTTTCCAGAAACCCGCCATTCACTTCGGGGGACAGCTTGGCGAGGATGCGACGGATCTTCTGGAGAGAGATCCCCTTCTTCCGCAGGCCCATGATCAGTGACACCTGCAGAACTTCCCGCGTGTTGTACAGGCGGCGATGCCCGATCTGTAATGGAGTCACAACGCCCTGCTCGTCCCACCACTGCAGTTGCCGGAGGCTGACACCGGTGAGCGTGGAGACGTCCAAGCTGCTATACGCCGGCTTGCTGAGCGAACCCGGGCTACGTTGGTTTACATTCTCTTTCACGTTCGAGAGACCTTCTTCCTCTCTGCACAGTGCAGTTCCACCAGGGACAAGCCCAGGTTGAGTTCCAATCACACCATAATCGACGGGCCGTCCTATCCACCCCCCACGAAGTGCACAACCTCAACTCTGTCCCCGTCTTCCAGCCGCGTGGTCGGCCAGTCTGGCCGTCTCACGATCTCCCTGTTGCGCTCGATCGCCACGGCGTCGAAATCAAGACCCAGCTGATCCAGGAGGCCTCGCAAGGAAATGGGCGACGGCAGGCTTCGCCGCTCGCCGTTCAGGGTGATCAGGACGGCTTCGACATCGCCCCTCTCGATCCGCCCAACGAGCACTCGGGCATTATACCCAAGAGGACCGCCGAGTGGGAGAACTCGAGCGATCGCAACGACGCACGGGCTGGTGGTTCTTCGATGATTCATATGGTTCTTCGTTCGATCCACGACCTGCAGCAGGCGGAAGCCGACACCCCGATCCACTTCGGGAGGCCGACTGAACCTCGTGAATCCGATCCCAATGCAAGCCCCGCCCCCGACATAATGTGGAGTTTCCAGTAATGTGGAGTTCGGACCGTAAGTCCCTGATAACGTGGAACTTGAGCGGCAGCAACTCCACAGTACTGGGTGGCTGCCGCGAAGGCTCATAGGCTCTCCAGCCAGCTGAGTGTGTCGGCGTCGGTTCGCCAGTCTGTGGGGGCGGATCTCTCCGGCTCGCCAGAGGATCGAGTCCAGCAGCAGGGCGGCGACTTCGCTCGCACGCAAGCCATAGGTCGCCATCAGCAGGCACATGCAGTAGTCGCGACGTCCGATTGGGGTGGTGCGGTCGATCTCCGCCAGGAAGGCCTGCACAGTTTCCCAAGGCAGGGCTCGGGGGAGATGCTCGTCGCGGCCGACGGGCGGCGGGTCGATCCCGGCGTCGAGGCCGGACTCCACCTCTCCGCAACTTGCCAGGAAGCGGAGAAACGAGCGCAGTTGGGACGCAACATGCTGCAAGCTGCCCCGTCCGTGGTGCGCGGCGCTCCGCAGGACGAACGCATCGATGCGCTGCGGGGAAAGCCGCCTGAGGGCCGCCGGACGGTCGTCACAGCCGAGGAAGTCAAGCAGGCAGAGGGCGGTGCGGCGGTGATGGCGCACTGTCGAGGCGGCGAGACCTCGCACTTGCTGGAGGAACTCGAGATAGGAACATACGAGGAGTTCGCCGGGACTCGGATCCGCAACCTGCAACCGACTGCTTTCAGCGAGGTGCGCGGCCAGGGACCGCACCAGCGCTGACAGGTCCCTATGCATGCGGGCCGGACTGGGAACGAACGAGAGGAGCCGCTCCCGCGACAGTTCGCCGAGGTTGCGAATGCCTTCGGACGCCAGCATGGTCTCCAGCACAGGTGCCTTCCAGATCCGTCTGCGGATCCGCGAAGGCGGGAGCCCCCGTGCAGCCAGCCACCCGGCGAGCCCGTCGAGACAAGCGCCGAGCAGGGGCAGTTTCAGAAAGCGGGCAGCGGCCCGCGGGAACAAGTCAGTGAGCATTGTGACCTCCGTTGTCGGGAATCGGTGCCAACAGCGACACCGCCGTCACAATCTCAGTAATGTGCAGTAGGAATCAACGAAGACTAGCTATTTCAGGGACTTACGGTCCGAACTCCACATTACTGGCAACTCCACGTTATGGGAGGGCGAGGCCCCCGGACCGGGCCTGTGGCAGTTCGTCACCGAGCTGCACCGGCCCTACAAGGGCCGGGCGCCCAAGCGGGCGTGGGCGAAGTTCGTCGTGGCCGAACGCGGCCAGCTCCTGAGTTCGCTGGGCTTCGACCGCGAGGTGAGCTACGACCTGACGCTGCAGCCGGACACGCTCTACCACCTGGCGGGCCGGCTCACCGTGCGCTCCGGAGCGACCTTGCGGATCGAGGCGGGCACGCTGCTGCTCGCCTCCGGGGCGGGGCTGAGGATCGGGTTGGACGCGCTGGCGCAGGTCGCCCAGCCGGCGGCGATCGTCGTCGAGCCGGCCGGACGGATCGAGGTGTCCGGAACCCGCGAGCGCCCGCTGGTGCTGCCCTGCTCGACAGTGACGGGGATCCGTGAGCCCGGCTGCTGGGGCGGCGTGCGGGTGCTGGGGAGGGCCCCGCTGACGCCCGGGCAGGGCGAGGTGGCGGGCCTGCCGGCCGGCCAGGCCGCCTACGGCGGCACGGATCCCGAGGACTCCAGCGGCTGGCTGCGTCACGTGCGGGTGGAGTTTCGCCGGCGCCGGCGGGACGCCGGCCCTGGGCCTCTACGGTGCCTGATCGGGGACGGTGCTCGAGCATGTCCAAGCGCACGCCGGCCTCGCCAACGGCCTCTTCTTCTCCGGGGGGACGGCGAACTGCAGCCGCTGCGTGGCGAGCGGTTCCGGAGCCGCCGGGCTGGCCTGGGAGCGGGGCTGGCAGGGCACGGCGTCGCACCTGCTCGTGCTGCACGGGCCCGAGGGCGTGGACGGCGTCGACGGGGCCAACGACTCCCGCGGCCACGACCTGGAACCGCGCTCCCGGCCCGTCCTGGCCAACGCCACCTTGGTGCACGCGAATCCGTACGGGGCGCGAGCAAGCAAGGGGGCGGGGCTGCGGCTGGGCGCGGGCACTGCACTGGTGGCTCGCGACCTGCTGGTGACAGGCTTCCGGGGCGGGGCCCTCGACGCCGGCGGCCGCGCGGCCCTGCTGTTCGCGGAGGGCGAGAGCCGCGTGGAGCGGGCGCTCCTGTACCGCAACGGGCACCGGCCGCTGCGTGGCGGCATCGCGACCGGGGTGGACTTCGAGGACCGCTACCCCCGGCTGCGTAACATCCTGTGGGAGGCCAACCCGGACCGGCGCCCCGAAGCGCGGTCTCCCGCGCTTCCCAAGACCTTGCCGGCGGAGGGGACCGCCGAGGGCACGCCTCCGGGTGCCGGCCAGTACGTCGGGGCCTTCGGCGAGTACGAGAACTGGCTGGAGGAGTGGACCTTCTTCGCCCCGGAGTCCGACTACGACACACTCGCGGAGGATGACGGCGCCAACTAGCGCCGCCACTTCTTCGAGCGAGATCTCCGCCCGCAGGGGTCAGGCGGTGGAAGCGTGCTTCCGCTCGGGCTCCGGCGGGGGCAAGAAGGGTCGGCCGGTTCCTCGGAGGTCTCGTTCCGGCCACTCGCATCGTGGCGTGGCATCTCGGCAAGCAGATGGCATCCATGTGCCAAGAGACGGGAGCAGCGAGCGGTCCTGCCGCCGCCCGGCCCCGGACTTTGATCGGCTCCAGCCTGCGGAGACCGACCCGCACTTCCTCCGTGCTGCACGACCGACCCTTGATGTGCCAAGTCCGATCTGGCTCCGGCGCCTCTCTGGCACAAGAGGGAGTACAATAGTAGGCGGCGTCGGCTAGGCTCTTGACGCGTCGCTCAGGCTGCCGGCTTCCCTCCAAAGAAGAGATTCGGGCCTTCGCAGGCCGATTGGTGCCTGATCGCGCGCCAGCGTGCGTGTGCGGCTCTCGAACCTCAAGGCGGGGTGAGCGGCGGGTTCGAGGGCGGATTCGTCGGCGGCAGGCACGCGCTACCGACGGCCGACCCTCCGGGAGCGGGGCAGATGGGGGTTCACAGGATTCGCAAGGGACTGGACCTGCCGATACAGGGCCGTCCCGTGCAGGCAATAAACCGCGCCCAGGTTCCCGGGCGCATAGCCCTCCTTGCGGAAGACTTCGTCGGCATGAAGCCGACGATGCACGTCGCCGTCGGCGACTCCGTCCAGCGCGGCCAGGTCCTGTTCGACGACAAGAAGACGCCGGGCGTACGTTACACGGCGCCGGCCGGCGGCACCGTGTCAGCAATCAACCGGGGGGACCGCCGCGCCCTCCAGTCGGTCGTCCTGCAGCTGAGTTCCACGGAACTGGCCGGCGGTGACGACTGTGTGTCATTCGATGCGTACTCCGGGCGGCATCCGTCCGAGCTTTCCGGCCAGCAGGTTCGCGGGCTGCTCGTGGAATCAGGGCTTTGGACGGCAATGCGCGCCCGGCCGTTCGGGCGTGTTCCTGCGATCGACGCGAATCCGCACTCGGTCTTTGTTACGGCGACAGACACCGAGCCCCTCGCCCCCTCGGTCGATGTCGTGATGCGGGGCCGCGAGGAGCATTTCGCACGGGGAGTGCTTGCGCTGAAGCGGGTCGCGGGCGACGCCACGGTCTACGTCTGCCGATCGGCGGGATCATCGGTGGAGGCGCCCTCGGCCACCGGAATCAGGCTGGAGGAGTTCGACGGCCCCCATCCGAGCGGCACGCCCGGCCTGCACATTCACTTGCTGGATCCTGTGGACCGGAACAAGGAAGTCTGGCACATCGACTACCAGGACGTGATCGCCGTCGGCGAACTGTTCGGTACGGGCAGGCTGTCGGTGGACCGCGTGATCTCCCTGGCAGGCCCCGCCGTGCGCCGCCCGCGGCTGCTGCGCACCCGCGTGGGAGCCGCCACCGCGGCTCTCACGAATCGCGAAGTTGACGGAGCAGGGACGCGCGTGATCTCGGGCTCAGTCCTGGCCGGACGACGGGCGGAGGGTGACGTCTTCGGCTACTTGGGCCGCTTTCACAGCCAGGTGAGCGTCCTGGTGGAAGACACCCGGCGGCACCTGCTGGGCTGGATGGCTCCCGGCTCCAGCACGTTCTCGGTCCTGCGAGTCTTCCTGAGCAGCTGGCTGCCCGGGAGCAAGTACGCGTTCACGACGACCACGAACGGCTCCGTGCGCGCCATGGTGCCGGTCGGCGTCTACGAAAAGGTCATGCCGATGGACATCCTGCCCGCGCCGCTGCTCCGCTCGCTCCTGATCCCCGACCCCGAGCGGGCCGAGGAGCTCGGCGCGTTGGAGCTGATTGAGGAAGACTTGGCGCTCTGCTCGTTCGTTTCCCCGGAAAAGGCCGAGTTCGGAGCGCTCCTGCGTGACGTGCTGACCACGATCGAGAAGGAAGGCTAGCCGCTCGGGAAACCAGGAACGGCGAGACCGACAGACCATGCGCGCGATTCTCGACTCCCTGGGAGAGCACTTCGAACCCGGCGGACGCCTAGAAAGGCTGTACCCGCTGTACGAAGCGGCTGACACGTTCCTGTACACGCCGGGATCGTCGACCCGCGGCGCCTCCCACGTCCGTGACGGCCTGGATGTCAAGCGAATGATGGTCACGGTTGTGGTCGCGCTGCTGCCATGCGTGGCCATGGCGATGTACAACACCGGCTACCAAGCCAACCTCGCGATCTCGATGGGCGCCAATCCCCTCGACACTTGGCAGACTGCGACGCTCGGGTATCTGGGCTACGCTGCCTTCGACCCTGCGGACATCGCGGGCTGCCTGCTGCACGGGGCGCTCTACTACCTCCCCGTGCTTCTCGTGACGTTCGCAGTCGGCGGCAACTGCGAAGCGCTGTTCAGCATCGTCCGGAAGCACGAGATCAACGAGGGATTCCTGGTGACAGGGATGCTGTTCCCGCTGGTCCTCCCCCCCACCATCCCGCTCTGGCAGGTGGCACTCGGAATCGCGTTCGGGGTGATCGTCGGCAAGGAGATCTTCGGCGGCACTGGCATGAACATCTTCAACCCGGCCCTCATGTCGCGGGCGTTCCTGTTCTTCGCCTATCCGGCGCAGATCTCCGGCGACCGGGTGTGGATCGCCGCCGACACGTCGGTGGACGGCACCAGCGGCGCGACGTGGCTGGCGCAGGCGGCAGTGGACGGTCCCGCGACATTCTCCGCCGGCGTCACTTGGATGGACGCTTTCCTTGGCCTTGTGCCCGGGTCCATGGGAGAGACCTCAACGCTGGCCTGTCTGATCGGCGCGGCCGTACTGGTCCTGACGGGAATCGGCTCATGGCGGGTCATGGTCTCGGGCGTCGTTGGCTCGTACCTCATGGTGCAGCTGCTCAATGCGGTCGGCTCGACCACGAACCCCCTCCTCAATGTCCCGTTCGAGTGGCACGTCGTGCTTGGCGGCTGGGCCTTCGGGCTCGTCTTCATGGCCACGGACCCGGTCTCCTCGGCGCACACCAATGCCGGCCGGTACGTCTACGGGTTCCTGATCGGCGTCCTCGCAATTCTCATCCGGGTGATCAACCCCGCCTTTCCCGAAGGCATGATGCTGGCGATACTGTTCATGAACATGTTCGCCTCGCTGATCGACCACTTCGTGGTCCAGGCCAACGTCAAGCGAAGGAAGGCTCGCTATGCGGCATAGCGCGCTGTACACGATCCTGTTCTCGGGTGCGGTCTGCGTGGTCTGCGCGGTCCTGGTGTCTTCGTCGGCGGTCTCCCTCAAAGAGGACCAGCTGCGCAACGCCGCCCTGGACAAGCAGCGCAACGTGCTGTTCGCGGCGGGTCTCGCGGATCCCGCCGAGAAGCTGGACGCGGAACAGGTTCAGCGCCTGTTCGACAACATCCGACCGGTCGTGATTGACCTGAAGAGCGGCGAGGCAACCGACATCGATCCGACACTGTTCGACCAGGCGAAGGCGGCGAGGAATGCGAACACAAGTCAAGAGGCGCCGCCGAACCGTGCGTCCGTTCAACGCTTGCCGAACCATGCCCTGGTGTACGAGGTGCTGGAAGAAGGGGTGCCCTCCCTCGCGGTTGTGCCCATCGAGGGCTATGGCCTGTGGTCCACGCTGTACGGTTTCCTGGCAGTCGAGAACGACGCCAACACGGTCCGCGGAATCACCTACTACCAGCATCTGGAGACTCCCGGCCTGGGCGGCGAGGTCGACAATCCCAAGTGGAAGGCGGCATGGCCAGGCCGCAAGATCTACGATGAGTCCGGTGTGCCGGCTCTGCGCGTGATCAAGGGTGCTGCTGATCCGGCGGACCAGGCCCCGTACGAGATCGACGGGCTGACAGGCGCGACAATCACAAGTAACGGCGTGACCGCGATGATCGAATTCTGGCTCGGGGACAACGGCTTCCGGAGCTACCTGACCAAGCTGAGGGAGGGGCAGTCCCGATGAGCGCAGCCTACAGGAAGACGCTGCTCGACCCACTGTTCGAAAGCAACCCGATCGCCCTTCAGGTGCTGGGCATCTGCTCGGCGCTGGCCGTCACCTCGAAGATGGAGACCGCCCTGGTCATGTGCGTGGCGGTGATCTGCGTGCTTGCCCTGTCGAACGTGTCGATCAGCCTGCTCCGGAACTTCATTCCCGGGAACGTTCGAATCATCGTGCAGCTGACGATCATCGCCTCGCTCGTGATCATCACCGATCAGGTGCTGAAGGCGTACGTGTACGAGATCAGCAAGCAACTCTCGGTGTTCGTCGGCCTGATCATCACGAACTGCATCATCATGGGCCGCGCCGAGGCATACGCGATGCAGAACGGCCCGCTGGACAGCCTGCTGGACGGACTGGGCAACGGCCTCGGATACAGTACGGTCCTCATGCTCACCGCGTTCTTCCGGGAGGTGCTCGCGCAGGGCACGGTCTTCGGCCAGGTCGTGCTGCCGAAGGTCAGCGACGGCGGGTGGTACAACCCGAACGGAATCCTCGGCATCCCGGCCGGGGCGTTCTTCCTGATTGGCTTCTTCATCTGGGCTCTGCGGGTCTGGAAGACCGACCAGATCGAGGCGGAGGGCTAGAACGGTGGAACACTACCTGAACCTGGCAATCAAGGCCATCTTCGTGGAGAACCTGGCGCTGGCCTTCTTTCTGGGGATGTGCTCGTTCCTGGCCTGCTCCAAGAAGGTCAACACGGCACTGGGGCTCGGTGCGGCGGTGATCTTCGTCCAGTCCGTCACGGTGCCGATCAACAACGTGATCTACAACCGTCTGCTCGACGAGGGCGCATTGTCCTGGATCTCCCCGCAGCTCGCGGGGCAGGACCTCTCTTTCCTTGGGTTCCTATGCTATATCGGGACAATCGCCGCGATGGTGCAGATTGTCGAGATGACGCTCGACCGATTCTTCCCCGCCCTATATGCGGCGCTCGGCGTGTTCCTCCCGCTGATCGCGGTGAACTGCGCAATCCTGGGCGGCTCACTGTTCATGGTGGAGCGAACCTACACGCTGACCGAGAGCGCCGTATTCGGCCTCGGCTCAGGCATCGGGTGGGCCATGGCGATCGTCGCGCTGGCCTCCATCCGGGAGCGCCTGCACTACAGCAACATCCCGATGAGCCTGAGAGGCCTCGGCATGACATTCGTCCTGTCGGGGCTCATGGCGATCGGATTCATGGCGTTCGGCGGGATCCAGCTCTAGGCGAGCCATTCACGACAGGAGCGGAGGAACCAGAATGATCACCGTTCTGCTGGGCGTCGGGATGTTCACCGGCGTCATTGTCTCCCTGGTCGCCATCCTGATGGTGGCCAAGAGCAAGCTCGTCGCGAGCGGTCGTGTCCGGATCGCCATCAACGGCGACCCCGAGAACGCCCTGACGGTCCAATCGGGCGGAACGCTGCTGAACACGCTGGCGGACCGGAAGATCTTCATCGCGTCCGCGTGCGGTGGCAAGGGCAGCTGCGGCGTGTGCAAGGTCACGGTGTGCGACGGCGGCGGCGCCATGCTGCCTACAGAGGCCAGTCACGTGACCCGCGGCGAGGCGCGCGAGGGCGTCCGGCTGTCCTGCCAGGTGAAGGTCAAGCAGGACATGGAGATCCGGGTGCCGGACGAGGTCTTCTCCGTGCGCCGTTGGAACTGCAACGTGCGTTCCAACGACAACGTCGCGACGTTCATCAAGGAGCTGGTGCTGGAGCTTCCGGCGGGCGAGTCCGTCCCCTTCCGCGCCGGCGGCTACATCCAGATCAGCTGCCCGCCCCACACGGTCCGCTACAAGGACTTCGAAGTGCCGGACGAGTACCGTCCGGACTGGGACCGGTTCAACCTGTGGCGATACGTGTCGACGGTCGAGGACACGGTCGAGCGGGCGTACTCCATGGCGAACTACCCGGAGGAACTCGGCGTCATCATGCTGAACGTGCGTGTCGCGTCGCCGCCGCCGCGCGCGCCGGAAGGCACCCCCCCAGGGAAGATGTCCTCCTACATCTTCAACCTCAGGGCCGGCGACGAGGTCGAGATTTCCGGACCGTTCGGCGAGTTCTTCGCAAAGGACACGTCCTCGGAGATGGTCTTTGTCGGCGGGGGTGCCGGCATGGCGCCGATGCGCTCCCACATCTTCGACCAGTTCCGGCGCATTCTGACGAAGCGCAAGGTGACGTTCTGGTACGGGGCGCGCAGCCTCAGGGAGGCGTTCTACCTGGACGACTTCGACATGATCCAGCGTGAGAACCCGAACTTCACCTGGCATCTCGCCCTGTCAGACCCCCTCGAGGAGGACAACTGGACGGGCTACACGGGGTTCATCCACCAGGTGCTCTACGACAACTACCTCAAGGACCATCCGGCGCCGGAGGACTGCGAATACTACATCTGCGGGCCGCCGCCAATGATGACAGCGTGCTTCGGGATGCTCGACAGCCTCGGCGTCGAACCGGAGAACATCATGTTCGACGACTTCGGTGGCTGACCTCCCGGCCTGCGGCCCTGCATCGAGGCCGCCATCCGGCGTCTTCGGCGCAACGCTTGCGCTTGCGGTCCTTTGCTCGTGCGCCCCGCAGACGCCGGCCCGCCGGGCAATCGTGCTCGCGGGCCAAACGATGGGCACCTCGTACAGCGTTACATTGCCCGGAGCCGATCCGGGAGAGGAGGGGTCCGTCTCCGCGGCCGTGCGGGCAGAGCTTGAGCTGGTGGACGCACGGATGTCGACCTACCGCGAGGACTCCGAACTGTCGCGCTTCAATCGGCATGCATCCTCGGAGCCGTTTCCGCTCTCGGAAGAGACCCACGCGGTTCTCGCAGCGGCCGAGGCGGTCAGCGCACTGACGGGAGGGGCCTTCGATGTCACCGTGGCGCCCCTGGTGGACGCATGGGGTTTCGGCCCCCGCAAGAGATCGGAGCCACCGGCGAGAGCGGACCTCGAGCGCCTGCGCGGCCACGTCGGCTGGCAAAGGCTGTCGGTAGGGGCCAGCGACGCCAGCGCAACCAAGAAGGCGCCGCAGTTGCAGTGCGACCTCTCGGCGATCGCCAAGGGATACGCCGTGGACCGGGTCTCCGACACCCTGGCGAGGCTTGGATTCGCCGACTACCTCGTGGAGGTCGGAGGCGAGGTCCGAGCCGGGGGCCGCAACGCGGAGGGTCAGCTGTGGCGCCTGGGCGTGGAACGCCCGGACGAGTCCGGCCGGCTGGTCCAGCGCATCCTGAACGTCAGCGACATCGCGGTCGCAACCTCCGGGGACTACCGCAACTTCCGCGAGGCGGAAGGCGGAAGGCTGATCCATGTCCTCGACCCTCGCACCGGCAGGCCGGCAGAAACGCGGGTCGCCTCAGCGACCGTATTGGACCCGAGCGCCATGCGAGCCGACGCCCTCGCGACTGCGATGCTAGTACTCGGGGAGGCCAAGGGCATCGAGCTGGCCGACAGGGAGAACTTCGAGGTCCTGCTGCTTGTCCGGGAACCCGAGGGCAGGGTGCGCGAAGCGCCATCCGCCAGATTCCGTGCAAGAATGAGTCACTGAAAGCCCATGTTGATGACCATCTCATTGGCGCTAGGGCTGATCCTGGCGGCCGTGGGCATCATGTCGATCGGCCTTCTGTCGCGGAACCGATGCCTGCGCGGGTCCTGCGGAGGTGCGGAAGTGCGAGATTCCCAGGGCGAGTCCCTGCGATGCGGAGCGTGTCCGCGAAAGGACGAGGCGACAGCCGCCACAGGCGGTCAGACGACGCTGCCGCCCGTCACCAGCACTACTGAGCCTGTCACGTAGTCGGATAGCGGCGAGGCCAGGAAGAGAACCGGGCCGGCAGCATCCTCGGGCGTGCCGTAGCGGTGCAGCGGGATGTGCCGGATCGCCGCTTCCCGCTGGGCGCGGGGGATCCCGAGGGCGATCCCGGTGGAGGTGGTGTCGCCCTTCTCCTTCGCCTGCGTGAGACGCGACTCGATGAAGCCGTAGGCGACCGCGTTGCAGCAGATGTTGAAGCGCCCCCACTCCTTGGCAATGGTCTTGGTCATCCCGACGATTCCCATCTTGCCGGCCGCATAGTTGATCTGGCCTGCATTGCCGGCGACGCCGGAGGTTGAACTCACATTGACGATCTTCCGGCAGGGAGGGGTTCGCCCGGCGGCGATGTCTGCCTTGGCCGACTCTCGAAGAAAGGGCGCCGCAGCCCGGACGATGCGGAACGGGGCCTTCAGATGGACATCAAGCATCGCATCGAACTGGTCGTCGCTCATCTTGTGGATCACGCCGTCCCATGTGTACCCCGCGTTGTTGACGATCACGTCGATCGATCCGAACGAGTCGAGAGCGGCCTGCACAACGCGGTCCGGAACTTCGGGATCTGTCACGCTTCCCGTGCAGACGACGACCTCGCCGCCGCCGGCGCGGATCTCCTCGGCGGTTTCCTCCGCCGGTGCTGCATCCAAGTCGTTAACGACGACCCGGGCACCGTTTTCGGCAAACAGCTTGGCGACGGCCTTGCCGATGCTTCGCCCGGAGCCAGTGACGATCGCGGTCTTGCCTGCCAGCAAACTCATGTTCCTGCCATGATACCGAACGCGGGAAATCAGACTCGATTTCGCGATTTCCCCATCACTAGCAGGCACTCCGGCGGCCGGGGACTTCGGCCCGGCCAGGTACGATTCGCGCCTGATGGAAACGTCCGCGCGGGTCTGGATCCAGAGTCCGAGTCCCCTCGCACCAGGCCTCGCCCTTCAGCCCACAGATCCCGAAGCGGTGACATGCGACCACCCGGGAATTCCGGGATTGCATCACACGAACCTGCCCCGAATTCCGGACTTCCCATGGAAATCCAACCGATCCCGGACATGCGCACGCCATGATCCTGGCCGAGGCATCGACAGCCGGGATCATCATGGCAGCATCTGACGATGGTCCGGCAATCGAACCCAGCCTCAGGCGCTCTCTCTGACAATGCCGTTGCTCCCACCTGAACCAGTCTCATTCGTTCTCGATTTCCCAGACCTGTCAAGTGCCTCAAGGCGTCCGAAAGGCTTCCTCACCACCGAATGCAGCCCGAGGAATGTTCCGGAGCCGCTCGATCCGGATTCGTGACACCGGTCGCGGCCTTGCGCCCGTGGGTCAGGAATCATGATTTCCCGGGCCGGCAGTGATGTCGTTCAATCACGAAATCGACCTCGTACATGTGAAAGACAGCCCGCTCCATTCCCAACCGCTTGTATGCTCTCTGGGCCGTGCTGTTCTCCTTTTCCACATAGAGCCGGATTCCGCACACGCCGCGTTCCCTCGCCAGGTTCAGGACATGGCCGTAAAGGCCTCGGAGGATGCCCTGCCGCCGGAATTCCGGCCGCACATAGACGCTTTGGAGCCACCAGAACATGCCGTTCCGCCAATCGCTCCACTCATAGGTCAGCGCCAGCTGTCCGGCCGCCCCGGTGTCTGACTCCGCAATGAAGTACATGCCGAGGGACTCGTCCCGGAGAACGGCTCCAACGCCTGCCCGAAGGCGGTCCCGGTCCAGAGCGAGGCCCTCGGACTCCTCGGCCAGGAGCGCGTTGAATTCGGCGACGGTCTCGAGATCGGACGCATCTGCTCGACGGATTCTCATGTGGAAGAGAATAGGACACCCGACGGTCGGTTACACTCAAGGGCGTATGTTGCGACTGGGAACGCTGCTGGCTCTGTGTGCCTTCGTGCTGCCCGCTCAGGACGATCCCCACACCAACAGACTGGGGCTGCCGAACCCGCCCAAGCAGGACGTGCCGTTCCTCATTCATGGGAGCGAACTCCGGGAACTCGAGAGCACCGCGGCCGCAGCGGAGGAGGTCAAGAACCAGCTCAAATTCTGGGTCCCGGGCACTGCCTCGTCCGTCAGAACGCCCCTGGCCTCTCCTGAGTTCCTCATAGACTCCAAGGACATTGACCCCCGGGATCTGGAACTCTACGGCTTCCAAGTCGCCAGCGGCCGGCGGGAGCTCCTGTATCGCAAGAAGAAGAAAGTGGTGGCGGAGCCGTACTTTCTTCAGCTCGACGGGATCGAAGCCAGAGTGGTTAGAATCCGGATCAGCGCAAGCCTGCCTCCAGGCGAATACGGCCTGACTCCGGAAGGGAGCGACGCGGTCTTCGCCTTCGCCGTCTTCTGACTGCTGCCAAACCGTGAAGCTCCCTGGCCGACGGGCCGCTACGCCAGCGCCGCGATCTCTCCGCGGAGGTACGCAATGGATTCGTTCACGATTTTCTCCGGCCCTGGGGAAAAGTCGAAGACCTCCATCGAGACCCACCCGCCAAACCCGCGGTCCTTGGCCACTTGGAGGACGGGCCTGAAGTCATAGCCTCCTGACGGGCGAGGATAGCTCCCGTCCAGCTCGTTCACATGGATGTGACGAATCTTGGCCCAGTGGCGCGTGACCAGATCGCCATGGGGCTCCGGCTCATCGACTGCGTTGTGCGAATCGAACATGGTCTGCACGTTCGGGCTGCCGACCTCGTCGACGATCTCGGCCGCCCGATCGAGTGTCACGATCACGTCGCATTGGTCCAGCGGCAAGGCCTCAACACACAAGGTTACGCCCGTAGACTCGAGGTCTGAAACGATGGATCGCACTCCCTCGACGTAGTTCGCCTCTGCCTGTTCACGGGTCAGGCCGCCGACCGTTCGCCGTTGCATCGGCGATCCGAAGACCATGACCCCGCCCCTCGCGCGCTCGGGCCGCAGGTCAGCGCACAGCCGGACCAGGCCTCGGACATACTCCCAGCTCTTCCGCCTGACCGATTTGTCCGGGGTCGTGACCTGCAGTCCGTCGGGGCCGACGGTCAGCCAGTGCAGCCCGACAAAGTCGAGGCCCTCGGACTCGATGATGTCGCGGACCTCGCGACGGCGATCCCTAGGCAGCTGCGTGGCGTCCTGCATGAGCGTGAAGGGGGCGATCTCGATCCCGTCCCATCCCGCCTGCTTGATTGAGCGGCATGAGGTGGCGAAGTCAGTGTCGCCGTACAGTTCGTTGCAGACGGAGAGCCTGAATGGCTGGCTGCTGGCCATGCGACTACTCTACTGGAAGTCCAATCGATCGACCCCGTCCCGCCACTGCATGTCCGGATGCGTGTTCCCGCAGGTACGTGCCGGCGGTCCGCCGCGGCCTGGGCAAAGCAGCGCCAGAGGCCCTGACATGGGCAGGCTCGGGCACAGCCGGCCCCGGCCGGCGGGGTCGGGACCGGCGGCCGCCGCCAAGTTGCTTTAGACAGGGGCTGCAGGGCACTGGAAGATCGATGCGCCCGCTTGCAACGGTGCCGCGAGGAGGCGGTTGCGAAGGGCGTGAGGCCGGTCCTAGGGTTGTGGGACACTGGTAGCCTAGGGAGGCTTGATGGACCAAGAAACGAGACGCCGGGATTTCCTTCGGAACATGCTTGCGACAGGCGTCGCGAGCGCTCTTTCCGGAGGTGTCCTGGCGCACGAGATGATCAACTCCACGTTCAACGGAGTCACGATTGGGGCCCAGAGCTACAGCTTTCGCGACCGGCCTCTGGACGCGGCGATCGATGGGATGAAGATGATCGGCATCGGCTCGTGCGAGCTTTGGAGCGGCCACATCGAGCCGCTCCGCGAGTCGAGGAGAGCCAAGAACGGCCGCGAGAAGCTGCGCGCCTATCGCCTGGAAACGCCCCTGAGCAAGTTCGAGGAGATCGGCACGAAGTTCCACGAGGCCGGCATCGCACTCAACGCTCTGAACTACAGCTTCCGGGACGACTTCACAGACGAGGAGATCGCGCGCGGCTTCGAAATGGCGAAGGCGATGGGTGCGAAGGTGATTACCGCATCCGGGACTGTCAGCGTGGCAAACCGGGTCAATGCCGCCGCAAAGCGCTACGGGATGCTTGTCGGAATGCACAATCATTCGCGCATTCGCGAGAACCAGTACGCTACTCCGGACGATTTCGCCGCCGCCGCCGAGGGCAACGAGTTCATTGCGGTCAATCTTGACATCGGGCACTTCGTCGCGGCCGGATTCGACCCGGTCGACTACGTCAAGCAACATCACGACAGGATCGTCGCGCTGCATCTCAAGGACCGCAGGTCCAACCAGGGCGAGAACGTTGCCTTCGGTGAGGGAGACACCCCCATTCGAGAGGTGCTGGTGCTCCTGCGGGACAACAAGTACGATATCCCCGCCAACATCGAGTACGAGTACAAGGGCGAGGATACGGTCCAGGAAATGACCAGGTGCTTCGCTTACTGCAAGCAGGCCCTGGAGTCTTAGCGACGACCGGCCACTCGCCCGCAGGGAGGACGACCGGCAAACGATCGGGCCTGGTGGGCGATAATGTGGAAGCATGAACGTTTCGGCCATCGTTCCGGCGGCCGGCTTGGGGACCCGCATGGGCAAAGCCGCCGGCAAGCGCTACGGCAGCACCCGAAAACAGTTCATGAAGGTGGGCGGAACGCCGATTCTGGCTCTGACCGTCAGCAAGTTCCTCGCTGTTGACAGCATTCGCGAAATCCTGGTTGCCGTGCCCGAGGGCAGTGAGGAAAGTGCGCGGGCAATGCTGCCCGGCACTGGCGGGTCCGGCAGGGTCCGCATCCTGGCCGGAGGACGCAACCGCCAGGAATCCGTGGGCCGCTGCGTGGACGCCCTCTCGGAAGAGACCGACCTCGTCGTCGTGCATGACGGGGTCCGCCCGTTCATCCCGGTCCGGCTTGTCGAGGACGCCATTCGGAAAGCGGAGGTCCACCGCGCCGTGATTCTGGGCATGCCCGCCGAGGAGACCGTCAAGCAGGTAAGCCGGAGGGTCGTGCAGGCGACGCTGCCCCGCGAGAGGATCATGCTGGTCCAGACCCCTCAGGTCTTCGCTTTCGACCTGCTCTCACGCGCGTTTGAGAAGGCGAGGCAGGACGGATTCGTGGGCACGGACGAGGCAAGCCTGGTCGAGCATCTCAATGAAGATGTCTACCTGATGCGCGGCAGCGAGCGGAACATCAAGATCACGGGGCCGCACCACATGGCGCTCGCGCAGCTGTATCTCGAGCAGGAGAACCGTGAAACCGCCTCCGATCGTCGGGTTTGAGATTCCCGAGACCCGTGTGGGGATCGGATACGACTCCCACCGGCTGGCCCCCGGACGGAAGCTCGTGCTTGGCGGAGTGCGGATTCCGGCGGAGAAGGGCCTGCTCGGACATTCGGACGCCGATGTCCTCCTCCACGCGATCACCGACGCGATCCTGGGGGCCGCCGGCCAAGGCGACATCGGCGAGCTGTTTCCGCCGTCAGACCCCCAGTGGAAGGACGCCGACAGCAGCGTGTTTGTGAGGCACGCAGTCGAACTCCTCGACAGTTACGGCTGGCGCGTCGTGAACGTCGATGCGGTCATTGTCCTCGAGCAGCCGAGAATCTCTCCATTTCGGGCCCAGATCCTGGAAAGCGTGGCCGCGATGCTTGGTGTTGATCCGAAGCTGGTCGGCCTGAAGGCGAAGACCGGAGAGGGGGTGGGCCCGGTCGGGGCCGGCGAGCTCGCCGAGGCACATGCGGTCGTGCTGATCTCGCGGAGCGGAGCGCCGAAGTTGATGTGACCTGCGGAATGTTCCCCAGGGGGGCGGATTCCGGCGTGGCGGGATTCGAGAGACCGGCCTCGGGCATTCCCCGCTGGCCCGCCAGACCTTATAATCGCAAGCAAACATGCGGTTCCTGGTTCCTGCGTTCACCCTGATCCTGATGCTCGCTTCGGCGCCCGCCGCTTCCGGCGAGGGCGAGGTCGTGTTCAACCGCGACATCCGGCCGATCCTTTCGGAGAACTGCTTCGCCTGCCACGGTCCCGACGAGGCGAAGCGGATGACAAGCCTGAGACTGGACACGGAGGAGGGAACAACCGCAACGCTGGCGGTCGGTCGCAAGGCAGTCGCTCCGGGCAGCCCTGACACAAGCGAGTTGTACCTGCGGGTCTCGACGGAAGATCCGGCCCGTCGCATGCCACCGGCCGCTCTCGGCCACGAGCCACTGGCCGACCGCGAGGTGCGGCTGATCCGGAGTTGGATCGAGCAGGGGGCGGAATGGCAGGGCCACTGGGCATTTCTTCCCCCTGAGCGGCCCGCCGCTCCCGCGAACCGACATCCCGGCCGGCCGGTGAATCCGGTTGACAGCTTCGTCCTCCGCCGGCTGGAGCGCGAGGGGCTCTCGCCGTCCCCACCGGCATCGCCGGAAACTCTCGCCAGGCGGGTCAGCCTCGACCTGACTGGCTCGCCCCCCCATCTCGCCGAGGTCGACGCAATCCTTTCCGACCCCTCCAAGGGGTACGAGACGCTGGTTGACAGGCTCCTCTCGTCTCCTCGCTACGGCGAACGCATGGCGGTCCGCTGGCTGGACGCCGCCCGCTACGCCGACACGAACGGCTACCAGACCGACGCCGAGCGGGACATGTGGAGGTGGCGGGACTGGGTCATCGATTCCTTCAATTCCAACAAGCCGTTCGACGACTTCTCCGTCGAGCAGCTGGCCGGCGACATGATCCCGGACGCGACGTTGAACCAGGTCATCGCAACGGGCTTCAATCGCAACCATCGCGGAAACGGCGAGGGGGGGATCGTCGACGCCGAGTACGCCGTGGAGTACGTCGTGGACCGCGTCGACACAACCTCGACGGTCTGGCTCGGCCTGACCGTGGGCTGCGCCCGCTGCCACGACCACAAGTACGATCCAATCACGCAGAAGGAGTACTATGAGCTCTTCGCGTACTTCAACAATGTTCCCGAGAAGGGCAAGGCGTTCAAGTACGGCAATTCCCCTCCCTTCATCAAGGCCCCCACGCCACCGCAGGAAGAGCGGCTGTCGAGGATGGCAGCCGAACTGGCCGGCCTGCGCGAACTCCACAGGCGCCTGGTCGCAAACGGAGCAGAGGCGAGACGCGAATGGGAGCGCTCGCTGATCGGGAGGCCTGCCGACTGGATCGACTCCAGGGATCTGACCGTGGCGTTCCCGGAGGGCTCCCGAGACCCGAAACCGCCGGAACACTCGTTCGCGGAAGGAGAGTTCATCGATCTTGGCGACCAGGCGAATTTCGGATTCTACGACCGGTTCAGCGTCTCGGCGTGGATCCGGCCGGCAAAGCCGGACGGCGCCATCATCGCGAAGACCCGGCACGTGCTCGCCGAGGACGACACTCAGGGCAATCCGGGATGGGGTCTGTACCTGCGGAACGGCAAGGTGCAGGTCAATCTCGTCAACCGGTGGCTGGACGACTGCCTGCGGCTGGAGAGCAAGGACTCGATCCGGCTTGGCGAGTGGCAGCACGTGGCATTCACGTACGACGGAACTCGGCTGGCATCGGGCCTGAGGATCTATCTGAACGGCCAGCCCGCCGAGGTCAACGTCATTCGGGACGAGATGAACCAGGAGATCAAGTCGAAGGAGCCGCTCCGCGTGGGCCGCGGACTTGGCCTCGAATACCAGGGTGAGATCAGGAGGTTGCTGGTCTATGGCCGGGCGCTGGCACCCTCCGAGATCGCGGTGGCGGGCGTCGGCAGGAGCCTGGACGCGATTGCCGAACTCGCCGGTTGGGACCGCAACGCCACCGAATCGGACAAGCTGGACGCGGCGTACTACAACACCTCCGGACCGGCGGAGCTGACAGAGCTGACCCTCAGAATCCGTGATCTGGAACAGCAGCGGAAGAAGTACGCTGACTCCGTCCCCACGGTGATGGTCATGCAGGAAATGACGCCGCGCCGGAACACGTTCCGGCTCGATCGAGGGGCCTACGACTCGCCGGCCGAGCAGGTCATGCCCGGACTGCCCGCCGCGCTGTCCGGCCACGATCCCGGCAGCAGGCTCGACTTCGCTCGCTGGCTGGTGTCCCGCGACAACCCGCTCACGGCCAGGGTCACCGTCAACCGCGTCTGGCAGATGCTCTGGGGCACGGGAATCGTCGAGACTGCCGAGGATTTCGGCTCGCAGGGCGCGTGGCCGACCCATCCGGAACTTCTCGACTGGCTGGCGGTTGAGTTCATGGAGTCAGGCTGGGATCTCAAGTCGCTGGTCAGGACGATTGTCATGAGCGCGGCGTACCGGCAATCCTCGCGAATTCGCCCGGATCTGCTGGCAGCTGATCCCGGCAACCGGCTGTTTGCCCGCGGCCCTCGGCTGCGGCTGCCAGCGGAGGCGGTGCGCGATCTCAGTCTCACGGTATCGGGCCTCCTGGTCGACACGGTCGGGGGACCATCGGTGAGACCGTACCAGCCCGCAGGCCTTTGGACGGAACTGGCGGGCGGCGAGGACTACACGGTCGGTGAGGGCGGCGACCTTTATCGCCGGAGCCTCTACACGTTCTGGAAGAGGGCGGTGCCTCCTCCGTCCATGATGCTGTTCGATTCGGCCGGCCGGGAGGCCTGTACGGTCCGCAGCGTGCGGACCAACACACCCTTGCAGGCGCTCAACCGGATGAACGACGCCGCCTATATGGAGAGTTCCATGGCACTGGCAGCCCGTGCGCTGCGGGAATCGGGCGAGGGCCGAGAAGAGCGCCTGGGTCGCATGTTCCGACTGGCGACGGCCCGAAGGCCCACCGAGTCCGAGCAAACGATCCTAGCCTCGGGCTTCGGATACCATTTGGACCGGTTCCGAACCGATCCGGACGCCGCCCAGTCGATGCTCGGCGAGAGTCGGCCAGCAACACCGGCAAGCGTCACTGACCCGGAGATGGCCGCCTACTCGATGATGGCGAGCCTCGTGCTCAACTTGGACGAGACGATCACCAAGGAGTAGCTGGGTACCTATAATGGTCTCGGACTCGACTCCTATGGCACTCGCGAAACTGTGGTCCCAGCGCGGCACCCGCCGGCATTTCTTTGGCAGGAGTGCGTACGGTTTGGGCATTGCCGCACTTGCCGACCTCATGGCCGAGGAACTGCCTTCGGGCGGCCTGCCAGGCATGCCCCACTTCGCTCCCAAGGCGAAGCGCGTGGTCTACCTGTTTCAGTCTGGCGCCCCATCGCAGATCGACATGTTCGACTACAAGCCCGAACTGGAGCGCCTGCGAGGCGAGGACCTGCCTGACTCGGTGCGGCAAGGCCAGCGGCTGACCGCGATGACGGCCACTCAAACGACGTTTCCGATCGCTCCCTCCATGTTCCAGTTCCAGCAGCACGGGGAGTCGGGAGCCTGGATCAGTGAGCTGCTGCCTCACACGGCTGCGATCGCCGACCGCCTGTGCATCGTGAGGTCGGTGCACACTGAGGCGATCAACCACGATCCCGCCGTCACCTTCTTCCAGACTGGAGCACAGCTCGCAGGCAGGCCCTCGATCGGGGCCTGGATCTCCTATGGGCTGGGCAGCGAGAACCGGGACCTGCCCGGATTCGTGGTCATGGTCTCCGCGGGAAGCGGTCGCAACGGTCAGCCCCTTTACGATCGGCTGTGGGGCAGCGGGTTCCTGCCGACCCGCTACCAGGGTGTCAAGTTTCGGTCCACCGGCGATCCGGTCCTTTACCTGTCGGATCCCAGCGGTGTAGACCGGGCCGCCCGGCGGCGCTTTCTCGACGATCTCGGGCAACTCAATGCAATCCGCTACAGGGACTTCGGCGACCCCGAGATCCTGACACGCATTTCCCAATACGAGATGGCATTCCGCATGCAATCCTCGGTGCCGGAGCTGACGGATTTGTCGAAGGAGCCGGAGTCGACCTTCAAGCTCTACGGGCCGGACTCCCGCAAGCCCGGGACCTACGCAGCGAATTGCCTTCTGGCGAGGAGACTGCTGGAGCGCGACGTGCGCTACGTCCAACTCTTCCACCGGGGCTGGGACCAGCACACGGACCTTCCCGGGCAGATCCGCAAGCAGTGTGCCGACACGGACCAGCCCTCGGCCGGGCTGGTGCAGGATCTGGCGCAGCGGGGGATGCTCGAAGACACGTTGGTCGTGTGGGGCGGCGAGTTCGGACGCACGGTCTACAGCCAGGGAAAGCTGACCTCCGACAACTACGGCCGCGACCATCATCCTCGCTGCTTCACGATGTGGATGGCGGGTGCAGGCATCGAGCCGGGCACGGCCATCGGACGCACCGACGAATTCAGCTACAACATCGTTGAGGATCCGGTGCACGTGCACGATCTCCACGCCACGATCCTCCATCTGATGGGAATCGACCACGAGAAACTCACGTTCAAGTACCAGGGCCGCCACTTCCGCCTCACCGACGTGCACGGCAACCTTGTCAGGAAGGCCCTCGCATAGCGCGACGGCGAACCACCCGCGCCCCGAAGTCCTGGTTTCTCTGATGAAGGCGACGATTCCCTTCGCTGCGATTGCGGCGTTCATCCTGCTGCACCACGACCTATGGCTGTGGAACGATTCCCGGCTCGTCCTCGGCTTCCTGCCCGCCGGCCTGGCCTACCACGCCGGATACTCGATTGCCACTGCTGGGCTCTGGGCAGCCGTGTGCCGGTTTGCCTGGACCGAAGACGAGCGTTTGTCACCCAACGAGCCGACAGCCGACAGCCTTGAGGGCCGCGCACGGTGACCCAGTTCGCAGTCATCTGCGCGTACCTAGTCGTTCTCATCGCCGTCGGCCTCCTGAGCAACCGGGCGTTTCGCAGGACGGCGCAGGACTTCTTCCTGGCGAGCCGGTCGATCGGTCCCGTGCTGCTCATGCTCTCTGTCTTCGGAACGGCGATGACGGCGTTCTCTCTGGTCGGAAGTACCGGCGAGTCGTACCGCAGGGGCATCGGAGTCTACGGACTGATGGCCTCGTGGTCCGGGCTGGTCCATGCGGGGGTGTTCCGCTTTGCCGGCGTGCGTCTGTGGGCGATGGGCAGGAAGCACGGCTACACCACGCAGATCCAGTTCTTCCGCGACAGGTACGAGAGTGCGGCGCTCGGGCTGATGCTCTTTCCCGTCCTGGCGGGTCTGGTTGTGCCCTATGTGCTGGTGGGCCTGCTTGGCGCCGGAAGCGTGGTGCAGGCCCTCACGACGGGCGCATTTCCCGATTCCTTTCCTGCGACGGCAGGCGGAATCCCGCCGTGGCTCACCGGCCTGGCGATCACTTCGGTCGTGTTGCTCTACGTCTTCGCCGGGGGCCTGCGCGCGGCCGCGTGGGCGAACTCAATCCAGGCCGCGGTGTTCATCGTGACGGGAATCACCACTTTCCTGGTGATCTCCTCGAAGCTCGGGGGAGCCCAGGCAGCAACCCAGGCGGTGGCGGCGGCCCATCCCGAGAAGCTCGTGCGGGGCGATGCCTTCGGGCATCTGCACTTCTTCAGCTACTGCTTCATCCCCCTCTCGATCGGCATGTTCCCTCATGTCTATCAGCACTGGCTGACTGCCCGGTCGGCGTCCTCGTTTAAGCCGCTGCTCGTGCTGCATCCGGTCTGCATGCTTCTGGTCTGGCTTCCGTGTGTCCTGATCGGCGTCTGGGCAACCGCCGCAGTGATGCCCGACGGTTCGGCGGTCGTTCCGCCAGGGTCCCCGGTCAACAGCGAGCTGGCGATCATGGTCCGAAAGCTGACATCCCCCCTGCTCGGAGGAATCCTGGGCGCAGGCATCCTAGCGGCGGTCATGTCGTCGCTCGACTCCCAATTCCTGGCGATTGGCTCCATGTTCACGAACGACGTGGCGGTTCGCCTGCTGGGCAGAACGCTCAGCGATGGGCAGCTGGTGCGCTTGGGCCGTCTCATCGTGGCGGCCGTGGCCGCCACGGCATACTTGTTCTCCCTCAGCGAGCCACGAAGCGTGTTCACGCTGGGGGTGTGGTGCTTTAGCGGTTACGCGTCCCTGTTTCCCGTCGCCGTCGCAGCTCTCTATTGGCGGAGAGCGACAGCACAGGGCGCGATGGCAAGCGTTCTCGTGACCGTTGCGCTGGGGCTGTGGTTCTTTCATGACAGCGGCTACGGAAGAGACACCTCGTACTTGTTCGCGGGCATGCTTCCCGTCGCAACCATGGTGGCGGCCTCCACCGTCACGCTCATCGCCACCTCGCTCGCAACCAAGCCTCCTTCAGGCCGGACGATCCGCAAGTTCTTTCCGGAGTGATCCCGTCCGGGGCGTACGATTGTTGTTGCCGCGCCGGTCTGGACACCGGCGCCCACGCCGGGGATTGGATTGAGAATCGCGTACATCGGCGCCGGCGCGGCGGGGACGATCTGCGCCAACTGCCTGAAGGACAATGCGCTGGCTGCAGCCCTGACGCGGCTGGGGCACGAGGTGGTCCTGCTGCCTGCGTATACGCCGCTTCTGACGGACGAGGAGGACGTCAGCGACCGCCGCATCGTATTCGGGGGAATCAACCTCTACCTGCAGAGCAGATTCTCCTTCTTCCGGAACAGCGGCGCGCTGGACCGGCTGCTCGACCACCCGCGGCTGCTGGGCTGGGCGTCGAACTTCGCCGTCGACACGGACCCGGCCAACTTGGGTGCCATGACCCGCGACACGTTTCAGGGCGCGAACGGCCCGTATTCCCGGGAAATGGCGAAGCTCATGGAGATGCTGACCGAGATCCGGCCGGAAATCGTACACCTGACCAACTCGATGCTGGCGTGCATGGCGGAACCGGTCAAGACTCAGTTCGGAGTCCCTGTCGTCTGCTCGCTGCAGGGCGAGGCCGAATTCCTGAACGGCCTCACCGAACCCCATCGATCGGAGTGTCGCGACCTGATCCGGCGTCACGCAGACAACATCGACCTGTTCGTCCCGTCGTGCGATGACCAGGCCGAGGCGATGGCCCCCATTCTCGGCGACATTCTGAACCGCACGGAAACGGTCCTTCCGGGAATCTCGATCGAAGGCTTCGGACCGCGTCAGCCCCGGGCGTCGGATCGCTTCCATGTCGGATTCCTTGCCCGGGTGGCGAAGAACAAAGGCCTGGCCGTATTAGCGAGCGCTGTCCGGAAGTTGCGCAGGGCGAGACCGGACCTCGATGTCCGCCTGCGGGTGGCCGGCTGGCGGGCCAGGCAGACGCAGCCGTACATCGACAGCCTGCGGGAGCGGTTCGGCTTTGAAGATCTCGGGTACCTTTCCCGGGACCGGAAAATCGAGTTTCTACGTGGCTTGGATGCCTTTTCCGTGCCGACGGACTACCGCGCCGCCAAGGGGCTCTACGTCCTTGAGGCGCTCGCGGCTGGCGTTCCGGTCGTTCAGCCGAGGATCGGCGTGTTCCCCGAGCTTGTGTCGGCGACCGGCGGCGGCCTCACATTCGCACCGGGCGATAGCCACGATCTCGCGGGCATGCTCAAGCAGCTGGCCGACGATCCGAGAGAGGCCGTACGCATGGGAATCCGGGGACGGGACGCGGTCCTGCAGCGCTTCGATTCGGGCCGCATGGCCCGGGAGACTCTGGAACTCTACCGGCGAGTCGCGCCGTCGGACCAAGGCGCCGACCGCTCAGAAGATTGACGTGAGATCGCTGAATCGCCGGACGGCGCGGTAGCGTTCGTGGCCGACGGGCAGGGCCTGCATTTCGAGGCTCCAGGTGTTGTCGTTCCACACAAGCACGGCGCCGAGGCCGGCTGCCAGAGCCGGGTTGATATCCGACTTGGGGCTGTTGCCGATCATCCATGTGCGGTCGGGGTCGGCGCCCAGCTCCATGACCACCGCCTGATAGCACTCCGTGTCCTTCTCCGGCACGGTCACCACGTACTCGAATGCGCTCGCGAGGCCCGACCGGCCAAGTTTCGAGCGCTGCTCCGTCTTGTCTCCCTTGGTGACGAGTCCGAGCCTGTAGCGACGGACGAGTTCCTCGAGGGTCTCCGGAACGCCCGGAATCGGCGTGACAGGGGCGTGGAGGACCTGGTCTGCCATCCCTTGCAGACGCCTCCGCTCAACGGCGTCCGCAGGACGCCCGCGAAGCCCCTCGAAACACTCCGCCAGATTCAGGCCAAAGTTGGCTGTGCCGTAGCCTCGAAGCTTGATGTTGTGCATCTCGACGCGGTCCAGACTCCTCCGCACCTCGGCAGGGCTGAGGACCGGATGGTCAACAAACTCGATGAACTCCCTGATCGCCTCCTCGAAGTAGATGTTGTTCTCCCAGAGCGTGTCGTCCGCGTCGCACAGGAGCCAGTCGGCTTGAGCCATCACACCAGTATCGGTTCTCCTCCCGTGTTGCTTCGAGGGGCGGGCGCCGGCCGTCAGAAGAAAAGGTACTTGCGCCAGTTTTCCTGCTGATCGCCCATCTGGCGCATGAGGCTGCGGCTGGTGTGCAGGCTGAACGGTTTGGGTGGCCGATGGAGACTCATGGAGGCCTCCATCGGAAGCCTGTCGCCCTTGCGATTGTTGCATCGGAGGCAACAGGCGACAAGGTTCTCCCACGTGTTGCTTCCTCCCCTCGAGCGGGGCACGACGTGGTCCAATGTCAGCTCGCCCGGTCCGAATCTCTGTTTGCAGTACTGACAGGTGTACTGGTCGCGGATCAGTATGTTCTTGCGTGAGATGGCCCGCATCTGGCGCGGGATTCGCCGGTACTCCAGCAACCGGATCACGGACGGCACCTCGAGGCTCTGGCTCGGTGAACGGACGCTCCCTTCGCCGGCTTCCTCGGTCGCTGCCACGCCCTTGACCAGAAGAATCAAGGCCCTGCGGACCGCACAGACATGGATGGGCTCGTAAGTTGCGTTCAGGACGAGCACGGGCCTGCGCAAGAAGCTCGACCGGGGTCGGTCCGCGGTCACTGCGCACCTCCCCTGGCCGGAGACCGCTCAGAGTGAGGGAGTTCCGCGAAGCCGTCGCCGCCCCTTCTCGAGACGTGCGGGTTCTTGCCGTTCCCGTGCACGAAGGGCGCGGAGAAGAGCCTCGTGGTCGATCGGCTGAACCTGTGGTGCGGGAAAATTCACCCCTCGCCGGGCGACCATGATTCGCTGTCGAATTCCTTCTGGCAGTCCCGGTAGTCTGGCGTCCGGGAAGCCGCATCGACCGTTCGAGGCCGACCGCCCACCGGCATTCCTCACATATAGCAGATTCCCTCCCGCGGCGTCGACGCAGGGGCCCGCGTTCGCTGCCGCTGCATGCCGAGACCTGCCGGCCTCGCTCGCTAAGGCGGCATTGCCACCGTGGCCGGAGCCTGGCGCTCTCGACTCGCCGCGATGTCGTCCTGCCCGCAGCGCAGCCCGTGCCTATCCGTCGTCGGGACGGACATGCCCAGTCCCGCGCGCACCGTCCGCGGCGGACCGGGGAACCTTGCTGCTGCGAAGGCTGCGCACGGCGGGCCGTGCGATAGACTCAATGCGTGACACGGCCCCGCACGCTCTACGAGAAAGTCTGGGATTCGCACGTCGTGGTGCATGAGGATGACGCCCCGGCGGTGCTGTATATCGATCTCCACCTGGTGCACGAAGTGACGTCGCCACAAGCGTTTCAGGGACTTCGGGATCGCGGCATCGGCGTCCGACGTCCCGACCGCACGCTTGCGACGATGGACCACAGCATTCCCACAAGGGATCAGACACTTCCGATCCTCGACCCGATCGCCGCCAAGCAGGTCGAGCAGCTCCGGATCAACTGCCGGGAATTCGGCATCCCGCTCAAGGACGTGGGAGACGAGTCCCAAGGGATCGTGCACGTGATCGGGCCTGAACTCGGTCTCACGCGGCCCGGGATCACGGTGGTCTGCGGCGACAGCCACACGTCCACGCACGGCGCGTTCGGGGCGCTGGCGTTCGGCATCGGGACGACCGAAGTTGAGCATGTGCTCGCGACGCAGTGCCTGCTCCAACAGAAGTCGCGCACCTGCGAGGTCCGCTTCAGCGGACGGCCCCAGGCAGGCATCGTAGCCAAAGACCTAATCCTGGCCTTGATCGCGAGGATCGGCGTGGGCGGAGGTACGGGCCATGTTCTGGAGTACACGGGCCAGGCCATCCGTTCGCTCTCGATGGAAGGGCGCATGACCGTCTGCAACATGTCGATCGAGGGTGGCGCCCGGGCCGGCATCATCGCTCCCGACGACACGACGTACGAGTACCTGGCGGACAAGCCCACCTCGCCCAGGAACGCGGAATGGGACGCTTCCGTCAGGCGCTGGCGAACACTTCCGACCGACAAGGGTGCGGTCTACGACCGCACGGTGACAATTGACGCGTCGGAACTCGAGCCGATGATCACCTGGGGCACCAATCCCGGGATGGGAGTCCGGGTGAGCGAGCCCGTGCCGGAGCCCAACGGGCATGCCGGCGTGCGCAAGGCGCTCCAGTACATGCAGCTGGAAGGCGGCAAGCCTCTCATCGGGCAGCCCGTCGACGTCGTGTTCATCGGAAGCTGCACGAACTCCCGGATCACCGACCTGCGGGAGGCGGCGAGCCTGCTGGAGGGGCGCAAGGTGAAGCCCGGAGTGTGGATGCTGGTCGTGCCGGGCTCGGAAAAGGTGAGGGCACAGGCCGTGGCCGAAGGGCTTGCCGACATCTTCCGCCAGGCGGGCGCAGACTGGCGGGACGCCGGATGCAGCATGTGCATCGCGATGAACGGCGACCAGCTCGCGGGCGGCCAGTACTGCGTCTCGACAAGCAACCGGAATTTCGAGGGCCGCCAGGGCAAGGGCGGCCGGACGTTTCTGGCCAGCCCGCTCACGGCGGCGGCGACCGCGATCGAGGGCAAGGTCGCCGACCCGCGCGCATACCTGTAGAAGAGGGAACCATCCATGCAGCCAGTCAACGCGTTTCGAGGAAAAGTCGTCCCGCTGCCGACCAGCGATGTCGACACCGACCAAATCATTCCCGCACGCTTCCTGAAGACGATCGAGAAGCTGGGTCTGGGCGAGAATCTCTTCAACGACTGGAGGTATCTCGCCGACGGCAGTCCCAACCCGGACTTCGTTCTGAACCAGCCCCGCGCCAACGGAGGCAGCATCCTGCTGGCTGGGGACAACTTTGGCTGCGGAAGCTCGCGCGAACACGCCCCGTGGGCGCTGCTCGGCTACGGGTTCAAGGCGGTGATCAGTACCTCGTTCGCCGACATTTTTCGCAACAACAGCCTCAAGAACGGTCTGCTGCCGATCATCGTCGACGAGGACACGCTCCAGCAGCTGTTCGATCGCGCGGCCCGCGACGACAGCCTCGAAGTCACGATCGACCTGCGGAGCCGGACACTGACACTGCCGGGTGGCCGGAGGGTGTCCTTCCCGGTGGACAGCTTTTCGCGGCAATGCCTGCTGGAGGGTGGCGACCAGCTCAGCTACATCCAGCAGAAGATGGACGCAATTGTGGATTACGAAGCCGGATCAGCGAACGCGCTCGACACGCTCGCCTAGCGTCGGCGCTTGCGCCCGAACGCGGCGCGTGCCGGCTCGGGCGTCGACCATCGCGGCGCGCTCCGAAGCAGCCAGATTCCGAGAATCACCAGCCCCAGCGCCACCAGCTGCGTGCTGCTGATGGCGTCACCGAAGATCGCGGTTCGAGCGCCGTCGTCCCGGAAGAACTCGACACCGAAACGGAAGCCGGAGTAGAGGACGAGGTAGCTCCCGAGGATGGCGCCCGAAGGGTGAGCGCGCACGAAGAGCCACAGTAGAACTAGCCCGATCGCAGCACTGCCGAGCGCCTCGTAGAGCTGCGTGGGATGCAGCGACACGTTCAGCGGCACGCCCGTGAAGCCGTGAGCCGCCGGATCGGTGAACGTCACCGCCCAAAAGGCGTGCGATTCCTGTCCCCAGCAGCAACCCGCGGCGAAGCATCCCACTTTTCCGATCCCATGTCCGAACGCGAGTCCGGGTGCCATCGCGTCCGCCGTGGCAAGCCAGGGCAGGCGGTAGCGCCGGGTGTAGAAATGGGACACAACCAAGGCGGACAGCAGCCCGCCGTAGAACACTCCGCCGGAGCGCAACGCGGACAACGTGAACAGCCGGCCGGGATCGGCGGCATAGTAGCTCCAGTTGTCAACGAACATGAAGACCTTCGCACCGACGATCGCCGAGATCAGGAGCACTACGGCCATGGCGGTGAGCCTTTCGGGGTCCAGCCCCGAGCGGCGGGCCAGCCGCGATGCCACCGAAAGGCCGGCAAGAAAGCCGAGGCCGATCAGGACGCCGTAGGTGGGAAGCGTGAATGCCCCAAACTCGAGGAGCTTCGGAAACATCGGGAGCGCGTCTACGCCACTCGGGCGGCTTCCTGCACGGCGTGGCGGCCGAGCAGCGAGTCAAGAATCAGCAGGACGGCACCGATCGTGATCGCGCTGTCGGCGACGTTGAATGCCGGCCAGTGGTAGGGTCCGGCGTAGAAGTCGAGAAAATCGGTGACGTACCCGTGCAGCAGGCGCTCCGAGAGATTCCCGACCGCCCCTGCGAGAACGAGCGCCAACGCAGTCCGGGAGGTGACAGGCATCCTGGCGCTGTCGCGCATCATGGCGAAGACGATGATGATCGCGGCCACGGACACGGCGGGCAGGACGAGATTGCGGATCCACGGGGCGGAATCGGCGAACAGGCTGAACGCGATCCCGGTGTTGCGGACATGCACCAAGTTGAAGAAGCCCGGCAACACTGCCTCGGCGGCGCCATGGTCCATCGAGACCGTTATGGCCCACTTCGTGATCCAGTCCAGGAGAACCACACCCGCGACGAGCGGTCCGGCCGCCCGAATGCCAACCTCAGGAGGCGAGCTGCCCCGCTTTGCGGCCTGGTTGACGATCCCCATCCGTTGCAGGGCCTTCCAAGAACCAGTCTACAGGAACCGGTCGTTGGACGTTGCGACGGGGACGAGCGCCGTCCGGGCGTCCGGCCTGGTCGCACAAGCGCGCCGCGACACCGTCTTGGGCAGATCCGCGGCCCGCACGCCGCGCGCGACCGAATCCCGAGCATTTCCGATGTGTCACGTTCCGGTTTCGGCTGCTCGTGGTAGGATGTGATCAATTCATGATGGTGGATCTCGCCCAGCAGTCCTGTGTGCCCTGCCGAGGTGGTGTGCCGCCGCTGCATGGGGATGAACTCGCGACGTTCGCCGCGCAGGTGGCGGACTGGACGGTGGCGAATGAGCATCACATCGAGCGTGAATTCGCTTTCCCGGATTTCCAGAAAGCTCTCGACTTCACCAACCGTGTGGGCGCCCTGGCCGAGAGCGAGGGACACCATCCTGACATCTATCTGGCGTGGGGCAGAGTCGGCATCAAGATCTGGACCCACAAAATCGATGGACTGACGGAATCCGACTTCGTCCTGGCAGCAAAGATCGACCGACTGCATGCGCCCTAGTTCCGACGTCCGCCCACAGCCCGGGCGCAGCCGCCCGCCGCGCAATGCGGCAGGGATCGCCCGCCGCCTTCGGGTCCTGGGCGCCTGCGCGGCGGTGATCGCGGCCTCCAGCCTGATCGGCGGAATCTACGGGCTCCGGATCGGGACCAACGGCAACCTCATCCAGATGGCGCCCCTCAGCGGGCACATTCGACAGGCGTTCCGGATAACCCGGCTGATCGAGAAGCGCTTCGCGGAGCCTGTCGACTGGAACGCCGCGATGTACGAGGGCGCAATCCCGGCGATGCTCGCGACGCTGGACCCCCATTCCACATTCCTCAGCCCCGAGGAGTTCCTCCAGATGCGCGAGCAGGAGCGAGGCAGCTACGCAGGCGTCGGCGTGCAGATCGACAGCTTCGGCGACAAGGCGGTCATCGACTTCCCGTTCCCGGGGACTCCGGCGTTTGAGGCGGGCATCCTGCCCGGAGACACCATCGAACTCGTGGACGGCGAACCCGTGGAGGGCCAAGACCTGTTGACGGTCGCGAACCGAATCAAGGGGCCACCCGGAACAACTGTACGGCTGAGCCTCTCGCGGGAGGGTGCCGACGAATGGATCGAGGCGGTCGCAGTGCGGAACGTGATACCGCGGTCGACGGTGCCGGTGCAGATGCTGTTCAAGGACGGCACAGGCTATCTGCGTGTGACGAGCTTCGGTGAGAAGACCAGTGCGGATGTCGGCGAGGCCCTTCGGCGCCTGCAGGCAAAGGGGATGAGCGGCTTGCTGCTTGACCTGCGGCACAACAAGGGCGGTCTGCTCTCCGCAGGCGTTCAGGTGGCCAGCCAGTTCCTGGAGAAAGGCCAGAGCGTGGTGTCCCACCGCGGCCGGTCATCACCCGAGCGGCGATACAATGCCGAGTCCGCGGACCCGGACCTCGACTATCCGGTGGTGGTGCTAGTGAACTGCCAGTCCGCCTCGGCTTCGGAGATCGTCGCGGGCGCCCTTCAGGACCACGACAGGGCGCTCATCGCCGGCTCGAACACTTTCGGCAAGGGCATGGTGCAGTCGGTCTTCGCGCTGCCCGAGTCGAGCGGGATGGTCCTGACAACCGCGCGATACTACTCCCCGAGTGGCCGCCTCATCCAGCGGCCCTACGAGCGCATCACGGCGAGCGAGTACTTCAGCGAGCCCTGCAGCAAGCATTTTCAGCCCGAGCAGGGAACGGTCCGTCTCACGGACATGGGACGGAAAGTCTACGAATTCGGTGGCATCGCCCCGGACGTCCAGGTGGAAGAGCCCGCCCGGTCGGCAACGCAGCGGCTGATCGAGCGTCGGCGAATCGTGGAACGGTTCGTGGCGCAGCTGCGATCTCGCGGGCACACAATGCTCAGGGAGGAGACGCCATCCCCGGGCTTGCTGGAGAGGCTGCTCCGATACTGTGCTGCGAATGGGATTCCCACGCGGGCAGTGCAACCCGAGGACCGCCAGTACTTGCTGCGGGCCCTGACCACGCAGATGCACATTTCGTACTTCGACTACGACGAGGGCATGCGGATCAAGGCGACGTACGACCCGGTCGTGCTGCACGCCCGCTCCCTGCTTGAACAGGCGGCACACCTGATGACCGCGAAGCTGGGCACCATTTCCTAGCGCGGGCCGTAGGACCTGCTGAACCCGTTGCGGGAGTTTGTCAGCGTAAAGCGACCGTCAGGCTGCACCGACGCCTTGATCCAGTGCCCCCCGCAGCCTTCAGTCTCCCCGAGGTTGGCGATGAAGTCGTCTTCCGGGTTGTGGCCCGCATCGCTCTCCACAGCGCGATGCACCTGCCAGAGGGCAGCAAGCGACGGAACCGACGTGAGCGCCCTGTAGGTGGCCGGACTCCCGCCCTTGCGCGGGCCGTTGTTCATGACGGCCACCAGCGGGCGAATGCCGCGAATGTGGGCCGGGGCTCCGGACATGTGCATCCCGTGATGGGTGACCTGGTAGAGGTCGATCTCGCCAAACAGGTTCGTCGGACACGCGGTCTCGTTTTCGAAGTTCCAGGTGAGATCGCCTAGATCCAGGAACTCGAACGGACCGACCCTGACCAGGAAGCCGATGCTCTTGCCGTTCTCGCCCTTGTCGACGCGCTTGTGCACGATGTCGCGGCACGCGGGATTCGGCCCCTGATAGGACAGCGGGCTGTCAAGGAACCGGCTGCGCGCGGCCACGAACAGGAAGTCCGTGTTCTTCAGGGGCAGCCTGTCGCCGGGCTCCACCTGCATGCGATCGTCGCCCGCCGCGTCGGTGTAGCTCTGCCAGAGCAGGTCGGCCCGCTCGTTCCATCCCATCTCCACGCTGTCGCCGTGGTCCACGAACCGGCCGATGGGGATCATGGAGGCCAGCGCGGCCACGCCGCCGGTGTGGTCCCTGTGGAAGTGCGAGGCGATGAAGTAGTCAAGTTCCTTCCGTCCGACCTCGTTCTCGAGAACATCGACGATCCGAATGGGGTCGCGGTCGTCGAAGCCCGGCCAGCCCGCGTCCGTCAGGATCGTCTCCGAGTCCGGAGTAACGATAAGCGTGGCCGCACCCCCTTCCACATCGATCCAGTAGATGTCGAGCGTGCCGGCGGCGGAAAGCGGAAGCGCGAACAGCGGCAGCAGAAGGGTCCGTATCTTCATGGCCACCTATGATACGAGCCGACGCCGGGGAGATTGATTCTCCCGGAGTCCGCCTCTCCGGGCAAGGTGGTGCGGACCCCGAAGGATCCGGACATCCCTGTCCATGCGACCAATGTCGCAGAAGGAGAATTCCCGTCGGGCGCCCGTCCTGCACTCAAGCACAAACTGCGGTAGACTGGGGTAGGAGGTACGGGAGAGCCATGTTTCGCATTGGTGTTGCGCTGTGCGCGGTCGCTCTTGCGGTTGTCACCGGTGCACGGGCGGACAATCACGAAGAGGGCGATGCGGCGAAAGGTCAGGCCGCGTTTGAGCAGCGCTGCATGGTCTGTCACTTCAACGACAGCGCCGAGAAGAAGATCGGTCCCGGACTGGCGGGAATCAAGGATGGCAAGTTGCCCAGCGGCAAGGACGCCACGGCGGAAGCCGTCATGGAGAACCTGAACAAGGGTGGCAACGGCATGCCCGCGTTCGAGCAGATGCTCAGCGAGGAAGAAAAGGTCAACATCGTAGCCTACGTGTTGAGCCTGTAGCGCGCCATCCCCCCGCGAGTGCGTGTCTCCGTCGTGTGACGCACTTGCACAGCAGTCCGGCGAGGCGCGGAATCATTTGGAGCTTCAACAGGAGCAGGTATGGATATCTCAACCAAGGTCACACAGATCATCTGTGAGCAGCTCAGCGTCGAGGAGTCCCAGGTGACGCCCGACGCGTCGTTCCAGGAGTCCCTGAACGCCGATTCTCTCGACATCGTCGAGCTGATCATGGCGCTCGAGGAAGGTTTCGGCATCGAGATCCCTGATGACGATGCCGAGAAGATTCGCACGGTCGGCGACGCGATTCGCTACATAGAGTCCGGCCAGTCGAGCTGATAACGGGACCCGAGTTGCCGAGAAGAGTTGTCGTAACCGGCGTCGGCCTCGTCTCTCCGGTAGGAGTGGGCACGGAGACGTGCTGGAGGGCGCTTCGCGAAGGGCGAAACGGCATCAAGCGGATTACGCACTTCGACGCCAGCGGCTTTCCCTGCCAGATCGCGGGAGAAATCCGGGGTTTTGATCCTCTAGACTTCGTCTCCCGCAAGGACAGCCGGAAGATGGGCCGGTTCATCTTCTTCGCGCTCGCGGCGAGCGAGTTCGCGATGGAGATGTCGGGGCTGAAAGTGACTCCGGAACTGTCGACGAGGACGGGAGTCTACGTGGGCAGCGGAATCGGCGGGTTCGACATCATCGAGCGTGAGCACGCGAAGCTGCTGAAGGCAGGGCCGAGGCGTGTGACCCCGTTCTTCATCCCGGCGACGATCGTCAACCTGGCGTCCGGCCATGTTTCGATCCGCTGGAACGCGAAGGGTCCCAACTCTGCGACAGCGACCGCGTGCACCAGCGGGGCCCACGCCGTGGGCGACTCCTTTCGGCTGATTCAGAACGGCTACGCGGATGCGATGATTTGCGGCGGGGCCGAGGCGGCGATTACGCCGATGAGCATTGCGGGGTTTGGTGCAATGAGGGCGCTCTCGACGCGCAATGACGATCCTGCGGGAGCCTCTCGGCCGTGGGACATCGACCGGGACGGCTTCGTGGTGGGCGAAGGGGCGGGGATCCTGGTTCTGGAGTCTCTCGAGGGTGCGCTGCGTCGCGACGCGCCGATCATCGCCGAGATGACCGGGTACGGGCAGAGCGGCGACGCGTATCACATCTCGGCCCCCGCGGAAGACGGCGACGGTGCGGTGCGAGTGATGCGGAACGCACTGGACGACGCAGGAATATCGACCGTCGATGTCGACTACGTCAACACGCACGGCACTTCCACGCCGGTAGGGGATGTCATCGAGTCCCGGGCCGTCGAGAGCCTCTTCGGCGACCACGCGAAGAGTCTGGCGGTGAGCTCGACCAAGTCGATGACCGGCCACCTGCTGGGCGGCGCCGGCGGCTTGGAGGCGGGGATCTCGGCGCTGGCGATCCGCGACCAGGTGGCGCCGCCTACGGTGAACCTGAGCCGGCCCGGCGAAGGCTGCAACCTCGACTACGTCCCCGGGGTCGCTAGGGAGATGGAGATCGGGTACTCGCTCAGCAACTCGTTCGGGTTCGGGGGCACGAACGGGGCACTGGTCTTCCGACGGTTCAATGGCCGCTGATAGAATTGGCGGTTGGCGTCAGCCAGGTGTCCCGCCTGACGCAGGACCATGAATATTTTCGTCTGCGTGAAGCAGGTGATGGCGCGGGATTCCGTGCTGCGCCCGAACGAGACCGGAACCTGGGCCGTCGACGACGGCGTCTCGTTCGAAATGAACGAGCCTGACACGTTCGCCCTGGAGGAAGCACTGCGCCTCAAGGAAAGGCACGGGGGCGAGGTCGTCGCAATCACTGCGGGACCCGCGCGTTCGGCCTCCACCCTGCGCGAGGCCTTGGCCAAGGGAGCGGACCGCGCGATCCACGTCGAGGGCAACCGCTACGTCGAATCGGACGCCTATGCGACCGCACAGGCGCTGGCTGCCGCAATCCGCCGGGAGCCCCACGATCTGGTCCTGACCGGGCTGCAGTCGGACGATGCGGGATTCGGCCAGACTGGGGTCATCCTTGCAGAGCTTCTGGAACTTCCGCACGCCACGATCATCATGGAGATCGACGCCTCGGGCGGGCAGCTCCGATGCAAGCGCGAGCTCGAAGCCGGCTGGTTCCAGACGATCACGCTGCCCAGGCCTGCGCTGCTCACGATCCAGAGCGGCATCAACAAGGTAAGGTACGCCACGCTGATGGGCATCAAGCGCGCCCGGAGGAAGCCTTTCCGGAGGTATTCGCCAGACGAGCTCGGGATCGGCGAGCCGGTGCACCAGAGAGTCCGGTCCCTCTATCAGCCCCGGCAATCCAAGCAGACCGAGTTCCTGGAGGGAAGCAGCCAGGAAGTCGCTGCGAAACTGCTGAACAAGCTGCGATTCGAGGCCAGGGTGCTATGAGCGTCCTTGTGGTGACCGAGCAGGCGGGCGGCAAGTGGCACCGCATGTCGTTCGAATGCCTAGCAGCCGGACAGGCGGCGGCCGGGGCGATGGGCTGTCCACTGGCGGCCTTGGTCGCGGGTTCCGGAGTTGGGGATCTGGCAGCCGACCTGTCTGCCAAGCAGGTTTCCGAGGTCATCGCGCTTGACGATCCGGTTCTGGGAACATACAGCCCAGACGGGTTTGCAGAGGCCTTGCGGCAGGCCGTCGAGCAGATCCAGCCGCGGCTCGTGCTGTTTCCGCACACCTACCAGGTTCGGGACCTTGCGCCCAAGCTTGCGGCGTCCCTAGGCAGGGCGTTCGTCAGCGACGCAGTGGGAATCCGGTTCGAGCGCGACGGCCCGGTCTTCGTCCGCCAGCTCTTCCAAGGGAAGCTTCACGGCGATGTCGTGGTGGACGGACCACCACCGTACTTCGCATCGGTGCAGTCGGGGGCGTTCAGGGCTGACTCGGTGGTGGACGGCGAGGCCCCGGCTTCCGTGCGGTTTCTGGATCTCGCCTTGGCCCCTTCGATGGTCCGCACCTCGTCGGAACCGCCTTTCCAGGACGCCAAGGACGCCGTCGACCTCGGATCGGCGGACATCATCGTCTCGGTCGGGCGCGGGATCCAGGATCCCGCCAACATCCCCCAGGCTCAGGCTCTTGCCACCGCCCTGGGCGGCGAGCTCGCAGCCTCGAGGCCCATCTGCGACAACGGCTGGCTTCCTCTGGACCGCCAGATCGGCAGTTCCGGGCAGACAGTCTCTCCCAACCTCTACCTGGCACTCGGGATTTCGGGTGCGATTCAGCATGTGGTCGGCATGAAGGGCGCGAAGACGATCGTCGCTGTGAACAAGGATCGCGGAGCGCCGATCTTCGAGATCGCCGACTACGGCGTCGTGGCCGACCTGTTCGAGATCGTGCCGGCACTCGTCAAGGCCCGGGGAGAGGTCGAGTAGCCCGACTCCCGGTCCTTCGGCATGGGAGGTCCTGCCAGGCCGGCCGCCAGCCGGAGGGTGTCCGGCCCGCAGCGGAGAACCGCCCCTTCACGGATGCCTGTTGCCGGTCTCCGTACCCGAATGGGATGATGGGCGCACCATGTCGCTTCCCATTCGATTCGCAGCAGCCCTTGGGGCGATCGCGGCACTGCTGGCGTGCGCCGATCCAGGATCCGGCGTGCGCGATTCGGCCGACCGCCCGAACTTCATCGTCGTCTTCGTTGACGACATGGGATACGGGGACATCGGCGCGTTCGGCTCAACCCAGAACCGTACTCCGGCGATCGACGCAATGGCCGAAGCCGGAATGAAGCTCACGAGCTTCTATGCCCACCCCGTCTGCACACCGTCGAGGGCGGCGCTGCTGACCGGCTGCTACCCGATCAGGAACGGGCTGCAAACGGGCCTGTGGCATCCGGTGCTGATGCCTGGTGACCCGCAGGGAATCCATCCCGACGAGATCACCGTCGCCGAAGTCCTCCGGGACCGCGGATACGCGACGGGACTGATTGGCAAGTGGCACTTGGGCGACCAGCCGGAGTTTCTTCCCAATCAGCACGGTTTCGAGTACTTCTTCGGGCTCCCGTATTCGAATGACATGAGTCCGTTCATGCCGCTGAACCCGCGAAACCACCCTCCGCTGCCCCTGCTGCGAAACGGGAAAGTCGTCCGGGAGGTGCCCGAGGACCAGTCATTCCTGACCGGCAGCTACACGGCGGAGGCGCTGGAGTTCATTGAGCGGCACAGCAAGGAGCCGTTCTTCCTGTACATCCCGCACTCGATGGTCCATGTCCCCTTGTGGGCCGGAGAGGATTTCAAGGGGTCCTCGACCAACGGGATTCTCGGCGACTGCATCGAGGAACTCGACGCGGGTGTGGGACAGATCCGCGCCAAGCTCGAGGAACACGGCATCGCGGACAACACGCTTCTGGTCTTCACCTCGGACAACGGCCCGGCCCGCGGAAGCTCCGGACCGCTCCGCGGCCGGAAGGGTACCACCTACGAAGGCGGTCTGCGAGTGCCGGCTGTGGCGTGGTGGCCCGGCACGATTCCGGCCGGCTCCTCCTATGACGACGTCTCCACCACAATGGACATCCTCCCGACCTTCGCGGCGTTGGCGGGAGCAGAGACGCCGGCTGACCGCCTGGACGGATTCGACATCTCGGACATTCTCAAGGGAAACACTGCAAAGCCCTCTCCTTACGCGGCGTTCTACTACTACCGAGGGTATGAGCTTCGCGCCGTACGCAGCCGCAATTGGAAACTGCACTCTGACGGAACGCTGTACAACCTCGAGGAGGACATCGCCGAGAGCGCGGATCGTGCGAGCGAGAGACCGGAAGTGGCGGCCCGCCTCTCCGGGCTGCTGGAAGAGGGTCGCAGGAATCTCGGCGACGGCCCGGTTTGGCCGCTCGACCCGGGAATCGCCCTTCCCGAGACCGCCAGGCGGGTCGGAAGGATCGATGGCGAGCCCAAGCTGCTCATCCCCAGGCACGGACTGGAGGGAGCGGCTGCACACGAGCCGCCGGTCCGGTCGAAGACCGTGGAAACCAAGCCGCCGCCCGGCTACGTTCGCCCAGCCAACTGGTAGCTTCCGATTGAGCGCGGCTGCAGCGGCGCGGGCGCCGTGCCTTGCCTCGGATCACGTTGGCGACGGCGGGCCGGCGGGCTCGATCCGTCGCGCGTCACTCCGGGGCGATCGATGCTCGCTGGTCTCCGCCGTTGGTCCCGAAGATGCGCCTGAAGAAGCCCGGCCTGGGAGGGGCGTTCTCCGCGCGATCCAGTCTCTCCGCCTCCCGCCTGCGGTCCAGCAGGTAGCCGTCCAGATTCTGGGACGCCGGCTGCGTTCCGGCGATGTAGACCTCCTCACGGCAGTTCGTGCAGTAGTTCTCGGCGAGCATGAACTGGACCGGGTGCACGGGAAGGCGCACAACCCCCTCGGGAGCCTCGAACGGTCCCGGATTGGCGTAGATGGCAAGTTCATGGGCCTTCTTCATGAACATCGCCCAGATCGGAAGGGCCGAATGCGCGCCTTCCAGGGCGATGTCGGTGTTGTCGTCGAATCCTACCCAGACGGCGCAGACCAGGTTGTTGGTGAAGCCTGCGAACCACCCGTCGTCGTCCGTGCCGGTCTTCCCGGCGGCATCGGTGATGCCATACGTGAAGCGGGCGCGAATCCCTGAGCCGTGCCGGATGACGTCCTGCATCATGTGTGTGAGGATGTACGCGACGCGCGTGTCCATCACTTCGCGCCTCTCGGGCCGGGACTCGAAGAGCGTCTCGCCCCGGTCGTTGCGCACGTAGCGGACGAAGTGAGGCTCCACCCGGACTCCGTCGTTCACAAAGGCCGTGTACGCCGCCGCGATGTCGAGAGGCGTGACCTCGTAGGCGCCCAGCATCAGCGACGGGACCGGAAGGATGTCCTGCCCCATGCCGGCACGCTCGGCCAGATCGGCGACGCGCCGGTAGCCGGCCATCTGGCCGGCCTTGACCGTGGCGACATTGACCGACTTCATCAGCGCGAATCGCAGGCTGATCCGTCCGAAGAACTTGTCCTTGTGATTCGAGGGCTTATACGGCGGCTGGGTCTCATCGAACTCGAAGACCGTCGGCTCGTCGTTCACGATGGTGCTCGCCGTCAGGATTGCCGGAGGAGAATCGTAGGCAACCCTCGCGTAGGCGGGAAGCGAGGTGCCGTACCCGCGGCGGATGATCGAGTCCCGCTCGCGGTCCAGCGCCGTGTCGATGGCGGCGGCGAAGACGAACGGCTTAAACGTGGATCCGGGCTGCCGCCTAGCCAGCGCGCGGTTGAGCTGGCTGCCGCCGTAGTCGCGCCCGCCCACGATCGCCTTCACTTCGCCGGTGCGCGAATCGATCGCCACCAGCGCAGCCTGGGCCAAGGGCGGCTGCATGCCGCGGAATCGGCGCTGCTTTGAAATCCTTTCGTCCACGAGCTTCATGCCCTCGCGAACGGCCTCGACCGCGAACTCCTGCAGCTGCTTGTCGAGCGTCGTGTACACCCAGTAGTTCTTTTTCACCAGGTCATCGGTGTCGAAGTGCTCCTGCAGGCTCTTGTTCACCAGATCGATGTAGTACGGCGCATCGCGCGACTCCATGTGGCCCTGTGAGAGCACGATGGGTTCTGCCGCAGCGGCGGCGTGCTCCTCCTGATCGATGAAGCCCTCGCGCAGCATTGCATCGAGGACCTGGTTGCGACGGTGCTTCGTGCGGTCCGGGTAGCGATAGGGATTCAGGTAGCTCGGCCCCTGGGGCAGTCCGGCGAGCATGGCCGCCTCGGTGAGCGTCACATCTCTGACGTCCTTGTCGAAGAACCCCCGGGCCGCCTCGCCGAAGCCGTGGACGTTGAAGCTGCCCAAGCGACCCATGAAGATCTGGTTGGAGTAGTTCTCGAAGATCTGCTCCTTGGTGAGGCGTCCTTCGAGCTGAAGCGCGATCATCGCCTCGGCCAGCTTCCGGCTCCAGGTGCTCTCCCGGGTGAGGAAAAAGTTGCGGGCCAGCTGCTGCGTAAGCGTCGAAGTTCCTCGGGGCTTCTTCCACTGCAGCAGGCCGTCTGCGGCTGCCCGCGTCGTGCGGATGAAGTCGATTCCCCCGTGCGAGTAGAACCGGTGGTCCTCGATGGCGATGACCGCGTCGATGAGGTGCTGCGGATAGTCCCCGTACTTGAACAGGCGGCGCTTCGTGCGCTCCCGGTCGAACAGGTTCGTGATCAGCTCGGGCTCGGTCTTGTACGCGTTCAGATAGCTGTGCGAATCGAGCTCAACGATGCTCTCGACACGCCCCTCGGCGACATGGATCCGGGCAGGCACCGGGGCAAAGTGGGACAGCGTGCCGGGATGGACATCGATCTTCTCGCCGGAAACCTCGTACCAGCCGACCTGGTTGTCGCGGTCCTGCGTGTATCCCGCAGACCGGAGATTCCTTGCAATCGCGGCTACGGAAGCCGGATCCCCCTCCGAAATGACCCTGGGGACCGCGAGGAATCTTGCGGTCCGGTCAAACGCGCCGCCTTCGAGGCGCAGGTCGATGATCTTCCGGAACTCCCAGTAGTAGTGGTTGAAGACGACACCGCCCACGGCGGAGCCGATCAGGAGCACGGCCAGCAAGGTCACGCCGAGCGGGGTCTGCAGGAAGTGCGCCACCCGCACCAGCGGGCCGAATCGCAGGCGCAGCCTCCGGCCGCGCTCGCGGCCGGACGGGCGTCGACTCCTTGCTCCGGCACTCATCTGACCATCTCCGCCAAGAGGCTCCCGGCCCGGCCTCGGGTCACGCAGAACCTCCCGCCCCCGCCTTGGGCATCGCGTCCGCAATGCGTCGCTTCAGCATCGCGGCCAGTTTCCCGATCGTAACATTTTCTGACCTTTTTGTCTTGCGTTCGGAGAGCTCGACCAGGCCGTCTGAAACTCTGCGGCCAACGGTCACCCGATACGGTATCCCGATCAGGTCGGCGTCCTTGAACTTGACCCCGGCCCGCTCGTAACGGTCATCGAGAAGCACGTCCACGCCAAGCCGCCCCATCTGATCGTACAGCACCTCGGCAACTTTCCTCTGGGCATCGTTCTTGACGTTCACCGGCGTCACCACCGCCTCGAACGGCGCAATGGAGGCGGGCAGGGCCATGCCGGCCTCGTCATGACCCTGCTCGATCGCGCCGGTCAGGATGCGCTCGATCCCGATGCCGTACGATCCCATGACCGGCGTTACGGACCTGCCCTGCTCGTTGAGCACGGAAAGTCCCATGGATTTCGAGTACTTGTCGCCAAGCTTGAAGATATGGCCCACCTCAATGGCCTTGCGACACCTGACGGGTGATCCGGACTCGACATCGCTGTCGCCCTCGCGAGCCTCGCGCAGGTCCGAATAGCCGGCCGTGAAGTCCCGCCCCGGTGTGACGCCACGGAGATGGAATCCGTCCTTGTTCGCGCCTGCCACCATGTTGCGGCGCCCCTCGAGCGCCGAGTCGGCGAGCAGTTCGAGCCCGTCGGCCCCCACCGGACCTATGTAGCCCGCGCCGGCGCCAAGGCAGCCCCTGATCTCCTCCGGATGCGCCGGTCGCGCGAGCTCGCCCTCCAGCCGCTGGGCCAGCTTCAGCTCGTTGAGCTGGTCGTCACCGCGGAGCAGCACCATCAGCGGACGGTTCCCGGCGACCATCAGCAGGGACTTGATGTGCGACGAGGCGGGCTGGCCGTCGAACGCGGCAACCTCCTCGATCGTCTTCCTGCCGGGCGTCGGGAACTCCTCCGGACCGGCGTCACCGCACGGGTCGGGCGCTTCGGGCGGCCGCGGCTCCGTCACGGCCTTCTCGAGGTTGGCTCGGTACCCGGACTCCGGACACTCGACGATCCAGTCCTCGCCGGCGGGCGAGGGCACCATGAACTCGCACGACTCGCTTCCGCCCATGGGGCCTGAGTGCGCCTCGACGGGCAGATACTGCAGCCCGCAGCGATCGAAGATCCGGCAGTACGCGGCATGATGCCTGTCGTATGCGGCGTCAAGCCCGGCCTTGTCCATGTCGAAGGTGTAGGAGTCCTTCATCGTGAACCGCCGCACTCGCATCAGTCCGGACTTCGGGCGCGGCTCATCGCGAAACTTGGCCTGGATCTGGTACCAGATCTGCGGCAGCTGCTTGTAGCTGCGCAGCTCGCCGCGCGCGATGAACGTGACGACCTCCTCCTCGGTCATGCCCAGGCAGTGCTCCCTGCCCCAGCGGTCCTTGAGCCGGAACATGTCCCCGCCGATCGCATCCCAGCGGCCGCTTTCCTTCCAGATCTCGGCGGGATGAAGTTCCGGCGTGTAGATCTCCTGCGCCCCGATCCTGTCCATTTCCTCCCGAACGATCTGCTCGACCTTGTGCAGGGAGCGCTTGGCCAGATACAGGTAGCAGTACAGTCCGGCGGACAGCTGCCGCACGTACCCCGCCCGCAGCAGCAGCTTGTGGCTCACGACCTCGGCTTCCGCCGGATCGTCGCGCAAGGTGGGGATGTGGAGGCGGCTCCAGCGCATTGGGAGGATTCCGGGGACAGCCGGACGGCCGCGGGCACCCCCGAAGTCTCATCCTAGCACCGCGGATTCCGGGCCTTTCGGCGCCCGGGAAGCCGTGCGTTCCAGGTCGGAATCCACCCCCGGCGGGGCGGCGGTCTACCACGCCAGGGCGTAGGACTTGTCGCGCCGCGGACCGGCGGCTCCGTAAAGCACTCCCCGCTCGTGATCCACCATCAGGGCCGTGGCGTCGCCGATCGACCAGTCTCCGGACGGCCGGACCCGATGCCCCATCGCCTCCAGACCCTCGATCGTTTCCGCGGACATCCGGGACTCGACCCGCATCACCCCCGGATGGATCTCGCGCGGAAAGAACGAAGGAGGGAAATCGAGAATCTGCATCAGCGGGGCATCCAGGGCCGTCTGGATGTCCATGCCGAACTCCACGACGTTGAGCAGGAACTGCAGGTTGACCTGGTCCTGCGCATCGCCTCCTGGGGTTCCCCATGCCATGTACGGCTTGCCGTCCTTCATCGCGAGCGTCGGCGTGAGTGTCGTCCGCGGGCGCTTGCCGGGCTCGAGCCGGTTGGAGGCCTGGTCGTCGAGGAAGAAACTCTGGCATCGCGTGCCGAGGACGAACCCGAGGCCTTCGATGATCGGAGAAGCGGTGAACCAGCCGCCGCTGGGAGTCGCGGAGAAGATGTTCCCGGCCGCGTCAGCGACGCGCGTGCCGGTCGTGCCGGGCGGGTCGGGGCGGAATGGCACCGTCTCGGGTATCGGTGCGTGGGCCAGGGCGTCGCCCTGGAATGGATAGGGATTCCCGGGACGCAACTGCAGGGAAGGAACCCCAAGGTCGATCAGCCGCCGCCGCTCGGCCGCATAGGTCTTGGACAGCAGTCCGTGCTCCGGAACGCCGACGAAATCCGGATCGGCGTAGTACCACTCGCGATCGGCAAAGGCCAGCTTCATGGCCTCGGCGAGTATGTGGAGATATGGCGCGGTGTTGTGGCCCAGGGACCGGACGTCGAAGCCCTCGACGATGTTCAGGGACTGCAGCAGCACGGGCCCTTGGGACCAGAAGCCCACCTTGTAGACGTCGATGCCGCGGTACGACGTGTGCGCCGGCTCCTCGACCTGCGGTCTGAACGCCGAGAAATCCTCCATCTCCATGAGGCCGGCAGACGTGAAGCCGTTGCCGTCGGTGCAGCGGAATCCCTTCTGGAACGCGATGATCTCCTCGGCGATCCGCCCCTTGTAAAACAAATCGTTGGCGGCACGAAGGCCTGCTGTACGGCCGCTTGCCGCCGCTGCCTCCTCGGCCGCGACGAGGCGCCTGAACATGCGGGCAAGATCCGTCTGGACCAGCACGTCCCCGACTTCCGGCGGCTTGCCGCCCGGAAGGAAGATCCTGGCCGACGACGGCCATTCCGACCGCATGCGTCCTGCCACCCTGGTGAGGTTCTGGAGGTAGGTGGGAAAGACCGCGTATCCCTCCTCGGCCAGGCGAATTGCGGGGGCGAGGACCTCGCCCAGCGACATAGTCCCGAATTCCTCGAGCGCAAGGATGAGCGAACCCACAACGGCCGGCACGGGCGCCGCCAGGAAACAGTCGCCCGGGATGGCGTGCAGACCGTTTGCGCGAAACCACTCGGGGGTGGCCTTGCGGGGCGCCTGTCCCTGCCCGTTCACCGCGACGACACGGCCGTGCTCGGCGCTGAAGATGAGGATGGGAACCTCGCCGCCGATCCCGAAACGGTCGAACTCAGTGACGGCCTGCGCAAAGACCGTCGCGACTCCGGCGTCGATTGCGTTGCCGCCGGCCTTGAGCATGTCCAGACCGGCATCGCTGGCCTGGTGGTGCCCCGAGACGACCACGCCCCGGGTCCCCATCACATACGGTCGGGTTCCAGCACTGGCGAGCATGGATCCGAGCAACGCGGCTGCGCCGAGCCATGCAGGGGTACGGAGTGCAGGTCGGCGGGGCATCGAGACTCCACGATTGTAGCCCTTGGCCCGCCGCCTTCCGGCCGGCAGCCAGACGTCGCGAGGCGGAGCACCGATGCAAGGCTCCCCCGCGTCCCCGGATACAGGGCGTGTGCACGCATCGGACCCGGGAATTGGTCGATGCCAATGGCTCAGCTGCGGCGCGCCATGTTCCGAACGCCGACGGTCCGCGGGCCGCGCTACGATGTAGCCACGCATGGACGCTAAGCAATCGAGCCGACGCGCATTCCTTGGAGCTGGGGCATTCGCGGGCGCCGCGCTCACTGCCTGCAGCGCGCCCGACGCCACTCCGCCCGAGGCGGCCACTGCGCCCAGTCTGCTCGGCGCACCCGTCCGGCGGTACGGCGAGCGGAGTCCGCACGAGACGGTTGCCCGAGGCGTGCGCGACTCCCAAACTCCGGAAGCCGCATCATCGAGAACGCCGCTAGACGAGACCTACGGGATCATTACGCCGTCCGCCCTCCACTTCGAGCGGCACCACGCGGGCGTCCCGGACATCGATCCGACCGCGCACAAGCTCCTGATTCACGGCCTTGTCGAGCGGCCGATGATGTTCACGCTGTCCGACCTCAAGCGGATGCCCTCCGTGTCGAGGGTTCACTTCGTCGAGTGCTCCGGCAACAGCGGCGGGGAGTGGAGCGCCAAGGGCGCCCCCACGGTGCGCCTCAGCCACGGCCTGGCAAGCTGCAGCGAATGGACCGGCGTTCCGCTCCGGGTCCTGCTGGACGAGGTGGGCGTGAAGCCCGAGGCCAAATGGCTGCTCGCAGAGGGCGACGACGCCTGCCGGATGCAGCGCAGCGTAATGATCGAGAAGGCGCTCGACGACGCGATCGTCGCCTACGGGCAGAATGGCGAGGCGCTGCGGCCGGAGCAGGGCTACCCCGTGCGGCTTGTCCTGCCCGGATGGGAAGGCAACACCAACGTTAAGTGGCTCCGCAGGATCAAGCTCACCGAGGGGCCGCAGTTCACCAAGGACGAGACGTCCAAGTACACCGAACTCATGGAGGACGGCGAGGCCTGGATCTTCACGTTCGAGATGGACGCCAAGTCCGTCATCACTGCTCCGTCGGGCGGCCATGCGATCGGCGGCCCCGGGTACCACGAGGTCACGGGCCTGGCATGGTCGGGCCGCGGAAAGATCACTTCCGTCGAAGTCTCGACGGATGGTGGGGCGAACTGGTCGGAGGCGAGTCTGCAGCAGCCCGTGTACTCTCGGGCCTTTACGAGATTCCGCCTGCCCTGGAACTGGGACGGCTCCGAGTGCGTGCTGCTTTCGCGGTGCCGCGACGACACCGGGTACGTGCAGCCCACGAGGCAGGAGCTGATCGCCCAGCGGGGACGCTACTCCGCCTACCACTGCAACCGGATCAAGGGATGGCGGATCGCCGCGGACGGGAGCGTGTCCAATGCGGAAGCTTAGTTCCGGTGCATGCATGGCGCTCATCGGCCTAGTCACACACCCGCTTTTGAGCCAGGAACTCGGGCTGGGACGGGAGGTCACGGCCGCCGAAGTGCGGGCGTGGGACATCACGATCGGCCCCGGAGGCGATGAACTCCCCGAAGGGAGCGGGTCAGCCGTCGAAGGCAGCCAGATCTACGAGGTCCGCTGCAAGGAATGCCACGGCGAGCTCGGGGTCGGAGGAGACCACGCAGCGCTAGTCGGCAAACCCGCGGATCTGAAGAAGGCACCCCCGATTAAGACCGTTGGCAGCTACTGGCCCTACGCAACGACGCTCTTCGACTACACTCGGCGCGCAATGCCGTTCGAGGAGCCGGGCACGCTGACCGACGACCAGGTCTATGCGGTCACAGCTTACGTTCTGTACCTCAACGGGATCGTCGGCGAAGACGATGTCATGGACCGCGACTCGCTGCCCAAGGTGGAGATGCCGAACCGGGACGGCTTTGTGCCGGATCCGCGGCCGAAACCCTGACGCGCCGCAAGAGCGGGCTGTGCAGCCGGAAACTCTCAGTCCTGAAGCGCGGATCGTCGATCCTCATCCGCCGGGCCACGCGGACATGCGCTGACGTCCATCGACCTTGGGACGGTCTCGGCCGGCGAGGCCGCCAAGTCTCCAAGCGACCAACCTCTCCGGCATTGCCTCGTTTGTTCGCTCGAGTCGGCCTTGACGATGTTTGGCCAATCGGCGTGCTCTGGCGTGTGGGAGACCTCGATTCGACGCGGGAGTTCTCCGGCTCCACCTCGGTCACCGCATCGAACGCTCTCTCCGCATGCACGCACAGGCTGCGGAGGCAGCAGGATACCAGCCCACCGTCATTTGGCGGCAGTCTCTGCACAACCCTCCAAAGGACCCTGTACCCAGGGCTTCCGAATTCCGGATCACCGAACCGCCCTTCGTGATGCTCCTCAGGAACTCACTTCTGCTCGACAGACTTCGAGGCTCGACCGCCAAGCCCACCCGGATGGGCGGCAAGGGGAGCGCACCTTGCACCGCTTGGATAGCCTGACGCGAATGTTGGACTCGGCCTATGCCGGCGGAGTCGGACCAGCGGCAGGAAACGCCACGAGGGTGGTCTTTCGGCGAGTGGCAGAGGCGGTCGTCTCGGACGGCCTGGTAGCGGTCCCGGTGCAGCCGCCCCAGGATGTTCGGATGGCCGAGGTCGAGTATCCGGACACGGACGGATTGCCCATGGCAGGCAATGATCTCCAAGCCTTCACAATGCACAATGCGGGTCCGGCCCTGGCGCGACACTTCGAGGGACGCGGATATGTGGCGACCGACCCGATCTCTCTACTACTACGTGAAGGGCAACAGATAGGTGTACGTGGCGCCGGACGTGATGGTCGTGCTCGGTGTGGACGGCTGGCTGCGAGATTCGTTCACGGTAATTGAAGGAGGGCGGCCGGATTCCGGACTTCGTGCCGGAAGGGGTCTCCAACTCGACGCAGCAGAACGATGCGATGGCCAAGCGGAAGGTCTATTCCAAACTCGGTGTGAGGGAGTATTTTCGCTACTCGCCGAACAGCAATCGGATGGACGGCATGGACGGTCATCGGCTGGTGGGCAAGACGCTGCGAGAGGGGCAGTGGGAAGCACTCCCCCGGCTTGAGGAGGACTGGACTTCGAGTGCAGTCCTGGGCCTGGAGTTGCGTGTGGGCCAGTCCGTCCATTTCCCCTTGCAGCGGAGTCCGAGGACGACTGGCCTTCTGACTGCTCCCCTTGAGCCGGTCGACCGTTTCGTGTCAGATCTCCCGCATTCTTCGTCAACGGGTCGCACGCTGGATCTCATCATCGACATTTCGCATATGCGGGAAGACCATGCGTTCCAAGACACAACCCACCCATAGTCCCTTGCCTGGCTTGCCGCCGGTGCCGTCGGCCATCCAGCCCCTGACCGCGAACCGCTCACCCGTGCCGGATCAACAGCACGTCGCCGTCCTGCACCGCATAGTCCCTGCCCTCCAGGCGAAGCTCTCCGTGATCTCTGGCCCCGGCGTACCCCCCCCGTTCCACCAGCCTCATCCAGTTGATGGTCTCCGCGCGGATGAATCTCTTTGCGAAGTCGGTGTGGACCGTCCCGGCCGCCTCAAGAGCCGACACGTCCCGGCGGACGGTCCATGCGCGGCATTCGGTCTCGCCCACAGTCAGGAACGACATCAGTCCCAGCAGCTCGTAGGTGGCCTTGATGAGCCGCTCGATCCCGGACTCGGAGAGTCCGTAGCTTTCGAGATACTCCTGTCGGTCCTCCGGGTCCAGTTCGACCAGCTCCGACTCGACGCTACCGCAAACGGCGGTGACTGCGAGGTTCCTGCGGTCACCCGCGACGTCGGCTCGGAATCGGGCCTCGACTGCGGCGACGTCGCCCGTGTCGTGCTCGCCGACATTGAGGACCAGCAACATCGGCTTTTCCGACAGGAACTGGAATCCCCTGAGCCGCTTGGCCTGAACCGGATCCAAGTCGAGTTCGCGAAGCGGCGTCCCGGATTCGAGCCAGGACCGGCACTCCACCAGCAGGTCGCGTTCCGGAGGCAGGGCGGGGTCCTTGATCCGCTTGAGGTCCTTCTCGATGCGCATCAGGCGGTTTTCCACGACTTGCAGGTCGCTGAGGATCAATTCGAGGTCAATGTTCTCCCAGTCGCGCGCGGGATCCAGCGATCCCTCGACGTGCATCACGGTCTCGTCTTCGAATAGACGGAGGACGTGGGCGAACGCGTCCACCGTGCGCAGGCTCCCGATGTAGCTGGCCTCTCGCAGAGCCTCCCGCGACAACCCGGGCATGTCGGCGTACTCGACCGTTGCCGGCGTCACCTTTCGGGGCTTGAAGAGGCCCGCCAAGGCCTCCAAGCGAGGATCCGGAACCCTTGCAACACCCAACTGGACCTTGGTGGCGCCGATACGGCGTTCCGACGAGACGCCGGTCAGAATCTTGAACAGCGAGGTCTTTCCGACCTGCGGCAAGCCGATGATAGCGGTCTTCATGGTTTCCGAATTCCATCTTGTCATGGGGTGCCGAACTGGTCGGGCGAGCGGACACCGCAGCGGCCTGGACCCGGTCTGCCTGCCACTATCCTTAGAGAAGATGCCGACCTTCGCCGAATGCGCCGCCCGAAACCGCGCGCGCTACGAGAACGAACTCTTCGACTTCCTGAGAATCCCCAGCATCAGCACACTGCCGGAGCACGTTCCCGACATTGCCCGGGCGGCGGACTATGCAAAGGGCCAGCTAGTTCAGTGCGGACTCGACTCGGTCGAGATCATTGAAGGCCGCGGGCACCCGCTCGTCTACGGGGAATGGTGCCATGCGCCCGGCAAGCCGACGATCCTGTTCTACGGACACTACGACGTGCAGCCGGTCGACCCGATCGACGAATGGCACTCCGACCCGTTCGATCCCACTGTCCGGGACGGGCAGGTCTACGCCCGAGGGGCGTCCGACGACAAGGGCCAGGTGCTGGCAAACATCAAGGCGCTGGAGTCCCTGCGGGAGGCCCAGGGAGAGTTTCCAGTGAATGTCAAGTTCGTCATCGAAGGCGAGGAGGAAGTGGGCGGCAAGGCCATCTCGGAGTTCGTCGCCTCGAATTCCGAGCGGCTTGCATCCGATGCCGCGCTGGTGTCCGACACCGCCATGTACATGGCCGAAACCCCCACCATCTGCACCGGCCTGCGCGGGTTGGTCTACACGGAATGGGCGGCCAGGGGAGCAGAGCGAGACCTGCACTCCGGACTCTTCGGGGGTGTCGCACCCAACGCGATCTTCGGCCTGGTGGAGCTCCTGTCAAGGTGCAAGGACGCCGAAGGCCGCGTCCGGATCCCCGGTTTCTATGACGGCGTGGAGGCGCCTTCCTCGGCGGAACGGTCTAGCTGGGCCAGCATCCCGTTCGACGAGAGGGCCTATCGTCGGGACGAGGTGCGGGCGACCGCGCTGACGGGAGAGCCGGGCTACAGCGTCTTCGAGCGGCTCGGAACACGGCCCACGTTCGAGGTCCACGGCATTTCCGGCGGCTTCGTCGGGCCTGGAGCGAAGACTGTGATCCCGGCGGCCGCGGTGGCCAAAGTCAGCGCCCGCCTGGTCCCGCAACAGGACCCGGCCAGAATCCTGGAACTGATGCGCTCGTTCGCGAAGGCCAACGCCCCCGAGGGAATCGAGGTCGAGGTCCGGCTGATCCATTCCGCCCCCGCGACCTTGGCGGCAACCAGCCATCCCGTCATCCGTACTGCATCCCAGGCCCTCCGGGAGACCTGGGGACGCGAGACCGTGCTCATTCGCTCTGGCGGCTCGATTCCGGTCGTCGGGGACTTCCAGCAGCATCTGGGGATCCCCACGGTGCTCATGGGCTACGGACTTCCCGACGACGCCCTGCACGCGCCGAACGAGAAGTTCAGCCTGCGGAACTTCCACATGGGCATCGCGTCGACCGGGCGCTTTCTCGAACTGCTGGGACAGAGGACGGGGGCCTGAGAGGCGCGCGGCTATTCGGCCGGGACCGGCATCCGCGCCCCAACCGAGCGCAGCGCTTCATCCAGGGCGGACTCGAGTTCGGCTGCCTTGGACCCATTGGCACCAGCCAGATCATTCTGTTCGCCAAGATCGGCCGCAAGATTGTAGAGTTCGATCCTGGGCGGATCGTAGAAGCGGATGAGCTTCCAGTCGCCCCTGCGGACGACCGAGTACGGGTCGTGTCCCGGCCCCCGGCGGTAGTGCGGGAAATGCCAGTGCAGCGTGCGCTCCGGCAGTTCGCCGCCGCGCAGAACCGGCCCGAGATCCACGCCGTCGATTGCGCGGTCCGCGGGTGGCCTCGTGCCCACCGCGGCCGCGATTGTCGGCAGCAGATCAATGCTGGCGACCGGATGGCCGGACACCGAGCCAGGCTGCGTCACACCCGGCCAACGCACGATCCACGGCGTCCGCAAGCCGCCTTCGTAAGCGAAGCCCTTGCCGCTCCGCAGCGGCGCGTTTTCCGTCGGCCTGCCGTTGCGGTCCAAGCCGCCGTTGTCACCTGTGAAGACGATCATGGTGCGGTCCGTCAGACCGGTTCGCCCGAGTGCCTCCAAGATCCGTCCCATGGCGTCGTCGACGCTGTGGACCATGGCCGCATAGACAGGATCGTCCTGTCCTTCTCCGTCGCGCCGGGCCTCATAGTCTGAGATCAAGTCCGCCTTCGCCTGGATCGGCGTGTGGACGGCATAGTGGGACAGATAGAGCAGAAACGGATGGCCGCTGTTGCGCTCAATGAAGGCGACGGCCTCGTCAGCCTCCCGGTCCGTCAGGTATTCCCCCTCGCGCCGCGGCTCCAGAGTCGGAATGCCCATGGGCAGCCGGGGCTCCTCAACGTACGGATCGAAGTATGAAGGCGGCTGGCCATAGTCCCACCCCCCGTAGTTCTCGTCAAACCCCTGGTCGACCGGAAGATGGCCGCGGCCTCCCAAGTGCCACTTGCCGATGAAGGCGCTTGCAAATCCGAGGGGCTTGAGCAGTTCGGCGACGGTGATCTCGTCGTGTGGAAGCCGCTGTTCGTTGACGGGCGTCAGCAGGCTGCGGGATTCGTCGGCGGGCCGGTGGAATCCGAACTTGCTGCGAATGTTGGGCCACTGCCGGCTGTTCAGTTGGAATTCGGCGCGAATCCAGTCCGTGATGCCGAGCCGGGCCGGGGCGCGGCCCGTCATCAGCGCCGCCCGCGTTGGCGAGCAGACCGCACAGGACGCGTAGCCGTCGGTAAACCGCATCCCCGTTGCCGCAAGGCGGTCGATGTTCGGCGTTCGGTAGAAGTCCGAGCCCTGGCAGCCCAGATCCGCCCAGCCCAGGTCATCGACCAGTACGACTATCACATTGGGGGGCGGGGATGCCGCGGGACTGAGCGGGACGACAAGCGCAGCAAGCAGGACGAGGCGAAAGAAGGAGTCCATCGGAAAGGGGCAGCGCCCTCCGGAAGGGTGCGGTTCCGAGTCTACCAGCCGTATTCGGTGGAGCGGGCCGCCCCTCGTGCATCAGCCCCTGGTCCGCACATGGGCGCGTCGACCGGCGTGCGTCCCGGCCATATCCGCGTCCGGTCGGATCCGCGGCGCCGATCCGGTCGTGTGGCCCGGTCGGGCCCACCCGCGGGCAGAACCTGCCACACGGCCCGCAATCTTGTGGACGGGGAGATCCAAGAGGGCCGATGAACACCGTTGCGACACACAAGATCCGCCAAGCGGATCACTGGCAGCGACCGCCCTCGACGATCGCGTGGATCTCTCCGGTCGCCAACCCGGAGTACCGGTCGCTGAGGCCGCTCGGCCATTCGACAGTCAGTGTCAGACCTTCCGTGTCATTGCCGACCCCGAAGAAGACACGCGGGTCTCGGGCGGAGAGATAGCTCCCGCCCCGAGTCACGTGCCGATGCTGCTTCGCGGCCGAGGGCCGCTCCAGTGCGAGGCGCGCGCCGATTCCTTCCCTGTTGCTCTCGCATCCGCGGAGCCGAACTCCCACCCATTCATGATCCGGCCGGGAGGAATTCCTGGCGACATACGGAGCGCCGTCCACGTTCGACACCGCCAGGTCGGGACGGCCGTCGTCGTTCAGGTCACCCACAGCCGTGCCTCGACTGGACCAGGACCTCGCGAAGACACTCCCGGCGGAACTGGATATGTCGGTCATTCGCCGGCCGTCCATCGTGACCAGGAGTGGCGGCTGTCGATACCCCACGTGCGGCTGGGAGTGCTCAATGTTGTCCATGACGTGGCCGTTCGCGAAGAAGACTTCCAGATTGCCGTCGGCATCGAAGTCCGTCGCCGCCAGCCCCCAGCCCGCGAACAGCTGGGTCGCTGTGCCCAGGCCGGAACGGCCAGTCGAGTAGTCGAAGAGACCGTTGCCTGCGTTGTAGAACAGGGCGTAGCGCTCCTGCGAAAGCGTCGTGACGAGCAGGTCGGGCCGTCCGTCCGAGTCCAGGTCCTGGAACAGGATCCCCATCCCGGCGAACTCGGTTCCGTGGTCGTCATAGGCTGTGCCCGCCAAGAGCGATTCCTGGGAGAAGGTCCCGTCGCCGCGGTTCCGGAAGAGGAACTGGGGGTGGGAATCGTTCGCGACGGCGATGTCCATCCAGCCGTCAAGGTCATAGTCAGCGAACGCCACCCCCAGGCCCTTGCCGCGGTGGGCGGCAATCCCGGAGATTGCGCTCTCGTCCGCAAACGTTCCGTCGCCGTTGTTCCGGTAGAAGAGGCTGGATTCCGCAGGAAACAGGTCGGGGTGGCAATACGAGCGCCCGTAGCTGGCCTCCATGCCGCAGCGATTGTCGACGCTGAAGTGCCAGCGCATGTAGCGGAGGATCATCAGGTCGAGGTCCCCGTCGTTGTCGGCGTCAAAGAACCCGGCGCTGGTGGCCCAGCCACGGGCCGCGATGCCGGCCTCATCGGTCACGTCCGTATACGAACGGCCGTCGTCGTTCCTGTAGAGCGCCGCAGCGCGGACATCACCGGTCCCCGCCTTGGTGACAAGCAGGTCTGGATCGCCGTCGTTGTCGTAGTCACCGACGGCAACGCCCATCCCGTAACCGGCGCCCTGGAGCCCGAATTCCTCCGTGGCATCCGCAAACCTGAAATCCCCCTGGTTGAGGTAGAGGCGGTTCCAGAACCGCGGCTCCGACTTGTCCGGCTCGGATCCGTCCGGATGCGGGAACTCGATCCTCGCGCCGTTGACGAAGAACAGGTCCATCCGGTTGTCCAGATCGGCGTCGAGGATCGCGAGTCCTCCTCCCATGGTCTCGGGAAGGTACTTGCGCAGGGTCTTGGAGGCCGAGTGCCTGAAGGCAATGCCGGTTTCGGGAGTGGCGTCCTCGAAACGTTGCGCCTGCAGAGGCTGGACGGCGGCCAGCGCGCTCAGGAAAACAAGGGGCCGCAGGTGCGGCATCGTCTCACCGTATTATGGGGCAGGTGCGAATCCGGATCGTCGCCGCCTGCATGCTCGCGGCCCTGCCGCTGGACGGCGAGTCCCGTCGCGGTCGGATCCTCGCCGACGACGGGATGCCGCTGCCCGAGGATGCTGTCGTCGTGCTCAGCTGCGGCCGATCGGATCGGCAGACGGTCGGCGTCGACGATGCGGGCTGGTTCGAATTCGAGGAGCTCCCCAAGCGGAACGACTGCCTTGTGGAGGCCTCGGCGCCCGGCTATCGGCCCCACTCGGTCGCCACTGGGGCATTGCCGTCCGATCCCGGAATCGCCGCAGTGGTCCTTTACCGACTCGGGAAGGGCCAAGGCGAGAGCCTCAGCGTCTCGCACCTTGCCGCACCGCCACACGCCGTGGCAAGTTTCCACGCAGCGGTGCGCGAAATGCGCCGGGGCCATGATGGCAGTCTCGAAGCCGCACTTCGTCACTTGGAGGCTGCGGTGCGCGCCTACCCCGACTACGCACAGGCCTGGTTCGAGATCGGGCGCATCCACCTGGCGCAGGGATCCGCTCCGGAGGCCATTGGGGCGTTTGGGGCGGCGACGCGGGCGGACCCGTGGTTCGTCAGCCCGTACGAACCGCTCATCCTGCTGCTCGAGGCGGCCGGCGACGCAAGAGGCGCGAGCGGCGCATGCCAGGCTCTGCGGAAGATCAACCCTGCTCTTCCTGCGGACTGCCGGACGAATTAAGTCCGTTGCCGATGCGCATCATGCGAATCCGGTCGATCCTGCTCCCGGCTGCGCTCTTGCCTTTCGGAGTGGCGGCGGCCGAGAACATGCTGACCATAGACCCGTATCGCCTGGGCATCGAGCAGAGTGAGGCGGCGGCGCTGGCAAAGGCGGTGGGGGAGGCGTCGTGGAGGGATGCCGAGAGCATTCTCTTCCGTGGTTCGGAGACGGACCCGGACAACGCGGCTCTCCTTCGCGCGCTCGGAATCGCGCACTACCAGTCAGGCCGCTACTACCCGGCCGCAGCAGCCCTGAAGCGCGCGGACACGATTTCGCCGCTTGAGCGCGAGGCTCGATTCCTGCTCGCCAACTCGTTTCTCCGCCTGGAACGAAGACACTGGGCGAGGGCCGAGCTGGAGCAGCTGCTACGGTCGCACCCCGAACAGGAACCGTACCGTCTTGCAATCGCGAGGGTGCACTACCATCAGCAGCGCTTCGGGGCGGGAGTGAGCGAACTGGAGCAGACAATCGCTCTCACCGGCGGCTCGGTCGAGACCTACGACCTTCTGGGCCAGTGCCTGGAGGGACTTGGCCGGCTTGGCGAGGCGTCGGAGGCCTACCGCCGAGCGATCTCCCTCGGCGACGAAGGAAGCGCCGGGACGGTCTGGCCGCACTTTCATTTGGGAAGCCTTCTGCATGACCTCGGCGACCTTGAGCCGTCAAGAGAATCTCTGGAACTCGCCGCGTCGATCGATCCCGGGAGTGCCACGGTGCGGCTGGAACTGGGAATCGTGTTGCGAAAGGCTGGCGAGCTGGACGAGGCCGCCGACGCCCTCGAGATCGCAGCGCGGCACGCCCCGGACGACCCGGCGATCCAGTATGCGCTGGCTGGCGTGTACAGGGAGCTCGGCCAGCAGGAGCGTTCAGCTTCCGCAATGCAGCGGTTCCTGCGATTGTCGCCAAGTCCGCGCTAGCGGAAGATGCGGTGGCCCCTGCGCGACGGGCATCGTCTCGCGATGCCGCAAACATTGACCATGCTCGATGGCTCACGTTACGATGAAGCGAGGCCGTCTTCGACACACTGGAGAGTCGTGCGGAGATCGGCTTTCGATTTAGGGGGTTTTATGAATTCATTGCTGCGCTTGACGCTGGCGTGCTCCTTCGCTATCGGGCTGTCATTCGCCCAGACGAGCGGCACGATCCAAGGAACGGTAACAGACGATACGGGCGCCGTGATACCCGGCGCCTCGATCGTCGTGGCGAACATCGAGACGGGAACCGAGAGTTCAGTCTCGACGAACGAGGTCGGGTTCTACACGGCTCCCGGCCTGAACCAGGGCCTCTACTCGGTCACCTGCTCCTCCGACGGATTCTCGACTCAGGAGTTCCCGGAAGTGCGTCTGGAGGTCCAGCAGACGATGCGCATCGACTGCGCGATGTCGGTGGGTTCCGTCACTGAGACGGTCGAGGTGAACGCCGCCGCAATCCTAATCCAGTCGGAGAAGACGGAAGTCGGCCAGGTCATCGACTCGAAGCGGATCCTCGAGATGCCGCTCAATGGCCGCAACTACCTCGAACTCGCGAAATTCTCCGTCGGGGTCCTGCCCTCGCGCGAGATGGGCAAGGGAACGCGCCACGACGGCGTCCGGGGCGGCGAGGGCGGAATCCTGGCTGTCGGGATGCATGCGGCGCAAACGAACGTGCTGCTTGACGGCGCGGACAACTCCTCGCGCAATTCGGGCGGCGCGCTGGGATTCCAGGCACAGGCCACCAAGCCCTCGGTAGACGCGGTCGGCGAATTCAAGGTCGTGACCAACAACATGTCTGCCGAGTACGGCTACCGCATGGGGGCCAAGGTGCTCGTAAGCACGAAGTCAGGCACCAACGAGTTCCACGGTTCGCTTTACGAGTTCATTCGCAACGACAAGCTGGACGGCACCAACTTCTTCGCCAACCGCGTCGGGTCGGACAAGCCGACCCTCCGGCGCAACCAGTACGGCGGGACAGTCGGCGGCCCGATCGTCCGCAACACGCTGTTCGGGTTCTTCAGCTTCCAAGGCACCAAGGATCGTGCGGGCCAGAGCTTCACCGCCTCAATTCCCAGCAGGGACGCGCTGGGAGGTGATTTCTCTCAGCAGCCGGACCCGGACCGCAGGATCTACGATCCCCTGACGCTCTCCGAGGACGGCACCCGATCGGCGTTTCCGAACTTCGTGATCCCGTCGAGCCGCTTCGACCCGGTCGCGACAGCACTGTTCAGCAACTATCCGGCTCCGAACATCGCAGGAAGGGAGCACGAGAGGAACAACCACTTCTATGCGCCGGCGGACACGATCGACCACAACCAGTACGACATGAAGTTCGACTGGAACATGACTCCCGGCAACCGCTGGTTCGCTCGGTACTCGATCCGTGACGAGTTCGTCCTGCAGAACGGCCAGCTGCCTCTGCCGGCGAACGGCGGAAACGGGCAGACCATCGACCTGCCCGGACAGAACTGGGCGTCGGCCCTCCACTCGACCATCAGCCCGACGATGTTCAACGAGCTGCGATTCGGATACACCTTCTTCCCGACGCGGTTCGACATACCATTCACCGAGTCGCTGAACTCGCAGTTCGGCGTTCTGGGAGCGCCGGGCGATTCCATCGACGACGGACTGGATCACGGCTACGCGCTCTCTCTGCTGAGCGGCTTCACGGCCGTTGGTCCGCGGGCGTTCTGGCCCAACGTCAACAAGATGGACAATCTGCAGATCTCTGACAATTTCACCTGGGTCAAAGGCAGCCACACGATCAAGGTGGGGGCGGAGTACCGCCGCACGCAGATCCCCCGCTCCCCGTCCAGATTCCGCCGCGGCAGGTTTCAGTACACGGGCGTCTACACGGCGGAAATGCCGAATGTCGCGGCCAGCCGCGGCGCAACCGGAAACGCAGTCGCGGACGGGCTGCTGGGATGGAACGCCAATGGCCGGTGGGGCTGGCCGAACGGCGAGGAGCAGGTCATCCCATACTGGGGAGTCTTCGTCCAGGACGACTGGAAGCTCACACCGAGGCTCACGCTGAACATGGGGCTTCGCTACGAACTGTTCCTCACACCCACGTTCCCCGATCCGCAAAGCCACACACTGAACAGCACGGTTGTGCGGTTTCTCGGAGAGGTCAACGGACGCTCCATCGAACCCGGCGAGCGGCTGCCCGTCCGCCAGGGAGGGTGGGGCGAGGCGGAATACCTGCCCCACTTCCGCACGCCTGAGAGCGGCTCGGACTGCGCCTGTGAGAACGACCTGAACAACTTCGCGCCGCGAATCGGCCTTGCGTACCGGATCAACGATCAGACGGTGGTCCGGGTGGGCGCGGGCCTCTTCTACGGCGAGCACGACAACACGGGCGGCGAGGCAGCACGCTTCAACACGGGCGCCCCTCAGTCGAACGAGTTCGACAACGCCCAACCTCGCGACTTCAGCTCGTTCTTCACCAAGGACGGGTTCCCGGCCTCCACGCGGGCAGGGCTCCCGAGAGCGGGGCTCAACGTCAATGTGAAGAAGGACGGCGTCTGGCCGAGCTTCTATGCCGGCCAGTGGTTCTTCGACATCCAGCGCGAGCTTCCGGGAGACACCCTGCTGACCATCGGCTACAACGGCTCCTCCACCTCGCAGATTCACGGTGCGATCAACATCAACCGGCCCTTGACGCCCCACCCCACGGTCAGATGGCAGAACCGGAGGATCCGTCCGTTCTTCAACTCTGTCGGCCTGCGCGGCGTGAACTTCCTGAACCAGAACTACAACTCGCTGACGATCAAGGCGGAGAAGCGCTTCACCGGCGGCTTCACGTTCCTGAGCTCGTTCACTTGGGCCCACAACATCGACATCGTGAACGAGAACCTCACCACCGGCACCACATCCCAGCAGCGGTTCACCTACAACCAGACCATCGAGCGGGGCAACGCCTCCCTCGACCGCCGGCTGGCATACGTCACCAGCATCGTCTACGAGCTTCCGTTCGGACCGGGCAAGAACATGCTCAGTTCCGGCCCCGGTGCGTGGATCCTGGGCGGCTGGCAGATCGGCGGCATTCTCAACTTCCTCGGCGGAACACCGGACAGCCACTCCTTCAACCAGAACACGACGAACGTCGGCGGAGCCAACCGCGGCGATCTCGTGGGGGAGCTCAATCTGCCGGCATCGCAGCGAACGATCGACCGCTGGTTCAACACCGATGCGGTCGTAGCGGGCCAGCCTGGCATGCTGGACAACGCCGGGCGGAATCTGATCTGGGGCCCCGGCACGACGGCCATCGACTTCTCGCTCTCCAGACGGTTCAACCTTCCCTGGGAGGGCGACTACCTGCAGTTCCGGTTCGAGTCGTTCAACTTCACAAACACGCCGGTGTTCGGCAGGCCGAACACACAAATCGGACGTCCCGCAGCGGGCCGGATCGTAACCGCCTCCGAGCCCAGGAGGATCCAGTTCGGTCTGAAGTGGATCTTCTAGGAGAGTGTCGCACAGCAGTTGAATCCGGCGCTATAAGGAGTTCCGAGTCAAGCAGAGGGTGAGCGGCGACTCTCAAGTGCCTAGCGTGACGCCTTGCCGAAGCGAGGCGTCACCGTTAGCCGCTGGCGGATGTGCATCGAGCCTGCAACAGCGGATCGCCAGGTTCGGCATCCTGGCGGCCTGCGTCCTCGCGACCCGCGCGACGGCTTTGCCGCAAAGCTGGAGCGTCACGGAATTCCAGTACCAAGGGGGCAGAGCGCTTCGCCCCCATCTGGTCAGTCCGGACGGATTCCAGCACATCCAGACGCTTCAGCATGCAAGCGGATGGAAATTCGGCGAGAACTTCTTCTTCGTTGACATGATCTGCTGCTCGGGGTCGCAGGCAGACAGGGATGTCTACCTCGAGTGGTACCCGTATCTGAGCCTGGGGGCCATTACGGGACGCAAGCTCTCATGGGGCCCGATCCGAGACGCCGGGCCGCTTGCCGCGTTGAACTGGGGCGCACAGGCGAAATTTCTCAACCTCGGTCCGGGGGGGCGAATCCAGCTGGACCTTCCCGGATTCGCCTTCGCCAATCTCGACTACATGTACCTGTTGGACGGGTCCAAGGGACTGGCGGCGGGCGGGGCGCCGAAAGAGGGCCCCAGCCACTTGGTGGACTTCAACTGGGGACTTCCCTTTAAGGTCGGAAAGGCGTCGTTCTCCTTCGAGGGTCACGGTGAGTGGAAGAGCCCGAGAGACACCGAGTTCGGCGTGCGCGCACCGTACTGGATCCTTCTCCAGCCGCAGTTCCGGGTCGACCTGGGCAAGGCACTGGCGGGGCTTGAGGGCCGCTGGTTCGCTGGAATCGAGTTTCATGTCTGGATCAACAAGTTCGGCTTCAAGGACGCGCGCGAGATTCTTCCGCAGCTGCTGATGGTTTACCGTTTCTAGTGTTCTGTCACTTCTGACGATTCAGGCAGATCATGTCCTACTTGGGACGGGCGAGGCCCGGAAGCCAGTGACGCAAAAGAAGTGCATAGTTCTTCTGACTGGGGAAGAGCGCACGGCGGCTGGCGAGGGTCCGCAAGCGTCGCACGACAACGGACTGGGCGGACGAGGTGGCGGGCCTTCTGGAGGGGCGCTACGCGGGGTGCGAGAAGGTCACGCTGGTGCCGGACAATCTGAACACCTACACGAAAAGAGCGTTCTACGCGGCGTTCGAGCCCGGGCGGGCACGAGAACTGGTGTGTCCGGTCGAGTTCTGCCACACACCGAAGCACGGCAGCTCGCTGAACGTGGCGAAATGCGAGTTGAGCGCGATGGCCCGCCAGTGCCTGAGAGTGCACCGCATCGGCTCCCTCAACGAGCTGCGCACGCAGACCGCCGCTTGGTCCACCGATGTCAGCGCACGCCAGCGAGGAGTGGAACGGCAGATGAGGATCGACGACGCTCGCTGCAAGCTCCAGGCCGTCTACCCGAGAGTCATTCTGCGACGGAGCACGAGCTAGTCACCGCTACGAACTTTGAAGAACCCTGCGGCCATACTTGCGCCCCACACTGAACGCTTACTACCAGGAAAGTCACATGTATCGTCAAACCATTGCGCGATTCGCGTTATTCGCTATTCCCTTGATTGCCACTCACGGCCGCGGCGTTGCCCAGCAACAGGTCGGCGGGCTGCACGTGCTCGTAACTGACCAAACTGGCAGCGTTATTCCCGGTGCCGAAGTTGAGTTCAGAAGCCCGGCCTTGATCCGATCTGTCCTCGCTGTCACCGACGAACATGGGTCGGTCTTCAACAGCAATCTCCCGCCGGGAAACTACAGCGTGAAGGTTCGGGCCGAAGACTTTCAAACCGTCATGAACGAGGACGTCTTGGTCCAAATCGGTCGGACGTTCTTGGTGGAGATGCCCCTCGAAGTCGGCCGAGTCGACAGCACGATCGTGGTCGAAGCAGGCACGGCAGTGATCGATACGTTCAACAGCGAGCAGGCCTCGATATTCTCAGGCGACAGGCTCACCAATGCCGCAGGCGGTCGTGACTTCACTGAATACGCCCGCTACACACCCAGCGTCAACATCGAAGCCCTAGCCGGCAATGTCTCTCACAAGGGGCGGACGGTTCGCGGCATTTCGGTCGACGGCTCCTCGGGCGCGGAAAACGTCTTCTATGTCGACGGCATCGACACGACGAGCATGTACAACGGCCTCAACAATCAGAACCTGCGCGTCGAGACGGTGCAAGAGTTCCAGCTCAAGACTGCCGGATACGAGGCGGAATTCGGCGGGGCGATGGGCGGCGTACTCAGCGTCCAGACCAAGAGCGGGTCCAACAGTTTTCACGGAAGCCTGCTGTGGTATGGCAGCGGGAGCGCCGTTGACGGGGCGCCCAACAAGCGACTCCGTCTTGATCCGACTCAAGATGTCGACGTAGCGGAGTACGTCTACGATCCAGAAGATGGGCTGGTCACGAACGAATTCGGCTTCACCTTAGGCGGTCCCATCTGGCGCGATCGGGCCTGGTTCTTCGGTGCGCTGCTGCCACAGGTGCGCAACCGTTCGCGATCGGTGACGTTCACCTCGGGAGAGTCCGGCGTCTTCAAACGCAACGAACAGTTGAGGAGCACGACTTCGAAGGTCGATTTCCAGCCTGCGGAGAAAGTCCGCCTGATGGCCTCTTGGGCTTCAGACTTCACGAAGCGGAAAGGTGGATTGCCTGATCTCGACGGCACTTCCAACCCGAACTTTCGCTGGTCGGAAGAAGGCTACGAATACCCCGGTCACACCGTCGCCGGGGCGGCGATGTTCACCCCGACACCCACTTTCGTGGTGGACGCCCGGTGGGGCCTGAATGCCATCCAGACCGAGCAACTGCTCGGACCACAACAGGTTCGTCACCGGTTCATTGAATCGCCAGGCCTGATCGGATTCGCGTCGGACAGCCCGCTGTATCGTCCCCGAGGCTTTTACTCGATCAGTCACGGCGCGAGCTTCGAAACGTCGCAAGACTTCCAAAAGAAGAGCACGATTTCGGTGACGGGGAGCTATCTGGCCAACACGGCCGGCCAGCGACACAACCTGCGCTTTGGCTGGCAGCTCAACGGGCTCGGGCACGACATCAATGATTCCTACAAGTACGACTATCTGCTGTACCGCTACACCCGACCTTACACCTTGGTGGACGGCACTGTGCGCACCAGCACTTGTACGGGCCCGGACGGCATGCTCTACGACCCGTGCGGTTACTACGAACTGCGTTCTCCGTTCGGCGTCTTGGCCAATGTTAGCACGAACAGGCACGCTCTGTTCGTGCAGGATTCGTGGACAATCAACGGGTCGCTGACTCTGAATATCGGCCTGCGCATGGAGCGGGAGGAGATCCCATCCTTCAGCGATCTGCCGGAATTCTCGGGAGCGGCCTTCAAGTGGAACTTCTTCGACAAGATCGCACCCCGCGTTGGGTTTGCCTACGACGTGCTCGGCAACGCGAGGCTCAAGCTGGTCGGCAGTTGGGGCCAGTTCTACGATGCCATGAAACTGGAGATGGCCAACGGCTCCTTCGGAGGATTCAAATGGCTGAGCCACTACTACCTGATGGATGACAGCACGCTTGACTGGACCCAGATCGGCGGGTTCTCAGGCCAAGGCAACTACCCGGGAACGTTTCTGGAGACTCGGAACTGGCGTATTCCGTCCTTCGAAGATCTCGACCCCGATCTCAAGCCGATGCGCATGACCGGAACCGTGGCCGGTCTCGAATACGAGGTCGCGACGGACTATGTGCTGTCGTTTCGGTACACCCGCAAGAACCTCGACAGAGCCATCGAGGACGTGGGCCGCCAGACTCCGGCCGGGGAGGCCTACTACATCACCAATCCGGGCCGAGGCCTTTCGGTGGACAGATTCATCGAAGCGGGCCTGCCGCCCACGCCTATGCCCAAGAGGACCTACAACGCGTGGGAAGCCCGCCTTCGGAGAGCCTTCCACAATAGGTGGCTTGCCGATTTCGCCTATGTGTATTCGCGACTCCACGGCCTGTACTCTGGCTTGGGCAGTTCCGATGAAAACGGCCGCCTCAGTCCGAACGTGGACCGGGACTTCGACCTATGGTTCCTGAACTACGACTCCAACGGCAGCTTGATCGACGGGCCGCTGGGCACGGATAGAGCGCACCAGCTCAAAGCCAACTGGGCGTACATCACGCCATGGAAAATGGAAATCGGCGGATTCCTTCGTGCCATGAGCGGTACTCCGATCAGTCGGACGGTCGACTTGGAGCACGTTGACGTTCTTGTGGACAATCGCGGAAGCGACGGCAGGAACCCGGCTTGGACACAGACTGACCTCTCCGTGATCCAGCGCTTCTACCCGTTTGCAGACGAGAGCAAGTGGCTTGAACTGAACTTCAACGTGATCAACGTCCTCAACCAGAAAACTGCCTTGCGGACCTTCCGCAGCCTGTACCGCCAGACCCTGCCGCTGTGGCAACCCGGAGACCCCATCTCACAGGTCTTGAACGGTTACAACTACGAGGCGATTGCGGCCTCGCAGGGCGCAACCCAAGATCCGCGCTTCCTGATGAGAAACCGGTTCTTGGATCCGATCACGGCACGCTTCGGCCTCCGCCTCGTCTTCTAGGCAGGCCGGCTACAGCGCCTGTTTGGCGGTCTGGAAGGCACATCTAGTGCATTTGGACAAGCGACTACCGATCCTCCTGCCCTACTTGCTCATCTCGGTTACGCTCGAGCGTTTGGAACGGATGGTCTGGCGTTCTGTCAGATCTAACAATTCAGGCGGCATGTGTCTTACTTGGGACGGGCGAGGCCCAAGAGAAGATGATGCACCGGAAGTACATGTTCCGTCTGACAGAGGAAGAGCGCAAGATTGGCGACGCCACGATCAACGAGCTCAGGGGCAGTGGCCAGATGGCGCGACTCGCCGGAATCCTGCTCAAGATGGATTCGGACGGGCCGGGTTGGACCGAGCGGCCGTTCGCGGATGCCTACCGGCGCCGCACACGAACCATGGTGCATGCGCAGCACCCGACGGTGTCCATGGACAAGCGGCCGGTGCGGTTGGTCAAGGAGACGCGCGAGAGTCTGCCGGCGACCGGGAACCATCCGCAGCGGGTGCATTACGAGTGCGAACTGGCGGGCACGGCGGCGGCGCACGTGTTCTGCGAGCCGCCGAGCGGCAGGCGGCAGGCGAGGGCCCGCGAGCGTCGCACGAATACGGACTGGGTGCACGAGATGGCGGGCCTGCTGGAGGGGCATGACGCCGGCCGCCGGAAAGTGACGCTGGTGCTCGGTGCAAGCCCAAGGCCGTCCACCCGAAAACCACCCTATGACGGAACACCAGTCCGCTGGCCCTTAGTGGCCTCAATGCAAGCCGACTGCGCCCCGTCACGCAAGGCCCGAGCCGGCCGTGGACTCGTCGACCAGTGGGCAATTGCCAGAGAGCTGTGAAGATGTCACCTGTTCGGAGTGTTGGGGAGGAAGGGACGGCCGTCGCGTCCAGCCGATGCCATTCCAATGTCGTCCGAGTGTCGGAGAGCCGGCTGACTGGCGGCCAGTTGCCGCGCCAAGCGGGCGAGAATCGCGGGACTGGGCTATGATTCTGGTTGGGAGGCCCACTTGGGGCTTCAGCGCCGGTACTTTCGAGCGATACGGAGCGTAGTCGAGAATGAAGGGCAACCCCAATGTACTTACCTCGTTGCGTCAGCTCCTCAAGTACGAGTTGACCGCCATCAACCAGTCCTTCCTCCACGCCCGCATGTGCCTGGATTGGGGATACGAAGGCATCGCCCACGCCATCCGCAAGGCATCGATCAGGAACATGGTGTTCGCGGAGCAGCTCGTGGACCGGATCCTGTTCCTCGAGGGGATGCCCAACTTGCGCGACACCTACCACCTTCGGATCGGAACCGACGTCGGCCAGATTCACGCACGTGACCGCAAGCTTGCCAGAGACACGGCCAATTGCGCCAATGCGGGAATCGATGTCTGCGTCAAGCATGAAGACGACGCGTCAAGGGAGTTGTTGGAGAGCATTCTCGCGGATGAGGAATTAAGGATCGACTGGCTCGAGTCCCAACTGCAAATCATTAGCGATGCCGGGCTCGGACTGTACCTTTCCCAGCAAATGCGCAGGTGAGCCGCCAGTCGAATCGCCGAGGGTCCGGACTGCAGGCCCTCTGGACTTGGCAGTCAGGCCCGGCGCGACAGAGCAGATGCCGCGAGGAGCGCGAATTAGGGGAGAATGCGGCATTGCTCGACTGACGGTCCCAGGGGTCGGGATCATCTGCAACGGACCTCGTGTAGGAGGGGGCAGGCGCGGCAATGGGCATCTGTTCGATCCAGCCCGGCATCCGCCCGTCGCTCACGCGCCGCGCGATCGCCGTCATCCCAGTCCGGAAGATCTGGGGCTTCTGCGAATCAGTTTCGACAGACCTTCGTTGACGATTCTTCTGTGAGGATTGTTCACCAACCGGTCTCGGTCGCTTCGCGGCCTCCGTCGGGCTACCCTGAACTCGCCGTTCCCCACACTGGTGCCCCAACTCCCGACCCTGCCGCCACTCCCTGACCAATGCGGCTCCGGGCCACGCGGTCGGACTCGAAGCGGGCAGAACCGAGATTGCGAAGGGCTCGCGAGAACCCCTTGTCCCGCCTGGATCGCGACCGCGGGGCGCGGCAGCCCGGCCGCCCAGCCGAGTCCCCGCAAGGCGGATGGTCTATTCTTGATTGCATCTTGTCAGCGCAGCAAGCATACGCGCTTGCCCGGGAGCGCTACGCTGGTTTGGGCGTTGACTGCGACTCGGCACTTCAGGCCCTCTCCTCGATACCCCTCTCGATCCACTGCTGGCAGGGTGACGACATCCGAGGGTTCGAGGGGGGAACCGGGGAAGTCGGCGGTGGACTGGCCGTCACCGGGAACTACCCCGGCCAGGCGAGGTCGCCGTCGGAGCTTCGGATGGACTTCGAGTCGGCGCTGTCTCTGATTCCCGGCCGCCATCGGTTCAACCTGCACGCCATCTACGCCGAGACCGACGGCAGGAGGATCGGACGCGACGAGCTGCAGCCAGAGCACTTCAGCGGCTGGTGCGACTGGGCAAGAGACCGGAATCTGGGGCTGGACTTCAATCCCACGTTCTTCGCGCACCCCATGGCAGCCGACGGGTTCACCCTCGCTCATTCGGATCCCGGCATCCGCCAGTTCTGGGTCGAGCACGCGAAGGCCTGCCGCAGGATCGGCGCATCGTTCGGCAAGGCGCTCGGCACGCCCTGCCTGACCAACGTCTGGATCCCCGACGGATACAAGGATCTGCCAGCCGACCGACGGACGCCGCGGGAGCGGCTCGTGGAAGCGCTGGATGCCGTCTTCAGCGAGCCGCTGGATCCGCAGCACAATATTGACGCGGTCGAATGCAAGCTCTTCGGGCTCGGCTCGGAGTGCTATGTGGTCGGATCCCACGAGTTCTACCTCGGCTATGCGGCATCCCGGGGCACCGTCCTCTGCCTGGATGCGGGCCACTTCCACCCGACCGAGGTCGTCTCGGACAAGATTTCCTCGGTGCTGCTGTGGGTCGATCGCCTGCTGCTGCATGTGAGTCGCGGCGTGCGCTGGGACAGTGATCATGTGGTCCTGGTCTCGGATGAGCTGCGCGAGATCGCAAAGGAACTCGTTCGCGGAAGGTACATGTCCAGGGTGCATATCGGGCTGGATTTCTTCGATGCGAGCATCAACCGCGTGGCTGCCTGGGTGATCGGGGCCCGGGCGATGCTGAAGGCCCTGCTGATGGCCCTGCTCGAGCCCTCGGCGGGACTCCGCCGGATGGAGCAAGACGGTGACTTTACGGGTCGTCTGGCCCTGCTCGAGCAGATGCTGACGATGCCGTTCGGCGCCGTCTGGGACCACTACTGCGAAATGCGGGGCGTTCCGCAGGAATCGGCATGGCTCGACCAGGTGCGGGCATACGAGGAGTCCGTGACGGGCCGAAGGTGAAGGCAGACACCGGAACGGACCAAGGAGCCAATCAATGAGTGCGACGCAGACAGTCTCCGCCAGCCACGATCCCGAGTTCCTTTACGAATTCGACCGGGAGCCCATTCCCAAGTCACGGCTGCTCGGGCCTGGATACTTCGCAGGGGCGTATGCGGGGGAGCATGTCGCCGCGACCGAATTCGTCATCGGCGTGACCTTTGTGAACTGGGGCGCCAGCGTTCACGACATCTTCTTCGGCCTGGTCATCGGCAACCTGCTGGCCGTGCTCACCTGGACGCTTGTCTGCGCGCCGCTCGCAGTGGACACGCGCCTCACCCTGTACTGGTACCTGCGGAAGATAGGGGGCCCGCGGCTAACATCGATCTACAACGTCGTCAACGCCGTCCTGTACTCGATCATGGCGGGCTGCATGATCACCGTCTCGGCCTCGGCCGTGCGAATACCGTTCGGGATCCCGCCGCAGCTGGACTGGTATCCGACTGACTTCCGGTTCGTGTTGGTCGTTCTTGGAGTCGGTGCCGTCGTGGTGACGCTGGCGGTCCTTGGATTCAAGAGGCTGGCGACATTCGCCACGGTCTGCTCCCCATGGATGTTCCTGATGTTCATCGTCGGAGCAATCGCCGTGCTGCCGGAACTCTTCGAGGCGGCGGGCGGAAACGGTTTCTTCGAAATGGCTGGCCGTACCGTCTGGACAGGGCAGACGCCTGATGGCAGCGAGCCCATGGGCTTCTGGAAGGTCGCCGCCTTCGCGTGGATCTGCAACCTTGGCATGCACGGAGCCCTGTCCGACATGGCGCTGTTCCGGTTCGCGCGGAAGGCCTCGTACGGACTCTACTCGTCCTTCGGAATGTTCCTCGGCCACTACCTGGCCTGGATCTGCGCCGGACTGATGGGCGCCGGCGCGGCCCTGCTGATGGGTCAGCACCTGGTGCAGCTCGATGCGGGCGAGGTCGGCTACCAGGCTCTGGGATGGGTCGGGGCGCTTGCCGTGGTCATCGCCGGATGGACGACTTCCAACCCGACGCTGTATCGCGTGGGCCTGGCGCTACAGGCGGTGACGCCCAACTGGTCGCGGGCAAAGGTCACGCTCGTCGCGGGAATCGCAACCACGGTGGTTGCATGCTTCCCGTTCGTGTTCACGGGCCTGCTGGACTACGTGGCGATCTACGGCCTCCTGATCTCGCCGATTGGCGCCATCGTCGTCACTGAACACTGGATCTTCCCCAGGACCGGACTGAACCGGTACTGGGCGACCAGCAAGGGCCTGACACTCAACTGGGCCGCCCTGCTGGCGTGGGGCACCTCCGTTGCGGCAGCCATTGGTCTCGAAAGGAGCGGCCTCCTGCACCTCTTCTTCCTGTTCCTCCCGGTCTACGCGTTCGCCATGGTTTCGTACTGGCTCCTGGCGAAGGCGATGGGGGCCGGCGAGGCGGGGCCGGCGGAAGCACCGCGGCCCCGCCGCAGCGTCCCGGCTTCCGGGCCGGCGCCGAGCCCGGCGGCCACTCCCAAGTCCTGGTCCGAGCGAGTGTCGGGTTTTGCGGCGGCGGCCGCACTCGGCTCGTGTCTCTGGCTTGGCTACTCCTTGCTGGGCACTCCGCCGGAAACTTACGGGGCAGCGCTGGCAGACCTGCATTCGCACCTGACGATCCCCACGCTTGTGTACTTCGTCGCGGGCACGGTGTTCTTTACGCTTCGCGACCGGTCACGAAAGGACGGCACGCACGGCTAGGAAGCTTCGACCCCATGAAGATCCGGAAGATCAGCGCCTACCAAACGGACCTGCCGCTGGCTGAGGGACCCTACAACTGGTCCGGCGGCAACACGGTCTCCGTGTTCGACAGCACGCTTGTGCAGGTCGATACCGACGAGGGCGTTTGCGGGTACGGCGAGGTCTGTCCGCTGGGACCGGCCTATCTCCCGGCCTTTGCCGAGGGTGCCCGGACCGGCATCGCCAAGATCGGACCGAGCCTGATCGGCATGGACCCCACCTGTCTCGGAGTCCTGAACAGGAGGATGGACGAGGCCCTGAAGGGGCACCCCTACGTCAAATCCCCTATCGACATCGCCTGCTGGGACATCCTCGGTCGGGTCGCAGGCCTTCCGATCTCCAGCCTGCTGGGAGGGCGGCAGGCCGATGACTTCGTACTGTATCGCGCGATTTCCCAAGAGACTCCGGCGAGAATGGCCGAGCTCGTCTCGACGCACCGCGCGGAGGGCTACACGCGGTTCCAGTTGAAAGTCGGGGCGGACCCGGCGGAGGACGTCGAGCGCATCCGGGCCGCCGCCGCCGTGGTCGGCCCGGGAGACCGCCTGATCGCCGACGCCAACACCGGTTGGCTCATGCACGACGCGATGAGGGTCGTTCGGGCGGTCCGGGACGTCGACGTCTACATCGAACAGCCCTGCCTGTCGTACGAGGAGTGCCTGTCCGTCCGCCGACACACGCGCCATCCCTTTGTTCTGGACGAATCCATCGCCAGCGTCGGCGCCCTGCTGCGGGCGAACGGGGATGCCGCGATGGACGTGATCAACCTCAAGATCAGCAAGCTCGGAGGCCTGACGAAGGCCAGTCAGCTTCGGGACCTTTGCGTGTCGCTGGGCATCGCAATGACCGTGGAGGACACCTGGGGCGGCGACTTCACGACGGCGGCGATCGCGCACTTGGCGCACAGCACGCCGCCCCAGTTTCTTTTCACCTCGACAGACTTCAACAGCTACGTGACGGTAAGCACAGCGAGAAACCCTCCCGTCCGCCAGCGAGGGCGGCTGGCCGCGCCGGCTGCGCCGGGGCTCGGCCTGGAGCCCCGGCGGGAGGTGCTTGGCGAGCCGGTCCTAGTCGTCGAATAGGCCTACCAGACCCCGCTTCCGCCCAAGCCGAGCGCCGCGGCTCGCCGCAGAACCGCCTGGGTGGCAACGACGTCCTGGACCGCCAGCCCGACCGACTTGAACAGGGTCACCTGGGTGGACGAGGCGCGCCCCTCGCAGCGATCCAGAACCAGGTCCCCAAGGGAACAGTGAATGCTGCCCTCGTCAATGAGCCCTTCGCTCATGGGGATCAGAAGGTCTCCCGCCTCCTCCAGCGCCGACTCGCGGTCGTCCACCACGATCCGCGCCCTAGCGACCGTGGCTCCCGGAATCTCCCGGTCCTTGGGCTTGAACGAGCCGATCGCGCTGAGGTGAAGCCCATCCGGGACGTCCGCGTCTTCGAACACAGGCACCCGTGACGTTGTGGCGGCGCAGGCGATGTCGGCGCCTGCCAGTGCCGCGGCGGGCGACCCGACGGCGCGGAATCCGCAGGGCGCGGAGGACGACATTGCAAGCTCGTCAGCCATTGCTCTGGCCGAAGGCACGTTGGGATTGAAGATGCGCACTTCCTCGATTCCGCGGACAGTCCGCATGGCTTCCACCTGCGTGCGGGCGTGGACGCCACTGCCGAACACGGCCAGCACCCGGCTCTCGGGGCGGGCGAGACAGTCGGCCGCAACTCCGCAGGCCGCGGCCGTGCGGATTGCAGTCAGGGAGGCGCCGTCGAGCAGGGCCTTGGGCACGCCGGTGGCCGCATCGATGGCCAGCACGGTGCCATGGATCGAGGGCAGGCCGTGCCGGCGATTCTCCGGAAACACGGAAACCACCTTCACTGCCAGCAGGGGCAGATCAGCCGCCTCCAGCGCCGCCGGCATGACAAGCGTGGCACCGGATCCGCCGCCTGTCCGAAGCACGGACCGCGCGGGCGCGAGCACCGTGCCCTCCGCATGCGCGGCAAACGCGTCCCGCATGGCCTCGACGGCATCCGCCATCGGCAGGGCCCGTGCGATCTCGGACGGCCCGAGCGCCCTCACGTGGGGAAGCCTCCGACCCGCACCGATGCGGCAAGCTTCCGATTGAGAAGCAGGAGCACGAGAGCCACGACTCCCACCTGGACGAGGACGGTGCCGACACTGAAGACATGGTCAGCGCCGAATGGCACGAACCAGCCTGCCGGATCGTCCCGCGAAGCCTGGTAGAGAAGCCAGGTCGTCAGCACAACCGCTTCGAACGGGACGACTGCCCGGATCACGAAATCCCACCAGGAGCCGATCCGAACATCGGAATGCTCGTGATTTAGCGTCTCTTCTCGAAACCTCCGCACGCCATATCGACCGACGGCGAGAGCGAAGAAAAGCCCGGAGAGGATCAGGGCGACGCTCCAGACCCAGTCCTGATTGTCCAGGACGCCTAGGCTGAGTGCGGAAGGCAGGCCGACGAGAAACCCGGCCGCCCCCACGCCGACGACCGCCTTCCGGCGATCGAACCCCGCGTCTCCAAGAGCGCGCACGGCCACCTCGACCATCGCGATCAGGCTCGTGAATGCGGCAAAGGCGAGAGCTGCGAAGAACAGGGCCATGAAAAGTCGCCCGTGAGGCAGCGAGCGGAACAGCTCGGGCATCCAGATGAACGTGATGCCGGCATTGTCCTCCGAGAACACGGTGTCCTGCATGAGCCGGGCAGAGAACTGCTGCCCTTCACGGACAGCCTGCTCCAGAGATCCCAATCCTCGCAGCTGACTCGGATCCGTTGCTGCCCGCTCGAGGAGGGCCGGCACCGCCGAGAAGACAGTGCAGATGACCATGATCCCTGCGAGCAGCGAAATCGTGTTGTTCGCGGCTGGCAGGACGAAGCTGTTGAGCGCCGTGTCCTCGCGGTCGCGCTGGTAGGCCGCGTAGCAGAGGACCAGACCCCAGCCGGCACCCGTGTCCCAAGCGTTCTGCGTCAGAGCTTCGATCCAGATCTGGGCCCTCGTCAGCTGGCCCCAGTCAATGCCGAACAGGTAGGCCAAGCCCTCCCCGGCTCCGGGAAGCGTCGCCGCCCGCACGACCAAAACGAAAACCAAGGCGATCAGGGCCGGCATGAGGACCTTGGCGACCCTCTCGATCGCCGTCACGCCCTTGGCCACAACCACGACGGCCAGAGTGAGCATGACCGCATGGCACGCGGCGGGCCACGCCGACGACGTGAAGTCGGTCCAGAACGCGCCCGGAACAGCGGCTGCAAGCTCTCCGCCGAACGCTGCCACGGCGTAGCGGGCCGTCCAGCCCGCGACCACGGAGTAATAGCAGAGGATTCCGGTGCAGACGCAGACGACCATGGCCCCCGTCCACGCCCATCCGGGCCCTGCCATGCTCACGAACGCCCGGACGGGCCCCGAGCGGGTCTTTCGCCCCATCCCGAATTCCAGGAGGATCAGCGGAATCGACCACAGAAACAGGAAAGCGATCCACGCAACAAGGAACTCGCCGCCGCCGTTCTTGGCAGCGATCCGAGGGAATCGCCAAATGTTGCCGGTGCCGACAGCCATGCCGAGCATGGCGAGCATCATTGCCCATCTGGAGCCGAACCGCGCCTGCGCCATGGATCAGTACGTCAACGCCCCTGCAGCCAACTCCGTCGAATCGCTGGCAGTCCGTCCAACAACGGCGATTGTGGCACACGGGGAGCGGTGGAGCGGAAGGAGCTGCGTGGTTCGCCAGATGGGGCGGCTTGCCTTCCCGACCGACCGGGTGGGGCCTCTCGGCCGGCCCGCCTCGACCTCTTCGGCCTGCGTTGGCCGGTCGCCGATGAGTTTGGCGACCGGTTCAGGTCCCCGGCGGATGCCGGAGCGGGCTCAGCGCGGTTCAGGCGGAACCGAAATGAGCGTGGCCAAGTCCTGCGGCAGGCCGAGCGCGGGGACGCCCCCTGGCGGGACGCCTGGCAGTCGCTCTCCCGGACCCACGACTCGCGGATTTCCAAGCGCCCCAACCGGCCGATGGTGAACCGGCTTCCCAAGACGCCGGCGATCCCCTTCCGGCCGGATACGGGGGTCCGCAGGGTCGGGCGCCGTTCGCCATCACTATACTGGAGTTCCTCTCCAGCCATGGCGACCTCCGATGCATCCCGCGAATCACCTCCAACCAGGGTCCAGAGGGCACTTTTCTGGGTTGAGCGGGTCGGCAATCGCTTGCCGGACCCCGCTGCGCTCTTCGTCATAGCCCTTGGCGCAGTCTGGATCGTCTCTTGGCTGCTGGCGGGCTACGAATTCACCGTTCCGGCCAAGGACGGAGCGCGGACGCTCACGGTCGAGAACCAGCTTTCGGGACCAAGCCTGGCCGGTTTCCTGGCCAGCATGGTGACGGTGTTCACCGGCTTTGCACCGCTTGGAGTCGTTCTTGTAGCGCTGCTGGGAGTCGGTGTCGCTGAGCACACCGGATTCATCCGGGCACTTCTGAAGGGGCTAGTGGGGATCACTCCGCGCAGCCTGCTGTCCCCAATGCTGCTTCTGGTGGCGATCATCAGCCACACGGCGGCAGATGTCGGCTACGTGCTTGTGATTCCGCTGGGAGGCGTCATCTTTCACGCCGCCGGCCGGCATCCCCTCGCGGGGATCGCCTGCGCGTTCGCGGGGGTCTCAGGCGGCTTCAGCGCGAACTTCATCCCGTCGGCCATTGATCCCCTGCTCCAGGGATTCACCCAGTCGGCGGCACAGATCCTGGACTCGAGCCGCGAGGTGAACCCGCTCTGCAACTGGCTCTTCACGAGCGTGTCGAGCCTGCTTGTGATCGTCGTCGGATGGATCCTGACCGACCGCGTGATCGAACCGCGGCTGCGAGGAACGCCGCTCGACGGCGAGGGCGCAGACGACGTCGAGTCGCAGGCGCTTTCGCGGAACGAACGGACTGGGGTATGGGTGGGCCTCGCGACCATGGCGCTGGGTGTGCTGGTGCTGCTGCTCGCGGTGCTTCCGGCCGATTCCCCCCTGCGTGCTCCCAACGGACAGCTCAGTTCCTTTGCGGCGCCGCTGATGCAGTCGATGATCCCACTGATCTTCCTGCTGTTCCTGATTCCGGGCACCGTCTACGGATATGTGGCAGGAACCGTGCAAAGTCATCGCGACATCATCGCCGGCATGAGCAAGTCCATGTCGACGATGGGCTACTACCTGACCATGATCTTCTTCTGCGCACAGTTCACCTCAGCGTTCTCCAAGTCAAACCTGGGCGCACTGCTCGCGGTGGAAGGCGCCGAGCTGCTCAAGGCCATGGGCCTGCCCGGCATGATGACCATCGCCGGCATCATCGTGCTGAGCGCCATGGTGAACCTGGTCGTCGGATCGGCATCCGGAAAGTGGGCGCTGCTGGCACCGGTGTTCGTCCCGATCCTGATGCAGGTGGGGCTTTCCCCCGAACTCACGCAGGCAGCCTACCGGGTTGGCGATTCCACCACGAACATCGTCACGCCTCTCATGCCGTACTTTCCGCTCGTGGTTGCGTTCTGCCAGCGCTGGGTGAAGGGCACCGGCATCGGCACGGTCACCTCTCTGATGTTGCCGTATTCGGTCAGTCTGCTTGTCATCTGGTCCCTGGCCCTGGGGCTCTACTGGGCGCTGGGCATTCCTCTGGGCCTGCAATCGACCTATACCTACCCATAGGCTCCCGGGAAGCGGCGAACTCTCGATGCCACCCGCAGGGAGCTTCCTGCTGCCGATGCGGACGGCCGGGAGTCGGCCCAACGTGCAGTCTAGTGCGACGGAAGCACCTGGACCCGATCCGGTGCGGAAGACACGGAGTCGCCCGGCCGAGCTTCCAGGTCTCCGAATCCACTTCGGTTGTCCTCGGCCGAATCGATGAGCGAGCGGATCGCTGTTTAAACTCTTCTCAGGGGATGCCGACGAACGTCCCCGCTCGTTCTGGGCGCCGGCACGCAGTTCGGCAATCCGTGTGCTCGGGATGGTTGCGGTTCCGACCGGGCTTCACAGTTGGTATACAATCTCGCTGAAAGTTCCGGCGCGGCCTGCCGCCGCGCTGCTGCTTTACGAAAGGAGGCGAATCGGTGAAGATTCCCGTGAGCATTACGATCAACGGTCGCCGTTACGACCGGAACGTCGCACCGCGGCTGTTGCTCGTTCATTTCATTCGAGACGTGCTCGGGCTGACCGGCACGAAAGTGGGGTGCGATACGAGCCAGTGCGGCGCCTGCACCGTCCTGTTGGACGGGGTGTCGGCCAAGGCCTGCACCTGCCTTGCAGTCCAGGCGGACGGGACCTCGATCACGACAATCGAGGGGCTGGCCGGCGACGATGGCCTGCATCCGCTCCAGGAGTCGTTCTGGAACAAGCATGGCCTGCAGTGCGGGTTCTGCACACCGGGAATGATCATGGCCTCCCACGAGCTGCTCCGCTGCAACCCGGACCCCTCTGCGGAGGAGATCCGCCACGGCCTTGAGGGCAACCTCTGCCGCTGCACCGGCTACCAGAACATCGTGCGCGCCGTCCAGGACGCCGCAGCGGGAGGTTCCCAATGAGCGCCTCCACATTTGGTTCCGGGATCCGCCGGAGGGAAGACCCCCGGCTAATCACGGGCAGCGCCGCCTACACCGACGACATCGTCCTTCCGGGCACGCTGCATGCCGCCATGCTCCGCAGCCCGTACGCGCACGCCCGCATCAATGGCATCGACACGTCCGCAGCGTCAGAGGCAAGCGGTGTCGTCGCCGTCTACACGCACGCTGACACCGTGGACGAGATCGCTCCGGCGCCCTGCGCTTGGCTCCTGCCCAATTCCGGTCTGACCATTGCCGAATACCACTGCGTCGCCAAGGACACGGTGCGGTACGTGGGTGACATCGTGGCCGTGGTCGTCGCGGAGAGCTGCAGTCAGGCCTACGACGCGCTCGACCTGATCGATGTCGACTACGAGCCGCTGGATGCGGTCATTGCGCCCAAGGCCGCTGCGGCCGAGGACGCGCCGCAACTCCACGACGAAATCAAGGGCAATCAGGCCTTCCACTGGACCGTCACCGGCGGCGGGGACATCGACGAGGCCTTCGGCGCCGCCGACGTGGTCGTGAAGGAAACCATCGTCCAGCAGCGCCTCATCCCGAATGCCATGGAGCCGCGCGCGGCCCTCGCCCGCTACGTGCAGGCCACCGGGGAGCTAACGCTCTGGAACACGACCCAGAACCCGCACATTGTGCGATTCCTGTGCTCGCTCGTCAACGGCGTGCCCGAGGACAAGCTCCGTGTCATCGCGCCCGAGGTGGGCGGCGGCTTCGGCAGCAAGATTGCGGTCTATCCGGCCGACTTCATCACCGTCTTCTGCTCGAAGAAGCTCGGCGTGCCGGTGAAGTGGGTGGAGACGCGAAGCGAGAACTACCAGGCCACAACCCACGGACGCGACCATGTGCAGGAAATCGAGATGGCCGCCACCAGTGACGGCAGGATCACCGGCCTCCGGGCGACCGTTCACGCAGGCATGGGAGCGTACCTCTCGACGGCGGCCCCAGGCATCCCCACGATCCTGCACGGGCTCATGCTCTCGGGGGTCTACGACATTCCGGCAATTCACGAGGACGTGTACGGCATCTACACCAACACAACCCCTGTGGAGGCCTACCGCGGAGCCGGCCGGCCCGAGGCGACGTTCATGGTCGAGCGTCTCGTGGACCTGCTCGCCTCCCGGCTGGGATTGGACCCGGCGGAGGTTCGCCGGCGCAACTTCATCCCGAAGTTCGACGACGGACACGACGTGGTCACGGGCCTGACCTACGACAGCGGCGACTACGACGGCGCCCTGACCAAGCTGCTTGGGAAGGCGGGGTACGAGGGTCTCCGGGCCGAGCAGGCCGCCGCGAGAGAAAAGGGCCGCCACATCGGCCTCGGGCTCTCGACCTATGTGGAGATCTGCGGCCTTGGGCCGTCGCAGGTGGCCGGCGCGATCGGCTTCCAGGGCGGCCTCTGGGAGAGCGCCATCCTGCGGTTCCACCCCAGCGGGAAGGTCAACGTCATGATCGGCGCGTCCCCTCACGGTCAGGGCGAGGAAACGACGTTCGCCCAGATCGTCGCGGGCGAACTGGGCGTCTCGCCTGAAGACGTGAAGGTCATCCACGGCGACACCGAGAGCACGCCGATGGGCTGGGGGACCTACGGCAGCCGCACCACAGCGGTTGGCGGGGCCGCACTCGCCCTTGCCGCGCGCAAGATCCGGGACAAGGCGAAGATCATCGCCGCGCACTTGCTCGAGGCGGCAGTCGAGGACATGGAGTACGAGGACGGCAATTTCTTCGTCAAGGGCTCCCCCGATACCGGCAAGACCATCCAGGACATCGCCCTCATGGCGAATGTGGCCTGGAACATGCCGGAAGGAGTGGAGGCCGGGCTGGAGGCGACATCGTTCTACGATCCGCCGAATTTCGTGTTTCCGTACGGCGCCCACCTTGCGGTCGTGGAGGTGGACTCGGAGACCGGCAACGTGGAGCTGAAGCGCTACATCGCGGTGGACGACTGCGGCCCGCAGATCAATCCCGTCATCGTTGAGGGCCAGGTCCACGGCGGGATCGTGCAGGGCATCGGCCAGGCCATGTGGGAGGAGGGCGTCTACGACGAGGACGGCCAGCTCCTGACCGGCACGATGCTGGACTACGCTCTGCCCCGAGCCGACCGCCTGCCCGACATCGAGGTGCACTCGACGGTCACGCCGTCCCCTCACCATCCGCTGGGGGTCAAGGGCATCGGCGAGGCCGGCACCATCGCGTCGACCGCAGCCGTCTACAATGCCGTCATTGACGCGCTGCAGCCCCTCGGTGTGGCAAGCGTCAACATGCCGCTGACGCCGGAACGCGTGTGGCGGTCCATTCAGGAATCGCAAGGGAGGAACTGAGCCGTGTACGCACCCGAGTTTGACTACCACCGGGCAGGCTCCGTCGCGGAAGCTGCGGAACTTCTGTCCAAGCACCCCGACTCCAAGCTGCTCGCAGGCGGCCACAGCCTGATTCCGATCCTGAAGGTGCGGCTGGCATCGCCGTCCGCGCTGATCGACATCGGGAGGATCGACAGCCTGCGCGGGATCAGTTCCGACGGCGGCACAATTCGCATCGGATCGCTGACCACCCATGCGGAACTGGCCTCCTCCGAAGTCCTGAACGTGGCCGCAACGGCCCTTTCGGAGGCCGCCGGCATGATCGGCGACCCGGCAGTCCGCAATCGCGGCACCATCGGCGGCAACGTCGCCCACGCGGACCCCGCCTCGGATCTGCCGGCCGTGCTGGCATGTCTGGGGGCGGAGTTCGTCATCTCCGGACCCGAGGGCGAGCGGACGGTCGGAGCCTCGGACTTCTTCGAGGGACTGATGACCACCGCGGTCGGAGAGCAAGACATCCTGACCCGCATCGAGGTTCCGGCCTCGGGCCCGGGAGAGGGATCCGCGTACGCCAAGTTCGCGCACCCCGCTTCCCGCTACGCCGTGATCGGGGCCGCCGCCAGAATTGCATCCAGCGGCGGGACCTGCACGGGGGCAAGCGTGGCCCTGGGCGGGCTCGTTCCGGCTCCGGTGCGTGCCGGAGCGGTCGAGCAGGCGCTGGTCGGAGGGCCTCTGACCGAGGAATCCATAGCTGCGGCCTCCAGCGCGGTGGCCGACGGCCTGGACGACGACGAGGTGCTAGGAGACGTGTATGCTTCGGCGGGATACCGCAAGGCTGTCGCCCACATCTGGGTGCGCCGGGCAATCACCGCCGCGGCCGGTCGCAGCGGCTAGCTGCCGGACCGTCTGATGTCCGATTCAAGGTCGATTCCCAGTTCCATCAGCGAACTGCAATCGATGCTGGCGCGGGAGGAGTACGTCTCCGACCGCGCCTTGGCAACGTCGCTCTTTCTCGGCCTGCGCCTTCAGAGGCCGGTTCTTCTCGAGGGTGAGGCCGGCGTGGGCAAGACCGAGGTCGCCAAGGCGGTGGCGGCGGCACTCGGCCGCAGCCTCATCCGGATGCAGTGCTATGAGGGACTGGATGTCAGTCATGCCGTCTACGAATGGAACTACTCACGGCAGATCCTCGAGATCCAGCTGATGCGGGGCGGCGGCGAACTGGACAGGCGAGACGCCACGAAGGAGCTGTTCCGCCGGGAGTTCCTCATCGAGCGGCCGATTCTGCGTGCGATCGAGCACGACGGACCGCCGCCGGTGCTTCTGATCGACGAGCTGGACCGGGCCGACCAGGAGTTCGAGGGCTTCCTGCTGGAGATGCTTTCGGACTACCAGGTCACGATTCCGGAACTGGGCACCGTCCGCGCGTCGCAGCCTCCGATTGTGCTGATCACGTCGAACCGTACGAGGGAGCTGCACGACGCACTCAAGAGGCGCTGCCTGTACTGCTGGATCGACTACCCGGACTTCCAGAAGGAACTCCGGATCGTGCAGATCAAAGTGCCGGGCGCCTCGAGGGCGCTCAGCGAGCAGGCCACTGCATTTGTGCAGGAACTGCGGACCGCCGAGCTCTACAAGACGGCTGGGGTCTCGGAAACGCTTGACTGGGTGGCAGCCCTCGTGGCCTTGGACGAAGACCTGCTGACGCCCGAACGGATCAATGAGACGCTCGGCATCCTGCTCAAGAACCAGGAAGACATTCAGGCGGTGCGCGGCGAGCCGGTCAAGGCGATGCTGGACAGAGCCCGGCACCGCGGGGTGCGGATGAGCTATGCGGGCCAGGAACCAACCACTGCATGGGCCACCTCCTCGAAAACCTGACGCAGTTCTCACGCCTGCTTCGGTCGCTTGGCCTCGCAGTGCCAGCGGGAAGCACGATCGACGCCGCGAAGGCGGTGCAGCACGTCGACATCGGGCACAGGGACGAATTCAGATTCGCTCTCAGGACGGTCTTCGTCCGGCGGGCGGAGGACCTGGCGGTATTCGATTCGGCCTTCCGCAAGTTCTGGAGCAGGCCGTCGGGGACTGGAACCCGACTGGACCTGCGCCCGCTAGGCAGTGAACGCAGGCTCGGGGATCCCGAGGTCGAAATGGAGTCGCTGTCAGCGGCATCCTACGGAACGTCACAGGCCGGACACACGCGGGTCGAACGCGTCCGGATCTCGACCTACAGCGATCAAGAGGTTCTCCGTGAGAAGGACTTCAAGAAACTCACTGCCGAGGAAACCGCACAGGCGGTTCGCCTGCTGAAGGAGCTTCGGTGGCGTCCGGCGCCGCGCAAGACCAAGCGCTGGGTTTCCGGAAAGGGCACCGCCCCGGACCGACGCAGGATGCTGGCGAGACTCGCACGTCGCGAGGCCGATCCGGACCTGCCCCCGACGCGGGCAAGAAAGACGTCACCGCGGCGTCTCGTGCTGCTTTGCGACATCAGCGGTTCGATGGAGCGCTACACGCGGATGCTGCTGTGGTTCGCCTGCTGCCTGACCGGAAGCCTTTGGCACATGGAATCGTTCGTCTTCGCGACCCGCCTTACGCGCATCACCAGCAAGCTCCGGGTGCGGCGCGGAGGCAATCCGCTGCGGGAGATTTCGCGGCTCGTGCCGGATTGGTCCGGCGGTACGCGGATCGGCGAGGCCCTGCGGGCCTTCAACCTCCACTGGGGGCGCCGGGTCCTAGGCAACGGGGCCGTGGTGCTGGTGGTTTCCGACGGCTGGGATCGAGGCGACCCGTCCGCGATGCGCCGGGAGGTGGCACGACTCAGCCGCTCCTGCCACAGGCTGGTGTGGCTCAGTCCGCTGCTTGGATCGCCGCAGTACAAGCCGCTGACGCGGGGCCTGCGGGCCGCCCTCCCACTGGTGGACGACTTCCTGCCCGTTCACAACCTGGCCAGCCTCGACCGCTTGGCAACGCATCTCAACAATCTTCCGGACGAGCCGAGGCCCGGGCCCCGCGATTCCCGGGAGTCGGGTGGGTCCGGACTCTGGTAGGCTTGCGATAGGCCGCAAAGAGATGGAGTTTCGCAGCACGCATGAGATCGGGGCCGCAGCTGAGACTGTGTTCGACGCGATGACGAACCCGGACATGGTTGCGCGCTGCGTCCCCGGGTGCGACACGATGGAGCCCCTCGGAAACGACCGTTACCAGGCGACGATGGTCCTCGGCATCGCCGCAATCAAGGGCCGTTTTCGGAGCGTCGTGGCTTTGCGCGACCAGAATCGCCCGGAGTCGTTCCTGTTGGAGGTCGACGGCAAAGGGAGCGCCGGATTCGCGAAGGGCGAAGCTCGTGTCGAAATTTGCGCGACGGATGCGGGGTGCTCGGTGTCCGTGCATGCCAAGGCACGGGTCGGCGGTCCCGTGGCCCGGGTGGGACAGCGGTTGCTTGCCGGAACAGCGAAGATGATTGCGGACAAGTTCTTCGCTTGCATGCGCGACAGGATCGAGGCGCAGCTCGTGGAACGAACGGCTGTCTGATCAACCGTCAATCGCCGTAGGCTCGAGCGGGTCCCGCCAACGGGCGTTGCCCGACACGACTTCTTCGGTGCGTGCAGCCGACGAAGTTGACGGCGGGAAGCCGCACTACGGGTGGAGTGCCGTATCCCCGGCTTCCGAACTCCACTCAGCGAGCCGCAGGTGAGAGGCGTCATGAGCACAGCTGCCTGCAGGCGAGACTACAGCTGCGGAATAATCGTCATGTCTCGACGACGAGGGCGACTCCCCAGCGATCAACATCACTTGCTGGCCAGGCCTTGACTGTCGAGCAGGCAGCCCGCTGCGCAGACAGGGCTCTCGCAGCCCGGCGGAAGGACAGATGATGGCAAGATGCATGGAGCATCCCGGGGCCTGTGGGAGGCCGTTCCTGTGAGGCCGCAAGCAGGAACGAGTTGCTTGACGGGCATGCCGGCGGCCGAAAGCCCACTCCGGGCGAAAGCGTATCCCCGTGCAGTACATGCACTTGGACCTTCCCGGAAGGAAGGCGAAGCCCGGACAGGCTGCGATGATGCCGACGCTTGGCGCGCTCGGCTGACCGGTCAACGCGACCCCCGTGGTGGCGCCTAGGGGAATTGCGCCGGAATGCGACAAGACTCAGGTCTTTGCTCTCGTCGGCATGATGCGGGTCGGCGCCGATGAGGTCATGATCGAAAACACATCGGGCCTGGGAGGCGGAAGACGTGAACACCGCCGGCTTCGCCATCGAGAGGCTTGCGCTCGACTACTGTGAACACGGATGACGAAGTGCGATTCGGTTCCCCGAGCCACGCGGGGCAATTGATGATGAAGTTATGCGCACATGTTATGCTCTGCATATGCGGACTACGATTTCGCTTGACGACCGACTAGCTGTGCAGGTGCGCAGAGAGGCTGCCGCCCAGGGTCTCAGCGTGAGCGCTTTCATCGGCAAGACGTTGGACGATGCGATCAAACGCCGAGAACCTGCTGTGGATAAACCGTTCCGGTTAGTCACAGTGGGCGGTGGCGGTCCGAGTCCAGGGATTGATCTGGACCGACCGCGAGCGCTAGAAGCGGCTGACGATGAGTTTCGATTCGCCGGGCGTGATCGTTAATCAAGACATGTTGCTCCCGGATGTCAACGTGCTGATTTATGCGCACCGAGTTGACTCCACTCCAGACCATGCCAAATACGCGCAGTGGCTGGTTCGCATAGCGACAGGTCCCGAGCCATTCGCAATCTCGGTCCTAGCGCTGTCGGGGCTGGTCCGCATCGCAACCAACCGTCGCGTCTTCGCCAGACCCTCTTCCGTCGACGAGGTGTTCGCCTTCATACGGGAACTCTCTGATCGTCCGAACGCTCGCGTCGTCGGCCCGGGTCCCGATCACTTCGCAATCTTCGAACAGCTTTGTCGTGACGCAGGGGCCACTGGGAAGCTGGTGGCCGACGCGCAGCACGCAGCTGTGGCGATCGAGCATGGCTGCACGATGGTGTCCACGGATTCGGACTTTTCCCGCTTTCCCGGCCTGCGATGGCAGCATCCGTTGGGTGGAGGCAGGTACTTGTAGAATCCCCTGCGAGTGATGCTAACCATCGAGCAGGCAAGAGCGACTGACAAGTGGCGAGAGGTCGCGTAGCACCATTCCTCGGGATTCGGCGGAGCATGTGGGGACGCAGAGGGCAGGCGCAAGCGGGCGGCGGCTGCCACGGAAAACACTGGTGGGGCGTGTGAGGAGCGCGGCGGCAGCGTGATCGGACCGCAAAGTATGAAGTTCTCCTCCACTCCCAGTTTGCGGTACAGGTTCTTATTCGTCGGCAGGGTGCGCTCCCTCTCTTACCGCGACATTACTTCGATCACAGAATCCGGCAGCCACACTCCATGCTCCGACGGCAGGTACACGTTCTCGAGCTCGAATCGCTCGCCAAGAACCGCAGGAACGTTCGGCGCCACACTCTTCGGCTCCCGGCCCTTCTGGCGATCGATGATTTCGGCCAGCGCGTCATTCGGAAACGGTAGGGATGGTGAGAGCGACCCGACAAGAGTCGCCGGTCAGGATGGACGCCGTGATGCTACCCGGTGCGTGGACCCTCACCTTCCGCCGGGCAGTAGATCGAGGCCAAGACTGGTGAGCCACTGGTCCGCGTCAAGCGGCAACAGGATCTCACAGGTCGGCGACGCTCAGCTGGTCCGAGAGCCGCTGGGAAAGCTGCTTGACCAGAGCCGCATTCGACTCCGCGACATTTCGGGTTTCCCCTTCGACCGAAGAGTGGTCGTACAGTTCTGAGTAGCCGTCGTCGTGCAGGATCAACCGATGGGTCTCGGTTCGAATCGTCCTGGCCCGCCGGTGGTACGCAACCGCAGGATGACCGATGGAATCCGGGGCGGCCAACATGGGCCGTAGCGAAGTCCCGTGTACGAAATCCGGCATGGGAAGCCCCGCGAGATCGCAGAGTGTGGGAAACACGTCCAGTGTCTCGACCATCGCCTCCGTCGGCGCGCCCGGCTCCGGGATGCCGGAATGGGAAATGATGAGCGGCGACCGCAGGGATTCCTCGAAGAGCGTGTGCTTGCCCCAAACCGCGTGCTCTCCCAAGTGCCAGCCGTGGTCACCCCAAAGAACCACGATCGTGTTCTCTCCCGCACGGGATTCATCGAGCCGATCCAATAGCCGACCGACTTGCGCATCGGCGTAGCTGACGCACGCGGCGTAGTGCCTCCGCACCTCCAAGGCAAAGTTCGCATCTTCATTCGGATCGCGATTCCACCGGTTGTATTGATGAAACTCGTTCGACGGATGCCAGGTCGTCCTGCCCACCGGCTTGGAGGGATGTGGTATGGGCGGCAGCTGCGCACCCGCGTACGGCGCGAGGTACCGTTGCGGCGCACCGAACGGCAAGTGCGGGCGCAGGATGCCCACCGCAAGGAAGAACGGAGTGTCGGGATCGGCCGCCAGCTGGTCCAACTCGCGCAGCGCTTCCTCGATGGACACCCCGTCGGGATAGATCGCGTCCGGGCCGTTCTCGGCCTGGAACACATCCATTTCCGACGAGACGACCCGAATCTCTCCGTTCGCCAAGCCATGCATCCAGCCCCGAGGGTGCTGCCAGGGACCGGCCGACAGCAGATGGCGCACCCAGGAATCCGGCATTTCGAGCTGGTCGGAATCGTTCCAGTCGTCCCCACCAAGGCCGCCGGGATGATGGGAAACCTTGCCGACCGAGACGGTCGTGTAGCCATGCTGTCGGAACCAGGCCGGCATGCTCGGAGGCACCGAATCGGGATCGTCGCTCAACCGCTCGGCACGCTCAAAGAGCGCGCGGTTGCCGGTGGGCCCATAGCGACCTGTCAGGAGGGCGTATCGGGACGCGCCGCACGTCGGGGCCTGGACGTAATGGCGGCGGAAGATCCTGCCCTTCGACGCGAGCTGGTCGATGCGCGGCGATTCAATGTACGAGGCACCGAATGAGGCCAGCTCGGGACGCAGATCGTCGACCGCGATGAGCAAGACGTTGGGACGGGCGTTCGAAACGGCATCAGGTCCGGCCGAACAGGAGAGGCCGGCCGCAGCGAGGAGTGTCAGCAGCATTCTCATGGGGCTAGTGCTCCGTCAGGTACGGCGCAACCGCCTTGCGCATCTCCTGGATGCGGTCGGCAAATCCCTGCAATCCGGCAAGGTTGTCCCATTCGTTCGGATCGCTGAAGTGGTCATAGAGTTCCTCCGAGCCGTCCTCATACCGGATGTAGCGCCACCGGTCAGTACGAAGCGACGCGTTGTTCGGACCGAACATCGTCGCCAGGACCCGCCCGGTGACAAGACCTGGTTCACGCAACAGAGGCACGAGCGACCTGCCGTCAAGATCCGGGGGTGCCTCGACGCCACACAGCTCGACCAGCGTCGGATACATGTCGATCAGGCCTACTGGCTGGTCGCTGCTCGAACCAACGGCGAAACCGTCGGCATGCATGGCCGGCGGTGCGACGACCAGCGGCACCTTGGTGGAGCGTTCCCACCCGGTCCACTTGCCCCAATGCTCCTTCTCGCCGAGTTGCCAGCCATGGTCGGACCACAGCACGATCAAGGTGTTCTCGGCTGCTGCGGAACCGTCCAGTGCGTTGAGCAGGCGGCCGATCTCGTGGTCCACGTAGGTCACGCTCGCAAGATACGCCTCAACGGCGGGGCGCCATTGCTCGTGGCGCACAACCGTGGCGTGGCTGCCGGCCGTAACCGGCTCGAGTGCCCAGTTCCTGGCGGTCTCGCTCAAATCGGCGAGGTCGTCGACCTTCACAGGCGGAAGTTCGCCCGGGGAGAGGGTGAAGCGATCAAAGAATCGCTTCGGAGCCCAGAGCGGGATATGCGGTCGGTAGTAGCCGACGCCGAGAAAGAAGGGCTTCCGGGAAGTGTCGTTGATCCGTTCGATCGCCCAGTCGGTGATCTGGGTGTCACCGAAGTCGGTGTCGGGCACGTCGAACGGCCCCCAGTCGAACGACTCCCCGGCCGGCTGGTCCGGGCGCCGGTCCGAGGGCATGCGATTCAGGGGCAGGATGATCTCTCGACCTTGGCTGTCGCGAGTCCGGTGCGTCGGGTTCCCGGTCCCCTTGGTCGACAATTCCTCGGCCGTGTACTCAACTGCTTCCGGGGACAACGGGCTCCACCTTTGTCCGACGCTGAAGAACTCGTCGAACGCGTCCCTCCCTCCGGAGTGCAGCAGCTTTCCGGTCCCGGCCACGCGATAGCCCGCTTCCTGAAACACCGTGGGGAGCAGTCGTGCTTCCGGAAACGTCTGGCCCAAGGTCTGTCTTCGATCATTGGCCCACACTCCTGTGACCTGCGGCATTCTGCCGCTGAACACGGCCGCGCGAGAGGGATTGCAGGCCGGTGCGGCACAGTGTGCGTTCGTGAACAGGACTCCGCGGGACGCCAGCCGGTCAATGTTCGGTGTGAGGGCCTGCGGGTGGCCGCCAAGACAGCCCACCCAGTCGTTCAGGTCATCGACTGCGATAAAGAGGACGTTGATCGGTCCCGGAGCGGGATTCGAGGAGGAACAGGCTACGCTCGCAAGGAGAGCGAGGACTAGGGCTGGGGCGGGGCGTCGCATGGAACGAAGCCCAATTGTATGTCGCGACGCCCATGCGAGACGTGGCCACCGGCGACTGCGAACGTGGGATTACGAGGATGCGGCCTCTCAGTCCTTTGGCCAATTGCGGGCGCCCATCGCGGCCGGGTGGACCGGCCCGAGCTCGACGTAGTCCCTGAAACCGACCGGTGAGCGTGCTGGCTGGTCTGGAGGCTCAGTCCTGTTTTCATCCACCCATCGCTCGAACTCTTCCACAAGGTCCGAGTGTCTGGCTGCAAGATCCGTCGTCTCGCCCTCATCTTCCTGTAGGTCGTAGACTTCCACCGGACTGTCCATCCGCGGGCGTACAAACTTCCATCGCCCCTTGCGGGCGGCCTGACTGCGCAGTTGGTTGCCACTCGAGATCAGTTCCCAGTAAAGCCACTCGGCCTGCCGCTGACCGCCTTGCTTCAAGATCGTGGGAACGATTGAGATCCCGTCGGTGGATGGGGGCTCAACGCCCGCAAGCTCCGCGAATGTCGGCATCATGTCCGGAAAGTACGTGAGATGGTCAGTTTCGGAACCGGGCTCCACATGGCCGGGCCAGCGGACGATCTGGGGAACCCTGAGACCGCCCTCATACATCGAGCCCTTATACCCGCGCAGGCCTGCGGTCGCATCAAAGAACTCCTCGCTGACGTCAAATCTCGCCTGCGCCCCATTGTCGGAATTGAAGATAACGATGGTGTCTTCGGCGATTCCCAGCGTCGCGAGCAGATCGACGAGCCGCCCGATGTCGCGATCAAGGCGCGAGACCATCGCCGCGTAGGTGGCTCGGGGATTCGGTGACACGATGTACCCGACCCGGCGTTCCTGGCCTCCCCCGATCTCCGGAAACTCTCCCAGGTACTCGGCGAGGGAATCGGCGGGCACAGCGAGTTCCACATGCGGAATGGTGACCGGGAGATAGCAAAAGAACGGTCCGTCGCGATTCTCGCGGATGAAGTCAAGGGCGCGGTCGAAGATCAGGTCGTGCGAATACTGCCCCCTACCGCCGTTCCTATTGAGGGGCAGGTCCATCCGCCCGTGATTGAGCGTAAGCCAGAACGGATAGAAGAAGTGTGCATGGACCTGGTGCAGGTAGCCAAGAAAGTCGTCGAAGCCCTGTCGCAGCGGGTGGCCGGGACTATCGGCAAGGCCAAGGCCCCATTTGCCGTAACCGCCTGTCGCATAGCCCGCCGACTTCAGGACCTCGGCCAAGGTGACATCCTCATCCCGCAGGTGGGCGTCGCCAAGGTTCCCCCTGACGGATGTGTGGCCTCCGTGGAGGCCCGTAATCAGAACACTCCGCGAGGGCGCACAGACAGTCGATCCGGCATAGGCTTGCGTGAACCGCATCCCCTCCGCGGCAAGCCTGTCCAGATGGGGTGTCCTGATCCTGTCCTGCCCGTAGGAGCCGAGGTGCCCGTAGCCAAGGTCATCGGCCATGACCAGAACGATGTTGGGCTTCCCCGCGACAGCTGCGGGGAGCAGGAGAGCGAGAATCACGGCGGCGACCACCCTCGCAAGGTATCACGCGAGTGCCGCCACAGCCGAGGTGCCGGCCTCGCGGCTTCCGAATGCAAGCGTGGCTGCGATGTGCTGCGAACAACTCGCGTGGCAATTCCTGGCCGCCGGCGCTGCTCCCCAGACGGGGTCCAAGTACAGGACACGATCCTTCGGACCGAAGCGAAGCGGCACGCGCTTCCATTCCAAGACCGAGACGTCACTTCCGTGTCTCCGTCGGGAGGCCTCTTCGATTCCGTCGCCGTAGCGGTCCGGAGCCCGCTCCAAGGCGAACTTCGGAATCGCTCCGCCTGTCTCGTGTCTGGATTTCGAGAAAAGCGGAGCCGGTCGCCTCGGTTGAACACTTCAATTCGAGACGCCTTCCCTTGAGTCGGAGGGGCGTGGTTACGAGGTCCCCACCGAAATAGCCAGCATGCGCGGAAGCAAGACGGTGGAGTCTTGGCGATCCGCGAACGAGGTGAGCAGTGTCGAACCAACAGTGCTGTCCGACGAATTCCGACAGATTGCGCTCAGCCGTCCTCAGCAATCCCCACTCGGACCTTCAACTGCGTCCGCTGCAGTTGACGGGGGGACAGGACCCTGTCGGATCCACGCCTCCATGAATGTCCGGTCCAAGCGCAACCCGTCTCAGCCGCTCAGGAACATCGATTCTGAGATGCGGTCGCTGCTGTGATCGCTTGAGCTGCGTCGCTCCGGAACATTCGTTCGAGAATTGCAGACCGGTGTTCTGGATTGGCATTGTCCCCTCTGAGCGCCCGAGCCTCACTGGACGGACCAGATTCGCCCCTCATTGGGAATGCAACTGTTATCGCTCGCCCCTGACGAGATCGTCCACAAGAGCGTTTATCGCGGACTCGAAGTCCTTGTGGCCGTCCAGATACGGTTTCCACTCTCTCTCAAGGGCTCCGAGATGATCTGGCCACACACGTTCCCAAAGACTGTGCCTCATGGCGTACGGCGTATAGCCGGGAAAGCGCTGGCGAACGATTTCGCCTGTCGAATAGAAGAGGACTGCGTGCCACAGGGACTTCCGGGGAAGCAGCATTCCGAGCGAACGCGCTCTGCGGCTGATCGCTGTCCGGACTCTTTCGATGAGGCCGTGGGAGGCCTCGTGAAACAGCAGTTCTAGGCCTTCCGGAGATGACTGATCGGAATCCTCGCTTGAGATTGTGATTCTCATTGGATACAACGTGGTGTACGCACCCGCCCAGTTCGCGTGAAACACCACGTCAGTTGGAATTCGAGTCTCAGGCCACTTTGTCTTGTAGGTGTCCGAGAGCCGGGCTTTCAGCGGTCGCTCATGCTGGGGAACCACGGAATCCAGTTGGCCGATCCGCGAACGGTTGCTCCGATCATGCTCGTCCCACCATAGGGCACGGTAAACTGGCGCGGCCTCCTCGAGCGCCTGTACTAGCCCAGCCTCGAGGCCAGAATCTACTATGGACTGACTGTTGCCGGCATCGCCGAGAACATTCTTGATCTCCACCATGGCTGGCTGAAGCAAGTCGTCGCCATCGAACCTGTCTCTATAGAATTCCAGCGCTTGTCTCCAAGGCAATGCCTGTGGGGCACTAAGTCCTATTGAGCCGGTGGACTCGTTGGGCGCTGCTGTAGCCGCTTGCCAAATGAGAAAGTGATGTAGATTGGTCCAGAACCCGCTTCGGAACTGGAATGTAGTCTGTCCGTTCTCTTGAGAGAAGACCGAGACCGGGAACAGGAGCAGCTCGAAGAGCCTGCCAAAAGACCGGCGGTCATGCACAGGCAGGCTCGGATGAGCCTCACGACCAGATCTTCGAATCATGATCCCCTCCCAATCACCTGTCTCGGGGCCAGATGGGGATGGAGAGTAACCTGAGTGTTATGTATCACTTGCCTATGACCGGATGCTAGGCGTCTCTCTCCGCGGACCGCGGCTGACGCCACCCCCCTTCTTATCTTGCCCGAGTCGCGCGACGCGCCCGAGCACAGTGCCGCAGGCCCCGGGCGCCTGCGAGAGAGAACCCTACTGCAAGAAGGAGAAGCCGCCTCGAACCCCACAGATCTTACAGGAGAGGCAAGAATGAAGATAACGCTGAATCACCTCCCTAGCAAGGTCAGGGATCCACTTGACGGAGGTGCTCACAAAGGTCCATCCTGAAGCGAAGGCGTCGCTTCGCTCCGACAGGCAGCCGCCGAGTGTTCATATTGGACCGGATTCAGCGTTCGTTTTGACCAGAACAGCCACTCGCCGGCGTGCCCCATGGCGAAAAGGCGGACACTGCAACAAGAGGCGCTTGGAGAGTGCGGAACTCCGGCGAGGATCCTTCGGCCGCATGCACGAGGTGAAGGTGTAAGGGAGCCCACTTCGGGCGTGACTCCCCTAGCTGCGCCTCTCCCCGATTCACACTACTACATATAGTGTGTTGGCTGTCGTTCATACTATATATGTGGACTGTGTATTCAGATAGGTGATTCCAAGAAACTGTTACAATCTCCCCGTCATGCTAGATCGACGCAAATTCGGTATTACTGCGGCGGCTTTGCTGGGTGCGTGCGCAGCGCCGAGGGAGCCAGATTCGGAGCCCAGTGGGCCGGACAGCCCGCTCTACTTCGACCTGCACATCGACACACCTGGGCGACTGGTGGCGGAGCGCCTGAACATTGCTGAGAGCCCCGTGTACAGCCAGGTCGACATCCCCAAGATGCGTCAGGGAGGCTTGAACGCCGGCTTCTTTGCGGTTTTCAGTTCCGCCCGCAACAAGACGCCGATCGAGTCGGTCAAGGACGCCCTCAGAATCACCGACGTCGTCGTGGAGACCGTCAACCGCCATCCCGACGACCTCTTTCTGGGACTCGTGGCGGATGACGCCGTGCGGGCTCAGCGCGAAGACAGGATCGCCGTCTTCCTTGGAGTCGAGGGTGGCCACATGATTGATTCCAGCGTCGGGGTTCTGCGGCAGCTGTACCGCCTCGGCACCCGCTACCTCGGCCTGACCCACAGCGGTAATACGCCGTGGGTCGGCGCGGCGGAGTACCCGGATGACGGACCGGAGGGCCTGACGGATCAAGGCAGGGAGATCGTTCGCGAGATGAACCGCATCGGGATGATGGCTGACCTCTCGCACGCGTCCGAGAAGGCGTTCTACGACACGATCGAGACATCGTCGGCGCCGATCCTCAACACGCACGCAGCCTGCACCGCCATCGCGAACCATCCCAGGAATCTGACGGATGACATGCTCAAGGCTCTCGGCCAGAACGGCGGCGTGCTCGGCGTTGCGTACTATGCCGGCATGCTGGACGACGAATACAGGGCGCGATTCCCTGAACTGAGGGAGATCGGACGGAAGCGGGCGGAGGTACGCAGGGAATTCGCGGGTGACTTCAAGCGGCTCTCCGAGGAACTTTGGAAGCTGAATCTTGCCGAGGTCGACACGATCGGGGCTCCTCCGCTCAGCCGTCTCGTGGACCACATTGAACATGCCGCGACGGTCGCCGGCATCGATCATGTCGGCTTGGGCTCCGACTACGACAGCGTGGGCCTGAAACTCCCCGTGGGCATGGAGCATATCGGCAAGACACCGAACCTGGTCACGGCACTGCGGGAACGCGGATTCTCGGAGGAGGACGTCGGCAAGGTCATGGGCGGCAACGTGCTGCGGGCAATGAGGGAGGCCGAGGGGGTCGCGGCTGCCAGCGGCGCGTAGGCGACACCGCCCAGCCAGAGCACACCCAGGGGCGCGGGTAGACCGGCTGACCTCCCTATGTCGGCAGTCCGGCCGCAGGCCAGGTTGCCGATACAAGCCCTACCTTGCTGAGATTGCGTTCAGATCGATGAAGGGAACGGCCCCTCCCGTGACCTGCGGCAGAACGCCGTCCCACTTTTCGATCGCGCGGAGCTGGAGCAAGGACTCCGTGATGGTCTCGCGCTGCAGACGCTGCGAGTCCGCCTCGGCCGTCGCCGCGGTCACCTTCTGCTCAGCCTCGATCTTGATTCGCTCCAGATCCCGCTGGGCCTTGAGCGCCTCCTGCTCGGCCGTCTGCTTCGCCTCGATCGCCTGATTGAAGACGTCCGAGAAGTTGAAGTCGACGATGTTGAATTCGTCCACCACGATGTTCCGCGGAACGAGCCGCTCCGCGAGCATCTCCTTGATGAGGGACGAGACCTCGGCCCGACGGGTGATCAGCTCCTCGGCCGTGAACTGCGCTGTCGCGGCCTTCACCGCCTCCTGCACCGAGGGGTCGATGAGCCGCTCCTTGTACAGCGTGCCCACTTCCTGATAGATCCTCGCGGCCTCGTCGGGAGCGATGTGATAGTTGAGGGCGATGCGCGAATGCACGGTCTGGAGATCCTTGGATGATGCCGATGCATCAGTCTCGGACTTCTGAATCCGAACATCGACGGTGATGATCGTGTGGATGAACGGAATCTTCAGTTGCAGGCCCTCGCCGCGAACGCCCTCCTGAACACCGCCGAACTTCGAGAACACGACTCCGCGCTCTCCGGCGCCGACGACCTGGAACGAATTGAACGCAACCACCACGAGGACGACCAGACCGACCACGGGCATGATGCCTCCGCCCAGGATGCGGCTGAGCGAGTCGCCGATGGAGCCCCTGGGAATGTTGATATCTCCGCGCATAACTTGACCTCCGAATGCTTAACTGGCCGCAAGGGAGAGAATGGCCCGACCGTGGGCGCCTCCGGATGCGGCCCTGTATCTCAGCATACGCACGGTTCGGAGGCCGGGACCGCGGGGTGCCTGCCGCCTACTTGGGCAGCGCGAACACGAAGATCGACGTCCCGGCCGCGGACGCAACGTACTGTCGGCCTGCGAACCGGTAGCTGATCGCCGGCGCGCGAACCGGCCCGCCGGTCTGCAAGTGCCAGAGCGGCTTGCCGCTCGCGGCATCCAGGGCCATGAAGTAGCCCTCCGGAGTGCCGGCGAACAAGAGCCCTCCCCCGGTCGAGAGAAGACCGCTCGACGGCGGGCTGACGAGGGGGAAACGCCAGCGGCGGTCGCCGGTTGAGGGATCAACGGCGATGATCGACCCCTCCCGCGGCTCGCCGGTCACGTTTTCCATCGCACTCCCGAGGTAGTACTCTCCCTCGACGTACTCCTGGGTCGCTCCGTGGTAGATCTGGCAGCCGTCTCCGCTGTTGAAGTAGTACAGGCCGGTCTGCGGACTGTACGTTGTGGCGTGCCAGTTGTGTCCCCCGCCCATTCCCGGGCAGGTCAGCGTGCCTTCGTCGGTTGGCTCGCGGCCGGGGATCAGGATCGGCCTCCCGTCCGGTCCGATCCCGTCGGCCCAGTTCACCTCCGTGTAGGCGCGGGCGAATAGGAACTCTCCGCTCTGCCTGTCGAGGGCGTAGAAGTGGCCGTTGCGGTTCGCCTGGACCAGCGCCTTGCGGTCCTGCCCGTCCACCTCCATGTCGATGAGGACGGGGTCGGCAACCGAGTCCCAGTCGTGGACGTCGTGCGGCGTGAACTGGAAGTACCAGCGCAGCTCTCCCGTGTCGGCGTCAAGCGCGACCATGGAATCGCTGTAGAGGTTGTCTCCCGGGCGGGGAGCTCCATCAAGATCGGGGCCCGGATTGCCCGTGCCCCAATAGATCAGATTCAATTCCGGGTCGTAGCTCCCCGTGATCCATGTGGAGGCTCCGCCCCGTTTCCAGGAATCGCCGCCCCATGTCTCGTTTCCGGGCTCACCGGGTCCCGGCACGGTCCAGAATCGCCAGACTCGCTCGCCGGTCTTCGCATCGTAGGCGTCAATGAAGTCGCGCGTCCCGAACTCGGCTCCTGCGATTCCGGTGACGACCTTGTCCCCAACGATCAAGGGGGCCACGGTGTTTGAGTAGCCCTTGCGGTAGTCGGCCGATTCGACTTCCCAGATCACCTCGCCTGTCCTTGTGTCCAGAGCCACGAGAGTGGCCTGCATATTGACCTTGTACAACCGGTTGTCCAAAATCGCGACGCCCCGGTTCGGCTGCCCACAGCAGTACGCCAGGTCGTCCGGCACTGGCTCGGAGTAGTGCCAGAGTTCACGTCCCGTCTTGAGGTCCAGCGCCCAGGCATGGTTCGAGGGCCCGGTGACGTACATGACGCCGTCGCGCACCAGCGGGGTCGTCTGGAGTTTTCCGAGAACCCCGGACTGGAAGATCCATACGGGAACGATCCCGTGGACATTCCCGGTGTCGATCTCCTTGAGGGGAGAGTGCCGCCAGGCGGAGTAGTTGCGTCCGTACATGAGCCAGGACTCGTCATCCTGCTGCGACCGCAGGAGATTGTCGCCACTGACCTGCGCCTGCGCCAGCAGCGCGGAGACGAGCAGGATTCCGATTACGAAACGCAGCTTCATGGCGCACCTACCTCTCCTCGAAGGCTCTGCATGTATGCAAGCAGATCCTCCTGTTGTTCCGTCGTCAGACTGTCGCCGTAAGTGTCCGGCATGAGAGTCGCGAATTCTCTCTCCATCGATTCGACCTCGCCGCGATGGTAGGAATGGATCCTACCTGTAGAGTCCACCAGTTGCGCGGAGAAGTCGTCGTATCCCAGGCCGATGCCGCGAATGGTCCGACCGTCCGCGGTTTCGACACTCACAACGAAATAGTCCGGCGGAAGGTCCTTTCCGGGCTCGAGCAGTGCATCGCGAAGATACGCGACGCTCCGGGATCGTCCGATTCTGGTGAGCGCGGGGCCGAACATCCCGCCGCGCTGCCCGACCCGGTGACAGCCGCCACAGCCTGCCTGGTCCCAGAAGACCGCGGCGCCGCGCTCGGCATCGCCCTGTAGCGGCTCGTCGTCCCCGGGCGCGAAGCTTCGGAGGAAGGCGACGACTCTCCAGATGTTCTCCTCGGTGCTGCGGCCGCCGAACGCCGGCATCTCGGTACCCGGCACGCCGTTCGCAATCACCTGATAGATCGCCAGGTCGGTGTCTCCTGCGGCGAACTCGCCGCGGTTGAGAGCGGGTCCTTGGCCCCCGTCCGCGTGAATTCCGTGACATGCCGAGCACCGCAGCCGAAACGTGGCCTTGCCCACTCCGATGGAGACGGGGTCCCCGTGGTACGGGCTGCTTTGCAGTTCCTGTCCCGCCGCCGCCGCCGCAAAGGCAGCCAGCAAACACAGAATCTCCCAACGCACGCATCGCAGGGTATTCGTTTCGGCGTCCCTAGGTCAACTGCCCGTTTTCGGAACCAGCCTCCGAGAGACGTGCACCTCGGCCAATGTCCCGCCATCCATCCAGTCGTTGCGGATCGGACTCGGCTCCGGGAGCCCGGGCCCGGCTTGAAGCGATTCGGACCGCTTCGACCTTCACGGAGCACGTGAAGCTGGCCCACACAAACACACCCATGATGTCGATGAGACACCCAAACGGGCACGATATTAAAGTTTGAATTTTCTTGAAGATCCGACTGTGGCAGATTGATAAAGTCTGGCTTGAATCCTGAGCCGTGCTGGCCGGCGGGGCACAGCCGTTCCCAGAGGTTCTTCCGCTGAGCGTCACCTGCAGGCGCTCAACCTGCCCGGTCGGTTTGCGGATAATGGTGCGGTCATGGTGCGACTCCCATCTGCATTGCTACTGCTGTTCGCCACCTTGCCTGGCTGGGCTCAGGAGCACCCGCTCAGAGCCCTCAACATCGAATTCGGGATCAAGGACGCCGAACCTCAGACCTGGGACGGCTCGCTGACACTGGACAAGGGGGAGATCGTCGACCTTCGAGGCCACCAGTTCAAGACCGGCGAATCGATCGGCGCCGACCATTCATGGGTGGCACGCACGGATCCCTGGGTCCGCCCCACGGGAGGCATGCACCCTCACGAACTTCCGTTCCCGCACGTGACGCGGGTCCAGACCGTCGGCGTGACGCTCTACTACCGGGCACCGGACGACGCCACGGTGTCGGTGAAGACTGTGAACGGCGACTTCTTCTTCAAGCCAGCCGACCTGCCGGCTTCGGACGCCATGCACATTCTCTCGACGAAGGTCGAGGTTCGCAGGGTTCCGCCGGTAGAGGCCGTCACAACAGACGAGTACGAGGACGACTACCCGTCAATGGTGATGTCCGACGACGGGACGCTGTCGCTGGCGTGGATCGGGTACGAAGACGAGAACGACCAGGTCTTCGTGCGGGACCGGTCGGAGGATTCGTGGGGCGAGATCGAACCGGTCACCGACGCCTCCGGCGACCTGCAGGGCCTGGCGGCGGCTTACGACCGCGACCGCACGCTGCACCTCGTCTGGGCGAAGCGATCCGGCGGCGAATGGCGCTTGCTGCACGCCTTCCGCTCGGGCTCGGGATGGTCCGGACCGCGGACGATCGGGACGGGCTCCGGCAACAACCTCTTTCCCGCCATGGCCAGCGACAGGCACGGTTTCGTCCACCTTGCCTGGCAGTCCGCGCGGAAAGGCTTCTCCTCCATCTACTACGCATCCTTCGACGGCTCGGCGTGGTCCGCCGAGCTTCCGCTGAGCCATCCGGGATCAGCGGCGAACGAATGGTATCCCGACATCGCAGCCGACACGAACGGCGCCGCGTGGGTGGCGTGGGACACATACGAGGGCGGGAGCTACAACATCCGCCTGCGGTCCGTGCGGGAGGGGCGAGCGGGCGACCTCATGAAGGTCACCGACACGCCTCGCTACCACGGCACGCCGAGCGTCGCAGTGGACGCTGAGGACCGGGTCTGGATCGCATACGACGAGGCCGAGGAGAACTGGGGCAAGGACACGGGGTTCCTTCTGCGCGGCGGGGCGGGAATCTACCAGTCGCGGACCAGCAGGGTCGTCGTCTGGAACGGCAGCGAGTGGCTGGCTCCGCTCGACGACGTGAACCGCCGCTTCCGGCCGGGCGTGCGGCGCTACGTCCAGACGCCCGATCTGGCGCCCGACGCCAAGGGCCGGATGTGGCTCCTGCTGCGGCCGAGAGTCCGATCTGTTAAGCCCGAGTCGCTGTGGGCCGCCGGCGGAAAGTGGGAGGTCATGGCGACGTACTACTCCGGGGGGCGCTGGGCGGATCCGTTCGGCATTCCCGAAAGCGTCGGCCGCAACGAGGGGCCCACGGACATCGTCGCCGGGCCGGATGGAGAGATGTTCGCCGCATGGACCACTGACCAGAAGCTGTGGGGAGGGTCGGGCTTCGGGCACTATCCCAAGGAGAACCAGATCTTCTTCGCGGAGCTTTCGGGCCAGTTCCGCAACGAGCGCATCGACCCCGTGATCCTTGGGCTCCGCGGGACCGAAGACCCTGCAATGCTGCCCGCGGAGCCCCGGGAGGCCGAACAAGTGGCCGCGATCCGAAATTACACGATCGATTCCGGCGGCAGGCGGTACAGGATCTATCGCGGCGACTTGCACCGGCACACCGACATCTCCCTTGACGGCTCCGGTGACGGCTCCCTCTACGACTCGTTCCGCTACATGATGGATGCCGCGGCAATGGACTTCTATCTCGTCACCGACCACAAGGGCTCCTACAACGAGTCCTCCGACTGGGGGCTTGCCGACACCGAGTACAGCTGGTGGCGCACGGAGAAGGCCGAGGACATGTTCCACGTGCCGGGCCGGTTCGTGACCCTCTTCGGATACGAACGCAGCGTAAGCTACCCGAACGGCCACCGGAACATCATCTTCGCCGAGCGCGGCAACAAGCCGATTCCGATCACGCGGGAGGAACGGGACTCAAGCACCGGGCCATTTCTGTACGACGCTCTGCGGGACCAGGGCGGAATTGCCACATCCCACACCTCCCACACGACGATGGGGACCGACTGGCGCGACAACGACCCCGAGCTCGAGCCGATCGTCGAGATCTTCCAGGGAGCCAGAACGTCGGTCGAGCACGAGGGGGCTCCGCTGGCCTCGTCCGCGGCGCGCACCGACCTCTGGGCCGGGAACTACCGGCCGAAGGGCTTCGTCTGGCTCGCCTGGGAGAAGGGCTACAAGCTGGGCGTCCAGGCAAGCTCGGACCACGTCTCCACGCACAGTTCCTATGCCATGGTCATTTCAGACGACTTCTCGAGGCACGGCCTGCTGGATGCCATGCGCAAGCGGCACACCTACGCCGCAACCAGCAACATCATTCTGGACTACCGAATGCAGGCGGAAGACGCGGAGTGGATCCAGGGCGACGAGTTCTCGTCGGCGGCGATTCCAACCGTCAAGGCAGTCATCCGCGGCACCGCCGCAATCAAGGAAGCCGTCGTCGTGCGCGACAACACCTACGTCCATGCGCAGGCAGGCGAGGGCGAGCGCATGGAATTCGAGTTTCGCGAGCAGGAGCTGGGCTCCGGCGAGCACTACTACTATGTGCGGGTCGAGCAGGAGGACGGCAATGTGGCCTGGTCGAGTCCGATCTGGGTGGACAAGCAGTAGGCTGGGCGCTGATCGCCGATTCCGCCCTTCGGAGCCCGAGGCAGGGATGTCACAGGCATTTCCTGACGTGTGCAGCTGAGGAAGCGCGCCGGTTCAGCCTTGCGGCCCGCGCTTGGGGCTGAGTGCGGACCCGACGCGAGGTGCGGCTGAGACGAAGCCTGCAGGCGAGGCAGGAGGCTCGGCCGCGGCCCGACCCAGTCCGGCCGCTCGGAAGCGGATACGGCCGGAAGACTCCTTGAAGAGCCCTCCGGCCGTCGACTCGCCCCGGTCGCCGGGAGCGACTAGATGTCGTAGTAAAGCGAGAACTCGAACGGATGAGGCCGCTGACGAACCTCGTCGACCTCGGCCGAGCGCTTGTAGTCGATGTAGCTCGTGATCAGCTCTTCCGTGAACACGTCGTTCTGCGTGAGGAAGTCGTGGTCCCTCTCGAGCGCCTGCAGTGCGCCGGCGAGATCCTCCGGCAGTGCCGGCACGCTGGCAGCCTCCTCAGGAGTGAGATCGTAGATGTCCTTGTCGAGGGCCTCGCCCGGGTGGATCTGGTTCTGGATCCCGTCCAGTCCGGCCATCAGGCAGGCCGAGAACGCCAGGTAGGGGTTGCAGGCCGGGTCGGGGTACCGCAGCTCGACGCGCTTGCTCTTCGGGCTCGGCGAGTACATCGGAATGCGGCATGCGGCAGAGCGGTTGCGGCGAGAGTAGGCCAGGCTGACCGGCGCCTCGAATCCGGGCACCAGCCGCTTGTAGCTGTTCGTCGTCGGAGCCACAATCGCCGCCAAAGCCGGAGAATGCTTGAGGAGGCCGCCGATGTAGTACAGCGCGTCGTCGCTCAGGCCCGCATAGCCGTCGCCCGCGAAGGTCGGGACGCCGTCCTTCCAGATCGACTGGTGCGTGTGCATCCCGGATCCGTTGTCGTTCCACAGCGGCTTCGGCATGAACGTCGCGGACTTTCCGTGCTGGAAGGCAACATTTCGAACGACGTACTTGTAGAGCATCATGTTGTCGGCCGACACGACAAGCGTGTCGAACCGCTGGTCGATCTCGCCCTGGCCGCCGGTGGCCACCTCGTGGTGATGGCACTCGATGTCGATGCCGCAGTCGATCATGACCTGCGTCATCTCGGATCGGATGTCCTGCAGGTGATCCGTCGGCGGAACCGGGAAGTAGCCTTCCTTGTAGCGGGGCCGGTATCCGAGGTTGTTCTCGGCACGGCCCGAGTTCCACCGGCCCTCCTCGGAATCGATCTTGTAGAAGCCGAAGTTGTACGACGAGTCGTAGCTCACGTTGTCGAACAGAAAGAATTCCGCCTCAGCGCCGAAGTAGGCGGTGTCGCCGGCACCTGTGTACTGGAGGTACTTCTCTGCCTTCTGGGCAATCCAGCGGGGATCCCGCTCGTAGTGCTGCTTCGTGATGGGGTCGACGATGTTGCAGACGACGCAAAGCGTCGGCATTTCGGTGAACGGATCGATGAACGCAGTGTCAGGATCCGGAATGATCAGCATGTCGGACTCGCTGATGGACTGCCAGCCCCTGATCGAGGACCCGTCAAAGCCGAAGCCGTCCTCGAAGCATTCCTCGTCCAGCATCCCGATGGGGTACGACACGTGCTGCCAGAGCCCCGGCAGATCGGCGAAACGCAGGTCGAGAATCTTGATGTCGTTGTCTTTGGCGAAGGCGATGACCTCAGCCGGGGTTCTCTTAGTGCCCATAAGCTCCTCCCAAAAAGCTCTTCAGAAAAAAGAAGGTGTGCCGGGCGCGTGACGCCGGCTGGCCGCTCTGGCCTTCGGAAAGGATGATCGTAGCACAACGGCTTCGCTAATAAGCGGTCGTTCTGAGGGCGATAAAAACTATCAATCGGCGCCCGCCGGCACCTCTCTAGCTATCCCTCCCGCACCAGCGCCCTGGCATCGGGATTGTCCGGCCCGAAGTGCTTGAGCATCACCAGCTTCTCGTCAGGGCTGTCGTTCGTGATCCGAACACCCTCCTCAGCGGCGGCGGAGGTGACGAAGTACTCGTCCGCCGTCAGCTCTCCGTAGCGGATCATTGCCGGAGTGTGGACGTGCCACGCGCCGATCCGCCCGCGGCCCTGGGTCACGATCAGACCATGCGCGGCACGGTCGGAGATCGTGACGCTGCGGCCCGGGAACACGGTCAGCTCCTTCGCGGAGTAGTTGGCGGTCGAGTAGGTCACCCAGCTCTCGCTGTAGCCCGCGGCGGCCATCTCCGCCGAGTCCCGGACGGGAAGGGGCTCGAAATGGCGGTTCTTCATGAAGTACGGATCGACGTTCGCCTCCCAGTCGAGCATACCGATGATGTAGTCGAGATCATGATGGTGCTCCGGCGGAACGTCCTTCACGAGGAGGTCCCACGGCACCGGACGGCCCTCCACCATGGACTGGAACATCCCGAACACGTCGGAGTTGACCTGCGGCTCGTACGTCACGGCCGAACCCGGCGCGTGCAGGACCCCGGCGGGAATCTGCCAGCCCGTGCCGGGCTTGAGCTTGTACGCCTTCGAGTGGTAGAGGATCCCGTTGTCGCCCTCGTTCCAACGCTCGAGGCAGCGCCTGAGGTCATCCTTGGTCGTGCCCGGCTCCAGACCCATGAACGTGTAGGCGAAGTTGTTCCCCTTGTAGTTGAACTGCGGCGGAAAGTAGTACGCCTCGGGCTTTCCCCGGCGGCCCACCCGTGCGGCCGCCTCCTCGTCCTGGTGCATGTGATGCGGGATCGGTCCGAGATTGTCGAAGAACTTGCACAGCACGTTCCAGCCGCCCTGCTCGCTCATCACGTCCTGTCCGAGGAAGGCATCGCCCAACTCGTCGATCCCCTCCTTGAGCAGGACCTTGCTCGCTCCGGCGTTCCCGCTCTTGACGACGATGTAGCTCAGGCCCTCGTCCTCCGGTGTCCCGGGGCCATTGTCCGCCTGCGTCGTCGAGGAGAACCAGCGCTCGTCGATTCCGCCGCGATGCCCGCCGAGCGCGTAGATGTCGTTCGGATGGAGCTTGAGCCGGCCACCCGGCATCAGGAACGAGCGGGGCACCCAGCAGGGCGCCAGCCGGACGATTCCCTCGCCCGCGGAGAGCGCGCTCTTGAGAAGGTCGATGCTGCTGGACATGCAGGATATGATACTCGACCCTGAAAAGGGTGGCCCTTGGGCAGGCTACGATGGTCGGAGAGCGGCTGTGCCCCTCGCTGGAGGCCCCGGAAACGGGACGGAGTCGCGCCCCTCTCAGGCAGCCGTCGGACGCGAACGTGGCGGAATTGGCAGACGCGCTAGATTTAGGTTCTAGTGGGGCAACCCGTGGGAGTTCGAGTCTCCCCGTTCGCACCGACGTCGGAGTCCCGCCTCTCTCGCTGCAGTCCCGGGCGGCTTTCTGGGACGCCCATCCGGCCGGAAGGGCCGCGTTCCCGGCTCACGCTAGGAGTCCGGGCAGCTCCCCGGTGCTGTCGGCAAAGCCCTCCACCGGCACGCCCAGCCGGTTCAGGACCGTCACGAAGAGGTTCGAGAGCGGAACGTCCTCGGCATACTCGCGGAACGCTCCGTGGCCCAGTCCGAGGTTTCGGCCGCCGGCCACGACCAGCGGGTAATTCAGATTGACGTGCGTCTGGCTGTTGCTGCTGCCGTAGAGGACGATCGTCCGGTCGAGCAGCGAGCCATCGCCTTCCCTCGTGTCGCGCAGGCGCCCCAGGAAGTACGCGAACTGTTGGGTGAGAAAGAGGTCCCACTGCCCGAGCGGTTCGGCGCCCGCATCGTTCTTGCGCGCCCCATGCGCCATCCTGTGCATGTTGTCGGCCAGGCCCAGCAGCTGGGGAAACTTGCCGGCAATCGAGGTTGCGCCGTTCATGTTGCCGATCTGGTAGGTCGCGACCTGCGTCGAATCGGTCTGGAATGCGAGGTACATCAAGTCGTACATTGTCCTGATGAGCTCGGCTGGCGTCGTGTCGTCGGCGTCCAGGGCCAGGCCGGTCGCCTTCACCTCCGGCTTCGGGACCTCCAGCCACTGCTGGGACCGGTCCACGCGGCGCTCGATCTGGCGGACGGACTCAAGGTATTCGTCGAGCTTCACGCGGTCGTGCCTTCCCAGTGAGGACCGCACGGACTTCGAGTGGTCCAGCACCAGATCCAGCATGCTCCTGGAACGGTCCAGGCTCTGGCGTTGCGCGGCAACGGAGCGAGGGTTGACGCCGAACAGCCGGTCGAACACCGCTCTCGGCCTGTTCTCGGCCGGGACGGGCTGTCCGTTGCGCCCGAAGGACAGCGTGCTTGAACGCGTGGGTTCGCCGATTCCGCCGTCGCTGGAGAGAACGAGCGACCGGTAGCGCGTGCGGCCACCGAGGTGCATCGCCGCCGCCTGGTCCATCGAGACGCTGTTCTCGAGGTGCCCCTCCTTCAGCTCGGCCCCCGTCAGCCAGGTGTCGGCAGTGTCGTGGCCTCCCATGCTGCGCCCTCTCGGGTGCGAGAGCCCGCCTAGGACCGTCAGCTCCGACCGCAGCGACTCTAGCGGGACCAGGCTTCGGTTGAAGCTGTAGTCGCGTCCCGAGCCTCGCGGGAACCAGTTCCATTCAGCTGCCTTCGACCCTGGCTGCCGCTGGACGATCCCGTAGGGGAAGTAGACCGCACAGAACCTGCGGGGCGGAGTGGGCGCGTCGACGTTCGCCGCCATGCACTCAAGGAACGGAAGCGCCAGGGTCACACCGCTCCCGTAGAGGAACGACCGGCGGCTCAGGTGCCAGGACTTGCGGGTCATCTGCTCCCTCTAGCTACCGGCGCCGAAAGGCGTCGCTCGCCACGATGATTGTACAAAGTTCTCCGAGCCGGTATCCGGCTTCCCTGAAGCGCGCAACCAGCCGGTCAACATGCTCGCCGTCGCGGGACACGAGACTGCGACCAAGAGCGTAGGACAACAGCTTGGACACAATCGCCCGCGCAAATTCCCTCTCTCTGGATTCCAGCAGGTAGGCCGCGAGGGCGGCGGCGCCATCGACCTCCCGGCCGTCGGGAAGGACTGCGGAAGCGTCGACCGCATGGACCTCCTCCCGGTCGCCGAGCCGGCGCAACACGGTCTCGCGCCGCAGGCCCAAGGCGTCGTATTCCTCAAGGGCAACGCCCCAGGGGTCGATGCCCCGGTGACAGCGGGCGCAGGCCTCGCTGTCCCGGTGGAGTTCGAGCTGGCGCCTGATCGGCAGCAGGGCAAGGTCCTCGCCTCCGCTCTCGAGATTCGGCACTGCGGGCGGAGGCGGCGCGGGCGGATTGCCGAGCAGTGCGCTGCGAATCCAGACGCCGCGCTCAACCGGGTGGGAGTCCTCGCCCGTCGAGTTCGCCAGAAGGATGCTCGCATGTGTCAGGAGTCCCCCCGGCCGCCCGGAGCCGGCCAGGGAGACACGCTCGAACTCTCCGCCTCGCGGGCCCTCGATCCCGTAGTGCCGCGCCATGCGCTCGTTGAGGACGGAGAAGTCGGACCGCAAGAAATTCATTGCGCTCATGTCCTCGCGGAGCAGCGTGGCGAAGAAGTGCTGCGTCTCCTTGCGCATGTCCTCCTTCAGGGACAGGTCAAAATCGGGATGGTAGTTCGGGTTGACTGCGATGCGATGGACACCCGGGAGGTCGAGCCACTGGTCGCTGAACTGTTCGACAAAGGCCCAGCTCCGAGGGTCCGCAAGCATCCGCACCGTCTCTCTCCGCAGGATCCGCTCGTCGGAGAGCCTGCCCCGGTCGGCAAGATCGGCGAGCCGCTCGTCGGGCATCGTGCTCCAGAGAAAGTACGAGAGACGGGATGCCAGTTCGTGATCGCTGACAGGCCGGTCTCCATTGCGCGTGCGCTCCACGAGGTACAGGAAATCAGGCGAAACAAGCACCATCGCCAGGGTTTCCCGCATCGCCTCCTCGAAGCTGTCCACCGCGGGCCGCACCTTGTCGAAGAAACGCAGCACCGGCTGCGTGTCGGCGGATCCGACGGGCCGTCGGTAGGCCCGCCGCATGAGGCGGCGTACGGAATCGGCGGCGGCCCGCCGCTCGGCGCGCCGGCCTTCGGGCGCCGCCGGAATGAGACGGGTGTGGTGCGGAGGCGGCCAGGACGGATACGCGGGCGCCTGGAACTCGATGGATTCGACGACGATCGCGGGAAAGTCGGGATCCTCCGGCCAGACCATCTTCTGCTCAGTCTTCCCGTTCCCCTCGAAGCTGACCTCCTGCCCGGCAGGCGGCGGGAGTCCATCGGTGTAGACGTTGCGGAGCCAGACCAGCAGGCCGGGATACTTGCTCTGGGTGCGGCTTTGGAGGGGAAACTCCTCGATTCGCCCGCGGAACTCGAATTCCCGGACTTCCGCCCCCCTCACATCCACTTCGGCAAGAGTTCGTGACGGCGTCTGTGTGTCCGCCCGATACCCCACCGCGACATGCATTCTCGGGTACGGAGCACCAGCTGGAATCTCGGCCCTGGCTTTGACACGGAGGATGAACTCCCCCTCGTCCGGAAACTGAGGCACCCTCGCCACGAACGTGCCCGTCCTGCCTAGGCGGTTCGACCAGTGGACATTCCTGAGCTTGTCGATCACGGTCGCTTCGGCGCGATGCACGAATACGGGCGGGGCGGGCCCCTCGACAATCGCGCGCGCCAGTCCGCTCCTCGCCGCGTTGAGGTAGTGCTCCAGCTGCAGGGCAGACATGCGCAAGGCGGACCCGTTGTTGGTGAACCCGTCGCGGCTGACTTCGTCTGGCGGCAGGTTCTTCACGTAGTCGACGTCGAGCCCGAGGAGATCCCGCATCGTGTTCTGGTACTCGGCCCTGTTGAGCCTGCGCATCACCGTAGAGCCGTCCCGTCCGGCAGCAGGGGGATCGCTATTGCGCAATTGTTCTGAAATCCAGTCCACCAGCACATTTCTCTCGCCCGGAGGAAGTGTCGTCGCTCCCGGCGGCGGCATCTCGCCTCGGTTCAGCACGTCGCGCACGTCGTGCCAGGTCTCGGCCGCGCGCCGGTCGCCCGAGAAGTCTGTGGGCAGGTTGTCGAGCCGCACGCTGGCGTTCTGGATCTCCGAACCGTGACAGGCGACGCAATGCCGCTCGAGGATCGAGGTGACGGACCGCTCGACGGACGAGCCGGATGCCGGATGCAGCGCCAGGAGGAGCACGGCAGGACAGGCCATCCGGTTCCACAGGAAATGACACATACGCCGCGATCCGCGCACTGACGCGAAGCCTCTCGTTTGGCTCCAAATCAGTGTACCGAGCACAGACGACCGCGAAGTCGGCGGGGCGCTGTGAGGAGCATGGCAACGAGCGCCTCGTTCCGGCTGTCCCGACGGACCGGCCGAGACCGGCGCCAGCGCAGACCTCCCGGGCATGGTCGGTGGCTCCTCGATCCCGCCGCCGCGCGAGATGCACGAGGCTAGCGAACGCCGCCCCCTGCCTCCCTGACCGTGACGACCCGGTTCAGCTCGCTCACGATGACCCGCTGGCGGGCGCCGCCAGGCCACTCGACGATGATCTCGCTGACGTTCGGGGCTGTCCCGAGACCGAAGTGCACAGGGCCCAGGGACGAGGACGCGTATCCGACTGCCGAGGTGGCCATCGCAGTCTGGTCGCCGACCCGCACGATGGCCCCGATCCCGTTCGCATTGGAGGTCTCGCCTTGCAGACGCACCGCCAGCCACTGATTCTCGACGGGGCTGGTGTTCCGCCACAGTTGCGCGGGGCTCCCGATCGCCGAGGCAACGACGTCAACCCGCCCGTCGCCATCGAAGTCAGCGAAGGCTGCTCCGCGATGGGCCGCGCGCGGAAAGCTGGCCGCGCTCGCTGATGCATCCCGGAACCCTCCATCCGGGGTGTTGCGGAACACGGCGTTCGGCTGAAGGTATTCGGTGTTCTCGAATTCCTCGGCCAGGTCGTTTACGTGCGATGTCGCCACGAACAGATCCCGGAGACCGTCGTTGTCAAGGTCGACGAACGCGTTCGCCCATCCGCTGCGCGCAACGGTGAGGGCGTGGAGGCCGGACATGGCGGTCGCATCCTCAAACTGCCCGCCGCCGACGTTGCGAAAGAGCGGAAACGTCTGACGGTGCAGCGCCGTCACGTGGATGTCGGGAAGTCCGTCGTTGTCGTAGTCGCGAAAATCGACTCCCATGCTGGAAACGGGACTCCCGTCCGATGCGAGGCCAGCGCCGGCCAGCAGTCCGACTTCCTCGAATGTCCCGTCGCCGAGGTTCCGGAAGAGGAAGTCCGCCTCCGTGTCGTTGGTCACGAAAGCGTCGATCCAGCCGTCGAGGTCGTAGTCGGCGAAGGCAACGCTCATGCCCTTGCCAACGTGATCCGCGATTCCGGAAGCCTCCGAGACGTCCTCAAAGGTTCCGTCCCCAGCGTTCCGGTGGAGGCTGTTCGGCAGCCCTCCGAAATACGTCGGGCTGCAGTAGATTCGAAGCCCTCTGTCCCGGTCGCCGCAGAATCTCTCCTCCCGCGGACTCCAGTCCAGATAGTTCACGACGAGCAGGTCCAGCAACCCGTCGCGGTCATAGTCGAACCATCCGGCCGCGACGGACCAGTGATCGCTTGCGATTCCGGCTTCCGCCGTCACGTCGGAAAACGCGCCCTGGCCGTCGTTTCGAAGCAGGATGTTCGCCCGGACGCCGGCCACGAAAAGGTCGGCGTCGCCGTCGTTGTCGTAGTCCGCTGCCGCGGCGCCCATGGAGTAGCCGCGCCCCGCTACGCCCGCATCCTCTGTGATGTCCGCAAACCGCATGTCTCCGAGATTTCGAAACAGTCGGTTCCAGTGCCGCTCCCCCTGTTTCCGCAACAAGGTGCCATCGGCCCCATTCGTGAAGAAGATGTCGATCAGGCCGTCCGAGTCGGCGTCAAACGCGGCAACACCGCCGGCCACGGCCTCGATCATCAGCTTCCGGGGCGTCGGGCGGCTCTCCAGCACGAATTCAACGCCTGCATCAGCAGCCACGTCGCGAAACCGGATCTGCGCCGCGGCTTCGGGGAGGAGTGCGCCTAGCAGAAGTCCGGCAGCGGCGAGCCCGACAGTCCCGGAAACCGTGTAGCCCAGCCTACGGAGGGGTGATCTCATTCGACACCGAGGCCCGCGGACGCGCGGACATTGCCCTTTGCCGTCGCTCCAGCGCGGAGCGCGCGTCCGCGGTACGCCCAGCGGACTGGTACGCCCTGGACAATTGGAACAGCAGTCGCTCATCTTCGCCGTCGCCCAGCGCCGCTTCCAGCAGCGGGATGGCCTCGCTGCCGCGCCCTGACCGCAGATAGGCTGTGGCGAGCGGCACGCGGGCCCGGGCGTCCAGGCCGGCGACGCCTTCCAGCAGCGGGACGGCCTCGTCCACCCGACCGAGCTCGAGCATGGCCCGGCCCGCATGGAAGCGTGCGGCGACCGACTCCGGACGGATCTGCAGCAGGGCTCTTGCCTCGCCGATGGACTCCTCCTGCAGCCCGGCGGCGCTGAGTGACCGCAGGAGATTCCGTCGCAGCGCGACGTCGTCCGGATCGAGCCGGATGGCCTGACGCCAAGCCCGGACTGCTTCCGCCGACCTGCCTGCAAGGTCCTCGATGGACGCAAGCAGGCGGTAGGACGCCGAGGAGGGCGGCAGATCCATCAGCCGTTCGTGGGCGATCCGTGCCTTCCCGGCCAGGGCGCGGGCCCGCCAATACAGCGATTCGGGAGTGGCGCGCCCTTCGGACTCGAGCAGCACCTGGTCAAGGTCTCCTGCTTCGAATCCGCACTCCAGGCGGCGCTGCTCGCAGGGAGCCCTCGGTCGGCTCTTTGAGAGCTCGGCACTCGCCCAGTCGGCCCTGCCGGTCTGCCGATAGACCTCGGCAACGGAATCGTGAGTGCCCGGGGCCTCGGGGTCCAGGGCCTGCGCGGCCCGATAGTGACCGAATGCAGCTCGGTAGCGTTGGCGGGCCAGCGCGGAATGCCCAAGCAGCAGGCGGTGGTAGGCGGAGGACGGAGCGGCACGCTCCAAGGCCTCGGCCGCCCGGCTCGACAGTTCCGTGTAGCTGAGCCCCAGGCCCAGCCACACCCTGGGATCCGAGGAGTCCTGCTGCTGAAGCCGGCGGAACTCGGTCAAGGCGGACACTGGCCGTCCGCTTCGCAAGAGGGCGTCGGCCAGTTCCAGCCGTGCAATTCTGTTGCCGGGATTGAGATCGACTGCCCGCTGGAGCGGGCCGACCGCCTCGTGAGGCCGGTCCAGCTTCTGGTGCGAGATGCCGACGATCAGCCATGCCGGGCCGTGGTCCGGTTGCGCTTGGAGGAATCGGTTCAAGTCGACCAGGGCCTCGTCGAACTTTCCCGACGAGTACCTTGCCAGCCCGAGATTGAGCGCGAGGCCGGGCTCGTCGGGAAACGTCCGCGACAGCTGGCTGTAGAGACGCTCGGCCGTCTCGAAGTCCCTGCCCTTCATCGCTGCGCTCGCCCTGCGCGCGACGGAGGCCGGGTCGGTCACCTGTCCACTCGCGGCGACCAACAGGACGGCGGGCGCGAGTGCGGCCAGAAAGTGGCGGAACGGCGCCATCGCGGTCGATTATAGAGATGCAACCCTTCAACGGCAGGCACGAGTCCGAGAAACCCGAACCTACCGCCCGTTGCGGTAGGTCACCCTGAACCGGCGGACCGGCGGAGCCTCCGTGTCCCGGTAGTCTTCCAGGGACAGCTGCCGAAGTCCGAGTTTCTCGAATTGCGACAGGTCGGATCGCGTCAGCGGCCACGGCATGGCGCCAGGATCGTCGCCTTCGTCCCTCGCGCGTGCGATGACGAGCAGCGTCCCGCCTGGCGCGACGAAGGAGGCGATCCGCTTGACCGCGTCGCGGCGCAGCCGGGCGGGCAGCACCTGAAGGGTGTAGGTCTCCTGAACGAGGTCAAATGCGCCGAGCCAGCCATTCGGCGGGCACAGGAGATTCGCGACCACGAATCTCGCTGAAGTGGACGGGAACCGTTGAGCCGCCAGGGTGATCGCCGAAGGCGAAATGTCGAACGCTGTGACCGCGAAGCCGCGGCGGGCGAGTTCCTGGGCATCGTCCCCGAGGCCGCAGCCGACAACGAGAGCGGACCTGTCGTCACCATAGATCCCTTCGCGGTCCAGCCAGTCGAGCAGCCCCGGATTCGGGCGCAGGTCCGCCCAAGGGACCACGGACAGGTCCGCCGCATCAACCTTGCTGTACAGTTCCTCGAACCACTCCAGGGGCTCACCCCGACCGATGGCGGCCCGGGCCAGGTTTCTTGCGAGCCTCCTGCCCACGCTTCCAGTGTCTCCTGAAACCTTTCGCTGCGCGTCGTTACAGCCAGGCGACCTGCTCGGCCTGCCGCATCCGCGCCCCTACAATGTTGTCAGCCTTGCGAGAGATCGCGGCCGGTCCGGGGCAGCTTGAGCACGCAGACCGCCACCCATTCGCATGGAGTTCGGTCGGTCCTGCTGGCGGTCACAGTCATCGCAGGTCTACTGTCGGCGGCCGACGGCCGGGCCGCGGATCCCAGCGGCGAAGCCGTCTACCGCGAGTCCTGCGCAGCGTGCCACGAGAGCGGCGAGAATCGCGCACCGTCTCTGGAGGTGCTGCGCCACCTCTCGGCCGAAGCGGTCCTGACCACCTTGAGGGAGGGAACGATGGCCTACGTGGGAGAGACGCTTCCCCCGGGGGCCGCGGCAGCCGTCGCCGCATACCTTGGCCGAGGGACGGGCACCCTGACCGCTCGGTCGACGCCAACGTGCCCGGATGCTGAATGGTCCGATCCCCACTCGGCCCCCCACTGGACCGGATGGGCACAGGATCTTTCGAACACGCGCTTCCAAAGGTCAGGATTCGCCCGTCTCGACGCGGCCGCGGTGCCGAGGCTGCAGCTTCGGCGGGCCTTCGGCCTGGCCGATTCGGAGCGGGCCCGGGGCGCGCCGGCGGTCGCTGGCGGCCGGGTCTTCGTGGGTGCCCGCAACGGCAGCGTGTTCGCACTGGAGGCAAAGTCCGGCTGCACGGTCTGGGAATTCAAGGCACAAGCCGAAGTGCGCACGGCGGTGCTCCTCTCGCCTTCCGGACCGGAAGGGCGCTGGACCGCGTACTTCGGAGACACCCGGGCCAATCTCTACGCATTGGACGCCATCAGCGGGACACAGATCTGGTGGACGAGGCTCGATGAACATCGCGCCGCCACGCTGACGGGCTCCCCAGTTGAGTTCGAGGGGCGTCTGTACGTGGGACTGAGTTCGATCGAGAAGTTCACGGGGGCCTCCAGCCGGTATCCGTGCTGCGCGTTCCGCGGCAGCCTTGCAGCGATTGACGCCTCCAACGGCGAAAGGATCTGGAATACCCGAACGATCCCGGAGGAGCCCACTCCACGCAAGCGCAATCGCAAGGGAGTCATGCAGCATGGGCCCTCCGGTGCCGGGATCTGGTCGGCCCCGACGGTCGACACGAAGCTGAGGCGCGTGTACGTGACGACCGGCGACAACTACTCGGACCCGCCCACGCCCGACAGCGACGCCAGCATCGCCTACGATCTCGGCTCGGGCGAGCGACTGTGGTCCCGGCAGTTCACGGAAGGGGACTCCTACAACATGAGCTGCAACGCGGGCGCGGACAAGGTGAACTGTCCCGAGGCGAACGGACCGGACTACGACTTCGGCGCCTCAGCGATGCTGGTGGAACTGGAGGGCGGGAATCGGCTGCTGGTTGCTGGCCAGAAGTCGGGGATGGTGCATGCGGTCGACCCGGACGAGCATGGGGCGATCGTGTGGCAGCGGCGCGTCGGCAAGGGCGGCAAGCTGGGGGGAATCCAGTTTGGTCCGGCAGGCGATTCGGAGAACGCATATGTCGCAGTCTCGGACTACCGCGGTCCGCGGCCGGATTCCGTGGGAGGAATCACGGCCATCCGTCTCTCGGACGGCAGCGTCGTCTGGGACAGGCCGGAATTTCGGTGCCCAGCCGGTCGCAAGGGGTGCTCTCCTGCACAGTCGGCGGCGGTGACCGCGATTCCGGGGGCGGTGTTCTCAGGCTCCCTTGACGGGTTTCTGCGTGCGTACTCGACGGTGGACGGGGAGGTTCTCTGGAGTCACGACACCATTCGCGAGTACTGGGGGACTGTGAACGGAGTGTGGGCCAAGGGCGGGTCGACCGACGGACCGGGACCGGTGGTCGTAGACGGCATGGTCTATGTGAACTCCGGCTACGGCCAGTTCGGCTCCATTCCGGGGAATGTCCTTCTGGCCCTCGGCATCGACGACGAGTGACGCAGCATAGGCATCGGGCTGGGCCGGTTCCGATCCTTGCGGCAGGATTCGAGCGATGTGTGCTGTCCGGATTTGACTGGGGCTGAGGGAATGTGTGTTCCGGTGATTGTGGCCGAACACCGGGCAGCCAGTTCTCCTGTCGCCGTCCAGCGCCCGACAACCCAGGGATCTTGCTGACGGGAGACGCTCCGCTCCGCGGAGTCACGACCGTGGAGGGGCGTCGCGTCCACGATTTGCTTTGGGGCGTTGACGAACCGGCCGTTGCCGGAGCCTGCGGGACGGAGCTGCTGATCGCGGCTCTGCGGGAGCGGCGGAGCGACACGACGGCTCTCCTTGCCGGACACGAGATCTCCAACCGACTGCTGCCTTCGGCTGTACGGCTTTCATCCGGCGTTTCTTCCCAGCCACTTCATGCCGGGCTGATCATGAAGACGGCAGCGGTAAGCGTCGGTGTCCGCTTGCGCAGACGGGGTCACGCGGCGAACCCGGGCGCGGCAGCCTCTCCCGCGCATCCTCTCGCCCGCCTCGGAAGCCGTTCGGCCCGCAGCGCAAACAAGCCGCGGCGCCCGCCACCCGATGCGGACCTCTCCCGCGAGACGATCAGGCTGCAAGGCGCTGATTCGGATTCCGCCCTAGGCCGGGCGGCCGGGCTGGTACCGTATGAGAGATAGGAGGTCGCTGGAATCATGCGCTATCCCGAACCACTGATCCACCCCATGCGGGAGGAACTGACGAAGCACGGCGTTGCCGAGGCGCGTACGCCGGAGGATGTCGACCGGATCCTCGCTCCCGGCAGCGGAAACGTGCTCATGGTCGTGAACTCCGTCTGCGGCTGCGCGGCCGGCTGCGCCCGGCCCGGACTGGTCCGGTCGCTCCAGAGCGAGACCCGGCCGGACGCCATAGCCACCGTGTTCGCTGGCGCCGATCTGGAAGCCACGGCGCATTTGCGGAGCAAGCTCTCGATGTATCCGCCCTCCTCGCCCTCCTTCGCGCTGTTCCGTGACGGGGAGCCGGTGTACATGATGCACCGCTACCAGATCGAGGGCCGTCCGGCCTCGGCGATCGCCGAGTCACTCCAGCAGGCATACACGGTTCACTGCGGACAGCCGAAAGCCGAGGCCGTCTAGACGATTCAGGCCGCTTCGAGCGCTTCCGCTTCCTGCAGGCGCTCCTCGACCCACGCTTTCGCGCGTGCGATGGATCCGCGCTTGATGTCCTCGTAGCCTCGGATCTCGCGGGCGACCCCGGCAATCTCCGCGGCGCTTTCGAGGGTGCCCTCGCCCAGTCGGTCGAGCAGTCCCTCGACCAGGCCGACGTACCACTGCACCAGCTGGCGCTCCTCACGCCGCGAGGGAAGCCACCCGAACGGGTCCAGGGGCGTTCCGCGCAGGATCCTGCCGCGAGCGAGCATCTCCAGGAAAGGACGGATCCAGGGCCCGAACGCGATCTTGTTTCGGAAGCCGAGCCGCCGCAGCAGCGGCGGATGGAGGTGATAGACAACCTTCTTCGGCCTGGCGAACGTGTCCGTCACCTGCTGGTCGAATGCCGGATCCGTCAGCAGCCGGGCAACTTCATACTCGTCCTTGTAGGCCATGATCTTGTGCAGATTCCACGCCACCGCCAGGGCGAGTTTCCGGCTGCCGGGGCGGACGCGTTCCTCGGCTTCGCGCACACGGTCGACGATGCGCCGAAACTCCGAAGCGTACGCGGCACTCTGGTACGCGGTGAGCTCACGCTCGCGGTCCTCGATCAGCGCTTCCAGCGACTGAGGGACCGAGGCCGTCGGTGCGGCGGGGAGATAGGGCCGCAGGAGAGCCGGATCGAGGGCGTACTGCCGGCCCCAGGCAAAGACCTCGAGGTTGCGCTTGACGGCGACGCCGTTTAGGCGAATCGCCTGTTCGATCGCCTCCGAGGATAGCGGAAGCAGCCCCTTCTGATACGCCGCGCCGACCAGAAACATGTTGCTGAAGATGTGTCCGCCGAACAGCGTTTCCGCCAGTGCCGTGGCGTTCACGAATTCGCAGTCCGCACGGCGCGTTCCTCGCCGGATGGCTTCGAGATGGCCGCCGTCCGGGGAGAGGACCGTAAGGCCCTTGCGAATCGCCTCGCCGGTGAGGATCTCCTTCGAGTTGACCAGAGCGACCGTCCGGTCGGGATCGCAGAAGTCGAGGTTCTTGGGGAACGCCGCCCCGAGGAGGTCGAATCCGAGCAGAAGGTCGGCGCTTGCCTGCGGAATCCGCTGCGACGAATCGATCCGCGACCTGCTGAGCGTGATGTGGGCGACCACCGCGCCACCCTTCTGGGCGACACCGGTCTGGTCCAGTGTGATGACATGCAGCCCGTCCAGGTGGGCCGCCGTCGCAAGCAGGGCACTGATTGTGACGACTCCGGTGCCGCCGACACCCGGCATCAGCACGTGATAGCCGTCGCCGGGCACCGCCTTGGCCTCGGGTTCCGGAATGTCGAGTTCCGGCAGGTCCGGCAGAGCGCTGCGGCGAAGGCCCGAACCCGGCTCGATCTCCACTGAGACGAATGACGGGCAGTCTCCCCATGCGCAGGTGTAGTCGGCGTTGCAGGACGACTGATGGATGCGCGTCTTGGGCCCGTACTCGGTTTCGACCGGCAGCAGCGAGACGCAGTTCGCTTGCGCCACGCAGTCGCCGCATCCCTCGCATGCGCGCTCGTTGATCAGGATCCGGCGCGTGGGCTGGGGCATGATCCCGCGGTTGCGCCGCCGCCGCTTCTCGGCCGCGCAGAGCTGGTCGTAGATCATGACCGACACGCCCCTGACGGCCGCCAGTTCGGCCAGCACATCCTCGAGTTCCTCACGGGGGCGGTACTCGGCCGAGGGCGCCAGGCTCGACTCGCCCTGGTACCTGCGGGGATCGTCGCTGACCACGACGATCTTCCGGATCCCCTGGGCCTCCAGCTCCTTCGTCAGGGCCGGAACGGGCAGCGCCCCGGCCGCATCCTGGCCGCCGGTCATGGCGACCGCATCGTTGTAGAGGATCTTGAACGTGACATCGACGCCCGCCGCCACAGCCGCCTGGACGGCGAGCCGGCCCGAATGGAAATAGGTGCCGTCCCCGATGTTCTGGAACAGGTGCCTGGTGCCCGTGAACGGAGCCACGCCGATCCAGGAGGCGCCCTCCGAGCCCATCTGAAAAAGAAATTCAATGCCGCGTCCCGCGTCCCGCATCAGCCCTGCCATGCCGTGGCAGCCGATGCCCCCGCCGGCCAGCTGGCCGTCGAGAAGCAGCGTCGACCGGTTGTGCGGGCAGCCGGAGCAGTAGCTCGGAGTGCGGGCGCCGCGACCGGGCCGGAAACCCGGCGTCTTGGAGAAGTCGGCGGCCGGAGTGTCGGGACGCTGAGGCAGGCGCGCCACGGATCCCAGGAACCTGCTGAGACCAAGGGCGATCATGCCCGCGTCGAGCTCGCCCGTGGAGGGAAACAGGGTTTCCTCGCCGGCGTCCCTCTTTCCGCAGACCGCCGGACGGCGCGAACGGTTGAACAGCAGCTCGCGAAGCTGCAATTCGACGAACGAACGCTTCTCCTCGATGACGACGACGGTCTCGAGACCGTGCGTGAACTCGTCGACGATCGACGGCTCCAGCGGATACGACATGCCCAGCTTGAGGATTCGGACTCCGGCCCGCCGAAGCTCTGCGTCTCCGACGCGCAGCAGGCGCAGCGCCGACATCAGGTCCGCATGGCTCTTGCCGGTTGTCAGGATGCCCAGCCGGTCCGAATCGTGGCGGACGGTGATGCGGTTCAGGCCGTTCGCCCGGGCGAATGCGCGGACAGCCTGGAGGCGGTGCTCGTGGACCTCGGCTTCCAGGTTCAGGCTGTAGGGCACAACCAACATCAAGCCGAGCGCCTTCCGGTAGGGCTCGCCGCCGATCATCAGTTCGGGCTCTTCCACCGGGCAGCGGCCGGGACCGAATTCGACGATGCCGCCGCCGTCGCACAGATCCGTTGAGAGCTTCAGGCCTGACCAGGCCCCGCTGAACCGGGACATGGCGATGCCGTAGAGACCGAAATCAAGCACCTCCTGCGTGCAGGAGGGATTCAAGACGGGCACCGCAGCGTTGTAGAGCGAGAATTCGCTCTGGTGGGGGATCGACGAGCTCTTTGAGACGTGGTCGTCGCCTGCGAGGGCGAGCGCGCCGCAGCGATCGCCCGTGCCTGCGAAGTTCGCGTGCCGCAGAGCATCGCCGCTCCGGTCAAGTCCCGGGCCCTTTCCGTACCAGATGCCGACAGCACCGTCGTAGAGCGGTTCCGGAAACGACTGGAACAGCTGACTTCCCATGACCGTCGCAAGGGCCAGTTCCTCGTTGACACCCGGCACGAATCGAATCTCGTGCTCGGCCAGGAAACGCTGGGCACGCTGCAGGGCGATGTCGTATCCCCCGAGGGGGGAGCCCTCGTATCCCGAAATCATGCATCCGGTCCTGAGTCCGGACCGAACATCGCGGCGCATCTGCTCGATCGGCAGCCGGACCAGGGCCTGAATCCCTGACATGTAGGCGTCCCCGGATTCGAGTGCGTACTTGTCGTCGAGTGAGAAGGACCGAATCTGCATGGCTGCGTTTCCTGTAGCCGCGCGCCACCCATGCGAGCCTCGCCGAAGCGTTGCACGCCCGCGACGGCACCTGCCACGCGGGCATCACATGACCGATCGACCGGGCTCGTCCAGGCGGAGCTCCAACAGCGAGAGCAACCTCCTCGGAGGGAGCCGGGCGCCGTGCGGCTTGACGAGTGGATTATCGCGCATTGCAGGCCGTGCCACAGTTGCCCTGCCGAGTCCCCGACGGGTCTGCCACGGTTTCGGCGGCGGTGTCCGGCACATTGCGGTCGGTCGGTCGGTGCGGAAGCCGAGCAGGGGAATGCCCAGAAGAATGCGTTATGGTTCCGGCTTCACGCCCAGCTTCGCCTCGAATTCCGCTTTCCGCTCAAGCAACAAGGCGTCCTCGGCCTCGGCTATCGCCTGTCCGGCCTCGGCTATCGCGAGCCGCCGGGTTTCTCGGCGGTGGCCCTCCCGGTCTTCCTCAGGCCAGGAATATTCCAGTCTCGTGTTCAGATCGCGGACCCGGACACGGCTCCCGTCTCGCCGGAATCCCAAGTCCAGCACCCCGCTCGCGTACTCCTCCTCGCCGCCCACCATGCCCGCCGGCAGCATCGGCTTGTAGTCCGCCCGTCCAGCCGATAGGCCCACATCGCCCGATCCTCCGGCCCCGCCTCCGAATCGAAGAGGAAGTACTCCTGCACCCCCGGCGTGCGGCACAGCATGCAGGACGCCGTTCATGACCCTTCTCTGGCGAGGGCCGTCAGGCATGGGCTGCCCGTCCGTCTCCGGATATCTCACGCGCTCGGGAACCTCGCTGGGCGGATCGGCAGACCCGAGAGGCACCGCCACTCGCAGGTCGGGCATGCGATTACTCTTGGCGACAGGCAGCCCCCTGTCCGGACGCAGAATGGCAACGGCCGGGAGCGACTCCACGGCGGCCCCTTACACAGGGAAGGGCCTGCCGGACATGCTGAATCCGGACGCTGGCCCAAACCAACCGGTGCTTGTCTGTTGAGAATGGTGCCGTAAACGGTCTCCCATCCGCGATCCGGGGGCGGTCGGGGCTGCGCCGGATTGCCTACGGCTGGTGCAGGGTCGTGGACACCGTGGGCGCTGTCCCGCTCCACCGCCGCTGGGACCGTCTCGGCGCCACAGCCGACTTCAGCACAGTCCGGCAACTGTTGCGTGGAAGCTGGAGGGTCCGCGGGGAAGTCAGCTGGCCACCCGGGCCGATTCTGGATTGTGTTGTAAGGAGCGCCCGAATCCTCTCGTGCCGACGGCGCTCGCGGGCGGCATACCCGAAACGGGCCAGGGAAGGAGACATGAAGATTGCGGCTGGCCTGATGCCCACGGCGATGTGGACAGCCAGGCGCTCATCGACACCGTCAAAGGACCGCAATGCACGTCCGGATCTGCCAAGCCAGTGCAAAAACCTCCCAGCCATTGCCCTTGGCCGACCAGGACCGAGCCGCCCCGGCTGCTGCTGGTTGGCGATCAGGACCAGACGCTGTCGCCGCCACAAGCGGATCAAGCGGATCCGGCGGTCGCGGGCGGGGTAGCTCCTCGTCTGTTCGCACAGTCCCTACCCGTAGTGCGCGCAGAGGCATCTCCTACCGCCTCACTCTCCGAGTCATCTCACAAGCGAGGTCCGGTTGTTCAGCCCCCCGCCCTACTGCTTGACCCACACGCCCCGCCACCGGACATTGAAAGGCCCCTGCCGTCGCACGGAGGCCGCGCCGCGGGCGATTCCGCCTATCGGTTGCGCTCCGGCCGGTTCAGCCGGTCGTCGGGCCGGCTCCCAGCCCCCCGCCTGCCGCCACGGCGGGGCTTGGCGGCGTAGGTTTCCAATCGGCTGAGGCCGGATCCGTCGGTGAAAACGAACTCGGCCCCGCCGGCTGGCAGCAGCTTGTACCTCAGCGAGTGGCCTTGGCCGCGAAGATCGAACTCCAGTCGGTAGGCACCTCCCCCGAGGCTGTCGAAACCCGTGACCACTGCATCACGGATCGGCCGCGTGGATGGCCTAACGCCTCTCGCCCGCGGCTGCACCGCTACCTGGCCGCCGCGCAGTTCGACCCGACCCCGGAATCCTCCGTTCACTCGCGGGTAGTCCGGGGTGGCATGGTAGTGGTACGGATAGCCGGTCCCTGCATGGCCGTTCAGCCAGTCCAAGCCCCGGACCTCCGATCCGTCGGCCTCGACGTACCCGAACATGGGGAATCCGTCCAGGGCCCAGGCCAGCGGCAAGCCCGTTCCGATTCGGTCGGAGAGATGCACTGGAGCGACGTGATAGTGATAGTCGTCGGCCCTGCCGGCGTGGCCCCCGAAGTCGTCGAGTTCTCCGGCCAGATACGTGTCCGTGCGCCCGTCTTGCTTGATGGGATTGAAGATGGGAACTCCGTTCGCCGCAATCGCGATCGCGCCGCGGAAGAGGGTTTCTCGTGCTGACACCGGGGCGTCGGCGAAGCGCGGGCGCAGGGTGAACTGGAATGCATTGTCGCCGGTGTACGGCTGGGGTATCGGGACCTGCCCGTTCCAGGCACGAATCCCAACCATCATCGGATGACGCGGAATGCCGCCGGACTCCACGTAGAAGCGGTCCTCGTCCCAGCGCACGCTCACGTCATCCTCGAACGGCCGGAACGAGCGGGCCACGAATTCAGGATCGAACGCGAGATCGGTCGTGGACCGTTCCGCAGCCGCCGCCAGCAGGGCCAGGAGCAGAGGCGCCGCAATTATTGTCCGCGTCATGGGATTCCGGTTCGCCCGGGACGACGGAGGCTCTCCGGCCTCCGGCCCTCGCGGAGTCGCGGACGGACTCTCCTTCGCACGCCTGCCGAATACTCCCCTGACTCGAGCCTGGCGAGCGTTTCCTCCCCGAGCCCTTCCCGGAGGTGATCCATGAGCTCGCGCTTCAGCCGGACGGCGAGATCCCGATGCTCGGAAGAGATGTCGCGGGCCTCCCGGGGATCCGCAGCAACGTCGAACAGGGCGGCCCTTCCGTCCGTCCACGAATAGAGCAGCTTGAATTCCTCTCGGACGATTGCGGCCTGCGGGCCAGTCTCCCGCCCCCGGGCTTCAGCGAAAAAGAACACCATCCGATCGACAGGGCGATCGACTCCCGACTCGCAGCCATTCAGGAGCGTCCGCTTCCAGCTGCCCCCCTCGACTCCGGTGGGCGGCGAGGCTTGTGGGTCGGCGAAGTCGAGGACCGTTGGCAGCAGGTCGTAGGCGACGACCGGGGCATCGCAGTAGGTGTCCTGCTCGATTCCCGGCCCACGCACCAGCAGGGGAACGCGCAGCCCGCCCTCCGTAACGTTCGTCTTGCCGCCGCGGAGGTATCGGGTGGGACCGCCGTTGTCGGACATGTAGAGCACGTAGGTGTTGTCGCGGATCCCCAGCTCGTCGATCATTGCCAATGTCATGCCGACAGCCCGGTCGAAGTCCTCAGCCATGGCGGCGCGGGTCGGATCTCGGTGGCGTCGGCCGAGCGGCCGCGCCTTCCACCGCGCGAGGGTTTCGGGCAGGGACTGATTGCTGCCGTGCACCGCGTAGTGCCACAGCTGCAGATAGAACGGACTGCCGTCTTCAACGCTGTCGCGCATGAACGCATTGCCCTTCTGCGTCAGTTCGAACATGCGCTTCGGGTCCCGGGAATCGGGAGAGTCGCCATCCCGGTTCTGCGTGATCCGTCCGTCGTCCTGATCGAAGCCCAGATCTCTCTGCGATCTGGTGAGCTGCCACTTGCCGAATGTGGCCGTTCTGTATGCGGAGTTGGCTTGCTTGAGCGAGTTGGCCAGCGAATGGCGCATCTCCGCCCTCAGGCGGGCGGCGGTGCGCTTGTCGGGGGCGTTCAGGCTTGTCGTGGTCATGCCGAAGGTGATGGCATAGCGCGACGGCTCGCACTTCGGCGCAGCTGCGTACGCGCGCGAGAACGTCATGCCCTCCCGGGCGAGGCGATCGATGTTCGGCGTCCGATGAAAGTCGCTTCCGGATTCCGGCAGGCTCCGGATCATCCGCCTTGACAGGCCGTTCCATGCCTGGTCGTCGGCGAGAATGAAGACGAAGTTCGGAGGGGCCGCACCCGCCGTCAGGCCCGCGGCCATGAGAAGGCAGATCCGTATCGTCACTGGCGCTCTCCCGTGGGTCCCGGCCGGACCCGGAACGAGTAGGCCGTGTGTCCGTCCTCGGCTCCGTCCAGACGAGACTGGACAAGCTCGACGAACGCCGCTTCGGGCGACACCGTGACACGGACGTGCCCCGGCCCGCCCACCACTTCGGCATGCTCGTACAGACCCTCGATGTCCCGCGGTGCTCCATAACGGTCCAACCCAGGCTGCGGCACCAACAGGTACGTGACGCCGTCCAGCTCCTCCCTTGCAAACACGTGGTCGTGGCCGTGGAACACGATGTCCACGCCGGCATCGACCAGCATCTGATGAATCGGCTTGCCCCAGCCCGGCCGGCGTTCTCCGAATTGGTACTCGCCGTTCAAGGACCGGCCGCCCCATTCGAAGAGGCCGGCTGCGGCGGCTCCGCCCCGCGCCGCCTGATTGACGCCGCCTACGAGATGGTGGACGAAGACGAATTTGAACCGCGCCCGGGTCGACCGCAGGTTCCGGGCAAGCCAGCGGAACTGACGCTCGCCGAGCGTGCGGGCCCAGTAGTCGCCGCCACGACGAACGCGCTGCGATTCCCAATACGGATCAAGCGCCACGAAAAGGGCGTCGCCCCATTCCCACGAATAGTAGTTCCCCCGATCGGAAACGCCGTCCGTAGGCGTCGCGAAGAATGCGTCGCGCCGCTCGCGGGCCCATTCGCCCATCGCACCGCTGGCGAGCCCTTCGCCGTCATGGTTCCCTGAGACGAGGAACACCGGCGCGATGGTGCCGATCAATCCGAAGTAGTACCGCTGGGCAGCGTACTGCGGCAGAGCGTCCTCGTAGTCCGGACGTCTCTTGCCGGTCATGAAGGTGTCACCGAGGTCGATGTGGAAGTCCGGGCCAGCAGCCTTGGCATTCCGCAAAGTGGCCTCGTAGAGTCGCGTGTCGGTCCGTCCGTCCAAGTGCGAGTCCGCTTGCACGGTGAACACGAAGGCGTCCCCTTGCGCCCGGCCGGTCCGGAAGCTGTATTCGTCCGATGCCTCGAAGGCGTCCGTTGCCGCGACCCTGCCGTTCCACCGATAGAAGTACCGGATGTTGGGATGCAAGCCGGTGAGTTTCACTTCGGCGGGCACGTCCGGCTCGAGACGGACGATCTCCGTCCGCTCGCCATAGTCGCGGGAATTGTCGCCGTATTCGAAATAGCCCTCGAGCGGCGAATAGGCGGCGATGCTCACGGTGATCGAAGAGCCGGTCGGATCGCCAAGCACGATGTCGAACGGTCTGCGGGGCACCTCGGTATGGAACGTATCCGTCGTCCCGCGCCGAGCGCGCCGGCCAGTCTGACCGTCACGCTGAGCCGACTGCGTTTGCAGATGGCGCGTCGGCGGCGACTGGCGAGACTGCGTCCGTGCCGGGGTGTCGGCGAGCGTCCAACCCAAGAGGACCAGACCCGAACGAAGCGCGATCGACCGGAAGACGTGGATCGTGCGCTCGATCCTGAGGCAGAGCGGCCTCAGTTCCGGCGACAGCCATCCGGCAGGGGCGCGGCGGCTTCCGGGGCGGACCGCGGAACACGACGGTTCGTTGCGGCCTGCTGGCGGACCAAAATCCATGGCAAGGCTGCGCCGGCCCGGCGGGCCGGTCCTCGGCTCCTGCGTCCCCCGCATGCGGCCCATCGTCGGCTCCCGACGAGGCAATGTCAACGATGCGGCGCATCCTCAGCAACCATTTGCGCAAGACTTTACACAGCGAGGGATTCGCACCCACGTCGGATCGCGTTGCACTGCCCAGCCCCCTTCTGCAGATTTCCAGGGATGATCACTCGGGACGGGATGGAGTGAGCCGCCCCGCCACACAGGGACATTCGCACCCTGCGGGCTGTGGATCTCAGACGAGTCTGATCCGGACGGAGTTTCTGACGCAGCTTGCCGGTCTGGATCAGGCGACGGGCCCGTTCGAAGGCTTGGGAGACCGATGCCAGCCGCATGCGGCCTTCCCAGTGGTGGTCCGGGCGGGCGTCGCGCCTGCGGGGAGAGTCCAAGTCGGATGTCTCACGCACACTTGGCGAGCCTAGGAATCGCAGTCGCAAGCTCAGAAGCCAGGTGCTCGAAGCGGGGGTTCCGGGGCGCCCGCCGGGACTGTCCGAATGAGCGTGTGGTCGGCAGAATGCGGATTCTCGACACCGCGCTGCGCCGTGTCCTCGCCGCCTCCTCCGGACCTGCATGGAAACGACGCCGTCAGGCCGAACCGAAGGAGGATCTCAACAGTCCCGCCGCGGGACCGGTCCGGTGAGAAGGAACGGAAACCCCCGTCTTGAGTCTCACGGGAGAGGCCAAGTCGAAGGGAGGCGAGGCCCTCCGGAACAAGAGCGTCCGAATCACTCCGACCGACGGCGACGCATGGAGTTCCTGACCTGCTTAGGCGCGCTGCGCACCCGGCCGGCCGCTCGCGACTACGAATTCCGCGAGGGTCTTTCTCGGGGATCCCCGTCGTGTGACGGAATCGAGCACGCGGTAGCGCGCAGTGAACAGCCTCGGCGTCAGCTCGCAACTCACGTAGCCGCGTTGAGCGTTCTGGAGCTTGACAAAGGGGTTGTCGCGCATTACGCCCTCGGCGTATTCCTTGTTCGGACCACCGTCTCCGCTTGAGCTGATCGAGGTGCCGACGAACTCCGTCGCAACGACGCGCGAGGTCGGGTCATCGAAGTCCAGCAGCAGGTCGTTGACCCAGTTGCTGTGGATGTCGCCGGTGATGACAACCGGATTGCGCGCGCGGCCTTCGCCGAAAAACCCCATCAGGCGGTCCCGCTCCGCGTCGTACCCGGACCACTGGTCCATGCTGTAGCGGATTCCCTCCCCGGGTTCGCGATCAACGCGGGCCATCATGATCTGCTGGGCCAGAACGTTCCACAGGGCCGGTGACGACTCCAGACCGTTCAGAAGCCAGTCGCGCTGCCGGGGGCCGAGCAGTGTCGCAGCCGGATCGGAGGTGGCCTCGCACGGCGGTTTCGTACGGTCTCCACATGGCTGGTCGGTCCTGTACTGGCGCGTGTCGAGAACATCAAACTGCGCTAGACGTCCGAAATTCAGGCGCCGGTAGAGGGTCATCGACGGTCCGCGAGGGATCTGGGCGGCCCTCAGGGGCATGTGCTCGTAATACGCCTGGTACGCCGCCGCTCGCCGCTCGAGAAAGGCGTCCGGACGCACTCCCTGCTGCTCGGAGATCTCCGCGGCGTAGTTGTTGTCCACTTCGTGATCGTCCCAGGTGACGATCCAGGGACAGGCAGCGTGCGCGTTCTGCAGGTCCCGGTCCGTGCGGTACAGCGCGTACCTGTTGCGGTAGTCGTCGATCGATGTCAGCTCCGCGCCCTGATGGGCCCGGACCCGCGGCCTCGCGGAGCCCTCGTAGATGTAGTCGCCCAAGTGCAGGACCAGATCCGGATTCTCGGCGGCAAGGTGCTCGAACGCCGTGTAGTACCCGGTCTCAAAGTGCTGGCAGGACGCGAACGCGAACGTGAGACGGGACGGTTCAGATTCCGGACCGGCCATGGTGCGCGCCCGGCCGACGGGGCTCTCGTCGCCTCCGGCGCCGAAGCGGTACCAGTACCAGCGGTCAGGCGAGAGGCCGGCGACCTCCACGTGCACGGAATGCGCAAGCCGGGGGTCCGCAACGGCGACTCCCGATCTGACGACCCGCCGGAAGCGCTCGTCCTCAGCGACTTCCCAGCGCACGTCGAACTCCTCATCGCCGAGCCCGCCGCCCGCCAGCGGCTCGGGGGCCAGACGTGTCCAGAGCACGAAACCGTCCGGCGACGGATCTCCCGAGGCAACGCCGAGGGTGAACGGATTGGAGCTGAAGGCAGGTCTTGCGCGCTGTGCTCCTGCCCGCAGGGCGATTGCGGGCAGTGCGGCCAGCGCGAACAGCCCGCGCCTGTTGAAATGCATGTCTCATCGTACAATCGGGCAGGTTCCGCCGCAAGGGTTGGTCAGGACCGGCGGTTTGGGCTATATTTCTTGTTTGGAGGCTACTTCATGATTATTCGGGCGTTTGGCCTTTCCCTGGCCCTTGCCGTTGCATTTCTCGCCGGGACCATGGTGCCGGTTGCGGAGTCACAGTCCGGCAGCAGGCATTTCCTGCGGATCGACTACATGAAGATCCCGCCGGGCCAGAGCCTTCGATACCGGAATCTGGAGGCCGATCTGTGGAAGCCGGTGCACCAGGCGAGAGTCGACAAGGAGTACATCACATCCTGGAGACTCTACGGACACCACTTTCCCGGCGGCACCGGAGACTATCAGTACGTCACGGTGACCGAGTTCCCGTCCTTGCAGGCCATGGACGAACTGCACTACCAGGAGCTCTTCCAGGAGGTCCACGGCGCAGACTACAGCACGAGCATCACGAAGGAGACGTCCGAGTCACGGACGCTCACACACACGGAAATCTGGGCGCTGCTCGATTCCGTCACAGGCAAATCGGAGGAATGACCTGACGCGCCATGCGCAACGCACGGAAAACACAGGCACAGGCGGGCGCTGGCTCGAAGAGACGGCAGGCAGCACAACTTGGAAGGTTCGACATGAGGATTTCACACAAGACCAAGATGGCTATGGCCGCCGTCGGGATCGCGACCATGGCGGCATCGCACTGCACCGTGGGCAAGTACCCACCGGACGAGCACAACACGGTGGCGAAGCCGTTCATTCACGACAGCGCCGCCGACAGACCGATGGGGGTGCTGATGTCCGGCCTGACCAGCGTCACGACCGGCCAGGTGTTCAACCTGTCGGAGGAGATGCTCGAGGGCGGGACGGAGGTGCCAATGCTGAGTTCCCTGCCGGACAACTCCTCGGACGGCAGGGCCAGTCAGGAGCGGCTGTTCGAGTCTCTCGTCGGCCCGTTCACGGCGCCGCCCGAATCCGAGGAGGGGTTTGACAGCTCGAAGCTGCCCCCCGCCCTCTGGACCGAGCATGGCACGCTGCTGAATCGCGCAGAGCGCGGCCTGCTGCGGCTCAGGGAGGAGCAGGGGCACACCACCAATCCGGTCGCGTACGTGGAACAGCTGGGCCTGCTGCTGTACGCGACTCTCGAGCTGGGCTTCGCCCCGGAAAACGACCGGCTCGCGGCGATCGTGCAGAGGCTCCTGAAGACCCCCGGGTACCTCGAGACAGCCACGTCCAATCTCCAGTCGTCGTCCGAGATCCGCGTCGCGGCCGCCCAGGAGGTGACGCAGGGCGTCATCGATCTCATTCGGAACGAACTCTCGGAAGCGATGCCTCCCAGCATGGAATCCGACTTCGAGGAGGCCGCGGACGGCGCCGTGGACGCGCTTGAGGCCTACCGGGCCGCACTAGACGACCTTCCATCGACCGACGACTGGAGGGCGGGCGCTTCGCTGGCGCACCGCAAACTGCAACTCGACAACGGCCGCCCCCTGCCGCCCTTGCAGGAGGTAATCGGGGAGACCGAGGCCGACTTCGACTCGGCCCACAGCGCGCTGGTCAGCGCCGCGGTGCCGATCAACAGGCGCATCTACGGAGGCAGCCGTCCAAGGGACGACTACCGGTTGATCAACGATGTACTCGAGGTCCTCGAAGGCGAGAACCGTGCCCGCAACAACCGGGGAATGATGGACCTGATGACCAAGGACGCAGAGGAGGCCCGCAAGATTTGCAACGACGAGGAGATCGCGCCGGTGCCGGAGGCCCTCAAGCTCCGCGTGGTCGAGACACCGGCGTTCATGCGGGTCTCGGTACCTCTCGCCGGAGGACTCGGGCCAACGGCGTCCACGGCGGACAACACGGCCGTCGTCTGGCTCACCCCGGCCCCGGCGGACGCGTCGCGTGCCGAACTCCGGGATCGACTTACGACCAACAACACCTACCAACTCAAGCTCCTGGCGCTTCGGTACGGCATTCCAGGGTACGCTCTGGTCGGCTCCCTGGCGTCTGAGATGGAGACGAGCGAGAAGAAGCTGACCCATCTGGTGGACCCGCTGCCGGGGTTCGTAGACGGCTGGTCGATCTACATCACCGAGACGACCGTCAGCACCGCCTACACAGGGGATGTGGACTTCATATGGCGCAAGTACAAGCTGCAGACCATCGGAGCGGCGCTTGTCGACCTGCGGATGCACGCGGAGGATCTCAGCGCGGCCGACGCGGTGCAGTTCCTCAGCAGGCAGGCCTACATGGAGAGCAGCGCCGCCCGTGCGCTCGTGCGCGCCATTCAGGTGAATCCGACACGGGCCGCATCCACCTACCTGGGATGGCTGGGATGGCAGCAGCTGCGGGCACACTACCAGGAAACGACTCAGGACTTCAGCCTCACCTCCTTCCACGGCAAGGCGCTTCGCACGGGCTCGATGCCGCTGGTGGAGTTTTCGTACGCCGTGAGCGAGGCCCAGGGCCAGCTGTCCCTGGGACTGGACGAGGAATAGGGCTCCGGCAGTCGGATTGTGTACAATGAGGCCTGCGGTGTCCTGCGGCACCCAGCTGGCGGTTGGACCTCGGGTCCAGCAGGGGTTCGACTTTCCTTCTACCGGAGGAGCGCCTCAGGAGTATGAGATCGTGCCGAAACTGAAGTCGCATCGCGGAGCCGCCAAGCGTTTCCGCCTGACCGGGACAGGGAAGGTCCGCCGGCGGCGCGCGCTGAAGAACCACATCCTGACCAAGAAGACGCGCAAGCGGAAGCGCCACCTGCGCAAGGGGGCCGCGGTCAGTCCGGCCTTCGAGAAGGCGGTGCGCCGGATGATCTCAGTCTGACGCCGCCCAAACTCCGACTCACACCACAAGTCGTCGCAAGTCGCCTTCCGCAGCCCTCAAGGAGGAAATCGTGTCCAGAGTCAAGCGTGGAAACCACCGCCTCAAGAAGCGCAAGCGCGTACTCGCCAAGGCCAAGGGCTACTACCTCGCAAAGAGCAAGCTGTACCGCTACGCGCGCGAAGCGGTCAACCGGGCGGACCAGTTCGCGTACACCGGCCGCAAGCTCAAGAAACGCGAATTCCGCAGGCTGTGGATCATCCGCATCAGCGCGGCAACGCGGATGCACGGGCTGAACTACAGCCGCTTCATCCGGGGCATCAAGAATGCCGGCATCGACCTGAACCGCAAGATGCTGGCGGAGATGGCAGTGCGGGATCCCGAGGGCTTCGGACAGCTGGTCGCCAAGGCCAAGGAGGCACTCGCCGAGCCGAACACCGGCGCCGCATAGCCGGCCGGCTCTCAACGGCGCGCGGCACTGTGTCAGTCCTCGAAAAAACCGCCCGGCCGATCACCGAGCTGATCGCCGAGGGCGATTCGCCCGCCAGTCTGTACGGGGAACTGCGCTCCGTCTTCGAGACGGAGAGCGCATCGGTGGCGGGAGCCCGGCAGGCGCGGGCCCTGCGGGACCGCTGGCTGGGCCGCAAGAGCGGCGTGATCACCGCAACCAACCGGCGCTGGCTCAAGGCGGCGCCTCGCGAGCTGAAGCCGGTCGTCGGCAAGCTGCAGAACCTCCTCCGCAAGGAACTGGAGGCCGCAGTCAAGCGGGCTGCCCGCACCGCGTCGGCGCCGGCCCGCAAGGACCGGCGGCTGGACCCGACCCTGCCGGGGCCCGAGCGCGTTCTCGGGTCGGTGCATCCGGTGCGGATGGCCCTCGAGGAGGTCCTCGACATCTTCCGCCCGCTCGGCTACACCGTCGCGGAGGGCCCCGAGATCGAGACGTTCTTCTACAACTTCGAAGCGCTCAACTTTCCGCCCGACCATCCCGCCGTGGACGAGATGGACACGCTCTTTCTGAAGGACGGGGACCTGCTCCGCACACACACCTCCCCGTGCCAGATCCGCATCATGGAGGCTCAGCCGCCGCCCCTTCGCTACGTGGTCCACGGCAAGGTCTACCGCAACGACACCGCCGACGCGACGCACAGCCCGATGTTCCACCAGCTTGAGATGTTCGCAGTCGACGCCGGCATCACGTTCGGGGACCTCAAGGGCACCCTCGAGCACTTCGCGGCGCGATTCTTCGGTCCGGACACGAAGACCCGGTTCCGTCCGAGCTACTTCCCGTTCACCGAGCCCAGCGCGGAGGTCGACATCACCTGCCCGTTCTGCAACGGCAGCGGCTGCAGGGTCTGCAAGCAGACCGGCTTCATCGAGGTCCTAGGCTGCGGCATGATCGACCCCAATGTCCTGCGGAACGCGGGCCTGGACCCCGAGAGCCACCAGGGCTTTGCGGCAGGCTTCGGACTGGACCGGTTCGCGATGCTCAAGTACGGCATCGACGACATTCTTCTCCTGTACCAGGGAGACGTCCGCTTCCTGAGGCAATTCCGGTAAATGCGCATCCTGCTCAGCTGGCTACGGGACTTCGTGGACATCGAGGAGTCCCCCCGCGCGCTCGCCCACGCACTCACGATGGCGGGCATGGCCGTCGATGCCGTCGAGGAAGAGGACGGGGAGACGATTCTTGAGGTCGACGTCACCAGCAACCGTCCGGACGCGATGAACCATTTCGGCATGGCGAGAGAGGTTGCGGCCATCTATCGGCGGCCCCTGCGCGCGCCGACCTCACCTGTGCCGGAGAGCGATGCCCCGGCATCGGATCTTGCGAGCGTGGAGATCGAGGACGCCGACTCCTGCACTCGGTACGTCGGCCGGGTGTTCACCTGTGTCCGGGTGCGGCCGTCCCCGGACTGGATGCGACGGCGGCTCGAGCTCTGCGAGGTCAGATCGATCAACAATCTTGCGGACCTGACGAACTACGTGCTGCTGGAGATGGGCCAGCCCACGCACGCGTTCGACCTCGACACCCTGGCCGGCTCGAGAATCGTTGTGCGGCGGGCCGGTGCGGGCGAGCCTCTGGTCACGCTCGACGGCCAGGAGAGGGAGCTCTCGCCGGACCAGCTCGCGATCTGCGACGCCGACAAGCCGGTTGCGCTGGCCGGGGTGATGGGCGGCGCCGCCACCGAGATCACCGAGGACACCCGCAACGTGCTGCTGGAGGCGGCGTGGTTCCGTCCAGCCATGATCCGCAACGCGTCGCGTCGCTTCAAGCTCTTCACGGAGGCGTCGCACCGGTTCGAGCGTGGAGCCGACTGGAACGCCACTGTCCGGGCCGCCGACCGCATTGCGTCCCTCCTGGGCAGGACCGGACCGGGAACGGTGCTCGGAGGGCGGATCGACTGCTTTCCGCGGGAGCCGTCGCTCCCCGCGATCCGTCTCCGGAGGGAGCGCATCGCAAGGCATTTGGGGGTCGCGGTGGAGGACGGCGAGGTGGAGGCGATCCTGGCATCGCTGGGCTTCGAGGCCTCTCGTACGGACTCGGGCTGGACCGTCCAGGCTTCGAGCCACCGCCTCGACGTCGAGCGCGAGATCGACCTCATTGAGGAAATCGCCCGGATCCATGGCTTCGAGAAGATACCGGCGACGCTTCCGGCCGTTGGAACGGCGCCGATTCCCACGCCGCATGCCGCCGAAGACGCGCGAATGCGGGCAGGCGTGCGCGGCCTTGGATTCGACGAGACGATCGGGTTCTCGTTCATTGGGTCGGAGGACGCGCGACGCTTCGGCGGGGACCGGGGCGTGGTTCTGCGCAACCCGCTGTCCAACCTCTGGGGCGTGATGCGGAACAGCATGGCGCCGACGATGGTGCGGGCAGTGGAATGGAACCTGAAGCGCAACCAGCCGTTCGTGCGCCTTGCCGAGTTTGGCCGGATCTACCGCAGGGCGGGCCAGGGCCATGAGGAGCCAAGGATGCTCACGCTCGGCGCCAGCGGGGCCGCCCGACTGCCGTCATGGACCGATGCGTCGCGACCTTACGGGTTCTACGACCTGAAGGCAGACGTGCTAGCGCTGGTCCGGCCCTACCGGACGGATGATGTGCGGATCGACACCGAGAACCTGCCGGCCTATCTTCGCCAGGGCCACGCGGCCGCCTTTCGGTGCGGGAGCGACACGATCGCCACGTTCGGCGAACTCGATCCGGCCCTCGCCCGAGAGCGCAAGATTCGGCAGCCGGTGCTCCTGGCGGAGATCCACCTCGACGCGCTGTATGATCGCGGTCTGTACAAACCCTCCCACCGGCAGCAGCCGCGCGTTCCCTCGGTGAGCCGGGATTTCTCGCTGCTCGTGCCGGACGGCGTGAAATTCGCGAGGATCGTGGAGGCCGTCGGGGCGATGCCGGATCTCCGCAGCCTCGAACCCGCAGAGATCTTCCGCGGCAAGAACGTGCCCGCGGGGCACTACAGCCTGTTGCTGAGGGCCTCGTGGCAGCGCCTGGACCAGAGCCTGACAGACGAGGAGGTAAATGCCTTCTCCGACACCTTGCGGTCGTCGCTGGACTCCAAGCTCGGAATCAGCCCCCGGTCCTGACGGGGCTCAGCGCAGCCGCCAGATCTCGTACGATCGGACACGCGGCTTCGACCCCAGCCTCCAAAGGCTTCGAGGCTCGGCGTAGGAGTGTTCCCAGACCCGCTCGTAGCGCTGCTCGTCGAGGGCCTTGGGGACGCGGTCCCTCGTGTCCCACAGCACGAACCAGTCCGGACCCGGGGAGTCGTCGAACTGGTCCGGCGGAACCTTGCCCCGAAACCGCCGGTTGTAGGCCACGTCGGCGTCGAGCAGGTTCACCCATCGGCGGTCCGGGAGGTAGTAGTTGCCGACCATGCCCTTGACGTTCCGGAAATAGGCGATGGTCTCGCCCGGCATCGTATTGGAGGACAGGAAATCGAGGAGCGGTCCGTTCGTCTCGTCGTAGCGGAGAAACTGGCGCAGGACGACCTCTTCCGTGCCGCCTCCTGCCAGGTCCAGGCTGGGCCAGAGACTTGCGCCCACCAGGCAGGCGACCGCCGTGCGGCGGCGGCCGGCACCATCCAGGGCGGCAGCAGCGAGCCCCGTCAGCACGATCGCGGCGGCGCAGGTCTGGTAGTAGTAGCGGGGCAGCGTTGCCCGGCCTGCGACGAGCATCGTGAACAAGGGGCAGACCGTCAGAATCAGTCCGGCCAGGAGCGCCATCCGAGCGGCCACGCCGGGCCGTTCGATCCGTGTCCAAAGCCAGAAGGCGGACACGGGCACAGCGAGGAAGAGAAGGCCGAACGCCACAAACAAGGGATCCGGTGTCCTCCGCAGCCAAGGTTCGCGGATCACGAGGCCCAGCAGCGGGATCGCTGACGCCAGCCAGATCAGGATTCCCGGACCCGAGCTCTTCCACGGACGGAGGCACCAGGCGGCGAGTGTCGCGGCCGGCGCGAGGACGACGAACGGAACCCAGCGCCAGTAGTCCGCTCCCCGGCGAGACAGCACGTGGCGGAAGTTCTCCCAGAAGGTGTTCTCGCTGCCTGGTCTCCACTCCGTGAGGTACTCGGCGTGGAGCAGCCAGAACTCCGCGCCCAGGATGACTGCGAGCGCCGCCGACGCCATGCAAAGCCTCATCAGAACGGGGCGGTCCGTGATCAGGAGGAAAACACCCAGGGCCAGCCAGGTGGCGGCGAAGCTCACGTAGTTGCCGGCATAGAGGAGACAGCCGATGAGGCAGAGCAGGACATGGAACCGCCATGTGCTGCCGAGAGCGGGCGCGCGAAGGTACCGGGCCACATGGACCATGAGAAGGACCGTCGCGAAGACGACCAGAATGTAGTAGCGCCCCTGGCGGGCCGCATGGATGAAATAGATCGAACCGCACGCCGAGAGCGGGAGCGCGTACGGAAGCCAGGGCGGGCCACGAAGCTGCCTTCCCAGGACGAACAGCAGGCATAGCGCGCCCAGCCCGACCAGCGCGAACGGAAGGCGCGCCTGAAATGTGCCGTCGCCCAGAAGCTTGTGGCTCGCAGCGGAGACGTAGAACTGCAGGTAGCTCTGCATGGCCGGCAGGAGCTGCGAGTTGGCATCATGTCCGTCGTCGTCCTGGACCAGGAGCTGGCCCCGACTCCTGTCGAAGACGAAGGGGAGCGGACTTCCGCTCTCGGCCATGAGGCGGCCCCAGACTGCGGTGGTCGCCTCGTCCCGCCAGAGCGGAACACCGTCAAGGCGCCAGAAGACGGCGAACAGGCACGCAAGCATCGCCGCGAGGGCGGGAACGCGCTTGGTCATTGGCAGGCTCCCCAGGTGGGCGGCTCCGGCGATCAGTTGCGAAGGAACACGGTGTCCCCTCTAGGAGGACCATGTGGTGCGGAATTCGGGGAACAGCGTCAGGCCGCCACATGCGAAGAGCGTCTGGCCGGTGATGTAGGATGCCTCGTCCGAAGCCAGAAAGGCGAACACGGCGGCGATTTCTTCCGACTCGCCCGCCCTGCCCATCGGGATGTGGGACTCGACGACCTTCTTTGCGACAGGATCGTTGATCCAGTTCATGTTGATCGGCGTCACGATTGCGCCGGGCCCTACCGCGTTCACCCGGATGCCGCGGTCCGCGTACTCCAAGGCGAGCGTCTTGGTGAGGTTCTCCATGCCGCCCTTGGAGACGGAGTAGGGGAGGTACTGGGGCTTGGGAATTATCTCGTGGACGCTGGAGTTGTTGACAATCACCCCGCCGCCCGGCCGCGAGAGGAAGTGCCTGATCGCCTCCCGGCTGCACATGTAGCAGCCCCGAAGGTTGACGCCAAGGATCCTGTCAAAGTCCGCGGTGAGACTCTTGTCGCTCTCGGCGGGCTTTTGGATGCCGGCGTTGTTGATCAGAACGTCAAGCCTGCCCCATTCGCCGAGCACGGCCTCGAACATCCCGAGCACAGACGACTCGTCGGAGACGTCCGCCTTGTGGCTGAGAACGGTCGCGTTCTCGTACCCGCCTTCGGCGTGGGCGCTGCGGACCTGCGCGGCGGTGGCGGCAGCTCCGGCGTCGTTCCGACTGTAGTTGATCGCCACGCTCGCACCTTCCTGGGCAAACCGGAAGGCAATAGCCTCCCCGATTCCCGCGGACGCCCCGGTGACGAGCACATTCTTTCCAAGAAACCGATTCTGCATTTCAGGTGGCGCCAAAGGAGCCTGTCATTGGCCCCGGCACTCTCGAATTGTAACGCGGTCTGCGGTTTCCGAGTCTGCCTCTGAAGCCAACCCGAGGCGGATACGTCAAGTCGGGGAGGAACCCCGTACGAACGAGAAAGAGTCGATTGCCAATTGGTGATGACTGCGGCTGCGGCGCAGGGGTGGCGAGGGGAGCACCGAGCGGCTGCCTGTTGACAGGCCGGTCGCGGTGTCGTCTGCCCATGGCATGCGCGCGGCGCCGGGTGCCCGACCGTGTTCAGAGGCGGTCACGGGCCACAGAGAAGCCCTCGGTCATGGCAAAGGTGGCCGGAGTCACGGAGGACAATGCGATCCCTGGACCACTCCTTGCATCCGCAGCACGAGTCAGCGCGACTCCTAACGCCGACCAAGGGGAATCCCGGTCACCGACACTGCTGTGCCTGCTTGATGCACGATGCCGCTATGCGAACAAGCGGTTGGCTCCGGCCCGCCGCTCCTCGCCGGAAACGTGCAACACGACAGTACGCCTGTGCGGGCGGGTGCGGTGCTCGAAGAGATACACGCCCTGCCACGTCCCGAGCACCGGCCTGCGATCGACGATCGGCACCGCAAGGTGCGTTTGGGTGAGAGCCGCCCTGATATGTGCGGGCATGTCATCGGGGCCTTCTAAGATGTGCCGGTACAGTCGGTTGTCCTCTGGGACAAGACGGGCAAAGAACTGCTGAAGATCATGCTGCACGTCGGGGTCCGCATTCTCCTGGATCGTCAGCGACGCCGAGGTGTGGCGGAGGAATATGGTCAGCATCCCGGTATCAATGTTGAGTTCGCTCACCCAGTCAAGGATCGGACTGGTGATGTCGAACAGACCCTTCCCGCGAGTGTCGACCCGGAGGCTGCGCACGAACTGTTCCATCTGATCCACTCTGAGGCTGCTTGAGCTACCGCAGGCCTTCATCATACGGAATAGCGCTGAGCCTGGGGTCCAGCACGGCGAAAACGGAGACTTCGCAACCCATTCTGGGAGCCGTCGTTGCGACAACGGAGAGGACGTGGACGGGTGGGCAGCCGAGACCTGCGGCACGGAGAGCGAAGGAGTGTCTCGAACTGAGTCAGACACACGCCTCGGCTGAAGGGATCATTCGGCGCATCGCCAAGCGAGACGGATTCTTCGGGCTGGTCCTGACGTTCGCCTGTAGTGGACCTCGACTCGACGAAGTCGCGCCAGTCGCGATTCAAGCGCACCCAGCTCGGCATGCAATTGTTCCCGCCATCGAGGTTGTCCGTGTCCCAGTGAGTAATGAGCCAGTACTTCTGGCCACCGATGAACAGGCAGGTGTTCCGTGTATCAGAGAAAGCGCCGACCGCACCGCCCCGGCGCCGAAGCAGTCGCAGAGAGGTCGGGGGCGGGCCTTCGGCGGCTTCCCAGTCTTGGTCAGCTCCTTGACCGATGAGTGACCGACCCGAACTCGCTGGAGCAGGTGTTCCAGCCCCGGACGCAACCGCACAAGCCGACGGATCGCTGCCAGCCACGCCTGTCAAGCCCGATTTGGGTAATCCTGTCCAAATGCCCATCCGCAAGAGCGGACGGTGCGAAACGGTCGGACCCTACTCTCTCGGCGGGCTGATCATCACGTGCGCTCCCGCGGTGCCGGGGTACATCAGCCACGGAGCGTTTCCGGGAGTCGTCGTGATCCCGGTGGACTCCGGGGTCGCGTAAGGCGTGTAGATCACCCAGCGCAGGTATGGTTCGAGCACCTCGTCCTGGTCGGCGTTGTAGTCCTTGCCGGTCAGGACGTACAGCATGCGCGCTTCGCGAGGCATCTCGACGCGCCCCTCGTCTACGTCCTTCCAACGGATCTGATGGCGTTCCTCCCCCTCGTAGCCCTGCGCCGAAAGCTCCCGCCCACGTGCCATGAAGGGCTCGAGGTCCTTGTGATAGCAAGCCACCGAGAAGGAATCGTCACCCGGGTTGTCGGCGAGGCAGTGGAGGTCGTTGGACCCCTCGCGGAGAACCGCTACCGATCCGCTCGAGTCGTACCCCAGTACCGAAGCACCGGCGCGGAGCTCTTCCGGGGCCGCATGCACGCTGGATGCGATCTGGTGGGCCGCCGGGGGGACTTCTGCATTGCAGGCGGATGCGGCAAGGACTAGAAATGCGACTGTGAATCTCATGGGTGCTCCGGGCGCGGCTGAAGTCCGCCAGTCCGGCGGGCCGGGTTGCGACGGCATCGCGCGCGACGATTCAGTCTATCCCAACGGACGATTTGGTCGGAGTCCGGTCTATTGTCGAAATTGCTGTAGCGGTCGAGCGGCGCACCACCCGTTCAGTCGAGCCCGGCGAAGCCCGGCGAAGGCCCCCATGCTTCGCAGTTCCCGGCTCGCGGCATGGCAAGCGGAGACCCATGCCTCAGCCTGCAACGACGCAGCGCTCTCCATTGCCACGCGCATCCCGGTCCAGGATGGCTGAGCGGGACGGTTGCGGTGTGGCACGATTGAGACCGAAGCGGCATCGCTACGGGTGTCCGGTTGGGTTCCGGCGAAGGCAATCGGCCCGACGAAGCAGCGACCGCAGGAGGACAAGCAGACAAGCAGTGAAATGGACCTCCCCTGACCGAACGCGCCGACTTGGTCCCGCTGTCGTACTGGCTGCCGCCGTATGGGGATGCCAGAGCGGCGGTCCCCCGTACGGCCCCCGAGAGGCCCTTGCCACGTTCGAGATAGAACCGGACTTCCGGATCGAACTGTTTGCGGCAGAGCCGGACGTCGTCGATCCCGTCGACATGGAAATTGACGAGAGCGGTCGGATCTATGTCGTTGAGAACCCGGGATATCCCTTGGACGTCGAGGGCAGGCTCGGTCGTGTCAAGCTCCTTCGCGATTCGGACGGCGACGGTCGTCCCGATCACACCACCGTGTTTGCGGACGGCCTCACGATGCCGACGGGCGTGATGCGCTGGAAAGAGGGCATCTTGGTCACCGACGCTCCTGATGTCTGGTATTTCGAAGATACGGATGAGGACGGCGAGGCGGATGTACAGCGGGTGGTCCTGACAGGGTTTGCGTTCTCCAATCCTCAGCACACGGTCAGCAGCCCGACGTATGGACTGGACAACTGGATCTATCTGGCCGGCGAAGGACCGATTGAGACCCACATTTTCCCCGAGAAGTTCGGGGACAGAGGGAGCGATCTCAGATTCCCTGATCGCAGTGACTTCACGCCGGTTGCGCAGCACGGTCGAAGCGTCCGGTTCCGACTTGATTCATTCGAGCTCGAAACGCTGTCAACCAGGTCGCAGTTCGGCCACACCTTCGATGATTGGGGCCACTATTTCACGATCGGAAGCGCAAGCAACGGGCATCATGAAGTCATCGCCGCTCGCTACCTGCAGCGGAATCCGGACCTCCTCTTGCGGTCGATCGAGCAGACCTTGTCGCCGGACACCGCAGTCTTCCCCATCACCGAGCGGCCCGAGCACCAGATGCTCACGGGCATTGGACAAATCACGTCGGCCAGCGGGATAACGCTCTACCGCGGCGGAGCCTTTCCCGGGTCGCTGGGCAATCTGCTGTTTCTGGCAGAGCCCGAACACAACCTCGTCCTGGCGAGCACACTGTCGGCTTCCGGCGCATCCTTCCAAGTCCGACGCCTTCGCGAGGGAAGGGACTTCCTGGCATCGACTGATGCCTGGTTCCGACCTGTCAACTTCTATGTCGGCCCGGACGGCGCCCTGTACCTGCTCGACTACTACAGGCGCGTCATCGAGCACTCGGAGTGGACCACTCGGGCGGTCTACGAGTCGAAAGCGGCGTACGAGGGCAATGAGCGAGGCCGGATATACCGCATTCTTCCCGATTCCCTTCCGCCCGTTCCGACTCAAGTCGGCCGGTTGGGCGACGCGTCGGACGAGCAATTGGTCGCGAACCTGGAGAATCCCAATGTTTGGTGGCGGATGACGGCCCAGCGGCTGCTCGTCGCCCGCAACAGCCCCGGCAGCTTGCCGATGCTGAGTCGGCTCTTTCGGGACACCGCATCGGGACTGGCCCGCGTGCACGTCCTCTGGACACTTGAGGGCATGGGCAGACTTGATGTCCCGTTGATCGAAAAGGCGCTTGACGATCCAGTGGCGGGGGTCAGGGAGAACGGTCTCCGGCTTGCCGAGTCACGGCTCCATGAAAACCCAGCGCTCGTGTGGAAGCTCGTCGAGATGAGCGACGATCCGGATCCCAAGGTCCGGCTTCAACTTCTGTTGACGCTGGGAGACCTAGAATCCTCCGCAGCCCGGGCGACGCGCCAACGGCTACTGTCTGGCGATCTCGAAGACCGGTGGTTTCACGTAGCGGGCTTGACCGCTTCGTCGGCCGACGGGCCCGGAATGCTCAGGTGGGCGGTGTCCGGCCTGACTGACGCCGGCACAGGGAGCCGACGCGAATTCTTCCGTCTGGCGGCTGCGCTGGTCGGGGCGCGCCAACGGAAGAACGAGATCCAACGGGTCATACGAACTGTAGCCGCAGCCTCGGGCCCGGGTTCGAGCTGGTGGCGCGCCGCAACCTTGCGAGGGCTTGCCGAAGGGATCAAAGGAAAGGGTGGCGAGGGCGTCGCCAGCCCGACCGCGCAAGCCGTGCTGCTCGAACTCTCGCAAGGGGCCGAGGCCTCGGTGCGACGTGCCTCCCTGGAGCTGCTGGGAATCCTGAGGCTCCCCACCGGCCCGGCGGTTGTCGAATCACTGGAGAAGTCCGCTGCGATCGCGCAAAACCGCCAAGCTGATCCAAGCCGCAGGGCCGACGCGGTCACCCTTCTGGCGCTACAGGATCCGGCCGAGCACGAGGCAATGTTGAAGAGCCTCGTCAACCCGCAGGAACCGGACCCGGTGCAGGCGGCTGCTGTCCGCGCTCTCGGGCAAATTCCCGGTGACGGGATTGGCACCTACTTGGTCGGGAATTGGCGGGGGATGACGGCGCCCGTCCGAGACGAAGCAGGCTCTGCTCTGACAAGGAGCCTTGGGCGTTCTCGAATTCTGGTCAAGGCGATTGAGAGCGGACAGGTCCAGCCTTGGACGCTTCGGTTCCGGCATAGGGTGTCCATGCTGATGCACGAGGACGCTGGCGTTCGCGAGGACGCGCGCTCTCTCCTCATGCAGCGACCGGAAGATCGGGAGAGGGTTCTCTCGAAGTACGGCCAGGCGCTTGCGGAACCGGGAGACGCGGGCCGAGGCCGGGAGGTCTTCGAGAATGTCTGCGCAAAGTGCCACCGGTTCAACGGTGTGGGACAAGCGGTCGGGCCTGACCTCGAAGAGGTCCAGAACCGGCCAGCCGAGGTCCTGCTGGCTGACATCCTGATGCCCAGCGAAACAATTTCCTCGGGCTACGAGGCTTACGTCGTGCAGACTGCGACGGGCGGAACGCTGGAAGGAGTCCTAGGGCCGCAGACTTCGACCACCGTTACGCTGCGACAGGAAGAAGGAAAGGAGCAGGTGATCCGACGCCAAGACATCGTGGATTTCTTCGCCGCCAACCTTTCGGCCATGCCCGGGGACCTTGAGCAGCAAGTCGACATTCAACAGATGAGCGACCTGCTGGCCTATCTGAAGGCGGTCCGATGAGGAACTCGTGCCTGCAGAGTGTGCAAGCATGTTGCACTTGTGGGAGTCAGCCGTTGACGGGGATCGACAACGAGTTCTTCCCGGCCGTGCCCTGCGCGAGGTTCGCCACCGCCTGATCTCGTCGTGTTGGCGGCGATAGGGCCGACAGCAAGTTCAGAATCTCTTCTTGCGGATTCTCCAAGGTCCGCACGACTCTAGATCTCGCACCTCAGGGGTTAAACGGACAATAGCCGAACCCCTCGGCCCTCCCCCAAGCCCGACGGACATGATCGAGTTGGGCACCGTCCTCTGTCCAGGGCCGGCAACCGGCTGCGCTGCGTCGGCAACGGGACGGAGTAGCGGTGGGAAGAACCTCAGTAGCCATGAGTGGGCCGGAATGGTCGGACGGGACCCGCGAGACTCGGTCCCGCGACCGACCCAAAGGACAACGAAACGGATCTTGCTCTCGGCGGAGACGGCATTGCGAACAATCCCCCTCTTGTTGGCAACAGTGGCAGGGAGCCAGGCCAGCAGACGTTGCGTAGACAGTGGCGACCTGAATCTCGCTGGACGAATGCGCGGCGCTCGAACGCCTCCCGAGAACCTAAGGCCGCGCGGCGACACACTATTCGTCGGCCTTCAGCCCGGCCTTCTCACACCCATCGCAAGGCCGCAATTCCGACGGCACGGCTCGCAAACTCTCGAGAGGGACACGGATTCGGACCACGAGGGGTGGCGTCGCCATTGGACTCTTCCGCAACGATTTTGCAACGATGTTGCAAGAGGCTTGGCATTGACCCATGCCTCGGACCGTGCGACGCTTGGCGCGCCGCAATGAAACGACGCTATGACCGGTAGTACTCCTAGCCACGACCAAGTTCCTGGAGCCGGACTCGACATAGCGAAGATGCCGGGCCACTGGCTGCTCGCTCGGATGGGCAAGCGGGTGCTGCGCCCGGGAGGTCTCGAGCTGACTCGCAGGATGCTTGACGGGCTCGCCATTGGGTCTGAGGACGCCGTTGTGGAACTGGCGCCGGGGCTCGGCACCAGCGCCCGTCTCGCGCTCAGGAACAATCCTGCCTCCTACACCGGGGTCGAGCGCGACCAGTCGGCGGCGGTCGCCGTCAGGCGCATCCTGGCTGGGCCGAACCGCCGTTGCCTCACCGGGACAGCCGCAAACACTGGTCTCGAGGACGCGTCTGCCACGGTCGTTTTCGGCGAGGCGATGTTGACGATGCAGACGCCCGCTCAGAAGAAGGCGATTGTTCGCGAAGCTCTCCGGGTCCTGCGGCCGGGCGGGCGGTACGGCATCCATGAACTGGCCCTGGAGCCGGACGATCTGAGCGACGAGATTAAGGAGCAGGTGAGCCACGACCTCTCAAGCGTCATCCACGTTGGAGCCCGACCGCTGACCAGCTTGGAATGGCGGTCGTTGCTCGAGTCGGAAGGCTTCGAGGTCCGCACGGAAGCCGTCGCGCCTATGCATCTGCTGGAGCCGAGGAGACTGATTCGCGATGAGGGGCTGCGGGGCGTGTTGAGAATTCTCTTCAATATGCTCCGCACGCCGGCGGCGCGCCGGCGCATCCTCGCGATGAGAGGCATGTTCCGAAGACACCAGGATGTCATGTGCGCCGTGACGTTCGTCGCGACCAGGCCAGAAGGGGAACCCGTATCATGAGAGCTCTCGCTAGCACTGTCGTAGCCCACAGGCACCGAGGTCATTTCGAGCGGCGCTGGAACCGCCCGTCACGACGCGCCCTGGGAATCGCACTGCTGTCGGCGATTCTCGCCACATGCGGTCCGCCGAGCGAGACACTTGTGGACAGCGTCGAACCGATCGAGGATGACGACGAGGATCCGATCTCCTTTCTCGGCACCTGGACGCGCGAGTTCGACGTCGGTCCGGGCAACACCCACATCGCAACCTACGTTGTGGCGTCGGATCGCATTCACTACACGCTCACGGGAGACGTTGGCAACGCGGACTACATCATGATCCGGCATGCGTTCTCCAGAACCGACAACCGTTTCGTCGGACACAGCAAGGACGGCGAATACTACGTGCTTTTCGCGCGGGATATTAGCGACCGAAACGTGACCATCTACAAGCAGAAGGTCGATGGACTGACCGCCGCCCTGGAACTCGCGATGCCTCCGAACGACACAACTGAAAACCACGGATGGAATTCCTACGAGAAAAGCCAAGATGCATCGGCCCCCGAGTGAGCGCGACCCTCTGCTCAGGAATCCCGGACGAGATCGGGTGTTGGGGCTCTCGTGCCGACATGCTGGGAGGCGCGTCGGGGCGGCCGCGGACGCGGTGGGAGGCGGGCTATCCGGGAACTCCGGACGCACGGGTTTCGCCGCGAAATTCAGACGCGCTGACACCTCCACCCACGAGACCGCCGCAGTCGGCGGCTGGTATTCTGCCGACATGGTGATCCGTAACGCGCAGAAGTAAACGGAAAAGGGGGGAGCCAGAGGCCGGCACCTCGAGGAACAGAGGGACTCGCCGAGTACTCGGGAAGCCACGGTTCCGGGCCGCTACGCGGCGGAGGATGCGCAGTCGGACCTGTTCGAGCGTCGGCTGATGATGATTGTCGTCCGGGCGGCTTGTCCGCATGGCGATCACCGGCGGGAGGAGCCACGCATCGCTGCACCGACGCCGGGCCGAATCGCTGGCGGCGCAAACCTGCCTGATGACATGGTCGCTCATGATGGCCGCCGCAAAGGCTGCAAGCCGCAACTGGCGAGATCCTCTGCACCCGGCGCCGGCGGGGATCCTGACTACTCCGTCTACCAAGACTGGGGCGGGGCCAGCGAGGAATCCCGAACTTCGTTCCGCGAACTCGAGAGGTTGGTGGAGCAGTTGGGCAGCGTGCGAACGAAAGCCCTCAAGACCCTGATCCAATTCGAGTGCATGGCTGCAGCAGGCAATCGCGAGAGCGGCATTGCCTCCGCCGAACTGCATGTGCGGTGGAACGGGCTCCGGATGCTTATCTCCGAGAAGCATCCGCGTGAAATCCCGCTCCAGGACGGCTTCACCCGCCGCATGTTGCGCGGTATTGGCGAGAACCGAGCGGTCGTCATTCGCGACAGGGAACAGATCCTAGGGCGGTGCCGCTGTTGCAGGCGGCCCATGGTCGTCTCAGCAGGCCCGCATCCCAGATGGTGACCTGACAGGGGCCGCCCGGCTGAATCCGGAGAACGGATTCGGGTGCGGCCATTCTGGCCGAAAAGGAAGAGGACACCTTTCCCTTTCGGGGCCGCCGGCCAAGAGCCCTCGAGGCGAGAGACTCCTCCTGAGACTCCCACCAGCCAGTCGGGCCGGAGCGGGCTTTGCAGTCATTCCTCTTGGTCACCGTCGATCGGGCGGTCTTCACCGTGGGATTCGAGCACGAGCGCACGGTTCAGGGAGTAGCTCGCCGGAAACCAAATGCCCTCCCGATCCGGGCCGGCGATCCTCTTGCCGAAGTTCTGGGCGCGCTGAATGGAGGACTCCTCCCTGTCGTAGTATTCCCGTTCCTCGGCCTCGAGGGCCCGGCGTTGGTCCTCCGTCTCACCCACGATATGGAAGAACATCGGGCAGGAGAGCCGATGCGCCGCAGCCAAACGATCTCCCAGCCATTGCAGCAGCAGAGCCCGCGGGTCCGTGTCCGCCGATCCTCCCTGCCACTCCCGCGCTTCGATTGACTCTGCATCTACCCAAGATCTGGCCATCTCCGGATTGCGGTCGTGGGCAGCCAGCACCGCGTCCTTGAGGTAGCCGTTCCGATATCGAATCACCATTCCCAACTCCTCTGACAGGAGACCGACGAGGAACCCCGCCATCAGGGAGAAGCGGACGGCATCACCCTCCTCCCGCGCCTCGCGGGCCTCACTCAAGACGGCGAGCATCTGCAGAGGACCGGCCTCCCAGTTGCTACCGCGCCTCGCGGGGGGAGGTTCGTCCAGACCCAGCCTAGCCGCAACCGACCGCCGGATCCGGCCGATCTGGTCCAGGTCCTCCCGTTCGGCGGCATCTGAGATGTCGTCAAAGAGAGCTTCCGACCCAAACCCCAGGAGGCCATGGGAGAACGCAAGTCCACCCGCGACGCCGAGCTGGAACATGCCCGACCGCTGGGCGTCGTGTGCGTCCGGAAGATTGGGGGAAGGCCGTTCCAGACACGAAAGGGCTTCCTCGATCGACTTCAGTATCTCGTCCCATACGGCTCGCAGCTGCTTGTCATGGCACATTCGGAGCTTCCTTTACCGCCCGTACGCCGGGTCCAAAGTGATCACCCGCAGTGGGCCTTGGGGCCCGTCCACGATCGTGAGTGGCCTCCGGTCGCCACATTGTCCCTGCTGGGGCTGGTCCAGACTGCACAGCTCGCGAGTCTGACCTACCGGGACCTTCGCGCCGCGTTTCTGGCGGGCGCAATGCCCTCTGTTCTGTCATCCACGCCAGTTCCTCATCCGCGGCTTCAGCGGCTGCCATGGCCGACGACGCCTCGCCTCACAAGCGAGGCCTGCCGTCCAAACGGACCGGTCCGCCGACCCTGAATCCCGGATAGCCATGCAGCACGTCCTCCAAGATTCTACGATTCCCGGCCGATGACTCAATGCGGTGGACAAGAGCAAGGCGGTCCACAGGGCGGGATCGAGCAAAGCGGGCGACTGGCAATCTGCCGCACCGCTAACGGGCGGCAGTCCTCGGTGGGCTTCGGTCAGTAGACGAATCCCCCCGCACCGGTGGCTAGCACTTTCGTCTTGGTAGCGCAGTCATAGCTGCCGGGCTGATAGGTGTCCGTGGCCCGGAAAATCTGGTCTCGACCGAGAGGATTACGGATGTGCAGGACGATCATCCTCGTCGCCCCCGACTCGGCATAGGTCGGCTCCCAGGTGGTCGGAGCAGCGCCTTGCCACGTCCAGTAGTCTTCGGGCGTGTCGCCGGTCTCCATCCACTCGTCGGCCGAGACGTCCGGGTCGCTGGTCGGCCGCGGAAGCTTGGACAGAATCGTCTGAGGAGTCCATTTGCAGCCATGCCAGAAGGCCCCAAATTCCTCCGCCTCGCGGCGCAGGATCGATGCGGACAGGTAGGACCAGGGACTCCCGTCGCCCTCAATCGCTTTCATCAACGAGACGGCGCCCGGTGGCTTTGGAGGGGACAGGAACCCCTCGAGTCTGAAGCATTCGTCTGGAGGAACCTGCGGCGAGTCAGCCGGCAGCGCCCAGATGATCCCGTTGCCCCCGTGGCCCTCTCTTAATCGATAGGCGTGCAGGGCAAATCCCGCCTTGAGCCGAAGCGTGTCGAAGACCGCAATCAGGACGTTGGCATCGAAGTCGCTCGCGAACCAGCCCTCCGGCCAAGGCCCGCTGCGTTGTTCGTCCAGGGCCTGTGTGGTCCGCCGGGCAGAGCGGCGCAAGCGATTGACCCGTATGGTGGAAAACGAGATGGGCTTCATCGCCTCGCCAGGCCACGCCGGTCCTCGTCCGAGTGATCCGATCCTGACCCAACCTCATTAGATTACTGTTGCGACCCTTGAGAAGGAAGTGCCGGGAACGCGCCCCCACTCTTGGAGAACCATCGCGGCGGCCCCCGGCACAGTTCGGATGAGGCCGCGATCGGAATCAGTGACCGTGGCTTTGACGAGCCCATGCCACGAACCTTCTGGAAGAGGGGCATTCCCCTTCGACTTCCAATGTCGCGTCAAGGCCGCGGACCGGGCAAACAAGCCTCCAATATGCGGTCAATTCGGAACGCCCGGGACTTGATTCTCCGCTGCGTGGCCCGACCTGCCCGACCGTAGCGGGTGATCGACGCAACAGTCGTCCTCGAGACGCTACGGTTCAGACCGTACGTTCCTTCATGCTCTCATTCTGTTTCCTAGCGAGACCCCTCTTTCCCAAGTCACGCGGTTTCACTTCTCGAGGAGGTTTCCGTACCTCGTAGCCCGTGCAATTGCCAGTCACTGGGCGGTGGGCGGCGTCTTTCGGGTTTGCTGAGGCACGGACCCCTCCGCCTAGGCCTGCATCAGCCACAAGACGTGCTGGAACGCACGCAGGCCCGGCGGCTGCATCGAACTCGACAGGACTTGCAGTTCGACAGAAGCCGCGCGCGTTGGTCCCAATATGGGACTATACTGTTGTCATGGCATGCGGGTGATTGCTCTCTCCACGCTAAAGGCCTTCCTCGACGCCACGCCCGCTCACGCCGCTGTCCGTGAGCCGGTCATGGCTTGGTACAGACAGGTCAAAGCTGCAGATTGGGCGAGTCCGGCGGATGTCAAACGGGATGTTCGCAGCGCCAGCATCCTACGGGACGGAAGAGCGGTGTTCAACATCGCAGGGAACAAGTATCGCATCGTGGTATGGATCAATTACCCCTACCGAGTCGTCTACATCCGATTCATCGGGACGCACCGCATGTACGACGCCATTGATGCGCAATCGATTTGAGGCCGAGCCATGGAAATCGTACCGATCAAAACAAGACGGGACTACCGTCGCACGCTGAAGGAAATCGAGGGCCTCATGACCGCCAAGCGCGGCACGCCCGAAGGCGACCGCTTGGATGTCCTAGCAACACTGGTCGAGGCTTGGGAGGCGCGGAACTACCCTCTCGATCTGCCCGATCCGGTGGACGCCATCCGCTACCACATGGAGCAAAACGGGCTCGCGCCGAAAGACCTAACCGACTATATCGGTAGTCGCAACCGGGTCTATGAGGTGTTAAATCGCAGGCGGCCGCTGAGCCTCAGGATGATCAGGCGCTTGCACACCGGGCTGGGCATACCTGCGGAGTCGTTGATCAAGGTCGCCGATGACGCGACGCGGCGTACGGGCTCGATGAGTTGAGATGCACCGCTCCAAGCCCGTCCTCCGGATCGCCGGGCGCTGGGCCACTGCCTGCCTTCACTGAGCGCACGTCTTCGCGGTTCCGAATGTCACGTCCTGCGGATCTTGCAGGCTCTCGAGTACGACCTGAGCCGTAATCGCGCCTCTCAGGTTCGAGCCCATGCCGGGCTGCCCAGAGTTGCTGGGGCGGTCCACGGTCTCTGTGCCCGACCGGGAGATGACGGAGTGTTCGCCGCGCACATCCCTACCCAAGTTCGCCACTTTTGTAGAGGCTGAGCTGACCGGCGGTCTTTTTTGGCGT
>JAPPMB010000123.1 GCA_028819255.1 Bryobacterales bacterium | reverse complement strand
CGCGAGCACGTTGAACATCCCGGGCACCGAGCGGATCAGCGTGGCGACGATGAGCTGCAGCTCCGGCCGGGCCGACACGAGCCGCAGCACCCGGAACAGCCGGAACAGCCGGGCGAGGGTCGCCAGCCCGCCCGTGCCCGGGAGCAGGCTGACGGCGATGACCGTGAAGTCGAACAGGTTCCAGCCGTCCGCGAAGTAGTCCCGCAGCCGGGGCCACACCGCCGCCATCTTGATCAGGGCCTCGACGACGAAGATGGCGAGGAACGCTTGGCTGGCCAGTTCGAACCAGCTGCCGAGCGGCGCGGCCAACGCTTCCGATGTGTCGAGGCCGATGACGACGGCGTTGACGGTGATGGCTAGGGTGACGCCGTGGCGGAACCACGTGGCGGATACCGTTCGGCGCGCCCAAACCACGAGTCGGCCGTGGGACCTGGACGGCGGTCCGGTCCCCTTCGGGGGATGGCCGGCCTGAATGTCCATCGGTTCCAGTATGGCGAAATCGGAATTGGTGACAGGACGGCTGAGCAGAGCCCTGCTCGGCTGGTCCGACTGCTTCCGATCCGGCCCGCCACGCGGTCGAGCGGCCGCTTCCCGGTCCAGACACTGGAGGGGATGTCGTCCGCGGCGCCGGCAGCGTACAGTTGGTGGACGACACACACGCCATCGGAACTTGACTCCTTGGAGCGTGGGTGTGGCGCGCTCGGGAGGATTCGAACCCCCGGCCTTCTGGTCCGTAGCCAGACGCTCTATCCAGCTGAGCTACGAGCGCGCGCCTAGTTCCGATTATCGCACCGCGGACGTGTGCATTCAAGGCCGCGGATGCGTCGCGCTTTGCGCGCCGGTCCCCGGTTGCGCGACACTATCGGATTATGCGTGAAGCCGTCATTGTCGACTCCCTCAGAACGCCGCTCGCCAAGTCCTTCCGGGGTTCGCTCAACCTGACCAGGCCCGACGACCAGGTGGCGCACTGCATCCGCTCCCTGCTCGACAAGTACCCCGAGGTCGATCGCAACGAGATCGGGGACGTCATCCTTGGCTGCGGCCAGCCTCACGGCCCTGCCGGCCACAACATCGCCCGCATTTCAGCCTTGCTTGCGGGGCTGCCGTCGTCCGTCGGCGGCACGACCGTCAACCGGTTCTGCTCGTCGGGCCTGCAGTCCATCGCCATGGCTGCGCACCAGATCATGGCCGAGGGCGAGGACGTGATGCTGGCCGGCGGAGTCGAGTCGATCACCATGATGGTGCCCGACCGGTCGCCCCACCCGACACTCAAGGAGACCAGGCCGGGAGTCTACATGGTGATGGGCGTCACCGCGGAAGTGGTCGCCAAGCGCTACGGCGTCAGCCGCGAGGCACAGGACGAGTACGCCCTGCAGAGTCAGCAGCGCACCGCGCAGGCCCAGCGGGACGGGTTCTTCGAAGAGGAGCTCGCTCCCATGCCGGTCACTCGCGGCGTGTTCGACAAGAAGACCAAGTCGATCGTCGACAAGGAGGACCACGTGCTTGCCTCCGATGAGTGCAACCGGCCCAACACCACCATGCAGGGTCTCTCAGGGCTGTCGCCGTACTTCGATCCGCACTCCGGCGCCGGGTCCGTTACCGCTGGAAACTCATCCCAGCTTTCCGACGGCGCCTCCGTGACGCTGGTGATGTCGAAGAAGCGAGCCGATGAGCTCGGCATTTCCTACAAGCTCGTCTTCCGGGGCTTCACGACGAGCGGCTGCGAGCCCGACGAAATGGGCATCGGCCCCGTGTTCGCCGTGCCCAAGCTGCTCAAGAACCAAGGCAAGACCATCGACGACATCGACGTCTGGGAGCTCAACGAGGCCTTTGCCGTGCAGGTCGTCTACTGCCGGGACCGGCTAGGCCTTCCGAACGAACGGCTCAACGTCAACGGCGGGTCCATCTCCGTGGGCCATCCCTTCGGAATGACGGGATCGCGCCTCGTGGGCACGATCGCCAACGAAATGAAGCGACGCAGGGCTCCCCTCGGCGTGGTCACCATGTGCGTCGGGGGCGGGCAGGGCGCTGCCGGGCTCTTTGAGGGAGCTTGGTAGGGATTTGGGTCAGGACCCGCCGTGCGGCGGGTCCCGGGTCAAGCCCCGGCTAGAGCTTGCTGCAGGCGTCCGCGGCGCCTGCGGGATCGATCGCGTCCGAGCCGCTCTCGACATGCTTGATCTTCCCGTCTTTGCCGATGACGAAGGTCGTGCGGTTGGACATCATCCGCTCGTTCAGCACGTCGTACTTCTTGGAGACCGCGCCGCCCTCGTCGCTGAGGATCGCGAACTCGACGTTCAGCGATTCCGCGAACTTCGTGTTGGTGTCGATCGGATCGGTGCTGATGCCGAACACCACCGAGTCGGTGCTCGTGAAGGACTGGATACCAGCCTGGTATCCCTTCATCTCGCGCGTTCAACCACCCGTGAAGGCTTTCGGGAAGAACGCCAGAACGACGTTGTTCTTGCCACGGTATGCCGACAGCGTGGCGTCCTTGCCGTCCGAGCCCGGCAGTGTGAAGTCCGGCGCAGCGTCGCCTACCGCGAGTGCCGCATGGGACCGGCCCGCGACGGCCGCAATCGCCCCGCTCAGGATGACCGAGCGTCTTGACAGTTTGCTCATGGGATTGCCTTTCTTCCTTTCGGCCGCATTCGTCCGCGACCCGTCCGATTCTAGCAGTTTGGCCGTGGGGTGCGGCGTTCGGCGGCAGGTCTCGAGAGCGTGCCGGCGTGCCGGAAATCTCCTAGGGGCACTTCGACTTCGACGTGGTCCGGACATTGACCGCGACAGGGACAGAAGCCTAGAATAGTGGCAGTGTCCCAGTAGGGCGGCACTGCGTGGGCCGTCGCCCACCCCAACTCCTCCTGAGTACGCGGAAGGTTCTGTCAGCGGTTCCCGGAACCCGGCACACCGACGCCCGAACCCGTTGCGATGTTCGAGAACCTCACAGAGAAGCTCCAACGCTCGTTCAAGAACCTGCGCGGACAGGGGAGTCTGACCGAGAAACACGTCGAGGAGGGGCTCCGCGAGATCCGCCTCGCCCTGCTGGAGGCGGACGTCAACTTCAAGGTCGTCAAGCAGCTCGTCGCCAACATCCGCAAGAAGGCGCTGGGGCGCGAGGTCCTGACCGCTCTGTCTCCCGCCGAGCAGATTCTCAAGATCGTCAGGGACGAGCTGGTCGGACTCCTCGGGACCAAGCAGGCCAGGCTCAAGCGCAAGTCCCCCCCGCCATCGGTCTACTTCATGGTGGGCCTGCAGGGCTCCGGCAAGACGACGTCGAGCGGCAAGCTGGCGCTTTGGCTGTCCAAGCAGGGCCGCAAGCCCCTGCTGGTCTCGGTGGACGTGCATCGGCCGGCCGCGCGCGAGCAGCTCGCGATCGTCGCCAGCCAGATCGCCCAGCCGATCTACCGCGGTGCGGAAACCGAATCCAGCCCGGTGAATCTGGCCCTAGGCGCGTTGCGCGAGGCCAGGCAGACGGGACGCGACACCGTGCTGGTCGACACCGCGGGACGGCTGCATCTCGACAGCGAACTGATGGGGGAGCTTGAGGAGCTCAGGGACAGGCTCGGGCCGTCCGAGATCCTTTTCGTGGCTGACGCCATGACCGGCCAGGACGCCGTCAAGTCCGCAGCCGAGTTTCACGCAAGAATCTCGCTGACCGGAGTCGTTCTCACCAAGATGGACGGCGACGCCCGGGGCGGGGCCGCGCTCTCGATCCGGCAGGTCACGGGCTGCCCGGTCAAGTTCCTCGGGGTCGGGGAGAAGCCCAGCGCGTTCGAGGTGTTCCACCCAGACCGCATCGTTTCCCGGCTGCTGGGAATGGGCGACATGCTGTCGCTCATCGAGAAGGTCGAGGAGCAGATCGACCAGAAGCAGGCGACCGAGCTGCAGAGGCGCGTGCTCAAGAACCGGTTCACGCTTGAGGACTTCCGCAAGCAGCTGCAGCAGGTTCGCAAGATGGGCTCGCTGAAGTCGATCGTCGACATGCTCCCCGCCGCGGGGCCGTTCAAGCAGATCCAGGCAACGGATGTCGACTCCAAGGAGCTGTCACGCACCGAGGCCATCATCAGCTCCATGACCGCCAAGGAGCGGGCCAACGACAGCCTCCTCAACGGCAGCCGGCGGCGCCGCATCGCGGCAGGCAGCGGGACCACGGTGCAGCAGGTGAACCAGGTGCTGAAGCAGTATCGGCAGGCCTGCGCCATGATGCGTGGTATGGTTCCGGGGTCCAAGCCGGTCCGGCGCCGCAGGCGCAGAAGGAAGAAGAGGAAGCGCGGGCGCAGGCGAGCATCAAGATCGCACCGCATCGCGCGGGGCCGAGGCCGGTAGGCCTAGGCGGCATGGATATCAAATGGCTGCTAGGACGCTAGCGCCCGGGATTTGATTCGGAGGAGAATGATGGTTGCAATACGCCTTTCGCGGACTGGCAAGAAGAAGAAGCCCAGCTACCGCGTGGTGGTCATCGACAAGCGCCGTGCGCGCGACAGCAGGAACATCGAGATTGTCGGGCACTACAATCCGCGCCCGGACCCGATTGAGATCGTGCTCAAGCGAGACCGGATCGACTACTGGATGGGGGTTGGCGCCCAGCCATCGGACACCGTGAAACGCCTCGTCAGGCACTACGACGAGCGGTTTCCTCCAGAGCCGGTCGAGCCCGAGGCGCCTGCGGCCGAGGCTGAAGAGCCGGAACTCCCTGCCGAGGCCGCTGCAACGCCGGACGCGTCCGCGATTCTGCAGCCGGGCCAGCCCACTGAGGGAGAGGCAGGCGAGGAGTGGTCGGACGACATGGAAATCGAGATACCGGAGGAGCTTGGTTGAGGATCGGCCAGGCACGGAGCCGGGCCAGGCACGGACACGGGTCTGAAGGGGTGAGCGACAAATGGACCAAGGCACGGATTCCGTTATCGAGATGGTCGAGGTGATCGCCAGGTCCCTGGTGGACGAGCCTGACGAGGTGTCCGTGGAAGTCGTCAACGGCAACCGCAGTTGCGTCGTCGAGCTCTCCGTGCATCCGTCGGACCTGGGGAAGGTCATAGGCAGGAAGGGCCGGACGGCAAGGTCGATCCGCACTCTGCTCGGGGCGGTCAGCATGAAGTACAACCACCGGTTCACGCTGACGATTCTCGAAGACTAGCGGGCCTGGTCCCGACGAGTGGCTGAGTGGGTGCATGAAGGAGGGCAGCGAGTATCTGGCCTTGGCTAGGATTGTGCGCCCGAGAGGCAACAAGGGGGAGGTCGCGGCTGAAAACCTGTCGGGAGGACTGCGGTACTTTGCCCCCGGAGGGACTGCGGAGGTTGCTCTTCCCAATCGAGAGAGGCTTGAGCTGGAGATCGACAGTGCCTGGGAGCACAAGGGCCGTCTGATCCTGGGATTCGTCGGCTTCGACTCGATCTCGGACGCGGAACGACTGCGGGGCGGAGTCGTGGAGGCCAGACGAAGCGACTTGGAGCCGCTTCCCGATGGCGAGTTCTTCCTCGACGACCTGGTGGGATGCAGCATGGTGGATGAGGTTACGGGAAGAGGCCTGGGCTTGGTCGAGGAGGTCTATGAGCCGCCGGGCGGCGTCCTACTGCTCTCCGTGGTTGGAGAGAGCCGGAAGGAGATGCTTGTCCCCTTCGTGACCGAAATCTGCAGGGACACGGATCTCCGGGCCAGGCGGATCACGGTGCGGCTGCCCGCAGGGATGGAAGAGCTGAGGGCCTGACGTGATCTTTCACATCGTGACGATTTTTCCGGAGTTCTTCCAGGGGCCTTTCTCGTGCGGCATTCTGGGAAGGGCGATCAACTCGGGCCTCGTCGAGACTCGGATTCACGACCTGCGCGAGTGGACATCGGACGCGCACCGCACAGTGGACGACAGGCCGTTCGGGGGTGACGAGGGCATGGTCATGAAGATCGAGCCGATCGATTCGGCATTGTCCGACATCCTGCCGCAGTGCGAGGACCGCGCAGCGCGGACGGTTCTCCTGTCGGCACAGGGGCGCCTGTTCGACCAGGCGGCCGCAGAGCGACTGGCGGGACTGGACGAGATCCTGCTGATATGCGGCCGGTACGAGGGAGTGGACGAAAGGGTGGCCGAGCACCTTGCCGACGAGGAACTCTCAGTCGGAAGCTACGTGCTGAGCGGCGGCGAATGGGCCGCCGGCATGGTCGTGGACAGCGTCGCGAGGCTCTGTCCGGGAGTGGTCGGCAACGAGGCATCGACGAAGCGGGAGTCATTCGCCCCGCAGAGCAGCGGCGGAGTCGGGATCCTCGACTGCCCCCAGTACACGCGCCCTGCCCGCTACGAGTCGCCCTACTCGGCGGGTGGGCCCTGGGAGGTTCCCGGAGTGCTGCTCAGCGGGCATCACGCGGAAATCGCCCGCTGGCGCCGGAAGGCGGCACTGGAGAAGACCCGCGCCAACCGCCCCGACCTGCTGGGAGGAGTTTCCCGGAGCGGAGTCGAGGCGGGCGCGGAGAATGGATAAGGTTGATCCGGCCGCCGCGGACGGCGATTGCCGGATACTGGAGAGTGGAACATGCAGAACGCGATTCTCGAGAAGATTGATCAAGCCCATAGCAAGCCGAGCGTGCCGCAACTTGAGCCAGGAGACCAGATCAGGGTCCACGTCAGGATCAAGGAGGGCGAGAAGGAACGCATCCAGATCTTTGAGGGCATCCTGCTTGCCCGCAACAACTCGGGCATCCGCGAAACCATCACGGTGCGCAAGGTCAGTTTCGGCCAGGGTGTGGAACGCATCTTTCCCCTGCACTCGCCAATCGTGGCGAAGATCGACGTGGTCAAGCGCAACAGGGTGCGCCGCGCGAAGCTCTACTACCTGAGGAAACTCAAGGGCAAGGCGGCCCGGCTGAAGGAGCGAGCGCGGCGGTAAGCCCCGACACCGGACCGGGTCGGCAGCCTGTCGGCAACTTGCGGTTGTTGTCGCGCGACTGCGGCTACGGTCGATTCCCGGGACCGCGACTGGAACAGGCCGGTTGCTTCTGCGGGGTTCCGGAATGCTTCCCGAGGAGCTAGCAGGCGCCTGGCCGAACTGATAGTCTGAGGCGATGCAACGATTGATCGCAGTCGGCTCCGCAGCGTTGGTGTTGGCGACCGGCTCTTGGAATCGGTCGTCGGCACACGACGATTCGTCCGCACAGGATGCAGAGCCCGCAGTGGCGGTGATCACGGTCACCAACCTGATGAAGGGCCAGATCCTCACGCCCGCGGTTTTCGTGACCCATAACGCCGAGATGCCCCCGCTGTTCGTAGCCGGGGAGGCATCGAGCCCCGAACTCTCAGCGCTGGCCGAGCAAGGCAGCACTCTCGGTCTCGTCAACAAGTACAACGCCGAAGAGGAAGCGCTCAGCGTGACAAGGCTGGCGGCGTTCATTCGTCCGGGGAACACCGGGACGGTGACCGTCATGTTCGATGCCGAGCACCGCCTGGTCTCGTCCGCATCGATGATCGAGATGACGAACGATGGATTCGTCTCCCTTCAAGGAGTCGAAGTGCCGTGCGAGGGTACGAGCGCCTTCCTGCTGACGGGTTGGGACGCCGGTTCGGAGGCCAACACGGAGCTCTGCTCCCAGATTCCGGCTCCGTGCCCGCAACCGCCTCGGCCCGGTTCCTGTGGGGCTGCAGCCGTGGAGGGTTTCGTGCACGTGCACAGCGGAATCCACGGATGCGGGGGATTCCCTCCGGAGACGTTCGACTGGACGTACCCGGTGGCCAAGGTCACGATACAGGCATCGGCGGAGCAATCACCTGACGGGGCGCTGGCAGCGGCGTGTTCGGACCACCATGCCTCAGAGGGGTCCGATGCCGACGGGTCGGGCGGCGAATCCACTGGAAACGACGGCGCCACACCTGTCGGCCCCGGTTGATCGACACCGAAGTTCTCTCCTCCGCTGCTGCGCGGATCGCGCCAGTCGCCTGCTTTCCGGTTACTTGGGGCACTGCCGCTTCGAGTGCCTTCCTGTTACCGTGATGCTGGTCCTGTCATCCGGTTCCAGGTGAGGCATGCGCTCAGCCTCTCGATTCAGAGATTCCTACGTGCAGACATTGGGCTTGGCGATGGCTCTGGCCCTCGTAGTGCAGTCCGCCTGGGCCCAACGCAGCCAGGCGGACGACTACATGTCGGCCGAGGCTCGGGCAAATGTCGAGGCGCTGAAGGCCGACGCCGCGCGAATTCCGACCAACGGATCGAATCTGGCCGAGAGGACTCCGCTGCTCTGGCGCTGGATCAACGATTACGCTCTTGCCGGCGGGCCGCTCCCGGACCGCGCCACAGGAATCCTGCAGTCCGCCTTCCGGGAGCTTGTCGAGGCCAGGCGGGAAGGGCGTCAGCCCCAGGTGTCTCTGGCCCAGCGCCCGGACGGACGAGCCGTCTTTGCCGACGCCAAGTTCGATCAGGTCATCGGGGAGATGCGACTCAAGGACGAGCGGCCCGACGCGCTGGGCCAGTTTGCGCTTGGCTCGAGTGGGTCGTTCACGGCGGACTCGTGGATCACTGTCGAGCTGACCTACACCGTCGGCGGCCTTGCGCTCAAGCCCGGGGCCAGGGTTGTCGTGGGGCGCAATTCCCAGTGGGACCGGGGGGATCTGCAGAATGACGCTCCTGGGGATGGCTACGTCACCATCAGTTCATCGAGGCCAGATGTCCGATTCGCAAGGGTAGAGATACCGAGGGGTCCTGAGCGATACAGTGCCGTTGGCGCGCGACCGGCCTTCCAGCTCGAACACGGAGAGCTTTCTGAGGGCGAGACATTCACGCTCGTTCTCGGTGACAGGGCGGGCGGAGGCCGCGGATGGCACATTCACACCTACGAGAATGACCGGACGGTGGTGCCCGTCTATGTCGATCACTCAGGCGACGGCAGGTATCCGGCACATGACTGGCCGTCGTTTCGGGTTGTTGGGGGCGAAGCCGCCAGGGCGGTGGCGTTCGCGCCCTCGGTGGTCGAACCCGGTGAGGCCTTCGAACTGGCTGTCCGCAGCGAGGACGGGAACTTCAACCGCGCGACCGGAAGCATCCCCGCCTACATTGTCACGCTGAACGACCGCCCGTTCCGGGCCATTCCGGCCGGCGGCCCGGCGCTGAACGTCCTCGAGGATGTGCGCCTGAACGACGAGGGGGTTTACCGTTTCGGCATCCGGACGGCAGACGGCCGGATCTACGGCACCAGCAATCCGGTCTGGGTCCGGCGCAATCCGCCGCATCGCGTCTTCTGGGGGGAAACGCACTCTCATGCGGGCCTGGCGGAAGGTCAGGGTTCGGTCGATGCGGCCTTCCGTTATGCGCGGGACGACGCGTGGCTCGACTTCTACGGAATGTCCGACCACGACACCGCGATGGACGACCTCGAATGGGAGAGGGTGCGGGAGGCCGTCAGCGCGTACGGCGAACCGGGAAGGTTCGTGCCCTTCCTTGGCTATGAGTGGACCGTCCAGCGACGGTTCGGCGGCCATCACAACGTCTTTTATCGCCGGCCTTTCGAGGACCGCATTGACGCCCAGCAGGCACCCAACCTCACCGCGTTGTATCAGGGCCTGCGGGAACGATACGACACGAACGACGTGCTGATCATCCCTCACGCCCATCAGCCCGGGGACTGGCGCAACAGCGATGCTGACATGGAGACGGTCGTAGAGATCATGTCGATGCACGGTACGTTCGAGTGGTTCGGCAACTACTACCTGCGGAATGGCCACCAGGTCGGGTTTCTGGCCGCCTCGGACGACCATCGCACGCATCCCGGCTACACCGGCACAAGGGCCCGCGGAATGTCGCAGTTCGGAGGACTGGCCGCCGCGATGGCAAGTGAGAAGACGGGAGACGCCATCTTCGATGCTCTGAAGCGGCGGCGAGTCTACGCCACCACAACAGCTGACCGCATCATCGTCGACCTTGAACTGAACGGGGAGCCGATGGGCCGGAGGATCGCCTACAGCAAGGACCGCAGGCTGCGAGCCCGCGTTATGGGAACGGCCCCCATCTCCGAGGTCGCTGTGGTCCGGAACGGCGACGAGGTTTATCGCATGCGTCCAGTCAAGGCGAGTCTCGGCGGTCGAGTGACGGCCCAGGTCTCGTTCGAGTCCTCCACGGAGCCCTTCATCCGCGACAGTCCACGTGGCGTTCGCAGATGGAGCGGCACGATCGAGGTTCAGGGCGCCGAATTTAAAGGCTTCCGGGCCCCCCGAATCGAGAACCGCCACCTTGAGAGCTGGGAGCGCGACGGAGACCGGATCCTGTTTCGCACCGTCACTCGGGGGCGGGCCGATTCGGTCCTGCTCGATCTCGAAGGGGCGAGTCCCTCGACCGAGATCGTCCTCGACCTCGACGAGGGCAGCGAATTCGGCAAGGCGCCGATCCACGTTCGAGGCTACCGAACGTTCCCTGCGCAGACTGTCGGGTTGCGTTTCTCAGATCTGCGGGACGGTCTGATTGAACGGAAACTGCCGGCGGAACCGGATTCCGACCGGGTCGCGCTCCAGCTGATTGCGGACGACCGTCCGCTCGACTGCGACTTCGAGTTCGTCGACCACGGAGATGCGAGACACGGAGACTACTACTACGTTCGTGTCAAGCAGCTCGACGGGGCCATGGCGTGGTCATCGCCGATCTGGGTCGGGGGCGAGGAGTCGCGCTAGACGCGTCCCCGAGGGTCTGTACCGCTTCCATAATGGCGGCCGACATGAGCCATCTCATGCGCCGCGCGTTTCTAGCCTCGCTGGCCGGAACCGCGGTTCCCGCTTGGCTGGCCGGTTCTTCAAGGTTGAATTCAAGCTGGGTCGCCCACCCTGAGCATGAGCGTGCCCCGCACGAATCAATCGGCGGAACTCACAGGCGTTTGGTAGCGTTGTCAGCAACACGGCTGGAGAGCCTCGCCCTGCCCGGACCCGGCCGCCCTGATGACAAGCACCGTCCACTGGCGGCTGCTCCGGTCTTGGAGAACAAGAGCCGATGAGGAATCTTGAACTGTTGCTCGCAGCGATCATCGCCGGATGGATCGCGCTTGCCTCCCCTTCTTGCGCCATCGAGAGCCGCCCGGCACTCCAAGCCGGCGCGTCGGCTGTAGATATCACACCGCGAGACTGGCCCCTCCCGCTGATCGGTTCATTCCGGTACAGGCCCGCAACCGGAGCCCATGACGCGCTGAACTCCAGAGCACTGGTGTTGGCCGACGGCACCGAGATGGTTGCGATTGCCATCGTGGACAGCTGCTACATCCCCAGGGAGATTCTCGACGAAGCCAAGCGCCAAGCTCAAGTGGAGACGGGCATCCGGGCTGACCGCATGCTGATCGCCGCGACTCACACTCACACGGCCCCGCCTCCGGCCCCGGGAGTTGGGCTGCGCGGTCCCGAACCAGCCGCAAACGTGCAGAACGAAGAGCGGTATTCCCGCCAGCTGATTGACGGCATCGCCGCGTCAATCTCCAAGGCGTTCGAGAGACTGGAGCCCGCTGAACTCGGATGGGCCAGCATCGAGCTCGCAGACGAGGTGTTCAACCGGCGCTGGTTCATGAAGGAGGGAACGATACCTCCGGACCCGTTCGGCGGCACAACCGACCGAGTGCGGATGAACCCGCCCGCCGCCAGCCCTGACCTCGTCGAGCCATCGGGGCCGGTAGACGCTGAAGCCGTCGCGCTCTCGATAAGGTCAGTCGCGGGGAAGCCGCTTGCCGTCCTGGCGAATTACTCCCTGCACTATGTCGGGAACATTACAGAGGGGATGGTGTCGGCAGACTACTTCGGCGAATTCTCTCGCACGGTCGCGGCGCACCTCAATGCCGGCGACCGTTTTGTCGGCATGCTTTCCAACGGGACGAGCGGGAATATCAACAACATCGATTTCTCGAAGCCGCGAACGCGGAAGGAACCCTTCGAGCAGGTTCGCGCCGTGGCGGGCAAGCTTGCGGACGCCGTGGCTCAAGCGTACGGCGGGATCGAGTACGCACGCGAGGCCGCAATCGCAATGGAGCAGACCGAGCTGACGTTGGCGCGACGCAAGCCCACGCGCAATATCCTGGAGCAGTCGAGGGCTCTCGTCCGGGACGTCTCCCCGTCCGAACTCACCAGACGTCACATCTACGCCCAGCGGGCGATCGACCTGCATGACGGCCCGGACGATGTCTCCGTGGTCTTGCAAGCCATCCGCATTGGCGACTTGGGCATTGTCGCGCTGCCGTTCGAGACATTCGTCGAGACTGGGCTGGCCATCAAGCGCTCCAGTCCTCTGCCACGCACGTTCGTCATCAGCCTTGCGAACGGTGCCGAAGGATACTTGCCGACCCCGCAACATCACGCGCTGGGAGGTTACGAGACTTGGCTCGGCACGAGCCAAGTCGAGACCCGGGCGTCAGAGAGGATCGAGGAACAGCTGCTGACATCCCTTCGCCGACTCGCCAGAAGCAGTCGATGATCCCGGTACGGCCGAGTCGCCCCCCGGTAGCCCAGCCGTTCGAGCGCCTCAGGTGAAATCGGGAGCATCTCCCGTGCCTGGGAGAGTGGCACTCGAGGTGGCGCGTTGCCGGACTTGCCCCGGTCGGAGCCCAGAAACCGTTTGCAATCAGTCGGACTTCAGCTTCCGGCGGATCAATTCGGCGGTGTTCCCGGCCAGCAACGCTGACGAGTCCCTTGAGAAATGCACGTTGTCGGGCCGAATGTGCGGGATGTTCCGATCCCTGATAAAGGAATTCATCTCATCGATTTCGATTCCGTGCCGCTCGACCACCTCCCGCGCAGCCGCGTTGTACCTGGGCAAGTCCGATGGAACACGCCCCTGAGCCCCTTCTGGCACCGGCGTAGTGGGTCTCCAAATCAGTTTGGCGCCTGTCTGTTTGAGCCTTCGGACCAACTTTTCCAGATTCGCAGTGTACTCCTCCACAGTGCTGACCTGCTTGCCCTCGGACGGAAGGGCGAGCTTCCCTTGCGCATCGACGAACTTGAGGTCATGCAGACCCCAGTTGAAGTGGATGAGGTCCCACTCTCCTTCCCCAAGCCACCGTTCGATGGCATCAAGACCCTTCCAGGTGTGTGCGCAGTTCTCTGGCGGGCGATGCACGTTGGCGATTCCGTCGAGTGCGGCACGCAAGGGAAGGGTGTAGCCGATTGAAATGGAATCTCCAATGACCAGCACTCGCGGGAGGTCCGGCTGATCGGCGATAGCCGCGAACTCGGGCCTCGGGGCCTGTTGGCCAGTGGCGGCCATGGCAAACAGGACGGCACCTACGGCGATGCGGCCCAGAGAACGGGCAGCTCTCAAGTCAGAACTCTTGTTCGGCACGGCTTGGAATGACATGATCACATTCTCACTCACCGTGCCACCGAACCTCATCGCCGGCTCCGGAGAACAACTCCCCGGCGTCGGCCTTGGCGCCGGGGAGCGCGGCTCTCCGGCCGCTCTCCAGGATGGCGGCAAGACGCTCCGCGGCGGTCTGGGTCGCCGACTAGGCTGCCGCCCTCACCAAGGTTATTGAGAGATCGCACTACTCAACCTCCGTATCGCCCTCGCCTTCCAGCGGTGTCCGCTCGTTGTGGCGACAGCGGAAAGTGCGCGCCGACCGGCCATGCGCTCCGTTTCGCTGCACCTCGGAGAAGCATCGAGTTGGCCGACCACGGAGTCGCAGGACGGGAAGATTACCACGTTCGTGTGAAGCAGTTGGACGGGGCCATGGCGTGGTAATCGCCGATCCGGGTCGGGGCCGAAGGGTCACGCCAGACGCATCCCCGCGCGTCCAGGCCGCTGCATATAATGGCGGCCGACATGAGCCATCTCACGCGCCGCACCTTTCTCTCCTCGATGGCGGGAACTGCGGTTCCCGCGTGGCTGGCCGGTTTTCGTCGGCTCCGGGCGGCGGACCTTGGCAAGGTCCGGATCACCGACATCAGGACCATGGTGCTGCAGGGGCCGCGAACCTACACGCTGGTCCGTGTGGACACCGACGCCGGTGTTCACGGTTTCGCCGAGGCCTATGGCTCACCCGGTCTTGGAATCAGAGCGGAGATTCAGGGCGTGAAGGGGCTGTTCGTCGGCGAGGATCCCCTGCAGATCGACCGTCTCTACACGGGATACCGTTACACGGACGGTAGCGCCCACGCGCAGCAGCGGGCGATGAGCGGCATCGAAATGGCTCTCTGGGACCTCGCCGGCAAGCTGCTCGACGTGCCCACGTACAAGCTGCTGGGCGGGAAGTTCCGCGACAGGGTTCGCCTCTACGACCACTCCCACCCGGACGACTTCTTCGACAAGTCAGTGCTGCGGGACTGGGCGCAGAAGGTGAAGGAGAGTCCTTTCGGCATCAACATGCACAAGTTCGGCCCGCTGCGGAACGCTCCAGGCATTGATCCGGGCCGCGATCCGTCCAATCGGATGCTCTCAAGCGCGGAACTGCGGCGGCTGCGCGAGGGGTTCGAGAACTGTCGTGAGGCGCTCGGATTCGAGCACGACATCCTGATCGGCTGCCACTGGGAGTTCGACTTGCGCAGCTCGATCGACATGGCGAACGCCCTGGCCGACGTCAAGCCGGGCTTTCTGGAAGACCCGCTTCCAGTGGCGTATTCGGAGAGCTGGAGGCGGCTGGCCGAGATGTCCCCTGTGCCCATCTGCACGGGGGAGAACTGGATGCGCCGGGCCGAAGCGCTGCCGTTCGTCATCAACGCCGCGATCGACATTCTGCACCCGGACCTCCGCAACTCGGGCGGCTTTCTCGAGAACAAGCGCATGGCCGATCTCGCCGACCTGTATTTCCTGCCGATGGCGAACCACAACACCGGCAGCATTGTGAACGGCATGGCGACCGTCCACTGGGCCTCAACGGTCCGCGACTACTTCGCATGCGAAACGGTGTTCTTCGACGGTGGCTGGATGGACGACGTCATCGTGCATGACGGCCCCCTGTCAAAGGACGGATTCGTGGAAGTCCCTGACAGGCCCGGGCTCGGCATCGAGCTCGATCCCGATGTCGTCAAGGCGCACCTCGCCGAGGGTGAGGAGTGGTGGGGTTAGGATGCGAGCGCCGCATCGGGCAGGAAACATGTCGCCAGACGGACCCGCACGCATCGGCTGAGCCGCCGGAATTTTGGTCGAACGTCAAGGCCGACCTCGGTCGGGCAGCAAGAGGCACCGACAGTGGGGCTGTTGAACTGCCTGGATCTGAGCTCCGCGTCCCTTTCAACAGGTTCCTTTGGCCAGCATGCGACGAGATGTTCGTCGCCAGTCTGGTCTGGCCCGGGGCCTCTCCCAGCCCCGGTGACCTCGACGGGTTATGTCACCGGTGGCTGCCCGGGCGTCGGAATGGCCCGTTCCCCAGTTCACTGCGCCTCCAAGTCTGGCAGTCAAACGAGAGAACTCTCCGCCGCGCAGAGGCGGGCAGAACGCGCTTCCTGCCGGCTTCGAGGATCTGCCTGCCAGTTCACAGCCCAATTGATCACTTGAATCCTGCTTGTATCAATCCACAAGCGGTTACAGACGGCCTCAGGAGCCGTTTTCCGGCAAGACAGAAGCGCCAGCCAGCGCTCTGCGGGCTTCCAAGACACGCTGATGACGAATCCGGTCGGAATGGCCGGTGGCGGAGACTGGGGCTGAGGGGCACGTCAGTAGCGGACACGCCATTGTGCTCGTCGGGCTGGCGGCCACGGCACCGGACTCGGCACGGGCGTCGGCAGCGTCAACAATCTGGGCCCTCCCGATGCCGGACACGCGATTGTCCCCTCGTATCTGGATTCGGATTCCGGGGTTGGGAGTTGGCCTGATAGCGGAGTCGGGCAGTGCCGCGCCTGGAGGCCCACCGGCCATCCTGCTGAATCTCGGGAAGTGTGGCGCCGGCGCGGACAAGGGACTAGCCGGAGCCGACGCGGAGGGAGTGACCGCGCGGGGAGCCTTGGATTCGAACCGCGGCGGCACGTCTGGCGATGAGGGCTGCAATGCTGGAGGGATGCAGAGGTCCGGGGCCAAGGTGGCCGCCGCGGCGGAAGAGGGGCCCGGCGCGGATGCTGGCGGTGTGCGTCCAATTGCGGAGCCTGTCGGCGGCGGTCGGGGGCCGAGGTAGAGTTCGGCGGCCTCGCCAGTCTGGTCGGTCTTGGAGCGGCGTACGGTGACTGTGGCGCTGCCGTCGTCGTTAACAGACAGGTCGCTGGTCCACAGGGCGGCCAGTTCGGAGATGCGGAGGAGCGCATCGGATATGACGGCGATGACGGCCGCGTCGCGAACGCCCGAGAGGCTGCCGTCGGCGTCGGCCTGGCCCCGGCCCCGTCCGAGCCAGGAGCGACGAAAGCCGGCGAGCGCGGCTTCGGTGCCGCGCAGGTGAAGCGCTAGGCCGCGGCTTGACCGGCGTCGTCGAGGTGCTCTTAGGAGGCGTCATCGAGGGGCCGGTCGCCGACCGACGCAGCCAGCCGGCGGAGTGCACGCTCGTAGGCGCGGCGGGTGGTGGGAGCCAGAGCGGCGGCCGCGAGTGCGGAGGAGCCGGAAACGGTCCGTGGCGGGGGATGCAACTTCCGTCAACAAACGTGCATTGGGGTTAGCCCCCTGAGATGTTTCGCACCGAGCGATTTCCCCAGGAATGCCCCTGAAGGGCGGCAGCGGCGCCGCTTAGCCGCAACGGGAACCACTGGGGCCCCGACTGTGCGAACGGGTCCGGCCTCGGCTCGAACTTCCGGGGAGACACCTTCCGTGAGCGACTACCGATAGGCTGCTAGGGTCGGCTCACCTTAACCGCAGCACCGCAGATTCCCGCATTCCCTCCTCAACCGGGCCTAATCATTTCGACGGCGGCAACTTCCAACTTTCTGACGCTACCGCGAAGCCGATCCGCGACAATTCGATCATCGTGCGCCGATTGTCCGGTGCCGCGCGACTCCTCAAGTCCCTGGATTCTGGGATCCGCCCCTCCAGTTCCGCCGCCTGTCGCAGGTGTGTCGGGGCATTCCGCTGGGCACCAAGGCGTGAATCCAAGCCGAACCACGATCGAGTACAGTCTTCTAGACGGAGGAACCCACGTCCAACCAGAGTCGAGCGTCGGCCATTCGATTCCGCCTGGGTGGCCTGGCAATCCTTGCGGGAGCGGTCCTGTGGTGTTTGGGCACGTCCGGCGACGCGCAAGTGCAGCGAGATCCGAACTGGAGCCCGCGCCTCGTGCTCAACGTGATCGACGAAGCTACCGGAGGGCGACTCGCAGCGCGCTTCACGGTGACCGTGGACGGGATACGTCACGAACCGCGCTGGCTTGGACCACACGGACTACGTTTCGTCTCTGTTCATGTCGCCAAGCGTCAGAGCCAGGTCGTGACCTATGCTCGGGACACTGGTCCAGTCTGGGTGCCGCTTACGCCAACGGCGAAACGAGTTCGGGTCGAAGTAGCGAAGGGATTGGACTACATTCCAGTCTCTGTCGAGGCCGAGATCCATGCGGATCCGGTCGAAGTCACGGCCAAGCTCAGACGATGGAACAGGCTCTACGAAGACGGGTGGCGAGCGGCCGACGCCCATCTGCACTTCGACCGCATCGAGCCCGCCGCCGACCGGGACTGGTTCGCAATGATGCAGGGAGACGATATCGCCCATTCCCAGTTCATGACTCTCAAGGGCGGAATGGTACCAGGCGTCTGGGCGGAGCAGTTTGCGTTCGGTGATCAGGGCGAGGCAGTTGCGGACGGAAGCACGATCGTCTCCGGAGAGGAATACCGTGACAGGCTACAGGGCCACATCCTGCTGTTCGGCCTCGGCGAGCTGATCCAACCCATCACGACCGGAGGGCCCGACTCGCCGAACACCTTCCCTGCCCTTGCAACCGTTCTGAACCGGGCTCGCAAGACCGGAGGGTTGGTTGGTGCCGCCCACGGCGGCACGCTGGGCGTGAGCCCAACAGTCCTCGTCGACGCGATCCTGGGAGAGGCCGAATTCACCGAAATCGCCAACTGGGGATGGACCTTCTGGCCCCTGACAAATTGGTATCGGCTCATGAATTGTGGCTTCAACCTGCCACCAACTGCGGGCACGGACCTGCCGAACAACCCCCGACGCGAGCCGTGGCAGCCCTTCCTCGGGGGGATGCGAATGTACGCAAAGACAGGAGACCTGACAGGTGCGGAGCCGTGGAACCGGGCGGTGAGAACGGGCGCGACCTTCGTCACCAGCGGACCGATCATCGAACTCTCCGCCGAGGGTGCCGGGCCGGGAGAGACGGTCTGCCTGTCGCCGAACGGCGGGCAGGTCGGGGTCTCGGCACGGTTGCGCAGCCCGCGCGGACTGAGCAGAATCGAGATCGTCCAGAACGGCCGGGCGGTCAGCAAGTCGATCGAGATACGGCGCGAGGGCGGCGTTCAATCGATCGCACTGGAAACCTCGTTGCGATTCGAGAAGAGCGGTTGGATCGCGGCCCGCGGGGAGGGAGAGCGGGGAGGGGTTTTTGGCGGCAACGCCGTAGCCCACACGGCCGCGATTCGCGTACTCGTCGGAGGGGCGCCGATCTGGTCCGAATCGGACGGTCAGGCTTTGGTCGATCAGATCGAGGAACAGAAGGCTTTCTACGCCGAGAACGGACGATATGCGACACAGGGTGATCGCCGCCAGGTGCTGGCTCTGTTCGATCGGGCAATTGGCGAGCTACGAGCGAAGCACGAGGGGGGCGGCAAATCCGACGTATGCGCACAGTAGGCAAATGAGCGCCGGACTACCCCAATGCCACTCGGGTACCTAGTTCTAGACGTCTCCAGCAGCTCCAATACCCACGCAGCCTGCGCGGGAGCCATGAGCGGACTCAACGCCGGCATCACCTGCTTGACGCACTGGCCCATGCGAACTTGGATCGATCGGGCGAACCCTCTCCCGAAATGATGGACGCAGACACCTTGTCGCGCCCTGCCGCTGTACCTCATCAGTTGTCACTGCCAGGCGGTCGAACAAAGACGCGCGTAGAAGACAGCAGGCCCCGCAGCCATTGTCACGAGCACCGAGGGGCCGGTTTCTTGCAAGAATCTGCTTAAGGTGTAACATGTTGTTCGCTGGCGGGGCACAGCAGATGACAGAGCCGGTGCGGTTCCCTAGGCCGCTGAGACTAGTCCTTGCCGGGCTGGCAGCGGCGCTTTCGCTCTCTGTGCAGGGGAGGCTACATGCACAGCAGGGCAGTGCGGTCTCTGCTGGAGCTTCCCCAACCTTGGATCAGCGTCAATTCCTCGATCGCTATTGCGCGACCTGCCACAACCAGCGCCTGAAGACCGGGGGGCTGAGCCTGGAGCAGGTGGATCTGTCGAGGCCCGCGGCGCGACCCGAGTTATGGGAGAAGGTGGTTCGCAAGCTGCACACGGGCCTCATGCCGCCTCCCCAAACGCTGCAGCCATCCCAGGCTGATCGCCGCGCGATGTTGACATGGCTGAGAACATCGCTCGACGCCGCGGCGGCCGCAAACCTGAATCCTGGCCGCACCGAATCGCTGCGACGTCTGACTCGCACCGAATATCAGAACGCGATTCGAGACCTCTTGGCGCTCGACATCGACGCCGCCTCGCTTCTGCCGGCGGATGAGAGCGGTCACGGCTTCGACAACGTCATCCTCGGCGATCTGTCGCCGACACTCCTGAACCGCTACATCTCAGCTGCTCAGAAAATCAGCCGCCTCGCGGTCGGGACCACACAGTCTCTTCAGGGCGACATCATTCGAGTGGCTCCCGATCTGACACAGGAAAATCACTTGCACGGGTTGCCGCTCGGCACCCGCGGTGGTCTCTTGAAGTCCTATACGTTTCCCCAGGACGGCGAGTACGAGATCCAGATCCTACTCGCTCGCAATCTGACAGGGACCGTCAGCGGGATGCGCGATGACCGTCCGCACGAGCTTCTGGTCCTACTCGACCGAAAGCCGGTCAAGACATTCACGATCCAAAGGCCGGCCAGACGCGACGACTCACTGTTCAGGCAGGTCGCTGCGGTCGACAAGGATTTGAAAGCGCGCGTTGCCGTCAGCGCCGGTCCGCACAACCTTGCCGTCACCTTCGCTAGAGAGGGGTCATCGCTTACCGAGACGCTCCGGCAGCCTGCGCTGGCGCGCTTCAACGATAATCGATATCCGCGCACGGCACCCGCTGTCGATCAGGTTCTAGTGACCGGGCCTTATGGCCCCAAGGGCGCCGCGAACACGCCGAGCCGACGTCGATTGTTTGTCTGCCGGCCATCCGGACCGGGAGGTGGTCAGGAGGAGGAATGCGCGAGAGAGGTTCTGTCGACGCTGATGCGGCGCGCCTATCGGCGGCCAATCGCCGAAGCAGAGTTCGACAGTCCGATGGCCTTCTATCGCGAAGGACGAGCCGAAGGCGATTTCGACACTGGCATCGCCAAGGCACTGAGTGCTGTGCTCGCCAACCCGGGATTTCTGGTCCGCGTGGAGAGCGACCCAGAAAACGCACCGGCGAGCGGCATCTACCGGGTCAGCGATGTCGATCTGGCATCCCGGTTGTCGTTCTTCCTGTGGAGTAGCATCCCGGATGATGAGTTGCTCGACGTGGCCGTCCGGGGCCAGCTGAGGCAACCGGGGCAACTCGAGAAGCAGACACGCAGGATGCTCGCCGATCGCCGGTCGATCAATCTCTCGACGAATTTCGCCGGACAGTGGCTGCGGCTGCGCAATGTCGATGCCGTCCTTCCAAGCGCCAACCTTTTTCGGGACTTCGACGACAACCTGCGGCAAGCCTTCCGAAAGGAATCCGAGCTTTTCTTCGATAGCGTGCTGCGCGAGGATCGCAGCGTTCTCACTTTCGTACGGTCAGACTACACGTTTCTCAATGAACGCCTGGCCAAGCACTACGGAATCTCCGGCGTCTACGGAAGCCGGTTTCGTCGCGTGACGCTTGCCCCCGAAAGCGAACGCGGCGGCCTTTTGCGGCAGGGCAGCGTGCTGTCGGTCACCTCGTATGCGACGCGGACATCGCCGGTGCTGCGCGGAGTCTTCGTCTTGAGCAATCTCTTGGGCGCGCCGCCTTCTCCTCCGCCCCCGAATGTCCCGGTGCTCGACGAGAGCGCGGTGGCGGCCAATCTCCCGATGCGAGAGCGCCTGGCTGCGCACCGCAGCAACACGGTGTGCGCGAGCTGTCATCGTACAATTGATCCGGCAGGCTTCTCGCTTGAAAACTTCAATGCTGTCGGACAGTGGCGCGACCGGGAGATAGGCGGGGAACTCATCGATCCGTCCGGGACTCTCCCCGGTGCCGGTGGATTTCGAGGGCCTGACGGGCTCGAAGACGCTCTTCTGGACCGTCCGGAGTTGTTCGTCGCGACGCTGACGGAAAAACTCCTGACGTTCGCGCTCGGGCGAGGCGTGGAGTACTTCGACGCGCCGGCCGTTCGGAAGATCGTGAGAGACGCCGCGAAGGACGACTACCGGTTCTCTTCGCTTATTCTCGGGATTGTCGAGAGCCTTCCGTTTCAGATGCGAAGCATTGAACGCTATGAATCGTCCGCGCCTCGTGCAATTGCAGGAAACCCATCAGAGCATAGGAGAGGGAGATCATGACGTTTCTAACCAAGAAGGCGATTCCTAGGCGGACGCTCCTGAAAGGCGCAAGGGCTGGTCTGGCCCTGCCTCTACTCGACGCGATGATTCCTGCCGCGACAGCGTGGGCCAAGACGCCCGCGAAGCCGGTCGCGAGGCTCGGCTTCGTGTTCGTCCCGATGGGGTGTGATCACTCGCGATGGACTCCACCGGGGCAGGGAAGCCTCAATAAGCTTTCGCCCATCCTGAATTCGCTGGAGCCGGTCAAGGATCAGGTGACCGTCATCACCAATATGCGGCTGCCGAATGCCTATCCGGGCACGCATGACACTTCCAACTCGGCGTTTCTGAGTGCGGCGGTCGCGAAACACACCGAGAGCGCAGATTATTACCTGGGCACCACAGTCGACCAGATCGCGGCTGAGCAGATGGGCCGCGACACCCAGATATCCTCGCTCCAACTCGCGATGGACTTGACCCCGCTCGCAGGGGTGTGCAACAACGGGTACGCCTGCGTCTACCAGAATTGTCTTTCATGGTCGTCGCCTACGACCCCGCTTCCGGCCGAGGCCCATCCGCGCGTCGTCTTCGAGCGCCTGTTCGGCGAGGGCGGCAGTTCGGCCGCGCGACGCGCGGCGCTGCGCGAGCGTGCAAGCCTACTCGACTCGTTCACCGGGAGCATCGAAGAGATCAAGGGGCAGGTGGGCGCTCCTGACCGCGTGCGCTTGGACCAGTATCTCGAGAGCGTTCGTCAGGTCGAGCGTGAAATCGAGCGAGCCGAGCAAGCGGTAGCCGAAGACAAGATACCCGACACCGATCGGCCGGTAGGAGTTCCTGCAGCGTTCGCCGACCACGCCAAGCTCATGTACGACCTACAGGTCTTGGCCTTTCAGGCAGACATAACTCGTGTAGTCAGCTTCCAGTTCACGCGCGAGCACAACAATCGGACGTATCCGGAGATCGGGGTCCCGGAGCCCCACCATCCGACCAGTCATCACGGAAACGATCCGGAAAAGGTGTTGAAGATCGCGAAGATCAACACATTCCATGTATCGCTGTTTTCCGATTTCCTCCAGAAGATGAATGCCACGCCGGACGGCGACGGGTCGCTCCTCGATCATTCGGTCTACCTGTACGGCAGCGGAATGGGAAATCCGAGCCTCCACGATCACGAGAACCTTCCGATCCTAGTGACGGGCGGCGCTGCAAGCGGCCTGAGGGGCGGTCGGCATATCAACTACGAGAAAGGAACGAACCTGGCCAACCTCCACCTCACCTTGCTCGATCGTGTCGGCATCCGCATGGATTCGTTCGTGGACAGCACCGGAAGAGTCGAAGACCTCTTCGAACTGACCGACATTGCATAGGAGACAGATACATGCGCTGGCCAAGGATCGCTGGAATCGTGCTCCTGGAGCTGGGGCTCGCGGGTCTCGCCGTCGCAGTATCGCTCCCCGATGCCGCCGAGCAAAGCGACAAGTCAAGTGTTCGAACCCTCCTCCAGTCCGGCGTCGACGTCAACGCTGCGCAGGTGGATGGAACCACTGCACTGCATTGGGCTGCGTATCACGATGATGCCGAGATGGCTGGGCTGCTCGTGCGAGCGGGCGCCAACGTGAACGCAGTGAACCGCTATGGCGCGTCAGCCCTGGCAGAAGCCTGCACCAACGGCAACGCCGCGATTGTGAAGCTGCTGTTGGAGTCGGGCGCCGATGCGAATACTCGGATGAAGGGCGGGGAGACAGCCCTTATGTTGGCTGCGAGGTCCGGCAATGCGGAAACGGTTGAGGCGTTGCTCGCAGACGGCGCTGCCGTCGGCCGGCGCGAGCGGCTCGGCCAGACGGCCTTGATGTGGGCGGCGGCCGAGGGCCACGTGGAGGTTGTGCGCACTCTGATTGAGGCAGGCGCTGACGTGAACGCCCGACTCGATTCCGGACTTACGCCGTTCTTCCTTTCCGTCCGCGAGGGCCGCCTCGACGCCGCGCAGGCGTTTCTCGAGGCGGGTGTCGATGTGAATGCGACGATGCAGCCCGCGGAGGGCTGGAGATTCAGGGGGGGAGCGCCGGCCATGTCTCCGTTGCTGATCGCAGTTCAGAACGCCCACTTCGAGCTTGCGATCGCGCTGGTCGAGGCGGGTGCCGATCCCAACGACGTTCGGACCGGATTCACGGCTCTCCATTTGATTCCGGGAGTGCGCAAGCCGGATTCAAACGACATCAACGATGGCGCGCCACCAATGGGAGCCGGCCGACTGTCGAGCGCCGACTTTGTGCGCGAGATCGTGAAGCGCGGCGCAGATGTCAATCTCCGCCTGCCTCGAGGCACACGGGGATTGCCCGGCACGACCTCACGCATCGCTACAGCGGGAGCGGCGGGGGCGACTTCGTTTCTGTTAGCCGCCGATCGCTCCGACGTTCCGCTGATGCGCCTACTCGTGGAGTTGGGAGGCGATCCCCTACTGCCCAACTTCAACAGCAGCACGCCGCTAATGGCTGCGGCCGGGGTCGGCACGACGTCGCCGGACCAGGAGGCCGGCGAGGAAAGCGAAGCGCTGGAATCCGTAAAGCTGCTGCTCGATCTGGGTGCTGACATCAACGCCGTCGACAACAACGGCGACACAGCTATGCACGGAGCCGCGTACAACGCCTACCCGCTAGTCGCAAACTTGCTGGCCGAGCGTGGAGCCGATCCGCAAGTCTGGAAAAACCCCAACAAGGCTGGCGGGACGCCACTGTTCATCGCCGAAGGGTACGCCGATCGTTCCCCGCAGCCCGACGCCCAGACGATCGACGCCATTACCAAGCTGATGCTGGCGGCGGGCATTCCGACAGACGGCGAACGGCCGAAGATAGTTGACATATACGAGAGGCGGTAGAACCGTCCAAGCCTCCCGAACTGGTGAAGTGTGAGGCCCGCCGCCTGGCCCTCGATGTCGAGAGCACATCCGCTTTCGGCGAACTACAGGGCAGTAGCACTTGCGTAGTGCTCGGTCCTAGCTCGACCAGCCAATTTCGGTCGTCGAGTACTTCGCCGATGCTGTGATCCAGCAACGTCACGATTGCATTGACGCACTGCTCGTCTATCTCTTACGGCGGACCCAAGGCTATCCACTGCGGATCGAATCGCGTCAGCAGCCCATACGCGAGTGCTCGGTTCCCGATGTCGATCCCAATCGGTGGATCGAATCGCTTCTTGGATACCCGTGCGACCAACGCCAGTGGTGATTTCGTCGAAGACCAACAGAACATTGCGGCGGTCACAAATCTCTCGCAGCTGAGGCTGATACTCCTCAGGAGGATCGATGATCCCGCCCGTGTGACCGGCCGGCTCGACCATTACAGCGGCGACCGCACTCGGACCCTATATCTTGATCACATCGCCGATCAAGCTTGCACAAGTTAGCTCGCAGCTTGGATACTCCTTGCCAAATGGACAGCGCTAACACATCAGTGGGAAGATGTGAACGAACCTAGGGGCAAACGGTTCGTTGACCGCTCGCCGCGAAGCAGGACCGCTTGCCAAGAACAAACTCGTGGCGGATCCGTGCCACGACTGATAGAGGGAGATGATTTTGAACATCGACTGCTTCTCGACTGTGATCAGTGGCAATGATCCACTCCGGTCAATCTTGTATACCGCCACAAAATGCAACAGCTGTCAATGCGTAGACCAAGGCAACCCGCACCAATTCGCTGACTGCCACTTCCTCGTTTAGCGTGTGAGCGCCCTTCGCATCCGGGCCATGAGTGATCGCAGGGATTCCCGCTCGATTCACAAACTCGTGGCCATCATCCACAAATGGTTTTGCCCCGACGGGAAGCGCTTCGCCCGTTCCGGCTGAATGAGCCGATTGAAATGCCGAGACGAAAGGATCATCGGGATTGATCCGATAGGCATCGCGAGCTATGTGGAATCCACCCTCGATCCGAACGCTGTGCTGCTCGGCGACGTCCGACAGGATCCCATGATACTGAGCTTCGGCATCCGTGAGTGCTGTGCCCGGCAACCAGCGGCGCGTACCAGCGACGTTGCATTCGATGGGCGACTGATTGTAGATCTCGCCCGCCTCGAAGCGCCCGACGAATAGGCTCTCGCGGCCAGCCATCGGATGGTTCAGCTGCTTAAGATCTTGATCTACTTCCGCGAAGCGACGGACGATCTCGGCCCCGGCTCGGATCACGCTAGGCTGTTCGAGTCCGCCCAACATCTCATGCACTGGTTGGCCTTCGCGGGTGATCTTGATCGTCAACACCGCCATCCCTCGACCGATCACCGGCAGTGGCGAGGCGAGATACTCGGGAAGCAGAACCGCATCGCCAACGTAGCCTTCGTCTATCAAACCATTCACATGCGTGCCATCGCCCCATGGTGACTCGTGCAAGTCATGTGCGGTTAGCATGACCCCTCCATGTGTCAGCAAGCCTGTCTGACGGAGAGCCCGCATCGCTTCGACGCACGCCGCGATGCCCCCTTTCATGTCTGAGCAGCCGCTACCGTACAGCATGCCGCCTTCGATCCGTGGCGGCACGAACGGCAGATGCACTGTGTCGAGGTGACCGTTGTATTGCAGTATCCTGCCGGGTTTTCCGCTTGCGAACTTCGAGACAACAGCCGGAGCGTCTGGCCAGCCAGCTACTGGGCGTTCGACCGAGAAGCCGTCGCCGCGCAGGATTTCATCCAGCCGGTCAGACACATCTGCCGCCGATCGCGTCGGACTGGGGACTTCGATCAACCTGATAGCGGTCTCGATCAACCGATCTGCTTGAATCGCATCGGCCAGTTTTCGAACGACTTCTTTGTTCACACCATTCTCACGCATTCTGCTGCCGGAGAGCATACCGACATCGGCTAATGGGACAGGAAAAGCCCACTCTGGCTGACCACCCAGCACTCCCGAGTAGCCATAAATCGGCTAGACAACGAGATTCCGGCCAGCTCTCGGTTCGTTTCCTTCGTCCCCATCTAGAGTACAAGATCCTCAAGGATTCTCGCAGATGTCACGCCCCAGCCCTCGGCGGCTCGGAAACCGCTTGGCGCCCATGCTGGCTGCGATCCGGTCGACGGCCTCAGGCGCACCTAGGGGCTCTTGGATTTGAGACTGCGCTCCCACTCAGGATTGTCTAGCACAGCCGGCATGCCGTTGTCCAGTCGCTCCTCTCACTCTCTCACTCCCACGAATTCACTAGTCCCGAGGGCGGAAAGCCGGCTGGACTCCTCAGGCCGTTTGTCTAATGGATCCATAGCTTGTCTGTTAAGAATGGGGCTGTGAAGGGTCCCTCAGCAGGGATCCGGTCCCAACACTGACTCGGGCCTCAAGACCGCTGGGTCTGACTTCTCGACGCGCGGTCGATGGGGCGGACTGGACACACATTTCCGATTATCGGGCCTTTGTGACAGACGAAGACAGCTGGCGGAACGGCTTTGGCTTCGATCGGACGCAGCGCCGTTGGGGCTAGTTCTTGGCCACAACGCTGCGGTTCGAATGCGACGCAACCAACAAAACGGGAGTCTGTTTCACGCAGCATCAAGCGGGTATTCCGGCCGCCAAAGGCGAACAGCAGGTCGTCGGAAGGAGACGCCGCTTCGTCCCGATCCTACGATACACTCTCTGTCGAGCTCCTACTACAGGGGACGCCGCTCAGAAGTGTGTCGGTCCCGCTCGGCCATTCGATCCTCGAAGTGACCGAAAGACACTGGGCACCGTGGGTGAATGAGTGCCAGCAGCTTCACATAACTGGGTGGCTGCCCCGAAGGCGCATAGGCTCAGCCAGCTGAGTGTGTCGGCGTCGCTTCGCCAGTCTGAGGATCCGGTATCCGTGTTCAGAAGCGGTTTGGCCTTGCGCACCGCCTTGCGTTTCGATTCCAGGTCCACTGCGGCATAGATGCTGGTCGTCGAGACACCGGCGTTACTAAGAGCATTTCTTGCCTGTCAGCGCGATAAGTGGGCGAAGGAGTGTGGCAGCCAGCCGCGGGACCTCGCTCCCTGGCAAAAAATCCTCTTCGCGCTAGTCAAATTCCGTGCCCGCGCGTGTTCGCGTTCCCCTGCAGGACGCGATCACACGGCCCCAGCTGCGACGGGGCCGCCACGAACCCCGGCACACCCAGCGGGCCGCAGCCGGCTTCAAGCAGGTAGGTCAGCCGCCAGCCGGGAGCCCGGCCCGGGCTCAGCGGATGGTGCCGGGCCAGCAGTGCGGCCCACAGCCGCCGGTCCGCCCGCAGTGGCAGGTGCAGCTCGGCGGCCATCCTCAGCAGCGCCTTGCATGCGCAGACCTCGCAATAGCGGCCCTTCGGGTTGCGCCACTCTTCTCGCACACACACCCCGCACCCGCCCTTGCAGGTTGTCCGCCCGCAACGCCTGTCGCAGCCAAACCACCAACTCCGGCCGGAAAATGCGGAGCCCCGAGAAACCGGCACGACCTCAGTGTGCCATCATAAGGAAGTCGGGCCTAGCAGCATAAACCACCCGATGGTGGATAGCAGACTACCCGACGTTGACAGCATCGTTAGCGTCTGTGCAAATCATACCGGCGTGACCCAAGATCCCGAAGTGGCCAGTCTGAATGCCGCATCACTGCCCTTCAGGCCACGCGCCCGAATGCTCCTGCTCTTGGGCGATCAACTCATCCGGGATGCAGGGATCGCTGTATTCGAACTAGTCAAGAACGCCTACGACGCCGACGCCAATGCTGTCGACGTTCACCTGTTCGATATAGACGACCAACACCAAGGGCGCATAGTAGTTTCCGATGACGGTGTGGGGATGAACTGGCACATCGTCACGGAAGTGTGGCTAGAGCCTGGTACAGACTATCGGGAGAGCCAGAAGAAATCTGGCACAAAGACCCCGAAGCACAATCGTACGCCGATGGGCGAAAAGGGCATAGGACGTTTCGCAGCTCACAAACTTGGGAGCTTGATTTCTCTTGTAACACGTCAAGCTGACTCTCCGGAAGTCGTCGTCGAAATAGACTGGGAGGACTTCTTTGGGAAGAAGTACCTCTCTGATACGCCAGTCTCCGTATTTGAGCGTGTGCCTGAGACGTTTTCCGGGGACAGTACTGGGACGAGAATCGAGATCTCACGCCTGAACCAAAGCTGGACGCGCGGTCTCGTCCGGGATCTCTATAGATCGGTGACTTCCATTTCTTCTCCCTTTAGAAGGCCAAGCGACTTCATAGCCTCTCTCAGCATCGCACCTCAGACCTATTGGCTAGCTGGCTTGCTTGATCTCCAACTAGTAAAAGAGATGGCACCTTTCCGGGCAACATGCCTGATCGAAGATACCAGCCTTACAATTGACTATACCTTCGAACCTCCTGTAGGGATGGAGGACCGCGTAGTGCGCCGGGAAGTTAGGGACAAGTGTATGTCCTTTGGCTCTATCGTAAACCAAGATAACCTGCGGATCCGGCAAAACATCGGCGATCTCTATTTCGACCTACGAATCTTCGATTTGGATCCCAGAGTCCTTCAATTCCTCGCCTCTGACAAGAAAGGATTTCGCGCTTTTCTTCGTCAGAACGGCGGCATCAGGGTCTATCGTGATGGCGTCAGAGTCTTTGACTATGGCGAGCCACGAAACGATTGGTTGGGCCTCGGAACCGCACGTGTCAACGCCCCAACCAAGCGAGTCAGCAACAATATTCTTCTGGGCGCCGTTGAACTCGACGGCGTTTCCAGCGAAGGATTAATCGAAAAGACAAATCGCGAGGGATTCGTCGAGAATGACGAGTTCCGTATGTTCCGCGAACTTATCGAGTTCGCTCTCCTACAGATCGTTGCCGAACGAAATTTAGACAAAGATCGTATCCGGAAGGCGTATGCTAGCCAACAGCTAAAGGAGCCGGTCCTTCACGAAGTGGAAGAATTTAGGTCCGAACTCAACAAGCGTGGGTTGGAAAACGAACTCGGCGATTACCTAAACAGGATCGAGCGACAGTTTCTCGATGTTAGGGATCAGCTCCTTACAGCGGCGGGCCCGGGACTCACGATGTCTGTCGTGATTCACGAAGTGGAAAAGGGCATATCCGGACTCGTCGAAGCCATCCGCAGGAACGCACCAACGAAACACCTTTCTGCGCTAGCGGATCACTTGGCGGAACTAGTCGAAGGACTAACATACCTTACCCGAAAATCTGGTCGTCGGCAGCAACACGCTAGCATTCTGATTACGCAGGCCTTCTTCAATTCTGGATTTCGGTTACGCGCACACACCATTGACGCCTTGAACGGAACGGACATGGGCGACGAGGACTTCTCGGTCCAGTGTACCCGTCGCATGATCATCGCTTCCCTGATGAACTTGATCGACAATTCAGTTTATTGGCTCGTAAACAAGGGGCATCCAGACAAGCGGATTTACATCGGAACCACCAGAGCGTTAATGGGTGGACCAGCGCTTGTCATCGCCGACAACGGCCCTGGATTCAGCGACCCACCCGCGTATCTTCGGCAGCCCTTCATCACCCGTAGGCCTGAAGGGATGGGGCTTGGACTGCATATAGTTGACGAGGTAATGAAGGCTCACGGCGGACGGCTGGTTTTCCCCGAACGGGGCGACATCGCACTACCTGCGTCATTCAACGGAGCAGTCGTCGCGCTGCAATTCGAAGAAAGGTGAGTATGCCTCTCGGACTTCAGACTGCCAGGGCTCTGGTCATCGATGATGACTATCAAGAAGCCCATCCCGTCGTCCTTGCATTGTCGCGTCTGGGCATCGGCTCGTTGTACCTCAATGGTGATTTGGAACTCGTCCGCCGGAATGGACCCTTTCGCGGCATCCGACTTGCTTTCGTAGATATGGATCTTCAGGGCCAGGGAACACTCTCGGTCGAAGACACTGGTCGACACGCAGCTTCATACATGTCTGAGGCCGTATCGCACGACAATGGACTGCTTGGCATCTTGGTCTGGACAAAGCATCAGAAAGCAGCCGAATCGTTTTTCAAGGAACTGAGATCGCTTCTTCCGAGCAGCGCGGTGCTGGAGTTGGGCGTTGAGCAAAAGCCGGGTGATCTTCAAATCGGGGGGCCGGAAGCCCTCGACGCCGTAACCAAGATCGTCACAGCCGTTACCGATCGCGTCGGCAAGGCATCCGGCATGCACCTCCTATGGGAGTGGGAGCAACTGACACATGAAGCCGTTACCGCAACGAGCGAGAATCTCATCGAAGTCGTGAGGAAGGGTACCACAATTAAACTCTCGGAATTAGAGAGCGTCTCCTGCGGACTCACGGCGACTCTGGGATTGCTGGCTGCTGCGGCGCGGGATCGAACGGCATGTACTGGGATCGAGGCAGCTAGTCAGGCCTTTTCGGCTCTACTTCCCATGCTGCAAGATGGTGCCGAGTACGCATACCGACAGTTCGACACTATGGAGGAACACGATCTGTCTACGCTTCTGGCCGTCGCTAAAGACACACAGGTTCTGAAGGATAGGGGACCCATGAGACGATGCCGTTACGGGCGCCTCAACCGAATGGTGCATGTTTCACGTCTTGATTCCGGGGTGCCATTGCTGCCAGGAAATGTATACAAGCTCACCGACGACCTTGCAACCATTCTTTCCTTCGATACAGGCAAGGTTCTGAATGGACTTGTCAGCAACAAATACAAGCGAGAGCGTGGCGACACCGAATCAACCGTCGTGATCGCGGAGGTCTCACCAGCCTGCGATTACGCCCAGGACAAGGTCGAAATACCAAGAGTGATTGGCGGTGCCCTCATACCCATTGAAAGGTTGAATAACGTACCGAGCCATGATTACATCTATAAGTCATTTGGTGTCGTTCATTTCGATGACGATGAAGCTAACGGCTTGTCCGGTGGTACATTCCATTTCGCGCTCAATGCACGGTTCCTAAGCGGCTTGTCATCGGCATTGCTAGAGGAACGAACCCCGCTATTCCGGATCAGACGGAACACTCTTGTGGACGTGCAGGCGTGGTTGGCTCGGTACGGCAACCGTCCAGGCGTCATCACTATCGCTCGTTAAGTGCCGGGTAGAAGGTGGCATTTCTGCGCCTCTTCCCTCACAGAGGTTGGAGTAGGCAGTAACGTTCGAACTGTGAACTGTAGGCACCTCTGAGCGGCTGCAGCGGACGCCGCTGAGCAAGAGGTGATCTTCACCGATAACCTCGACTGGAGCGATGCCGACGTGGTGTGCGGCAACCGCGCGCATCACCATGTCGAGAGCGCGTTCTGGCAGATGAGGGACACGAACTGCATCGCCATCCGGCCGCGATACCACAGGAGGGACCAGAAGCTCGCGGGGCATGTGCTGTACTGCGTGGGGGTTGCTGGAGCGCGAACTGGACGGCCACGGGGTGCGGCGCTCCATTCCCGCTCTGCTGAGGGTACTGGGCGAGATCCGCGAGGTCGAGGTCCTGTATCCGCCCCGGCGGGTGGGCAGCCAGCCCACGATTCAGACGGCGCTCTCGCAAATGACCGGCGAGCAGCGCCGCATGTTCGCCATTCTGGGCCTAGAGGACTACACGGCACAGAAATCGCGATTGGCATGTTAGGTCGTACGAGCGCCGGCGCTTATGTTGTTGCAAACACTAGACCTTATACGTACAACTTGCTTCAGCTTGGAAAATTCGGGCTAGGGGGTGGCGCCTTCTCACAGCGCACTGAGGTATTCGGGCTAGTAGTCGGTAGCCTCGTCACCGCGGAAGAGGGCTTGCGTGTCCACGGCTCTTGCAATGGCTCTTCGAATGTCTGGATCGGTGAGATCCAGAACACGCAGTGCGCCATCGTTCATCCTAGCGACCGATTCGATGCGATGAAAGCTCTCGCCGTGCATGGCAGCGAACTCGGCTAGGCCGCGCAGCTTGGGAAGCGCGTCGGCGAGGTGGTGGCCATGGGGGTCGACAATGGAGGCCATCATGTTCTCGCTGTCGCCGTGGAAGAAGAGGAAGTCAGGGCACATCCGGCGCCAGCGGCCTCGGGCATCCTTGTAGGCGACCGTAAGGGCATCGCCCGATGGGCGTGAAGGGTTCCGATACCAAGCTTGGAAGTCCGAGCGTCCCATCTCCTTGTCGAGGACCTCGATCTCCCACTGGTTTAGCAAGCCGACGGGGAAGTTTCCGTTGCCGTCGGACATAAGGTGCCTCGTCCTAGTCTCCAACTCGTTACCATCGGCGTCCTCTGTCTCCTCGGTGCGGATTCGGGGCCGCTTGACTTCGGTCGCTTGGGGCTCGGGCGACATGCCCTTGATCTCGTCGTAGACGGCGCGGCGTTCGTCCGTCAACCCCTTGATGGCAACCCGGTACTTGGCGAACCATCGTTTAGCAATCTTGTTCGCTTCCCGGTCGAGCTCGTCGGAGATTCCATCGACCTGCGCCAAGGCGGAAACCTTGACGTGGGCGTCAAACAGGCCGTCGTCGTCCTCGTCCCCGCCCGCAACGTGGTCAGCGTACTTGCGCGCCAAGTCCGCCGTAAGCACGCGACAGGCAGTCCTGAAGTCGGCCTCGACAGATTGCTCGTCGGCGACTGCCACGAACGGCCGGTGCTCTATGATCTTTCCTCCGACGACGCGGGCGACGAGAGTCTCGCCCTTCACCTCGAGAATTCCCTTGCTAGCGGTTGCTACCTCTTCCTTATGCTGAACCAGCAGGCCGTCGAGCTTGGCGAAGAGGCTCCGATAGGCGTGCTTGCGTGCGTCTGCCCTTAGACCGTCTCGTGACAGCGCTTGGCCCAGCGCGGCCAGCCTCCTCACCGGGCGCGCGGTTTTCCTCGGCAATGTCTGGGAAGGCGCATCATCAAACGTCTTCCACACCGCCTCTGGGATCGCTTGGTTGATGTCCATGTCGACCGGGGCTAAGAGGACGCGGCGGCCGGCTCCACCCCCGGTGCCGTCGGCGTCATGCGAGCGGTCGCCCATCATGGCCTTCGCCACTCTGGTGGCAGCGCTGAGGTCGAAGTGCGGCAACAGACACGAGACAGAGTTCAACACGTCGTCGCCCGGTACCCGCCGAGCCAGAGGCGTCCGGACCATCCGACCAAGTAGCTGGGTGATATGCGTCTCGTCCTGAGCCGGGCGGAAGGACACGAGGACCTCAGCGCGGGGGCAGTCCCAGCCGGTGGAGATGGCGTCCTTGGCGAAGAGCACCCGAATGTTGGTGCGGTCCTGTACAGTCTCCGGTCGAACGTGGGGGACCGAAAACCCACCCACCTTGATCGGCGCGTGGTCACCGAAGACATGGGCCATCACGTGTTCATCCAGTTCTGGCCAAGTCTCTTGGATCGTGGTGAACGCCGACAGAAGTAACTCGTCCGAGGGCGTGTTCGGCACTTGGACGACCAAGAGCGGCACCACCGTGTCCGCAGATACGCCTTCCCGCTCTGAGTATGCCCGCCACCGGTCAGTGGACTCCTTCACCTTCTGAGTGGCACGGGCTAGAAGGACGGTGTTGAACTGACCGGCCTCGGTGGGGAACTCCAACCGGATGTCATCCTTGAGTAGCCCGGATTCCTGAATCCGCACAGGGTCGACCGCCACCGGCGGATAGGTGGTCCGCCCTTCGGCCCTTGCCATCGCCTCGTTGAAGCGTTGCACAGTCGCCGAGATCCCCCAGACTATCGGCACAGGCGGGACGCCGTTAGCACCGTTGATGAGACGTTGTACTATGGTGGCCTTCTCGGCCCGATCGCGTTGGTTCGGCGGCTTCATGCCCCGGTGGGCTTCGTCAAGGATGAGGTACAAAGTAAGGTGCTTGTTGGCGATGGTGTTCGCCACCGTGTCCCACATCGTGTACGCGCGGGCGTCCGGCGTCGGCAGCAGGCTCCGCTGGCCTCTTACCGGGGAGTCAACAGGCGTTCCCCTGACTAGGAGCGACTTCTTCCCTAGCTTTTGGCGATTGAGAAAGTAGACCTTACCCGGATCGAGTTTCGCTTGGTTGAAGGTGTTCTCGATAACCACCAACCGGGAGTGAGCGATCCGGTCGGCAGCATCCAGCAGACGAAACCGAGTCTGCTCGTTGAGCGACGGGTCGTCGGTGAACCACAGCACGACCGCGCCGGGGTCGGAATGGAATCCGTATGCCGGCTTGCCGTGGAATAGCGCCTCGATCACTGCCGCCGCCATCACGGTCTTGCCCGCGCCAGTGGTGGCGCTTAGCGAGAACGCCACTGGTGATTCCCATCGATGCCAGTCACGCCGCGCCCGCGTGAGGTGTCTCAGCACGTCGCCGACGGCGTCCTCCTGATAGTCCTTGAGCGTGTACCGCACGGCTACCTCCGACCCGTGTTGATGGTGAAGTTGGTGAGGTACGACTCGTAGAGTCGCACGGCTTCCACCGGTCCGGGCAGTTCGCCGCACACTGCTTGGAACCCTCGATCATCGTCGGTCACGATGAATGCAATGCGCAGAGTTACGGCCTCGGCGACGGCGGCCAAGAAATCCCTTGAGGCGTCCAGGTCGAATAGCACAGCATAGGTGTCGGCTAAGTGGAAGTTGTGACTTGGCTTTTCGATCCGTCTTCCCTTCGACCCGGCCCTCATCCACAGCAGTGGCGCGATTACCTTGAACGCACGGTTGTGAGCCACTGGCCGCGGCGCCTCGTAGGTCACGGTGAAAAACTCGACATTCTCCTCGAACCCCTCCGCCAAGGCGAACTCGTCTGTGTAGCCGTATGCTCCCTCCACGGCTTCCCCATTCCACGTTGCACCCGTGATCGCCGCCTCGATTCTCGGTTTTGTGACGTACTCGCATATGCCCCATTGCTCCCACTCTACATCGCCCGGGCACAGCCCCTTCTTACGAAGCCTGATCTCTTCACTTGGAGAAACCTCATTGTTGGTGATGCATATGCACTGGCGACATCCCCCGTCTTGGCGATTAAGGCGGATCACCGCGTGCGCCGATGTCCCCGAGCCGGCGAAGAAATCCAGAACGATGGCGTTCGGCTTGCTGCCCACGAAGAAACGCAGAACATCCTCCACCGCGTAGAGGGACTTCGGGTACGGAAAGCGCCGTCCGGGAACTAGCCTCGAGAGAATGCGCGTCCCCCCAGTTTCCGCATTGTGAGAGGGCAGATTCCAAACGCGCTTGGGCGTCGGCGTGTCGTCGTCGACTGGCTTTGTGCCTCTAACGGAACCGTCTCTGCTCCGCCCTGTGACGGTGATGGTCCCGTCCGCTATCTCTGCTATGGTTCCCGATTGGAGGTATTGGACAGTTCCCCTCCTGCTAACCCGTACGAATCCCTTCTTCCAGTTCCGGCGCAATGCCTCTGGCGTCAAGCCCCACAACATCTCCGTTCTGTCCGGCTTTAACGGCCAGACCGCCCGCGTCCCTACGGGCGCGGCCACCGAACGCCTGTCCACATCGTCCTTGACGGCGTCGCCAATGGAATGGATCGAGTTCGTCCGCTTGTCCACGAAGACCGGATAAAACTGATTGGGACGTGCCCCGCGTACACTTGTGGGTTCCCGGCGCCGCAGGCCGAGCCACTCAAGCCCCGTCGTGGCACCCTTGTCACCCTTGATGGGTTCCAGCATGTTCCGCATCCAAGGACTTGCCCCCAAGCCGCCAATCGCAACCACAAACAGATGCTCCTCTACGCGTGAGAATTTGCCAGGGCGGACCACTCCTTTGGCGCTGATGACGCTCGTCACCATCTGAATCTCAGCGTCCTCAAATACCTGTTCGAGCAAAAGTGCGAGTCGGTGGACTTCGCGCTCGTCGATGGCGACGATTAACGCGGATCCTGCCGGGTTGAGTAGACACTTCGCCAGCTTCAACCGCCGTTCCATCATCGCGAGCCACTTGGAATGGCGATATGCGTCGTCGCTGTCGACGTAGTCGTTGTTGTATTTCCAGTCCCGTGAGCCAGTGTTGTAAGGCGGATCGATGTAGATCGCATCGACGTTGCCCTCGTGGGTGAAGAGCAAGATTTGAAGCGCGTGGAAGTTCTCGGCGTTGATGACCGTGTGAAACGGCCTGTCGCCGCCGCGTTCTACTTTGCCGGTAGACACCATACCCGGGTAGATCGGGTCGCGGAACTCAGCGACCACCACTAGGTCGTCGACGGACCGGCTCGTTGCTTGGCACTTGGCCTGCTTGCCCTGGGGCGGGACCAAATCGGCCACGCGGCCTCTGGTGGTCCGGCGAATCCGGTCAACCCGCCACAGCTGACGGTTGACGCTGCGCGGCTTCTCGCCCCGCTTCGGAAGGAACCGGACCTTGTCGCCCCTGCGCACCGGCCGGCCGGGCAGCTCTACCGTCTCAGGGATGTGACGCTCGAAGTTGAGCCCGAACCGGCGCCGCCCAGACAGCGCCGCCACCTCCCGCTTCAGGTCGGCGGCAAGCTTCGGGTCCTGCTCCTCCACCTGCAGAAGCAGACTACTTAGCCTCGACACGAATCGGTCCTTCTGATCTCATTCCAAGAGGAGTCTACAATCTACCCGTTGGGGCAAGTGGCAAGCGTAGCAAAGTATTCCTCCCAGCCTACCCGCCACCGACGAGAATCTCGAACCGAGCGTCATCGCCTGAGACGGTCTGGGCCGATTCGACATCGTGATACCCCACTGGCATCTTCCTTGGGGAGGATCCCTTCAGCGGTGTAGAGTTCCGAGGTTCCCGTTTCGCTTGATCAATCGGTCGGCTCACCCCCCACCGGGGCGTTAAGGGAAGTGGCGGTGCCGCGCCTTCCGGGACCCTGTTCAACAGGGTGCAGGGCGACCCGACAGATTCCGCCGAGGAACGCTGCAAGAGGTCTGGGATGATGTGGACGGTCGAGGGAGCTAACGCCATTCTCGCCTTGCGATCCTGCGTTCTTAGCGGACGCTACGAGGACTACTGGGAGCGCCGTGTCGAGGTGCCACGAGTTTCTGTACTAGGAATCCAACCTACACCTTGTGATAGGCCCTCGGGTCTCCGGAAAGCGACCCTGCATGACGTGAGAGTCGGAATCAGCCCGAATGTGGCCCCTCAAGTTTCAATTAGGAGTGACCCTGTGACGCTAAACCATGGCGCTGCAAAGACGTCTGGTATAATGCCTTACTGGTATACGTGGCACTGGGTTCGGCGATCACTCCCGTGTGGGTCAATGACATGTCCGGCGGGAATAAGGCCTTGGGACGAGTTACGTGATGGAAGGAACCGTGCCGGTAGCGATTGAGGGAGGGCCACGGGGTCCCTCAGTCGCGGTACGGCAGCGAGCGTTGGTTCGGGCACAAGGGTGGAGAGCAGTCCCAACAGCGATTCCAATGGTGCGCCGACATACCGTGCGTTTGGATCGGTTAGGACCACGAGAGCTTGACAACGCGTGGCCATAATGCCTGACCAATTGAAATTTGTTGACCTTTTTGCTGGCGGAGGAGGGCTTTCGGAGGGATTTATTCAAGAGGGTTACGAGCCGGTCGCACATGTCGAGGCGGATGTAGCCGCATGCAACACGTTACGTACTCGACTGGCCTACCACTGGTTCGTGGCGGCCGGTCGCCGAGACCTGTACGAAGACTATTTGACTGGCGGAATCGACCGGGACAAAATGTATGCGGAAGTGCCGCAACGAGTCGTACGGTCCGTCATCAACGATGAGATCCAGCCGGACACGCTGGCTCGGATCTATTGTGAGATCGATTCTTTGCTGGAAGGGCGCAAACTGGACTTGCTTCTCGGTGGGCCGCCCTGCCAGGCCTACTCCATTGTTGGCCGCTCGCGTGACCCCGACGGCATGGTGGAGGACAAGCGGAACTACCTCTACGAGTGCTATGCGAGCTTCTTGGACAAATACCGCCCCAAGAGGTTCGTTTTCGAGAACGTTATGGGACTCCTTTCAGCTCGGGACAGCAACGGTAGGCTATATTTCGACGCGATGCGGCAGCGGTTTAGCGACTTGGGTTACGAGACGGCGTTTTCCACATTGAACGCGAAAGACTACGGGGTGCTCCAGAACCGGAAACGAGTGATCTTGGTCGGACATTGCGGAGATGCTGCGACGATGAATCCCGAACCGGAGCGCTGGACACCTCGCGTCACGGTAAGCGAGATCTTTCAGGACCTTCCCCCGCTCAGCGCGGGGGAAGGTGACATCACGCCGTGCCGTCGCCTAGCGTGCGAAAGCCGTTGGCAGGTCAAGGCAGGCGTGGGCAGCCCGCTGCCGGCGACTTGGCACCAAGCTCGTCCCCACACGGCACGGGACTTGGAGATTTACAGGATAGCGGTGACGGAGTGGAATGAACGGCAGTCGAGGCTTCGGTACGGCGATCTGCCAAGACGCCTGAAAACCCACAGCAACGAGACTGCGTTTGTGGACAGGTTCAAGGTCGTGGCGGCCGACCTGCCGTTTGCGCATACAGTCGTTGCCCATATCTGTAAGGATGGGCACTACTACATACACCCCGACATCGACCAGAACCGGTCGATAACGCCTCGGGAAGCGGCCCGGCTTCAGACATTTCCCGACGATTACTACTTCGAGGGCGTTAGGAAGCGGCCATCCCGGACGCATGCGTTCCGTCAAATCGGCAACGCAGTTCCGGTACTACTGTCCCGAGGGATCGCGTCGAGGATTCGGCACAACTGGGATGGCTGAATCAGGCTCACATAGGATCCGCCCCGCTGGCAGGCACATCCTGACGATCGGACGCGACCTTGTCCAAGACCCGCACGCAGCAGTCATCGAACTGGTCAAGAATGCCTACGACGCGGATTCTCCGGACGCGTTGATCGCGTTCGATCGTAAGGACAACGAAGAGTACAGGATCAGCGTCACCGACCACGGGCATGGGATGACACGTGACACAGTGATCAACAAGTGGATGGTCCCGTCAACCCCGGACAAGCAGGACCGTGCCGGACGCAGCCCGGGTGGCAGGACCATGCAGGGGCGGAAAGGGATCGGTCGCTACGCGGCTTCAGTCCTTGGCAAGGACCTTCTTCTTGAGACGACGACGGCTTCCGGAGAGAGGACCACACTGTACCTCCAATGGTCGGACTTTGAGCGCGCGAAATATCTTGATAGCGTTGAAGTCCTGATCGAGACGAAATCGGTGGAGCAGGAGCCCGGTACGACGCTGACGATGGCGGTCGGAGCCGATAGCATGGCGACTTGGGGGCAATCGCAGTTCAACACGTTAAGATTCGAACTCAGAAAGCTCATGCCTCCTTTCCCAATGGCGGCAAAGGAGTACGCTTTCAGAGTGGTCCTCCGCAGCTGTGGAATTCCCGGCGTAGACGACATGGACGAGCGGGTGGAGCCCTTTCCTCTGGTGGAATACTTCGACTACCGGATTGTAGGGAAGGTAGGGCCAGGCAGGACCGGAACCTTCGTATACTCTCATCAGAAATCGCGGAACGCGTCGGACGAAGTGATCCAGATTGACTTAGGAATGCCTTCGGGGTGCGGTGAGCTCGAGATCGACATTCGGGTGTACGACAGGGATCCGGCTTCGGTGGCCCAGCTCATACGACGAGGGTTGAAGCACCCGTCCGGCAATTACATGGGAAAACTCGAAGCGAGGAGCTTGCTAAACGAGTACAACGGGATCGGAGTTTATAGGAACGGTTTTCGCCTACGGCCACTTGGTGACCCGCAGTTCGACTGGCTCAAGCTAAACCAGCAGCGTATACAGGCACCCTCCCGCCGAATCGGCAACAACCAAGTCATCGGTTACGTCCAAATCCAGTCTGAAGATCAATCGAACCTGATCGAGAAGAGCGCAAGGGACGGACTCATCGACAACAAGGCCTTCCGCAGGCTGAGGGAGATAACCCAGCAGGTCATCTCAAAGCTGGAGGAAAAGCGTTTTGTATATCGGCGGCGCGTAGGCCTAGGGAGGGAGACTTTCAAGGTTGAGAGCGAACTGGAAAGACTCTACTCGTTCGATACGCTGAAACGGGACGTCCGGTCTACGCTAGGCGCAGCGCAGGTGAGCGACTCGACCACCTCCAAGGTCATCGCACTGATCGAGTCCGACGAGCGTCGACGAAGCGCAACGGCCAAACGGTTGCGTGACGCGATCGCGGTATATCAAGGCCACGCGACGGTGGGCAAGATAATCAACGTGGTGCTGCACGAGGGGCGGCGGCCACTGAGCTATTTCCGAAACCACTATCCTCTGCTCCGCAAGTACGCCGCTAAATTTGGCAAGACAACGGACCCGCTTCTTGTCCCGAAGATCGTGGAATCTGCCGCAGGTATCGCGGACAACGCGGACGACTTCGTGGCACTGTTTCGCCGGCTTGACCCATTGGCTGCGCAACGCCGTTTGAAGAAGAAGAGCGAGGTATTGGGAGAGGTGATTCGGCGGGCAAAGGAGATATTCTCGCGTCAGATAAACGAGGCGGAAGTGACCTTCCACATCAATGGAAACAAGGCATTTAAGTTCGTTTGCTGGCGACAGGATATACATGCGATCTTCACTAATCTGATCGATAACAGCCTCTACTGGATCGGGACAGAGGAATTCTCTGAAAAGCGGATCGACATTACGATATTGACGGAAAATGGAAGGCTCCAACGTGTCGATTACACGGATACTGGTCCTGGGATGGAACCCGATCATATCGTAAGCGGTGCGATTTTCGATCCGCAGTTCTCGACCAAACCGGAAGGGATGGGACTGGGACTCGCAATCGCCGGGGAGGCGGCGAAGCGAAACGGCTTGGAACTCACAGCGCTAGCGTATGAAGGTGGCGCGTGTTTCCGCCTGCAGCCGGTCGAGGCCGAGAGATAACAGTCATGCACGCACTTCAATTGCTGTTGGTGGAGGACGACATCCGCCTCGTTGAAAGTTACAAGACAGTCCTTGCCGATTACGTAGAAGAGCGTGGCAGACAACTTGAATTGCATGTTGTGAATAGCTTGGACGACGCGAAGCGTGGCCTCGGTAAGTGGATTGACGCGGCGATCGTGGACCTGAACCTCGGGAGTGGCACGTCGGATGGTGGAGAGATCATCAAGCAGCTGAAAAAGTACTTCCGTGTTCCGGTTGCAGTCTTGACCGGAACACCGGACGACGCTGAGAATGTGCCGCCCGTCGTCGGTATCTTCACAAAGGGTGAGCATAGGTTCGATGAGGTACTGGACCGCCTTTGGAGCGTTCACGAAATCGGCTTGACGAAGATCATGGGCGGTCGGGGGCTGCTTGAGGAGCGTCTGAACCGAGTGTTTCTGAAGAACCTACTTCCGACGGTGGACGTGTGGATCCGCTACGCAGCGAAGGACAGGAAACGGACAGAGAGGGCGCTGTTACGGTACGCGCTGGGTCACTTGGTGGCGGATCTGGAGGGTGACGATACGCCATGCTATCCGGAGGAAGTCTATCTGGCTCCTCCCCTCGATGACTCCCTAGAGACGGGAAGTCTTGTGCGGTGCAAGGCGAGGCAAACTTGGCACGTGGTGATGACGCCTGCATGCGACTTGGTGATACGAAAAGATGGCGATCCGAAGACCGACATGGTGGTGTTAGCAGAGGTTGTTCCGGAGGTGGACGTGTTCGATCTGCTGAAAGCGAACAATCGGCAGAAGAAGAAGCTAAGGCGAAACAATGACGCCAGCTACTTGCATTGGCTGCCGAAATGCCACGCTCTGGAGGGTGGTTTCGTGAATTTTAGGCGGCTCGACACGGTGGCGTGGAATGAACTTGATGAGAAGTTCGATCGTGAGAACATGCGCGTCGCTCCAAGTTTCATAAAGGACATGGTTTCTAGATTTTCGACCTTCTACGCACGTCAGGGACAGCCTGAGATTGTCGCGTCTAATAGTTAGAGATTCGGGAGCTCTGGGGGATGGAATCAATCTAGATTTGATGACATAAACCGAGGATTCTATAATTGTAATACAAGGTAACAGTTTCTCTGGATCTGGAGTGTTAGACTCTATGCGGAGTGATTTGTGCGGACACCATTCCGACGGGTTCACTTCTTTATGTTGGCTACAGTTCTCAGCAGTTGCTTCATCGTGCAAGCACCATACCTAAGTTCTCCATTTTAGTTTCTTGGCCTACCGCGTCACGATTCAGCTAGCGTCCTGGGTTTGGTCATTCTGCAGGTTTCCGCGGCGGTCACCGTTGCGCGTCTCTGGCCCACACTCGGTTCCGCCGGCGCAGTTCCGCGTTCCCCTTCTTGCGCTGCAGGCGCAGCTTGGACCGCAAGCGGCGGAATACCGTCTAGGTCCGCTTCCGACGGTCGCGGGAGGCCAGCAGGGAGACGAGCACGTCGGGGGAGCGCCGACGCATACAGCAATAGTACATGTCCAAGGCGCACAAGATGCCCATACACTAGTGTCGCGTTGAGCACTCGGACAATGCCACATAACCCGTTTTTATTGAAC
>JAPPMB010000040.1:37613-43817 GCA_028819255.1 Bryobacterales bacterium | reverse complement strand
TTGCTTCGGCGCGCCTATCCCGGCACGCTCCCTGACACTGCTACTCATTCATTGGAGGAAACATCAAATGTCAATTGACCTAAACCCGCTCGCTCATGAACCTCGAATTCTCCTAGAGGCCCAACTGCGACCAGTTCAGGGTACCCGCTTTCAGCCGACGGGATTTCCTAACCTCGGTCACGCGGTCTACGACTCTCCAAACGGGACGGGCCAGACCGTGCTGGTAGAAAGCGCCCAGTCGATGGCGAACCGCTTAGAGAGTGTCTGTTGGGACGAGGTTCGGAACGACTGGGTGGAACCGTTACGAGGTCTCCCAATGGTGCAGGTTCAGGACAAAAACAAGAAACACCTCACAAACTCCCTCATTGAGGCCCACCGCCTGAATTCACCTTACATCCTGGAAGGCAAGGACAAGACGGTCTTGAACATACTCAAGGACCGGCTGGCCAGTTTCGAGCAGGGGAGAGTCGACTTGCGCGAACTGGCCAAAGTGCTACTGGAATTTGACACCAACGCGCTGTTGCACGGGGTTTTCTTGGCAAAGAAGGCGCTCGCCGGCGGGCGACTACGACTGCCGAGGTCTCTGTCGGCGTTCGTTGAAGCCGATGGTGCCAGGCGCGCGGTCAGCGGCGGAGTCAAGAACGATTCCGTGGACCCGAAAGGGGACACGAACAAGGGATTCGGAAATGTGCCATTCCCCCGCGATGAGTGGACGGCCGAGCGCATCACCGCTTACTTCAACCTTGATCTCCGGCAGATCCGCGCCTACGGTCTTGGCGACGACGTCGGTAGGCTCTTGATTCTCCTCGCTCTATTCAAGATCCGGAGGTTCCTTGCGGAGGGATTGCGATTCAGGACTGCCTGCGACCTTGATGTCGTTGATCTACAAGTAACCCGCCCCTCGAAGTTCGCGATGCCAACGATTGCCGCCATCGAGGCTGAGATTCCAAACCTGATCGACCGGATCGGTGCATTGGGAGAGTTCGGCGACACCCGGGTCCTCACTGTCACGTACGAGAAGTAGGCCTCCGTGTTTGGACTCGCCTTTCGATTTCCTGCCGGACGGTACCACGCGACGCCTTGGGGTCGGAATGTCAATGAAGCCGACGTCGCCTGGCCGCCGGAGCCGTGGCGGATTCTGCGAGCCTTGATTGCTTGCTATTGGCGCAAGGGGGACCGGGACCGCTGGAGCAAGGATGACCTGGCGCGGCTGGTTGACGCCTTGGCCGAGGATCTTCCGGTCTACCGCCTGCCTGAGGGGGCAATTCACGCCCATACGCGTCACTACATGCCTATCCGTAAGGGCAAGTCAGATTCGAGGACCCTGATCTTTGACGCGTTCCTGCACCTGCCCGACGGTGCGGAAGTGAAGATCGTTTGGCAGGGCGTGACTCTTGAAGGGAACGTGCTGGACCTCGCGAAGGATCTCGCGTCCGGGATGGGATACCTCGGTCGTGCAGAGAGCTGGACCGAATGTCGAGTCATAACGGAAGTGGATGGAGATCCAAACTGCAGCCCGGTCGAGTTGGGCTTTCGTGGCGAGCCTCGAAGGCTGCTCGTACCGCGCTCCGCTGAGGCGTACCGAGTCGAGCGCCACCGGTTGATCATGCAACAGACCGACCGGCTTCGCAAGGCCTCCAGGAGGAAGCTCACAGAACGGGCACTCCATAAGAAAGCGGTGGGCTCGTTCCGTGCACGGGGTGGCGTTGACACGCTCCCAGCCAGTCTGTTGGATGCGCTCGCCGTCGACACGGCTGACCTCCAGAACCGAAAATGGGGTCAGCCGCCCGCAGCCTATGAGGCTGTTTACGTCCGCGACCCGGCGGTGGATCCCGGCGTCGTCTCGCGGTCAGCTGACCGATCCAGAAGACACAGGACCGAGCGGCGACTGCCCACCGTCGCCCGCTATCTACTGGCGGGGCGACCACGACCTCGCATCGAGGACGCCGTCAAGATCGGCGAGGTAATGCGGATGGCGGCCTTGTCCAAGTTCGGCTGGGAGACCGACCCGAGAACCGGCAAGCGATTCCCACTGGCCCCATGGAGAATCTCCGGCCGAGACAGCCGGAATCGGCCAGTTCGCGATCCAACCCATCCCCATGCCTTCTGGCTCCCCGAGGACGCCGATGACGATGGTTGGATCGACCACATTGTGGTGGTGATCGCCGGTGGAATGGACGAGGAGATCCAATCTCGACTCGATCGGATCACGAGAATCTGGCTATCGCAGGGGAGATCTCAAGGTAATCCGGCAGCTGAGTCCAAGACCGATGAGTGGCGGCTTGCGTTGGAGGGGTTCGGGCGTCCGGAGGACTTCGCGAGGAGTTCCCGTCTGCTGGGGTGCTCTCGACGATGGCGAAGCATCACGCCGTTTCTCGCCTCGGGCCATCTAAAAAGGGCCGGGTACCGGGGAGAGGTGGTTCGGCTGCTGAAGCGGCGCGGCTTCGAAAAGAGTGATATGATCACTGAGTTGCCGGAGATCAAGGTAGGTGGTACTCCCCGCCACACGCTGAGCTTCCACCGGTTCAGATCGCGCGGCCACGAACGGCAGTGGGATTCCTCCGGCACTTTTCTGGAAATCGAGTTTCCGACTGCGACACAGGGCTCGCTTGCGCTGGGCTACGCTTCCCATTTCGGGCTCGGAATGTTCGGGGCAGTATAAGATTGTCACAGCGTCGGGCCGACGAATCAACGGGCGACTGGCGAAGGCATCGTGAGGATCGACGACGGGTCAGGATCAGGCGAACACTGCACCCGAACCGGCCCCCTCAATGGCCGCCACGAAGATCGGGCTGTGGTGTGAGTGACGACAGGCACCTTCGGCAAGATGTGAGCTGGGCTGCCTGACCGATGTTAAAACGCAAACTTCCCATAGGCATTCAGACTCTCCGCAAGATTCGCGAGGGCCACTACTACACGGTCTCCGGTCGTTCGCTTCGCTCCTGTAAGCCCTGCACGACAAGACAGGGCAGCCAGTCGTGGTGCTCGTCGACGAATACGACAAGCCCACCCTAGACGCCTTGGGTTCCCCGGAGACTACGCGGGCCAACCGCGACTTCCTGTGAGACATCTACGGTGTTATCAAGGACAGTGACGCACACGTTCACTTCGCCCTCTTGGCAGCCGTGAGTAAAATTTCGAAAGTGAGCCCGTCTTCCGGCCCCAATAATCTAGGGGACGTTACGCTCGACTTTCGTTATTCCGACGTTGACACCGTTGTTCGTTTACACTCCGAATGTTCCGTCTGGAGACAATGAGAAATTCTTCATTCGGCGTTCCAATGAAATCCAAGGATCCTGCCAAAGTGGAAGATTCTATAGCTTTTCACGAGAGTGAGTAATTCACAATGCCAGCTGGCGAAGTAGAGCCCCAAATAGCTCACGTGATTCTCTGTCCATTGGCTTCAATGAGGCCCAGTCCAAGGACTGGCGAATAGCAAGATCATCGGCCGCTTCAAGGCCAGCCCAGAGGAGCTTCAATGAGGCCCAGTCCAAGGACTGGGGAATAGCTTGGCGTATTCCTCCAGATCATCCTTCCATTCGAGGCTTCAATGAGGCCCAGTCCAAGGACTGGGGAATGAATCAGACCCGACAGGGCGCGCACGCCACGCACCGCGCTTCAATGAGGCCCAGTCCAAGGACTGGGGAATAGGAGGTCGAGGAATCTTTACCAAGCAGCGTTCTGGCTCGCTTCAATGAGGCCCAGTCCAAGGACTGGGGAATAGGCGCTGCTCGTCGACTTCTCAATCTGGGAGTACGGCGCTTCAATGAGGCCCAGTCCAAGGACTGGGGAATAGCTTGGGCCGGACTACGACTATGCCGACGAACTCGAAGCTTCAATGAGGCCCAGTCCAAGGACTGGGGAATAGGGGCGGCCGCGCTCCCCGCTGTTCGAAAGGAGAATGCTTCAATGAGGCCCAGTCCAAGGACTGGGGAATAGTCAGCCTCGATGACTCGGACCGCGCATGGTCCACGCTGCTTCAATGAGGCCCAGTCCAAGGACTGGGGAATAGCGGACGTGGACGGCTACGAGGCTGAGCGCCTCTTCAGGCTTCAATGAGGCCCAGTCCAAGGACTGGGGAATAGCTCGGGCGTGATCTCTCGAGTGCTGATCGGTGCGTTGCTTCAATGAGGCCCAGTCCAAGGACTGGGGAATAGGCCCCTCCTGCGGGCTCGCTGGCGGTCGCTGGCCCGCGCTTCAATGAGGCCCAGTCCAAGGACTGGGGAATAGCAAGTAGGGGCGGATATCAACGCCAAGTCCAGTGTTGCTTCAATGAGGCCCAGTCCAAGGACTGGGGAATAGTTGAGCAGGACGGCGAAGCATTCGTGCACAACCACTCGCTTCAATGAGGCCCAGTCCAAGGACTGGGGAATAGTCGGATTCCTGTAGACTAGTCTTAGGGCTCATGATACCGCTTCAATGAGGCCCAGTCCAAGGACTGGGGAATAGCGAGCAAGACCAGTGGACACGGATTCGGGGAACCGTGCTTCAATGAGGCCCAGTCCAAGGACTGGGGAATAGTTGCAACGGCTCAAACGAGCTGGAAAGGAAACCAATATGCTTCAATGAGGCCCAGTCCAAGGACTGGGGAATAGCAGATAGAGACGCAACGCATCATCCGACCAATCGGCGCTTCAATGAGGCCCAGTCCAAGGACTGGGGAATAGTCTTGGATTCGAGTACAACGATCGTACCGGCATGATGCTTCAATGAGGCCCAGTCCAAGGACTGGGGAATAGGTTGAGCCACGGCAACGCGATCGAGGAATTCTGGCGGCTTCAATGAGGCCCAGTCCAAGGACTGGGGAATAGGGCTGAAGCGCAAGGGCTGGACCACCCACCACACGCTGCTTCAATGAGGCCCAGTCCAAGGACTGGGGAATAGGAGCGAGATGGTCGAAGCGGTCGCCGAGGGCTTCGCGCTTCAATGAGGCCCAGTCCAAGGACTGGGGAATAGAACACGACCGGCAACTACAATAAGCGGCTGGTCCCGCTTCAATGAGGCCCAGTCCAAGGACTGGGGAATAGGTGGACGGTGCGGGCGAGCTGCACATTCGGTCCGTGGCTTCAATGAGGCCCAGTCCAAGGACTGGGGAATAGGAAGGAACGAAACTCCAGCAGATGCCCTAACGAGAGCGGCTTCAATGAGGCCCAGTCCAAGGACTGGGGAATAGCCGATCCCGGACAAGGCATTCACCATCACTCAGGTGCTTCAATGAGGCCCAGTCCAAGGACTGGGGAATAGATCGGACCATGCGCTTGAGCGCCGCCGTTCGAGCCGCCGCTTCAATGAGGCCCAGTCCAAGGACTGGGGAATAGTCGGACTTTCCGAGGAACTGCCTGGCGTACTCCGCAGCTTCAATGAGGCCCAGTCCAAGGACTGGGGAATAGTTCTGCGTGTCGGTGTAGTCCAGGGCTCGCAGCGTCGCTTCAATGAGGCCCAGTCCAAGGACTGGGGAATAGCTGATCGCCCTCGGATGGAAGCGCTACGAGTTCCGCGCTTCAATGAGGCCCAGTCCAAGGACTGGGGAATAGCTGGCTGGCCTCCTCACCTTGGCTGTAGAGGGTGGTGCTTCAATGAGGCCCAGTCCAAGGACTGGGGAATAGAGCATTGACACCGACGCCAAGCAGGAAGCAAATTCCTGCTTCAATGAGGCCCAGTCCAAGGACTGGGGAATAGAGGATTCTCAGGAGCATAAGTAGGCTACACTGTCTTGAGGCTTCAATGAGGCCCAGTCCAAGGACTGGGGAATAGTCAGAGTGGCAGCGGAGGCGGCACGTCCGATGTCAAGCTTCAATGAGGCCCAGTCCAAGGACTGGGGAATAGACGACGATCGACCCGGGCATCCCCGGATGCGCCACGGCTTCAATGAGGCCCAGTCCAAGGACTGGGGAATAGCACAGTGAGCGCAGGTACATGACCCGCGTGGGGTACTGCTTCAATGAGGCCCAGTCCAAGGACTGGGGAATAGACGTCCCGTTCAAGAAGATCCTGCTGCCGAAGGTCAAGCTTCAATGAGGCCCAGTCCAAGGACTGGGGAATAGAAGGGCACGGAGGAGGTGGTCGTCCACACGCACATGCTTCAATGAGGCCCAGTCCAAGGACTGGGGAATAGATGCTGCCGAGCACCGCGCGGGACGATCCGGAGCGGCTTCAATGAGGCCCAGTCCAAGGACTGGGGAATAGAGCCGCTATCCTGTCCCA
>JAPPMB010000040.1:0-37513 GCA_028819255.1 Bryobacterales bacterium | reverse complement strand
ATCGCCGAATGCACCTCATGCTTCAATGAGGCCCAGTCCAAGGACTGGGGAATAGAGCCGCTATCCTGTCCCAATCGCCGAATGCACCTCATGCTTCAATGAGGCCCAGTCCAAGGACTGGGGAATAGGTGGTGCCCGCCGTGATGACCTGGAACGCCTTGCCGCGGCTTCAATGAGGCCCAGTCCAAGGACTGGGGAATAGGTCGGCATCACGGTCAACGCGGATGTCTCGGTCTCGCTTCAATGAGGCCCAGTCCAAGGACTGGGGAATAGTGGATTGTGAGAACAGATCCTGCACCGTCTCCATGGGGCTTCAATGAGGCCCAGTCCAAGGACTGGGGAATAGTGTGCCCATCCGTGTTTGAGTACAGCTTGTCCCCATTGCTTCAATGAGGCCCAGTCCAAGGACTGGGGAATAGTCCTTCGTCGCAAGGGGCAGCACCCTCAGAGATCTTCCGCTTCAATGAGGCCCAGTCCAAGGACTGGGGAATAGTGCGAGGTCGTGTGCTTGGTCTGCGCCTGTGTGCAGCTTCAATGAGGCCCAGTCCAAGGACTGGGGAATAGGGTGGTCCGAACTGGATGACGGCGGCCTGACGCCCGCTTCAATGAGGCCCAGTCCAAGGACTGGGGAATAGGCGGAAGGCGCGGATGTCACCAATCCCTACAACTGGCTTCAATGAGGCCCAGTCCAAGGACTGGGGAATAGTCGAGGTCGGGAGGAAGTGATGGCCGAAGACAGAATGCTTCAATGAGGCCCAGTCCAAGGACTGGGGAATAGGCGCGGTCATCGGCGGCACCGGCTACATATTCATGTGGCTTCAATGAGGCCCAGTCCAAGGACTGGGGAATAGCGCTGAACGCTTCGATCAGGCGGTCAAAACGTGCCGGCTTCAATGAGGCCCAGTCCAAGGACTGGGGAATAGGGGGCACAAGCCGTTCGGCGGTGCGGCCGCCAACGTGTCGCTTCAATGAGGCCCAGTCCAAGGACTGGGGAATAGAACGGATGGAGAGGGTACGTACGCACCGGACCGCCCGGCTTCAATGAGGCCCAGTCCAAGGACTGGGGAATAGGTGCCTGTGACGGTCACAGGGACCGCCGCCGCCTTCGCTTCAATGAGGCCCAGTCCAAGGACTGGGGAATAGTCGAAATCACTATCCTTGTCCATCATCAGGGTACGGCTTCAATGAGGCCCAGTCCAAGGACTGGGGAATAGATCGTCGGGACCGCCGATCCATAGTGGTCGTATCCATGCTTCAATGAGGCCCAGTCCAAGGACTGGGGAATAGGTACCTGTACTGGACCGGCGGGGGCTCCGAGTCCGGGCTTCAATGAGGCCCAGTCCAAGGACTGGGGAATAGTCGCTTCGCCAAGATGGTCCTGACCGGCGCCCCGGCAGCTTCAATGAGGCCCAGTCCAAGGACTGGGGAATAGCGGTGAAGGCCCGGAGACCCGCCCGGGGGGATGCCGGGCTTCAATGAGGCCCAGTCCAAGGACTGGGGAATAGGACGACAAGCCTGCGAAGCGCGGACGCGGAACGTCGCTTCAATGAGGCCCAGTCCAAGGACTGGGGAATAGGCCATGGTGGCAGACGCTGGCAGGCGGGGGAAGGCTGAGCTTCAATGAGGCCCAGTCCAAGGACTGGGGAATAGGGAAGTGCTCGCTGCCAATCGCGGCCGCCTGGTACAGCGGCTTCAATGAGGCCCAGTCCAAGGACTGGGGAATAGGCCGTCCGCGGCGGTCCACACGGGGTGCATCGCCTCGCTTCAATGAGGCCCAGTCCAAGGACTGGGGAATAGAACTGAGTCCATTGTCCCATACCTATATAGGTACGTGCTTCAATGAGGCCCAGTCCAAGGACTGGGGAATAGACCGGACTTTTGTACTTGGCGGCCGCAACCGAAGCGCTTCAATGAGGCCCAGTCCAAGGACTGGGGAATAGCTCATTTACGCGGTCGCCGCGCGCTAGCATCGGACCGGCTTCAATGAGGCCCAGTCCAAGGACTGGGGAATAGATCGAGGCAAACGGGAAACGAGGAAACATGATCGAGCTTCAATGAGGCCCAGTCCAAGGACTGGGGAATAGCCGACGTCCACGCGGCAGCCGCGTTCTGTCGGGCGCGGCTTCAATGAGGCCCAGTCCAAGGACTGGGGAATAGCGGGGGGCATCGAACGGAACGGTCGCCGGGGCCCCTGGCTTCAATGAGGCCCAGTCCAAGGACTGGGGAATAGGTCGGGTCAGATCAAGGAGGAGGCATCGAGCTGACAGCTTCAATGAGGCCCAGTCCAAGGACTGGGGAATAGGAGCGGATCGAAGCGGCGAGCTCCCGCAGGGCCTCGGCTTCAATGAGGCCCAGTCCAAGGACTGGGGAATAGAGCATGTCTCAGAAGATTCGTGTTTTCAATGATCTATCGGCACCTCCGCGAGCGGTTGCGAGCAACGACACTCCTCCAAGAGGGGTTGCCTTCACGCACGATCTGGAAACGCTTGATTCCATTATACATATGATGACGCGAGCGATCATGGCGAATCCGCCAGCACCTCGTCGCTCGCAAGCATCAGCGAGTGACGAACACCGGGTACACCTCAAGCTCCCCGTCGAGCGTCTTCGCCAGCAATCTGGCCTGGATCTCGAGCAGGCGTCGATACGTCACACGGTAGCCGAGTTGCGGATGCGTGACGAGTTGGTCCATCCTTGCCTCGTACGCGCGGAGGAATGCGCGACGACCCTGCGGATTCATCGACACTGCCTTGCCAGCCGAGACGAAATGCTTGCTCCTGACCATACCAGTGTTCACGGCGCTCAGCACGGCGGAGTCCACTACCAACGGCCGCAGAGGTTCCATGATGTCTAGGGCAAGCGCTGGCCTTCCGTGACGGGGCTGGTGGTAGTACCCGATCATCGGATCGAGGCCGACGGCATAACAGGCTATCGTCAGGTCCTTCGTCAGGAGACTGTACCCGTACGAGAGGAGGGCGTTGATCGGGTCGCGTGGAGGGCGCCGGTTCCTCTTGGTGAAGTCAAACCTGAATTCAGCGTTCTCCTCATGCGTTCCATCGCGTTTGACCATACCTGCAAGATTCTCAAAGTACAGTTTCGCCGCGTAGCCTTCGATCCCTAGCAATTCTTGTGTAGATGCGGCATTCTCCGCCGATTGAACCAGAGTCCTCATCGATCGGATTTCCTTCTTCGGCGGCTCGATGTGGTTGCGCATGAGCATCGTCCGCTGGTTCCTGATCTTGCCTGCTACGATGACCCTTGCAATGCGGAGGCAAAACCAATCCACGTCTGCCATGATGATCTGTGCCTTACGCAAGACAACGTTCTTTGTGTTCAATCCCGTAGTGATTCCGTAGAACCAGCCTCCCTGTGAGAAATAGCACACAGGTTTCTCAGCCCGGCACAAGGCCTGAATGGCTTGTGTTGTGATCTGAATGTTGCCAAACACGTTGACTTGGCAGATTTCGTTGATGCGCACCTCTTGAATGACCTTGTTCTTTTCCTTCACCTTCAGTACATCCCAGCTTTTCCCCACTCGCAGGCCTTGCGTATTGAGATAGAGGGGCTTTCGATCCACTCTGGGAGCTACGAGCAGTCGGGTCTCGCTCTTCGGCGGTTTCTTCAATTCGGATGAATTGGGACCAAAGAGGTTGTATTGAACTGGTAGACCTTTAGTGGCGAGTGCCTGATAGCGATGTGTCTCGTCAGGTAGGCACACACCAACCAGCGAGCAGCCTGGGCACTTCGGTGAATCGACCAGTGGCGGCGGTAGCCTCGTCTTCGTCGCGGCCTCCCACGCATCATTGATCGTTTGAACTGCGGTGTCGATCACCTGGTCCGTGAACGCAATCCTTACGCGCTGGCGGGTCTGGTGGTAGAAGAGGATCCCCTCGTTACATCGGTACCCGTTCGCTCGCAGCACAAGAGCCTGAACGGCAAGTTGCACCTCGTCGCTCGGCCAAGCTTCGATTCCGTCCTCCGTCTTGCGCGGTCTTCCCCGTTTATAGTCGATCGGCGTCGCAAGCCCGTCCTTGAACTCAGCGAGATCAAGCTTCGCGATCACACGGTGCTCATCGGAAGAGAGTGTGATCGACGACACGACCACCGGCTCTTGGATCTTCCCGTCGGGTTTGGGAACGCCCTTGCCCTCCTTGTCAACCCGTTTGTGCCGTGCGGCCCCCTCCACCGTGTATTTGTTGTGGACGAAGACTCCAAGGACCTGCTCGTAATGGAAGAGCCGTGGACAATACGCGTACTCGTTAATCATCCTTGCGGGAAGGTAATCGGGTTGGGCCAGGCTTTCCTGTCCCTGAAACTTGACTGCTGGAGCAACGCTCATGCTAGCTTTCTCCCTTCATGCTGACTGAGACCTGTAACTGCTCCTCTTCCTTGATGGGTCCGTCGGGACGTGTGCAGTGAAGCGCCATCAGTCCTCTGGCTGTCTCGGATTCGCCATGATGTCTTCGGTGCTGTGGAGTGCCAAAGCTCGCCGTTGCCGAATGAACATTCTGAACATGTGAAGACCGCAAGCGAGAACTCCCACATCAGACGACGATCAACGGCGAGTCTATGTTTACGTACGGCTTGCCGAGAGCTGAGATCACCCGTTCGCCACGGCCATCGGCAGGGCCAAGGTCCACGAAGATCACCTGGTCCTCCTTGTGGTGAATGATCTCAGCTAGTGTGCTCCGGAGTCGGGCGATGTCCATCTTAGTCAGCTGACACTCAAATACAGAGTACTGGATGTGATCCCCCCAGCCGCGCATGGTCTTGTACACTTGGCGAAGTCGTTTCGGATCGCAGATGTCGTAGCACACGATATAGGAGTTTCGCATAGGACCGGCGCAACGCGCTTTCTGTATAGACTCTACACGCATCCCGGATGTGAAGCTAACCATGATGCTCGGATCTCGGATGGCTCACGTGAACGCCGGTTCGAGGGGAGGAGTGCATGCCCGATCGCGGTCTACTAGCATGTACCCGTCCTCAGAGCCGGGGCTGATCCTCTGCTCCGAGAGCGGTTCAGGATGGGCGTGCTGGACCGCGGCCGTTCAAGCCGTGCGAATGCGCGGGACTCCCGGGCACGTCGTAGCTGGCACCGCACCGCCGCGGCTACGGGAACTGGTCGGTGCGGTCGCAGACCTAGCAGGTGGTCGTGCTGGGCATCGTCGGCTTGATTAGGCCTGAGACCGTCTGGCGGATGCCGAAGAAGATGGTTTCAGGGGCCGCTGGCAAACCCTCTCGCTGATGATCCACCCGCACTTCAGCAACTTCAGCGTTCCGCTGACCTAGAGTGCCCTACTTGTCACATTGTCGATGAGATCGCCGAAACACTGGACGTTTGCGACATGTCAGGGCTCTGCCAGCCGTCCTTCTTGCTTCGTAGGGGGTGTCAAAGACGGAATGTGGATCACAATGTGAACAGAGCTTGCAAAGAAGAGGTGACGAAGATGACTGACTGGGGTACCTGCGCCGCCGTTGAGCGCATTCCAGGGAAAGTAAGTGGTGCGTGGGTGTTTGCGGGCACGCGGATTCCATTATTGGCGCTTTACGAGAATCTGGCCTGTGGCGCCACGATCAAGGAGTTCGTCAAGTGGTTCCCAGGCGTGGATGAGGAACAAGTCCGCGCCGTCCTCGAACACGAGGCCAATGCCCTGCGCGTGGCGGTGCGTCGTTGAAGGTGCTGTTCGACCAAGGGACTCCGGCACCCTTGCGCGGCTACCTTCAAGAGCATACCGTGGACACTCTTGCAGAGAAGGGCTGGTCAGACAAGGACAACGGGGAATTGCTCGACTTGGCGGTACGTGACGGCTACGAGGTGTTTGTCACAACCGATCAGAACCTTCGCTATCAACAGAACCTAGCGGGGCGAGCGGTCCGTATCGTGGTCTTGCTCGGGACCGCATGGCCCGACATCCGCCTCCGTGTCCGGGAGATCAGCAAGGCCATCTCCTCAGTCCGACCGGGTGAGGTCAGCGAAGTCTCCATTCGAGTGCTCTGAGATGGCGACAGGCTCCTCAGAGATGGCGCTTGAGACTCTGAAATACGCAGCGGCGGCGAGCCAACCTTGCGTGCGGTTGCACGCCGACGCCGTAGCGGAGACGCAACTTGCATATGATGATCTTTGTAGCTGTGGCGGAAGTTGGCGCGGCTTGCGTATGCGGGTTCTGATACAGCAGGCAGGCTGGATGAAGTCGTCGTGGAGCCGCTGTCGTAAGTGCTTGTAGGAACTGGGCTTACAAACGAAGGTGCAGTTCGCCTCGAGCACGAGTTGGTAGAGGATCTCGATTCATGGGAGTACATGCGTGGCATGTTCATGGTGCCAAGCAAGCCGGACACGTGGGAACCCGTCGAGCGCTGTCGCGAGAGGTAGGACGAGCGCTTCGAGGCCTTGGTCAGTCGCGAGGACATTGACGGCGGAGTAAGTCCTATGCTCTTGGCAAGCAGCCAGTCCGCGCCGCGATGGCATCGGAAGAGAAGCGGCCAGCCGTCGGCGAGCACGGCTACCCGGTCGGCATCTGAAGATGTGTCACGTGCGAGCGAGCGTACCTAGAGTTCTGCCACGCGACGAATTGGATGCCTCACCTTCTGGAGTCTTCGCAGTCTCGTCTGTCCGCTACGGGAATCGCAGGCGTTCCTCCGCCGTCTCTTGCTGCGCCAGGTCTCGTGTGGTGACTACAGCCGACGGTCAGACGAATCTGAACGTTGTGACGACGGAGATCAACCGCTGGTTGCAGGAGCCAAGACGACTGGGATCGACGTAACCGACTGGGCCTTGACTTCACTTGGCCCGAGGTCGGGATCTGAACGAATTGGCCGAGGGGAGCGTGCCGGACGTCGAGAGAACCCGGAGCCCTTTATGCGAGTGCTGTTGAGCCGGGATCCTTGGACAACCCACGAGACCGATTTGGAACCGATCGGGAGCGCACATGGGCGCTCGGCGCGAGTCGCAGCAAGGTCTCGGAACGCCAGGGAAGTTTTTGGGCATGCTCTCCCGGGACGCGAGAGGCGCGTATTGGGGCAACCGTGCCATGCCGTGGTCTTGAGGCGCGACACCCTTCATGGGCCCTACGGACCTGCGGCTGTCGTTCCGACCGCGGCTTGAATTCGTTGAGTCCCTGTATAATTTCCTGTGCGGTAGCCACGCTAGTTGAAACGAAGGGAGAGTCTTCATGAATCGAATCGCAACACTGCTCGCCGCGACCCTGCTGTTCAGCGGCCTTTGCGTCGCCGGCACCGTCACCGGCTACATCTCCGACGAAGGGTGCGCCAGAAACGGCGAGGCGAGGAATCCCGTATGTGCCAAGAACTGCATCCAGAGCGGTGCACGGGCCGTGCTTGTGGCAGACGACGGCACCATCTACTCGATCTCGGAGCAGGACAAGGTCAAGAAGTTCGCCGGCGAGATGATCGCCGTGACTGGAAGGATCGAAGGGGGATCGATCAAGTCGGTCGAGAAGGCCGAGCTCTGCGCCGACTCCGACCTCTGCAAAGGCTGACTACGGCAAGCGGCGGCTCGCGTCAGGGCCGACCCCGTCAGCCGACCCGACGAGGATCGGTTCGAGGGCTTGGAGTCTTGGAGCAGAGTCGCCGGCTGCGCGAACAGTGTCTCTGAACGGCCTGTTCGCCCCTTCTTATACAATCCAGCCTTGTTCCGGGCCGGTTGTCGTGTCCAGCTGGACGCCAACCCGATCGCGGGTCTCACCTTGCTCCCCGTGTTAGTACATTGTCTTGGTGCCGTTGCGCTTCGGAACCCTTGCGCTCGTGTTCTTCCTCGGGGCCTTCGCGCATGTCCGGGCGACGACTCGCTCCAACATCGTCCTCATCTACATCGACAACGTCGGATGGGGAGACCTGGCGTGCTACGGGAATCCGGTCACCAAGACCCCGAACATCGATAGGCTTGCCTCGCAGGGCGTCCGGCTGACGGACTTCTACGTCCCCACATCCTCCTGCTCTCCTTCTCGCGGAGCGCTCCTGACAGGCCGCTATCCCGAGCGCAACGGGCTCGCGCATCAGCTGTCGGTCGAAGAGAACCGGACAGGCATCGGTCTGCCCCACCGGGAGAAGCTGCTGCCCGAGTACCTCAAGGAGCAGGGCTTCGCGACCGGAGCCTTCGGCAAGTGGAATGTCGGCTTCGCCGAGGGCAGCCGGCCCACCGACCGGGGATTCGACGAGTACATCGGCTGCATCTCGGGGAATTGCGACTACTTCACCTACTCCTACAACGGCCGCCTTGACATGCATGCCGGTACCGAGCCGGCGAATCTGGAGGGCTACACGACGGACATCTTCGCGGACGCGGCCTCCGACTTCATTCGGAGGAACGCCGACTCCCCGTTCTTCGCGTATGTTCCCTTCAATGCGGCGCACTACCCGAATCCCAGGAACAAGGCTCCCGGACAGCCGTTTCGCTGGCAGGCGCCCGAGGAGTTCTTTCGTGTCTACGGGTACGATCCGGACACCACCGAGCCGGAACACGGCTACCGCGCGGTCATGACGGCGCTCGACGCCGGAGTCGGGAGGATCCTAGAGGAACTCGATCGTCACGGTCTGGCGGAACGCACGCTGGTGATTCTGGCGTCCGACAATGGTGCGTGGATTGGCCCCCGCAGGCCCGCGCTCGAGGTCGCGTCGAACGCGCCGTTCCGGGACGGTCGCACTTCACTCTACGAGGGAGGCGTTCGCACTCCGTGCGTTCTGCGCTGGCCCGGAAGGCTGTCGGCCGGGACGGTGGTCAGGGAGCCTCTCGTCAACATGGACCTTTTTGTCCTCGCCTTGCGCGCGGCGGGCCTGAGTGTGCCGACCGACCGGGCGATTGACGGCAGGGATCCGATGGCCGCGCTGAGGGACGGCGCACCGTCGCCACACCGGAACATCTTCCTTCAATACCGCAACTTGAGTGGGCTCCGACAGGGCCGATGGAAACTCGTCCGACCCGCCCCGGACGCGGCCGCAGAGCTCTATGACCTCGAACTCGACTTTGCGGAGTCCACCGACCTGGCCGCCAGCCGACCCGAACTTGTCCGGCAACTCTGGGGGGAATTCAAGTCGTGGCTCGTCAGTGTTCAGCAAGACAAGTAGCGAACTTCCCAGGGACATGACGGGAGACTTCGTGTTCAGGGCCTGTCCGAGGGTTGCTACCATGACCGCGGTCCGAACAGTGGGCCGAATACTCTCAGCCATGCTCTGCCGATGCCTCGTCGCCCTCCTTGTCTGGACCTCTGCCGCAGTCGCCGAGCCATCGGTGATTCGCGTCGCCGACCCCGAGTCCGTCGGGATGTCTTCGGAGCGGCTCCGTCGTGTCGAGACATGGCTGGACGGGATGGTCGAGCGTAGGGAGGCAGCAGGATTCGTGTCATTGGTCGCTCGGAGAGGCAAGGTCGTTCACCACCGCGCGACAGGCACGCGGGGAATGAGCGTCAGTGAGGCGATGCCGCTCGACGCGCTGTTTGATGTCGCATCGATGACGAAGCCGCTGACCGCCGTGGCAGCCTTGATGCTCTATGAGGAAGGCCGGATTTCGCTGTCCGACCCCGTCGCGGCACACTTGCCGGAATTTGGCGACCGGCAGGTGGCTGCCCGAAGGGGCAAGCCGGTCCCGGCAAGGCGCGAAATGAGGGTGCGCCACCTTTTCACGCACACATCCGGCGTGAACGATCCACGAAGCCGGGCCGAGACCTACGCGTTTCCGACCATGGCCCTCTACATGAAGGACTTCGTGCAACTCCCTCTCCAGGCCGAGCCGGGCACGAGGTGGATCTACGGGGATTCGCTGGATGTGCTCGGCTACCTCATTGAACGTGTTTCGGGCCAAGGGCTCGACAGCTTTCTGCAGCAGCGCCTGCTCGGTCCGCTCGGAATTGCCGACACGCACTACTGGCCGCCGGAAGCCAAGCAGTCGCGCCGCGCGATGCTTGTCGTCAATGGAGAGGACGATCCCACCCGTGTCTCGCGGGAGCCCCCTGAAGCCGGAGAGGCCAAGACCTTTGTCGCCGGAGCGAGCGGTCTTCACACGACCGCGGCCGACTACTGGCGCTTCTGCCAGATGCTGCTCAACGGAGGTGAGTTTCGCGGCACGCGCCTGCTGGGGCCGAGATCGGTCACCTTGATGTCGGAAGACCACTTGGAAGAAGGCACCGCCTACCGGGCCGGACTGGGCTTCGGCCTCGGGGTCGCCGTCGTGCTCGACCGCGCTGGGTCGGGCCTTCCGTACTCTCCAGGCTCCTACTATTGGGGCGGTTCCCAAGGAACCGTTTTCTGGATCGATCCCGCAGAGGAACTTGTGGGCGTCCTGATGGTTCAGGTCCGCCCGGCACGAGGGCTGTATCTTCGGGAGAGGTTCGCGGCCCTGGTCTATTCCGCGATTGTCGACTGACAACAGGCGACGGACGGCAGGCCGGGTCCCACCTGTCTTGACCTTCCAGTCGTGCGAAGACTTGACCGCCCGCTCCAGCACTGTCAGTCAGATCCGAACGGAGGCGCCATATCGAGCCGCATCCAAGCGGCCGGTACCGCAGCAAGCCCTCCCGGCCAGACGGCAACAGCACCCTGAGGATAGGAATGAAGTCCGATCAGCACGCTTCGTCGCCGCATGTCGCGGCTCCCGCGACCACCGTCGGCATCGATCTCCTCAAGACCCACGTCGACGCCCACGCCGAACCCGCCTGCACCTCCTCCAGGTTCGCGAATGACACTGAAGGACGCCGCGCTCTGCGCGACTGGGTCCGCGAGCAGGGCGCGACCAGAGTTGCCATCGAACTCTCGGATCACGACGACCGTCCACTGCACCAGTGCCTCACGGCTGCCGGCATCGAGGTGATCCTCGTCGACCCCAGCGACGCGATCGACTTCGCCCGATTGATCGGCCAGGAGGCCGAGAACGATCTCGCCGATGCCGCGGTGCTGGCCCTATTCGCCCGCATGGATTCTGCCGAGGCGTGCGAGCCGAAGGCCGAGACACTGCAGGAGTTGGCAGAACTGGCGGCATCCCGACTCCAACTGGTCGTGGTTCGCGACTACCTGATCAAGACATCCAAGGCGGCACCCGAAGGTGAAGAGCAGAACATACAGGACGTCATCCAGGATGTGCAGACCGCGATCGCGGGGCTAGACGACAGGGTCGCAAGTCGGGTCCGGAGCGACGCCGAGCTCCGACGGCGAATGGAGATCCTTCAGTCCGTGCCCGGGTGCGGCCCTTGGACCGTCGCATCGCTGTGCACGGAGATGCCCGATCTCGGCGCCACCGGCCATCCGCCGGGCGCAGCGTGAGGTTCCCTCGCTTGCGATCCGGCGCTGGTGCCTGTCTCGAGGACGCCGCAGCTCCGTCCTCTGTCCTTGCCATGCTGTTGCCGCGCCTGCAGACAGGAGCGGGATCCGCAGGGTTGCGCCCCGCCGGAAATGCGGGCGCGGCTGGTGACAATCGTCGCGGACCCAATGCACCGCAATTGCAGTAGCCGATGCCTCGCGAATCGATGGGGGAGTCGACCGCGGGGAGCCGACGGGAAGAGCACCCGTTTCGGCAGCAATGCAGTTTGCCCCCTTTGGGGCGGCCGAACAGCCCTCGCTCACGGCTGCCGGAGCGCGGCCGGCCTGTCCCTTCCCACGAGGCTCGGCATCCGCGTGAACGATCAGTTCCTGATCCTTCCGGCTGACTGCCAGGACGGAGGCCTGCACGTACCGGGCTGCTCGGAAGGATCGCGCCGGGGCCGACCGGGGGCAGGCTGCGCACGCGGCACAGGCGGCGCATTCTGAATCGCGGCCTCGCCGGGCCGAACGCTCACCCGCTCCGCTGGAGTCGGCGTCCCGCCGTTCCCGGCGAATCCGACGCCGTCTGTCCGCGTGGACTCTGGATCGCGATATCATATGGGCGAGATGCAGATCCCGTCCCTATTCCGAGGAGTCGTGTCCATGCGAACAGCAGCCGTTTCCGCCCTTGCCCTCGCCGTCGCGCTTCCGTCCGCAGCAGACATCTTTCCGGACAAGAACCTGGAAGACGCTGTTCGGCAGTACGTGTTCGACAAGCGGAACACGGAAGAACCGATCACGGCGGAGGATGTCGCACAGATCTCCACCATCACTGCCCGCAGCAAGGGCATCAAGGACCTGACCGGACTCGAACACTGCAAGCGGCTGATGCTGCTCGAACTTCCCGACAACGAGGTGTCCGACCTTTCGCCGATCGCCGGTCTCGACCTCCTGCAGAGCCTCACGCTGACGAACAACCAGGTCGCGGACATCTCGCCTCTGGCTGACCTGAAGCGGTTGCAGTACGTCGAGCTGTCAAACAACCAGGTGAAGGACATCTCGCCTCTCGCCGGACTGGAGGCGATGAACTCGGCCTACCTGTCCGGCAACCAGATCAGTGACCTGTCGGCGGTCAAGGGACTCTCGAAGCTCTGGACCCTGGATGTGGCCGACAACAGTGTCAGCGATCTTGGCCCGGTCGGCTCGCTAACGAGGCTGTCGACCCTGAACATCGACGGAAACCAGGTCTCCGACCTCAAGCCGCTCACGGATCTGACATCCCTGCAGCGCCTCTCGCTCCGCAACAACAAGGTCGCCGACATCGCCGTGCTTGCGGAAATGGCCGAGGCGGACATCGCCGGGGACAGCCGCTTCGCAAGATACTGGGCCGTCTCTCTACAGGGAAACCCGCTGAATGGCAAGTCGAAAGGCGAACATGTCGAGACGCTCAAGAAGTACTCGCACCGAATCCTGACGGCGGACGAATAGGACTTCGGACCCGGCCCACCCGGGTCCGCCCTACCCGACCCGCATCCGTACGACCGCCTCTTCGTCGAGATCGACGCCCAGTCCCGGCTCCTGCGGGACTGCCAGCATCCCGTCCTGCGCCCGGATCCTCTGCCTGGTGAGGTGGTCCCGAAGGGTCGTTTCCTCTTCCGCAACGTACTCGGCAATCAGGGTGTTCGGGATGGAGTTGAGAAAGTGCAGTGCCGCCGCAACGTTGATGTAGGTCGTGAATCCGTGGTTGGCAACCTTCAGGCCGCGATCCTCTGCCAGGGATGCGATCTTTACAGCCTCGGTGAAGCCGCCGACCCGCGTCAGGTCCACCTGCACGACATCGACCTTTCCCAGGTCCATCAGGTCGAGGAAGGATCCGCGGTTGCTCTCCTCCTCGCCGGCGGCGATCCGCGTGTCGACCGCCTCGCTCAGCCGCCGGTAGCCCGCGTAGTTGTCGGGCATCAGCGGTTCCTCCAGCCAGAATATCCCATGCTCCTCAAATGCCCGAGCTCGCCTGATCGCGGTCTTCGCGTCCCAGACGAGGCCCGCGTCGATCAGGAGATCGGCCTCCTCGCCGAGGCCCCTGCGTGCTTCCCTGACAAGAGCCACGTCGGTCTTCTCGTCCTGCCCCATGGGGTCCCATCCGAACTTGACCGCGTCGAATCCCCGGTCGACGTATCGGCTGGCCAGGTCTCGCGTGGCTTCGGGCGTCGGACCCCAGAGCGCACTGGCGTAACACCGGATCTTCTCGTGGAACCCGCCTCCGAGCAGTTTCCACACCGGCAGTCCGAGGGCCTTTCCCTTGATGTCCCACAGCGCTAGGTCGATTCCGCTCATGGCGTGGAAGCCTGCCCCCCGGCGCCCTCCGTAGAGGTTGCCGGCATACATCTTGTGCCAGATCTTCTCGGTTTCGAACGGATCCTCGCCGAGGACGAGTTCTCGCAGGCCGCACGTCAGGGAGTGCGAGAACGGTCCCTCGATCGCGCCCTTGACGGCGAGCGGGTTGGAATCTACCTCGCCCAGACCTGAGATGCCGGCGTCGGTGTGCACGCGGACGATCAGGGCGTCCTGCCCCGAATCGCAGAGTTCGCGCACGCGCTCCGAACGCACGTAGATGGCCTCGACATCTGTGATCTTCATGGGATGGAAGTTGGCGGCCGCTCCGGCCGTGCTCCGAGCATACCCGCTTCTCGCAGCGGACCGCTCAAGGAAGACTCCCGCGCAGTTCCGCCCCTCAAGATTCCATACGGGGCAGTATGATGGGGAGGACTGAAGTGGAGCCACGAGTCGGACTCGAACCGACGACCTGCGGTTTACGAAACCGCTGCTCTACCAACTGAGCTATCGTGGCCCGGAACGGAATGGCTACGCAGGCCAGCTACTTTCAAGCTAGCACAGCCACTTGTCGGCCATCAGCGGCGCTCGGCCGGCGCCGCCGCATGGCGGGTCTTGCCTGACCATGCAGCTGAGGGGCAGTCTCGCTTGGCATCGGGCCACGATGGTCCGGCCGTTCGCGATCGGGCTGGTGTGTGCGACCTCCATGGTCGCCGATTCGGTCGACGAGTACTCGGTTGAGAGCGCCGAGACTTTCCTGCGAAGCCACTGCGATGCATGCCACGGCGGGGATGCGCCCATCGCGGGATTCCGTACCGACGACCTCGAGGGGGTCGAGTCGCTGGGCCGCAGGCCTGAAGCGTGGCTCTCGCTGGCCTCGAGAGTGGCGAACGGAGAAATGCCCCCGAAGGGTTCGCCTTCCCCTCCCCGGGGCGAGCGCCTGGAATTCGTGGCGTGGGTCGAGGACGCATGGCGCACCCGGGCCTGCGCAGCCGGGCTGGAGCCGCCCAGAGCGCCCTTCCGCAGGCTCAATCGGGACGAGTACAGCGCCACGGTCCGGGATCTGCTCGACATCCAGATCGACGTCAGCGGAATGCTGCCCGTCGACGGCCCCGGCGGCGAGGGCTTTGACAACGCCGCGGAGACGCTCTTTGTCTCGCCGCTGCTGACCGAGAAGTACCTCGATGCCGCGAAGTTCGCGCTGGACGTGGCATCGAAGGAATTCAAGTCCAGACGGCTGCTGCTGATTGGGCCGCCGGGAGGCGGCGCCACCGAGCCGGATGCCGTACGGAAGATCCTGGCTCGGTTCTTGCCGCGAGCGTTCCGTCGGCCCGTTTCCCAGGAGACCGTGAAATCGTATCTGCGGCTCTTCCGCAAGGCGCGGCGCCGGGGCCTTGAGTTCGAGCCCGCGGTGCTCTTCGCGATGCGCTCCGCGCTCGTTTCCCCGTCATTCACGTTTCACGTCGCCACCGCCGCAGGCGGTCCGGACCTGAGGCAGTACGCGCTCGCCTCCCGTCTCTCCTACTTTCTCTGGGGAAGCATGCCGGACGAGCTGCTGCTCGATCTGGCTGCGCAGGGCGTGCTTGACGAGCCTTCCGTCCTGGCGCGCCTGGTTCCGCGGATGCTGCGGGACGACCGGGCGCTCGAGTTCTCCACCAGGTTCGTGGAGCAGTGGCTGAGGACGAGGGAACTCGAGGGCGCCGGCGGTCCGGACGCGGAGCTGTTTCCGGAGTACGCCGCAAGCGCGGAACTCCGGGGCGACATCCGTCTTCAGCCGGTTTTCTTCTTCCGGGAGGTGTTTCGCGAGAATCGCTCAGTGCTGGAATTCCTCGACTCGCGCGGAACGGTGCTTACGAAAGGCCTGATTGAGCACATGGGCCTGCCGATGAAGAAGGAACAGGACGGCAAGAATCCCAACTGGATGGAGCTTCCGGAAGGATCCGGCCGCGGCGGGCTGCTGGGCATGCCTGCCATCGCGGCTCTGGCATCGCACCCGCACCGCACAAGCCCCGTTCTGCGAGGCGTGTGGGTGCTGGACTCGGTGCTCGGCACTCCTCCGCCGCCGCCTCCCCCGGACGTGCCGGAACTGCCGGAGCCCGACGGCGCCGCGCCGGTCGCGACGGCCAGGGACCTCCTGGCCGCTCACAGCCGGAATCCCGCCTGCGCCAGCTGCCACGACAGGATCGATCCGATCGGTCTGGCGCTCGAGAACTATGACGTGGTCGGTCGCTGGCGCGACGAGGATGGCGGCCAGGCGGTTGACGCATCCGGCCGGCTGCCCGACGGCACCCGATTGGAGGGACCCATGGACCTGAAGCGGGCGCTACTCGATCGCAAGGCGATGTTTGTGAGGAACCTGGCCCGGAGAATGCTGGGATACGCACTCGGGCGCGGACTGACGGCGGCGGACGCCTGCGCTGTGGAGAAGATCGTGAAGGAGGTGGCTGCTCGGGACTATTCGGCGTGGTCTCTTGTGCGCCAGATCGTCCTGAGCGAACAGTTCCTCCGTTGAGGGGCCGGCTCCCCGGGACCGATGCGCCGGGCGGAACCACCGAATGAGGGTCAGCGTCGTATCGGCCAGCGAGTAACATAGGTGCGCGGCCGCAGGTCGCTCGAACCGCTACCCGGCGTGGACATGCGCGTCCCTCATCCACCGCTTATCGATTACCCGCCGCCGGCGGTAGCGGCAGGGAATTCCGGCTCGTCACCCAAGGCGCCGTCCCGTGCGGGGCCCGCCGGTCCGGTCCGGTCGCGAGGATGCGTATGATCTCCCTCGCACGGGCGCTTGCCCTGATCGCCGCCGTCCTCTGCGGTTTGGCCTCGGAGGCTCGGGCCTACGACCTCACCGAAACTGAGGCGCTGAGGCTGCTCCGGGAAGGCCCGTACCATCGTGAGCTGCGCGCACGGGTCGAGATTGCGCGCGCGAGATCCCGCCAGGGGACGTTCTACCCGAATCCCTCGGTGAGCACGACATTCGAAAGCGCCGGCCGGACGGACTTCTACATGTTCGAGCAGCCGCTGGCGCTCAATGGCCGGCTGCGACTGCTCAGCCAGGCGGGAGAGTCCCTGGTGGCGGCTGCGGACTCCTTGGCGGAGCACGAGCTGCGCGGGATCGAGGCGCAGGTCCGCCGGGCATTTCACCGGCTTGCTCACGCGCAGCGCAGGGAACACAGGATTCGTGCCGGCATCGTCGACCTGAGGGAGCTGCACCGGATTCTCGAGGAGCGCGAGTCGGCAGGAGAGGGCTCGAAGTTCGACCGCCTGCGGGCGGAGCGCGAGATCGTGGAGCGCGAGACGGAGCTGGCAGGAGCCGAAGCGGCGATCGCCGAGGCCCAGGCGAGCCTCGCGAGCTTCCTCGGCGCCGGCGTCGATTCGGACGGTCTCGTCGCCAACGGCACCCTCCTGCCCGCATATCCCCTGCCGGCGCTGGCCGATGCCGTCAAGGACGGGCTTGCGGCCCGGAGCGACTACCGCGTCGAGGCCGACCGGATCCGGGAGCACGAATTCAGAGCGGCGGCGGCCGGACGGCAGCGCATCCCCAACCCCGTCGTTTCCGGCGGCCTGAAGCGGGCCGAGATCGGCGACCGCACGGCCAGCGGGCCCGTTCTGGCGGTTTCCATCGGGCTCCCCGTGTTCGACAAGGGCCGGTCCGACCGGCAGCTGGCCGAGGCGGAGGCGGCCCGCGCCCGCGCAAGCCGGGAAATCCTCGAGACCCGGATTCGGGCCGAGGTCCGCTCTGCGCACGCCGCCTTGCGCATTCGTCGCCGGATCGCCGACGAATACGGGTCCGGGTCGGGAAGCCGGGCCGCCGAGATTCGCCGGATCGCGGAAATCGCCTATCGCGAGGGCGAGATCGGCATCCTGGAGCTGCTTGATGCCTATCGGGTGGCGCAGGTTGCCGAACTAAGGTTGCTCGAGCTGCGCGCCGACGCCAAGCTGGCCGAAGTGGACTTCGACTGGGCCTTGGCCAGAAAGCTGATTCCATGAACTCCCGGGTCTTCGCCGTGATGCTGCTCGCGCTGGGCTGCACCGATCCGCAGCCCGAGCCGACGGTCGCGGAGGAAGAAGGCCCCGAACCCGTCGTGGTGACGCTCTGGTCCGATCAAACCGAGCTGTTCGTGGAGTTCCCCCCGCTGCGACCGGGAGAGACGTCCCGCTTCGCAGTCCACCTGACGGACTTGAAGTCGTTCGAGCCGCTGCGGGAGGGGAGCGTGGACGTGAGGCTCGACTATCCTGGCGGCGAGTCCCGGCGGTTTGTCGCGGACCCTCCGTCCAGACCGGGAATCTTCGGGGTCGACGTGGTGCCGCCAAGGAGCGGCAATCCGTCAGTGATTGTCTCTGTTCGCTCCCCGGGGATCGAGGATTCCCACAGCCTCGGGCCCACGCCGGTGGGCGAAGACCCGTCCGGCGCAGGCGGGCCCTCGGCAGAGGGGGGGCTCGCAGGGGGCATCTCGTTCCTGAAGGAGCAGCAGTGGACGCTGGATTTCGCTACGGAGGTCGCCAGGCCGGTGCCGATCAGGGAGAGCCTCCTCGTCCCGGCAACGGTCGAGGTCCGGAGCGGAGGGATGCTCGCGGTTACAGCGCCGGTCACGGGCCGTCTTCTGCCGACCCCGCACCTGCCCGTTCTGGGGGAACTCGTCAAAGACGAGCAGGAACTGGGCGCAATCGTGCCGTCGTGGGCCGGCCCGCCGGACTTGGTCGCCGTCCGTCTCGCCGTGGATCAGTCGAAACTGGCCCTCGAAACGGCAAGACGCGAGCGTCGCCGCGCGGAACGGCTGCTTGCGGCCGGGGCGGTGCCGGAGAGGCGGGTCCAGGACGCGCTGGCCCGCGAGGCGCTCGTGTCCGCCCAGCTCGACGCCGAAAAGATGCAGCTGGAGCGCTACGAGGTCAGCAGGAGGGATTCCCACGACCTGGGTTCCGACGCCGCGTTCACGGTCCGGTCCCATCTTGCGGGTGTCGTGACTTCGGTCCTGGTGAAGGACGGAGCCCACGTCCGGGAGGGAGATGTCCTGCTGGAGGTGGCCGCCACCGATCCCGTGCATGTTTCGGGAGCGATTCCCGAGTCCCGGTCAGCGGCGCTCAGAAGGCTCGCGGGAGCGGAGATTCAGCTGCCCGGCTCGGGAGACCTCATCCAGGTCCGGCAGCTGGTGACAGCCGGCCGACTCGTCAACCCCGCCACTCGAACTCTGAAGGCCACCTATCTGGCTGACAACCGTGACGGGCGGCTTGCCATCGGCCAGGCCGTGCTCTTGCGGCTCTTCACTTCCGAGCCGGTCGAGGCTCCGGGAGTCCCGGTCACCGCAGTCGTCGGCGACGGAGGCCAGTCGCTAGCCTATGTCCAAACCGGCGGCGAGTCGTTCGAGGAGCGCCGAATCGTGCTAGGGGGCCGGACCGGCCAGAGAGTGCACGTCACGGCCGGCCTGAAGGAAGGTGAACGGATCGTTACGCGGGGCGCCTACCTGGTCCGCCTTGCCTCGATGTCAACCGAGGTTCCGGCTCACGGTCATGTCCACTAGGCCGGTGCCGTGCTGAACGCCCTCATACGGTGGTCGCTGGAGAATCGCCCACTCGTTCTCGCAATCGCCGCCGGGGTTCTGGCCTGGGGCGGATTCGTGCTTTCCCTGCTCCCGGTCGACGTGCTTCCGGATCTCGCCGCTCCAACGGTGACCGTGATCGCCGAACACGTGGGTCTGGCGCCGGTGGACATGGAGCAGCTGGTCACGCTCCCGATCGAGTCGGCCGTCAGCGGGGTGGCCGGAGTGCGCCGGGTGCGGTCGGCGACGGCCGTCGGGGCATGCCTGGTGTGGGTTGAATTCGACTGGGGAGAGGACATCTACCGTGCCCGGCAGCTAGTGACGGAACGGCTCGGCAGCGTCGAGCGGTCGCTGCCCCCCGGCACCAGCCCTCCGACCATCGGACCAGTCACATCCTATGTGGGCGAGATTCTGTTCATCGCGCTGACCTCGGACAGCCGGACCCCGGCAGAGATTCGAACGATGGCGGACACCGATGTCCGCCGTCGGCTCCTCGCAGTGCCCGGCGTTGCCCAGGTCAGACCGATCGGGGGCGGTCGGAAGCAGTACGAAGTCGTCGTGTCAGCCGAGCGGCTGGCCGCGCACCAGGTTGCCTTCGCCGAGGTCCGGGACGCGCTCTCAGCAGGAAGCGCGAATACGTCGGCCGGGTTCCTGGTGCGGAGTGGCCAGGAGTATCTCATCCGGGGCGTGGGCACCTATCTGGGCCTCGACGACATTCGGGACACGGTGATCCGAACGACCGAGGGCGTTCCGGTCCGGGTGCGGGATCTCGCCACGGTTCGAACCGGCGAATCCCTCAGGCGTGGGGCCGCCGCGCTCGACGGAGCTCCCGCCGTCGTGGTCGGCGTCAGCAAGCAGCCCGAAGTGAACACGCTCGAGCTGACCGCCGAAGTCGACCGCGCCATTGACGATCTCCGGGCGGTCCTGCCGTCGGACATCGAGATTCGAGGGGACGTCTTCCGCCAGGCGGACTTCATTGAGCTGGCAGTAGGAAACCTGGAGGAGGCCGCACGCTACGGCGGGCTGCTGGTGGTGGTCGCCGTGCTCGTGTTCCTGGCGAATGCGCGGGCCAGCATGATCACGCTGCTTGCCATCCCCATTTCGCTGGTCGGCGCGGTGCTGGGAATGGCGGCGACCGGGCTGACGATCAACGGCATGACGATTGGCGGGCTCGCAATCGCCCTCGGGGAACTTGTGGACGACGCGGTCGTCGATGTCGAGAACGTTGTCCGGCGTCTAGGGGAGAACGGCCGCCTTCCCGAGTCCGAGCGGAGACCGGCACTGGAGGTCGTGTATAGGGCGAGTTCCGAGATCCGCGGTCCCGTCGCGTTCGCGACGCTGGTGGTCATCCTGGTCTTTGCGCCGCTACTGTTTCTTGGAGGGATCGAGGGACCGCTCCTGCGTCCGCTCGGTTTCGCATACGCCGTCGCACTGTTCTCGTCGCTGATCGTTGCGCTCACGGTGACGCCGGTCCTCTGCTCGTTCCTGCTTGCGCGCAGAAAGTCGACGCGGGCGTCGCATGAGTCGGTGACGATTCGCTTCCTCCGCAGGATCTATCAGCCGGTGCTTGCATGGAGTCTGGACCGCGGAGCCCTCGTGCTCGCCGCTTCCGGCCTGACCGTCGTTGTGGCGGTTGCCAGCTTCGGATCGATGGGTCGGGCCTTTCTTCCAGAGTTCCGGGAGGACACGCTGACGATCACCGCGGTGACGCTCCCGGGAACAAGCCTGGACGAGTCCGACAGGCTCGGCGCCGCCTTGGAGCGGGCCGTCCTGAATGTGCCGGAGGCCGTGTCGACGGTCCGCCGGACGGGCCGCGGCGAACGGGACGAGCACATGCAGGGGGTCGAGTCCTCGGAAATCGATGTGAAGCTTGTCCCGAGCGCCCGGCCTCGAGATGCGGTGGTCGAGGAGATCCGTCAAAGGGCAAGTCTGGTGCCGGGGACCAGGATCAACGTCGGCCAGCCGATTTCGCACCGGATCGACCACATGCTTTCCGGAACCCGGGCCAGCGTCGCAGTCAAGATCTTCGGTGCCGATCTTGCGACCCTCCGCGCTCTCGCCGAACGGGTCGAACAGGCGATGAGCGGAGTGCGGGGCGTGGTTGACCTCTCCATGGAGCAGCAGGCCGAGGTCCCGACAGCAAGCGTCCGGTTCCGGCGCGACGACCTGGCCAGGTACGGACTGCCTGCTGCCGCAGCTGCAGAGGCCCTCAAGGCGGTCTTTCTGGGGGTGGAGGTTGGATCGGTCCGGGAGGACCAGGTCGCGTTCCCGCTCGTCGTCCGGTTCGAGGGCGGGAGGCCGGACGACATCGGGGCGATCCGGGAGGCTGTGGTCGACACCCCTTCGGGAGCCAGGATTCCCTTTTCGACGATTGCGGACATCCGTGAAGACCGCAGCCCGAACGTCGTGATGCGGGAAAGCGTCCAGCGCAGGATCACAGTCTCCTGCAACATATCCGGTCGAAACCTGCACGGGTTCGTAGAGGAAGTGAGGGAGCGGATCGAGGCGGACGTCGACTTCCCGCAGGGCTACCGGGTCGAGTACGGCGGCCAGTACGAGAGCCAAGTGACGGCAACCCGGCGCATCGCCGTGGTGAGCGCGCTGGTGCTGATTGGTATCGGAGTGCTCCTCGCAACGGCGTTCCGGTCCGCGAGGGACGCCGTCCTGACGCTGCTCAATCTCCCGTTCGCGCTCGTCGGAGGGGTCGTCGGAGTGTTCCTGTCCGGAGGAGTGTTGTCGGTTGCTTCCCTGATCGGCTTCATTACGCTGTTTGGCGTTTCCACCCGCAACGGGATCCTGCTGGTGTCGCACATCAAGCGCATCGCGAGGGAAGGCGGCCGGGCCAGCCTCCGCGACGCGATCGTCCGCGGAGCAACCGAGCGGCTCGCGCCGATCCTGATGACGGCGACTTCGACCGGCCTGGCGCTGGTCCCCATCGCGGCGGGACTCGGCGAGGCCGGTAGCGAGCTCCATGCGCCGCTCGCCATTGTCGTGTTGTGCGGCCTGGTCACGGCGACTGCAATGAACATGCTCGTCGTGCCCGTGGCCTACCTCAAGTTCGGACGCCTGCCGACCGCAGAGCGGCCGGCCCTTGACGCGCCGCGGCACTGAGCCACGCGGGGCGCGTCAGGCGCAGATGTCGCGGACGACACTCCCGAACACGTCCGAGAGCCGCATGTCGCGCCCGCCGAAACGGTAGGTCAGCTTCTCGTGGTCGATGCCAAGCAGATGCAGGACGGTGGCCCACAGATCGTAGACGCTCGTCGGGTTCTCCGAGGCGTGGTAGCCGTACTCGTCGGTGGCGCCGTACACGAAGCCCGGCTTCACACCGCCGCCGGCGAGCCAGATGCTGAATCCGAACGGGTTGTGGTCCCTGCCGTCGTCTCCCTGCGCAAAGGGCGTGCGTCCGAACTCTCCGGCCCAGATCACGAGGGTTTCCTCCAGCATTCCGCGGGCCGTCAGATCCTTGAGCAGTCCGGCGATGGGCTGGTCCACCTGCATCGCCATTTCGCTGTGGCCTTCCCTCAGCTCGCCGTGCTGGTCCCACGGATTGCCGACCTGCCCCGGCACGGCGGGCCGCATCAGGCACGTCAGTTCCACGAAGCGCACGCCGCGCTCGACCAAGCGACGGGCCAGGAGGCACTCCCTACCGTATGCCGCCGTCTCGGGATTGGGCGAATCCATGCCGTAGAGCGCCTTGGTGGCCCGGGTCTCGCCGCTGAGATCCAGCAGCTCCGGAACCGCCGACTGCATCATGTAGGCCGTCTCGTAGTTGCGAATGGCCGCCTCGATCGCCGGGTCCGTCCCAGCCTCCTTGGCGCCGTGCTCGTCCAGCGCCCGAATCAGGTCGATCTTTCCGCGCTGCACTCCGTCGGGGTCGGCCGGCCGGATGTTGTTCAGAGCCTCCTCTTCCTCCGGGTAGAGGAAGGATGCCTGATGGGCTGCGGGCAGGTATCCGTTGCCGTAGATGCCGACCCCTCCGAGTGGAACGCCGCCGCTCGCGAGGACAACGAATCCGGGAAGGTTCTCGCTCTCGGACCCCAGTCCGTAGGTCGTCCACGCGCCGGCGCTGGGATGGCCGAGGAACGGGTGCCCGGTGTGAATGAAGTAGTTCGCCTGCGCATGCTCGTTGCCCTTGCTGACCATGCTGCGGATCACGCACAGCTTGTCGGCACATGTTGCCATGTGCGGGAACAGCTCGCTCACCCAGATTCCGCTCCGGCCGAACTGCGAGAACTGCCAAGGGCTCGGCATGATCCCTCCGACGTCGTCGAACATCGTCGGCCGGACCTCGACGGGCATGGGATTGCCGGCCTCGCGCTCCAGGCGCGGCTTGGGGTCGAACGAGTCGACGTGGGACACTCCTCCGGACATGAAGCAGAAAATGACGCTCTTGGCCCTGGGGGCGAAGTTCGGGCGATTCCCGCCGACCAGCTGCGCTGCCGGGGCCGGCGGCATCAGCGACGCCAGTGCCACCGAGCCGAAGCCCGTCGAGCATTGCGACAGCATCCGGCGGCGCGAGAGCCGGCTGCTGGTTCCGGGGCGAACGGGCATGGAGGTCACCTGAGATATAGGAATTCCTTGAGGTTGAACAGCGTTTGTGCGAGATCCTTCCAGAGATCCGGATCCTGCATCCACTCGGACTCCGGAGTGCCGCGGGACTTTGCAAGTCCTGTCAGCGACGACATGAGAAGGTCGGTCTCCCGACCGTCCGGAACGCGGCCGGTCGCCCGCCTGAACATGCGGGAGACCCGGTCCTCGGGCGCGACGGAGCCGTCCGCCAGGACGCGATTCGCCCAGCGCTCCGACTGGCTGACGACGAATGGCGCGTTGAGCATCGCGAGCGACTGGGCGGGAATGTTGGTGGCGTCCCGCCGGCCGCGCGTGGTGGAAGGCTCCGGCGAGTCGAAGACCTTCAGGAACGGATTCTGGGCGTTCCGTCGGACAGCCTGATAGACGCTCCGTCTCCGGTTGCCGTCCAGCGGGCCGATCGGTCCCCCGCCCTCGGTCTTGCCCACGTAGTAGACATTGATGCTCGGCCCGAACATCGTCCGGTCGAGATCGCCGGATGTCTCGAGAATGGCGTCCCGGATCGACTCCGCGGGCAGCCTCCTGACGGCCTGATGCTGCAGCAGCCGGTTCTGGGGATCCCTCGCCGCCGCCGCCGCCGACGCGGTGGCGCCCATCTGGTACGTGCGGGACAGCGCGATGTATCGGATCATGCTCTTTACGGACCAGCCCTCGGTGACGAACCGGTCGGCAAGAAAGTCGAGAAGCTCCGGATGGGACGGCCGCCCGCCTGTCGTGCCGAAGTTGTCGACTGTCTCCACGATGCCCTTCCCGAACAGGTAGTGCCAGAGGCGGTTCACCAGCACACGCGCCGTCAGCGGGTTCTCGCGCGTGGCGACAGCCTCCGCGAGAGCCATCCGGCCGCTGCCGGAGGTGCGGAACGGCTCTCCGTCGAGGAATGTCAGATACCCGCGCTCGACGGGTACGCCCGGCTTCGTATGGTCGCCTCGCTCGAACAGGGCCTGATCGAAGCTAGTGCCCGGAAGGACTCCCGGCGCCCTGCGGGGAACGGGTGCGTCAGCCTCGAGCCTGCGGTACTCGTCCACCATGCCGCGCATCTCCGGAAGTTCTTCCAAGGTCGCGGGAAGGCCCCCGGAACGAAGGAGTGCATCCAGGAATGCCGTCTGCCGGTCGTCGAGCGTTCCCTCCGCCCAGGCTGAAGCAGCCTCTTGTGCAAGCTGCTGGATTCTCCCCTCGAGCGCCGCGATTCCGGAAGGGTCGAATCCCTCGATCAGGTGCAGCAGCGCCAGCGGCTCGTCTTCGGGCAGGTCCTCGGAATCATGGAATGCGACCTTGATGACTCCGAAGGTCGAGCGGCCATCCTCGGCCGGCCTGCGATCGGGAATGCGCGAACTGGGCCTGAACGGGCGGGACCGGTCGCCCAGCGTCTGCAGCTCAAGGTGGGCATTCTGGCCCTTGCGGTAGGAGGTGTTCAAGCGAATCCAGTGCGGCCCGCCGCTCTCGATGTCGGTTGCGGGATGGATCCCGCCGTCGCCGATCGGATAGTTCTCGACGATCACCTTGGCCGACGGAAAGTTGCCGCCCGCGACCTTCAGGCTGATGTAGTCGCTCTCGACCCGGAATCGCGGCGATCCAAGAATGCCGCCGTACTTCGCGGTGTCGAGGCCGGTGTGGACGCCCGCCGGCAGGAGTCCCTCCAGAATGCGGTCGCCCTCGGGGAGCACGTGGAACTCGCCGTTCCCGGCGGGCGCGGGCGGAAGTCCCGGTCCGCTCGGAAACCACTCTCCGTAGTCACCGCCCGGCCGCAGATCCCAAGCCAGCCGATAGACGGACCCCCGCGACTCCCGCCGGTCGGCGGATGCCTTCCGCCATCGTTCCAGTTCGCTTTCCCAAGCCTCCAGAAACTCCTCTTTCTCCAGATGGCGAAGATCGAGCCACAGCCTCAGGGGGTGTTCCGCCTCGGGATCGAGCTCTCCGAGGCCGGCCAGGAAGGCGGCCAGTCTCGCATTCTCTTCCTCGCCCGACTTGTCCTCCTCACCGGACTCCTCACCCTCATCCAGCCGCCCGGCCGCCTGCCGGAGCAGCGACGCGATCCCGCTGCCCTTCCAGGCCAAGGCGAGTTCGGCGCGAATGCGCCGCCGGAGCTCCTCCAAGCGCTCTCGCCCGGCAGCAAGCCGGCTGGCCGAATCGACGGCGACCAGCCCGGGCCGGCTGCTCGCGAGCACGCCGTAGAGGGCGAAGAAATCTTTCTGCGTGATCGGATCGAACTTGTGGTCGTGGCAGCGCGCGCAGGCGACGGTGAGTCCCTGGAAGGCCTTCGAGAACACGTCGATCTGGTTCTCCACCACCTTGAGCTGGTCTTCGAGCGCGTCGACGGGAACGTACCCGTACTCAACCATGCGCAGGTTGCCCGGGCCGAGCATCGACTCGTTCAAGCCGCTCTCGGCGTCGATTCGCGGGTTCCGGACCAGGTCGCCAGCAAAGTACTCCCGGATCATCCGGTCGTACGGCACGTCCGAGTTGAACGCCCGGATGAGGTAGTCCCGATAGCGCCAGGCCATCGGCAGTTCGAAATCGCCCTGGCTGCCGTGCGATTCGCAGTAGCGCACCCAGTCCATCCAGTGCCTCGCCCAGTGCTCGCCGAACTGATCCGATGCGAGTAGCCGGTCCACCAAGCCTTCGTAGGCGGTCGGAGAACCGGTCCGGGCGAAGGCCTCGACGGCTTCGGGACGAGGAGGAAGCCCGGTCAGGTCGAAGCTGACTCGACGGATGAGCGCACGCCTGTCGGCTTGGCGCGCCGGCTCCCAGTCCAGCTCCTCAAGCCTTGCCAGGATGAACCGGTCGACGGCATTCCGCACCCAATCCTCATTACGCACTTCGGGCGGCTCGACTCTTCGTACGGGCCGAAACGCCCAGTGGCCGTGGGCATCCGCCGGCCCCGATTCCGTCCACGCGGATACCTTGGCAGGGGAAGGCCAGGTCGCGCCGCGATCGATCCACTCTTCGATGGCGGCGACGGACTCGGAGGACAGCCGGCCGGTCGGCGGCATCTGAGGCCCTTCGTGACGAAGCGCCCGGATGAGAAGGCTCTGCGCTGCGTCTCCCGGAACGACTGCCGGCCCGCGCCCGCCTCCCTTCAGGATCGATTCCCGGGAATCGAGCCGGAGCCCGCCCTGCTGAAGTTCGGGTCCGTGGCAGCTCCAGCAGCGGGTCGCCAGGACGGGGCGAACATGGACCTCGAACCAGTCCGACGCAGGATCGGCCTGGATTGTGGTGCAGGAGATGAGGAGGGCGAGTCCCCACCTGTGGATCAGGCCCTTCATTGCCCGTCGCCGACTGCCGCAATCATACACCGGCGCCGTGCGGGTCCGTGCGGGATCATGTCCGGGCCTGCGCCGATTCCCCGACGACCGGTCGTTGACTCCGGCGTCCCTCACCATGGCCGCGGCGGCCGCCGGCCGAACCGGTCCGAACGCGCCCGCCGGGTCGTGCCGCCAGGGACATCAGGCATGTGCGGGCCGGACTTGAACTATGATCTTGTGAGAAGGTAGGAAACGGACATGGTTCCGCTCAGGAAACGGCGCATCTCAAGGCGTGCATTGCTCCGCGGCACGGGAGGCGTCGCCTTGGGACTGCCCTGGCTCGAGGCGATGGGTTCCGCCAAGGGCGGCGAGGGTACCAGTTCCGGTCCCGTGCGGCTGGCAGCCCTGTACATGCCGAACGGTGCCTATCCTGAATCCTGGACGCCCGCAGAGGCGGGCGGCGAATTCGGTCTGACGCCGAGTCTGGAGCCCGTCGCCCCTGTCAGGAAGCACGTTACGGTTCTTAGCAATCTCTGGAACGAGCAGGCTAAGGACGGGGACGGCCATTACGTCAAGGAGGCCTCGATCCTCACCTGTTCGCGGATCAGGAAGACGCAGGGTGCCGATCTTCGCAACGGAACGTCTTTCGACCAGGTCGCCGCGAAGGCGCGGGGACACCTGACTCCCCTGCCCTCTCTGGAACTCGGCGTGACGCCCGTCGCCGTGGGCAACGACGCGGTCGTCGGCTACACGCGCGTCTATGGCTCACACATTTCCTGGGCTTCGCCGACCACTCCACTGCCGCGGGAGCTGAATCCGCGGGCGGCGTACGAGAGGCTCTTCCGGGCGGCGCATGGTACCCCCTCGTCCGAAGCCGAGCTGGACTCGCTCCTGCTGGACCGCGTGGTCACGGACGCGAAGCGCCTGCGCAGCTCACTGGCTGCCGGTGACAAGACGCGGCTCGACGAGTACCTTTCGTCGATCCGGTCGATCGAGAAGCGGGTGGAGCGCTCGTCCAGCCGGGCGGGGTCGGAATGGACGCCGCTCGTCCCGTTGGATTCGCGGGACGCGCCGACCGGCCAGCCGTCCAGCCACCTCGAGCACGTGCGCTTGATGCTGGACGTGATCGCCGCCGCCTTCCAGTCGGACACCACAAGGATCGCGACCTTCATGTTCGGCAACGCCGTGAGCAACGTGAGCTTCCGCTTCCTGGACGGCGTCACATCCGGGCACCACGACGTTTCCCATCACGGCGGCAAGGATGAGAAGCTGGCCGAGTACAAGGTCATCAATCGGTGGCACGTGGAGCAGTTCGCCTACTTGCTGGACCGGCTCGCGAAGATGCGCGAGGGAGAATCGAGCGTGCTGAGGAACTCCCTGGTGGTGTTCTCGTCAGCCCTCTCGGACGGTCAGAAGCATGACCCGCACAAGCTCCCCGTTCTGTTGGGAGGAGATGGCGGCGGGCGAATTGCCACCGGGCAGCACCTGGTCTACGCCGAGGACCATCCGCTGGCGGACCTCTACGTTTCACTCCTTGACGCCTTCGGCGCCCCCGTGGAGCGCTTCGCGGACAGCACGGGGCCGCTGCGGGGGCTCCTCCATGGCTAGGCGTCTGCACCGCGGCCTTGCGGCCGCGTCACTGGCGTGCGGTCTTGCTCTGCCCGTTCCGGCTTCGGACCTCTCCGGCACCTGGATCGGGACCATCCCCAAGGAGGGTCGGAGGGCTGCCAGGGACGTGACGTTCCGCCTCGTCCAGGATGGAGAGTCTCTAGCAGGCAAGGCCTACAACGACACCGGAACAAGCGATGCGATCATCACCGGATTGGTCGCCGACGGCAAGGTCAGCTTCGATGTCGAGGCTCTGGAGCAGTCGGGAAACCAGATCAACATCGTGCTCTACGAGTTCCGCGGCCGGGTGGAAGGATCGGCCATTGAGCTCACGCGCGAAAAAGCCGCTGCCCACAATGCCGCAAGCGGCGCCGAAGTGCCGGTCCGACGGGCGTGGGATTCGGACGAAGAGGATCGCAAGCGGCGGTTCCTGAGCTTTTCGCTGGCGCGGCTTGCCCGCTAGCCGCGGCAGCCTGTCCCTGAACGACTCATTCGGCGGCAGTCGGATCGTCCGGCGCCTTCGCGGTCCTGCGGCGGCGGCCACGCATCCTCGGTCCCGTTCCCCGTACACGCGCGCCGGGAGACCGCGCCGGGAGACGGGGGAGCGCCCGACGCCGGATCGGTCCGATCCGCCAATCGCTATGATGGGACGCAAGTCCGCCGTGGCGCCGCACTCGGGCTCCGGTAATGGCCCGCGTGCTCCGATCCTTGGAGCGGGACAGGAACAGAACCGTCGGCCGCGCAGCGAAGGCTGACTGGATCGACAGAGACTGGCGCTTTCTTGATGGGATGTGGACTGTTGCCGACTGAACGGGAGCCGGACGTGCCGGCCTCGCACGGAGCTGCCGCCGCGCCCCGCGATCTGGCGGGGGGCCGCCGAGTCCGCCGGATCGGTCTCGTCGTCTGCTTTCTCGCAGCCCTTGCGGCCCCTCCGCCCTGCGGCGCCTTCAGACCGCAGCCGGCGTACGCGCTGGAGTCGATGGTAGTCACGGCCGAGCGGCATGCGACGGCCGTGGGGGTCCAGGTGTTGCGCGACGGCGGGAATGCCGTCGATGCGGCCGTGGCCGTAGGAATGGCTCTGGCGGTGACGGAGCCGAACGCGGGCAACCTCGGAGGCGGCGGATTCATGCTGATTCGTCTTGCCGACGGCAGGACCGCGTTCATCGATTTCCGCGAGAGGGCTCCGTCTTCCGCCCATCGCGACATGTACCTGGATGAGCAAGGGGCTCCGACCGAGGACAGTCTGGTCGGATACAGGGCCGCGGGTGTCCCGGGAACGGTCCGTGGACTGGCACTGGCACTCGGCAAGTACGGGTCGAAGAATTGGTCCGCCATGCTGGAGCCAGCCGAGCGGCTGGCCCGGGAGGGGTATCCGGTGACGTGGGACCTGGCCCGATCGCTCCGGCAGAGTTCCCGTCTTCGGCGCTTCGAGGAGTCTCGCCGCATCTTCCTTGACCAGGGCCGTTTCTTCACTCTCGGCGACACGCTCAGGCAGCAGGACCTCGCAGCGACCCTCCGCCGGTTGATGCGCCTCGGCCCGGGCGAATTCTACGAGGGTGAGACCGCACGGCTGATCGCAGAGGACATGGCGGCCCACGGGGGCACGATTTCGGCGGCGGATCTCGCCTCGTATCGGCCCGTCGAGCGGCGACCGGTGACCGGCACCTACCGGGGCCACACGATTCTCAGCGCCCCGCCCCCAAGCTCGGGAGGGGCGGGAGTCGTTCAGATTCTGAACATTCTTGAGGACTTCGACCTCGGGGCCGCCGGCCCCGGCTCCGCGGCCGCGGTTCATCTCACGGCGGAGGCGATGCGGAGGTTCTTCGCCGACCGGGCGCAGTTCTTCGGCGACACCGACTTCGTCGAGATCCCGCTGGAGGGCATGCTCTCCAAGCAGTACGCGGCCGAGCGCCGACGGAGCATTCGAGCGGACCGCGCCACGCCCAGCGCCGAGGTCGGCCATGGCAGGCCGTCCGGGCATGAGAGCGTCGAGACGACCCACTACTCCGTCGTCGACTCCGAGGGCAACGCCGTGGCGGTGACCTACACGCTCAATGGAGGCTACGGCTCGGGCGTCACGGCCCGCGGCACCGGCGTGTTGCTGAACAACGAGATGGACGATTTCACCGCCAAGCCCGGCAGCCCCAATGCCTACGGTCTCCTGCAGAGCGAGAACAACGCCATCGAGCCGGGCAAGCGGCCTCTTTCGGCCATGTCCCCGACCATTGTCCTGCGCAACGACCAGCCGCGTCTCGTGGTTGGCGCCCAAGGCGGCCCGGCCATCATCACGTCGGTGACACTGGTAATTCTCAACGTCCTCGACTTCGGAATGAACGTTCAGCAGGCTGTCGACTTTCCGCGGTTCCACCACCAATGGATGCCGGACTTGCTGTATCTGGAGCCCACCGGGTTCGCTCCCGAGACCCGCGAAGCGCTCGAAGCGCTCGGCCACCGGCTGAGCTTCGATCGGGGCCTGGGCCATGTGGAGGCCATTGAGGTTCTTCCGGAGGTGCTCGCGGGCGGGGCGGACTCCAGAAGCGAAGGTGTGGCTGCGGGCTTCTGAACCAGGCCGAATGCTCTATCCGATCGAGTTCCTGACGCACTACGGAAGGCACTTTCCCGAGTGGAGTTTGGAGGATTCGACCCGCTACACCCGAAGGCTCGCGAGCAGGCACTACGAAAACTTTCTTGTCGCAAGTCTCCTGGTTCCCAAGCGCCTGCGTCAGGACTACTGCAACGTCTACGCGTTTTGCCGGTGGGCCGACGACTTGGGTGACGAGATCGGAGACCCGGCGGAGAGCCTGGAACTGCTGGGCTGGTGGCGGTCCGAGCTTCGATGCGTCTTCGAGGGGCGGGCGTACCATCCGGTGTATGTGGCGCTCGCCGACACCCTGTCCAGGCACGAACTTCCGGCCGCCTGCTTCGAAGACCTGATCAAGGCATTCGTGCAGGATCAGTCCGTACGCCGGTATCGCACCTATGCCGAGCTGCTTGAGTACTGCCGCCTCTCCGCGAATCCGGTCGGCAGGCTGGTCCTCCATCTGAACGACTGCCGGGACGCCGCTCTGTTCGAGCTGTCGGACGCGATCTGCACGGCGCTTCAGCTCGCCAATCACTGGCAGGACATTCGGCGGGACTGGACCATCCACCGCGTGTACCTTCCCCAGGACGTGATGGAGACGCACGGATACTCCCTGCAGATGCTGGGCGAGGACATCGCGGCCGGAGTCGCGTCCTCGCCCGGCCGGGAAACGGTGCGTGACCTCGCGGGACGAGCCGTTCGCCTGTTCAGCAAGGGCCTGCCGCTCGCCGACCGCCTGGAGGGGCGGCTGGCTATCGAAGTCGAGCTCTTCGCAAGGGCCGGAATGAAGGTGCTCGACAAGATCCGTGCGCAGGACTCGGACACCATCTCGTCCCGTCCCGCCGTTGGGAAGACGGAGTACATCGGAATGGTGGTCGCGGCCCTCGGAGGACGGCTGCTCAAACGGTTGTCTCCTACGTCGCGACCCACTGCGGGTCCGCTCGCGTCATCCTATGCCCACTGCCGGCGGGTGGCGAGAACACGGGCGCGCAACTTCTACTATTCCTTCGTGCTCCTGCCTCGGCGGCAGCGCGACGCAATGTGCGCGATCTATGCGTTCATGCGCCGCTCGGACGACATTGCGGACGACCGGGAAGAATCGGCGGAGGCGCGGCGGGAGCAGATCGCCGCCTGGCGGACCGCGGTCCGCGATGCCCTGGCGGGCCGCCCGTCCGACGAACCGGCCCTTGCCGCGTTCCGGGACGCCGTGGAACGGTTTGCGATCCCCCACTCGTGCTTCTTCGAGCTGCTGGACGGCATGGAGGGCGACCTGTCGGAGCGCGTCTATCGGACGTTCGACGACCTGTACGGGTACTGCTACCAGGCGGCGTCCGTGGTCGGAATCGCGACGATCCATGTGCTCGGGTTCGACCGCCGTTCCGCAATCCGCCTCGCGGAGAGGTGCGGAGTCGCGTTCCAGCTGACGAACATCATGCGCGACGTGGCCGACGACGCCGCGATGGGGCGGGTCTACTTCCCGTCCGTCGAGCTCGAGGAATTCGGCCTGAGCAGGCAGTGCCTGCTCCGCTCGGAGGTCCGCTCGGACGACCGGCGATTCCAGCGCTTCATGGAGTTCCAGTGGCAGAGGGCCCACAGCTACTACGGCGTGGCCGTCGACCTGCTTCCCCTCTTGAGCCCGTCCGGACGTCCCGCGTTCTGGGCGATGGTGGCGACGTACCAAAGCCTGCTGCGCCGGATCCGAAGCGGCGGATTCGCCGTTCTGGAGAACAGGGTGCGGCTCCCCGTCTGGAAGAAGCTGTGGCTGGTGGGACGCGCATTCCAGTTGCGCGCGACCGGAGGAACCCCGCCATTCCCAGCGTAAGGATCGTCGGCGGGGGGCTGGCCGGACTGGCCGCCGCCGCGAAGCTCGGGGAAGCCGGCTTCTTGGTCGAGGTGCATGAGGCCAGGTCCTTTCTCGGCGGACGCGCGGCTTCCATCCCGGTGCTCATGCGCGATGGCCGCACCGAGCGCATTGACAACTGCCAGCACGTTCTGCTGCGCTGCTGCACGGCCCTCATGGACTTCTACGGTCGTTGCGGAGTGGCAGGAAAGATCCGCTTTCACGACGCCATCCACCTGGTCCTACCCGGCGGGGCGGTGGACACGATCCGAAGAGACCCCCTGCCGGCGCCTCTCCACCTGGCCCGCTCGCTGCTCGCGATGCGGTGCCTGGACAGCAACGACAAACTGAGCCTTGTCAGGTGCCTGCTGTCGGTTTCCGCGGACCGGAGCCGCCCCGACATCGACGAGATCACGTTCATGGACTGGCTCCTCTCCAAGGGCGCCACGCCACGCGCGGTCGCCCGGTTCTGGCGACCCTTCATCGTCAGTGCGCTGAACGAGGAGCCCGGCCTCGCCTCCGCCTCTCCGGCACTTCAGGTCTTCGGGGAGGGACTGCTCGGCAGCCGAACCAGCTATGAAATGGGCGTTCCGTCCGTTCCGCTTGACGACCTCTATTCCGCCGCGCTCGCCGGGCGGCTCGGCCCTCGCGTCCGCGTCCTGCTCAGATCGAAGGTCAGACGAATCGACCCGAGCGCCCGCGACGCCGACTACTATGTCAGCGCGGTTCCGTTCGACCGCGTCGACGGCCTGGTGCCGAATCTAGGGATTGGCGGCCAGATCGAGAGATTCACGCACTCCCCCATTACCGGGATTCACCTGTGGTTCGATCGGCCGATCACGGTCCTCGAGCACGCGATGCTGCTCGACCGGGAGATCCAGTGGATCTTTCACAAGGGCGGCGGCCACTATCTGGTGGTCGTCAGCGCGTCAAGGGGGTTGGAGGCCCGCTCCACCTCCGAGATCGTTCGGGTGGCTGTCGCTGAACTGTGCGAGTTCTTTGCCGGCGCCCGTCAGGCGTCGCTCACGGACAGCCGTGTGATCCGGGAGCCGCGTGCGACTTTCTCGGTCCGACCCGGCCTGGGGATCTCAAGACCGGGACCTCGGACGCCCTACCGGAACGTCTTTCTGGCCGGGGACTGGACGGACTCGGGATGGCCCGCCACCATGGAGGGCGCCGTGCGGAGCGGATACCGCGCCGCCGACGCTGTGATCGAGGCAGCGGCCGGCCCGTGACAGGCGCGCGGCTGTGCCCTAGAACTTGAGCCTGAGGCTGAACTGGACCTGTCGGGGATCGAATGCGGAGGTGAATGCGAGCGGATCCGTCACCGATCCGCGGTGACCGACCAGCGGCGTCGGCAGATCCTCGACGGCCACGTCGCCGACGATGCCGTTCACCTGCTTGAAATTGGTCTTGTTCAGGACGTTGAACACCTCGGCAACCACATTGAGCGACACGCGCTCTGAAATCAGGATCGCGCGGGTGAGCCTGAAATCCATCCCGAAGAAGGCGGGTCCCATGCCGGCGTTGCGCCCAAGGCCCCACGGCCGGTGTGTCTCGGAATGGTTGTCACCCAGTGAATCGAAGCCGGTGGTGACGTTGAACGGCGCGAACGTGCGTGCAACCAGGATTCCGGAAAACGTGAAATCGGAGAGCAGGTTGTGTCCGAACCCTCTGCCCCTGGCGGCCCTCCAGGGGGACTGGGCGATCGCGTTCGCGACGAAGCGGTGACCACGGTGGAAGTGAGAGAGCGCGAGTTCGTTGCGGGCGTCCCAGGGAATGTCGGGCTCGAAGGACGAACTGAAGTCGGTGTTCTCGTCGATCGCCTTGCTCCATGTGTGGTGGGCGGACAGGGAGAACCTGCGCGCGAACCGCTTCTTCAGCTGGAGGATCAGGGCGTGGTAGTATGAGCGGCCCCAGCTTCCGAAGACATTGTCTTGGAAGATCAGCCGGTCCCTGAAGCCCACGATGGGCCTGCCGTCCTCCCCGGTTCCGTTGTCGAAGACGTTGAGGTCGAGAGGCCGGATGATGTGGACCCCCCGGGTGTAGTTGTAGGCCGCGGAAAGCCCGTAGCCCCCGAACTCGCGCTGGATTTCGAAGCTGCCCTGGAGCGCATACGGATTCACTGTGTCCGCCGCAGTGCGAAACCCGACTCTGAACGGAAACCCGGGCCCCGGCGTGATGCCGTGGACGGCCAGATCCTCATTCGAGATCGTTCGCTTGCCGAGGATGCCCGAGGCCTTGACCGATCCCCAGACCTGGGACGAATCGACCGGTTCGCCAGTCAGCGCGCTGTTCACGCCGGGAGCCCCGACGATCGGAATCAGGAGCTGCGAGATCTGGGCGTTGTCCCCCAGCAGGTCGTTGATATAGCTCATCTGCCCGTCGATTCGGGAGTAGTAGAGGCCGAAGCCGCCGCGAATGACGGTCTTGGTGCCCGGACTCCAGGCGAATCCGCCCCGCGGTCCGAAGTTGTCGAGATCGCGTGGAAATCTCGTCTTCAGCTCAAGTTCGTGCCGGAGGCCGAGTGTGAGCAGGAAGTCCGGAGAGATGCGAATGGCGTCCTCGACGAAGAAGTTCGTCCGGTTGGACCAGCCCGTCCACACGGGGTTGCCGAATCCTTGCTGGTACACGATCGGCAGGCCCAGTGCGAAGGACTGGATGGCGCTGATCGGCTTGTCCACAGCGGCTGCCAGCTCCGTGAGCCCTGCCGAGTTCAGGGAGAGCTTGATCAGCGTGGAGAGGGGCGTGCCTGCGGCGCTGTCAATGATGTTGCTGAGGGGGATGGCGGGCGCGAAGATGAACCGGCCGCCCAGAAACGTCTCGGACCGCACGCTGTCGCGGGTGGGATTCACGTCAACACCAAACTTGATCGTCTGGCGGCCGGTCAGCCGCATGAAGTTCTGGCGTATCTGGAACACTCGCTCGAGGTTGCTTACGGGAAGCAGCAGGTTTCTGCCGAAGTATCCGGTTCCCTCGATGTTGATTGCCGGGCCGTGAGGATCCGTCGGGAAGATGTCGCGGTGGTGGTAGGCCAAGCCGAGGCGGGTCTCGCTGACCCAGCTTGGGCTGATCACGTAGGTGTCGCCCACTCCGAGCGCCACATCCCGGATCTTCTCGCCGTGTCCGCTGCTGCGGCCGTCCAGCGACCCGAAGTCCCGGTTGTCCGCATCTCCGATCGTCGAGTTCAGCCGCACGAAGAGGTTGTGGCCGTCCGTGAACGAGTGGTCGGCGCGGACGCTCATCAGATGTCGATGCTCCGTGAACGGAAAGACGCCGCTATTCTCCTCGAAGAGCTCGACGACTCCCGGGGTGTTGGCAGGCGTGAGCGCCGCCGAGAGCTGCCCGACCAGCGGCCTCAGTGCCGGAGGGGCGCTCGCTCCGAGCGTATCGGCAAGGAGCTGCTGGTCCGGCGGCAGCTCATAGAGGAATGACGGGTCGTCAAGCAGTGAGACGATTTGCGACTCGTTCCGGTCGAGTCGCTCGTAGGCGGCGTGATAGAAAGTCCTGTTCCTCTGGATCGGACCTCCGATCGACACGCCGCTCTGGACTCTCGTGTACGCCGACTTGTCCGGGTTCGGGTCGAAGTACTGGCGAGCCTGATAGCGGCGGTTTCGGACCAGTCCGAACAGGCTGCCGTGCGCCTCGTTCGTGCCGCTCTTCGTGACGATGTTCACCGCGCCTCCCGGAGCGCTTCCCTGCTCCGTGGAGAAGGAGCTGCGGTTGACCTGGAACTCGTGGACGGCCTCCTGGCTGATGGACGATCGGACGGTGCCGCTGTTGTACTGGTTGTCGAGTCCGTCAATCATGAACGTGTTGCCCCGCCCGTTCATGCCCGCGATTCCCAGGCCCGAATTCGGTGTCGGCGCGATGCGGTAGGTGTTCGAGTTCGCCATGTAGTTGGCGTCCACTGTGCCTGGGGTGAGGAGGGCAAGGTCGAGATAGTCGCGGCGGTTGATCGGCAGGTGTTCGAGCTGGACCGAATCGATGTGATCGGCCTGCTGAACCTGTTGGGGGTCGATCACCGACCGTACTGCCTCTGCGGCGACCACGACCTCGGTCACGGTCGCTCTGAGTTCCAGCCTTGGCGACACCGACGCGCTCTCACCCACACGGACGATCAGGCCTTCGATGCTGAACGGAGCGAAATTCTCGGCCTTGAAGGTGACCGTGTAGGTCCCCGGATCGACGAACGTGAAGACGAAGTCGCCGGTCGCGGAGGTTGAGGCCTGTCGCTCGACGCCGCGTGTCTCCTCGACAGCTGTGACAGCCGCGCCAGGGATGACCGCCTCGGTCGTGTCGAAGACGGTACCTCGAATCGTGCCCGTATTGGTCTGCCCTCCGACAGCGGTGTTGAGGATGAGCATCAAAGCGATCAATGCCACAAGCTGTCGATAAGCACTGGCGAATGCAGATCCTAGAGGCGTCATTAGAAGCGTCAATAGAGTTCTCTTATTTGGGAATACTGCGATCATCCGTAACAGTCTCTGAATTCCGAACATCGTAGATCGGGCCATCGACGCCGTTGTCAGGCAACCTC
>JAPPMB010000087.1 GCA_028819255.1 Bryobacterales bacterium | reverse complement strand
TCGACCTTGGCAGGGGGCCAGGAGGAGAGGTTGGCGAGGGTGCGCTTGCGGACGCGATTGCCCTCGCGCCAGCCTTCGCGGAGGAGGACGGCCGGGGGCGAGTTGCGGTTCGGGACGATGTCCACGTACATGGGAACATGATACACCACACAAGTATCAGATGTCAAATACTACCTAGTCAATAGACACGTGATCCAAGTTCATTACATGGGAACATCGGTGCAACGAGAGATCCACCCTAAGCCCTTGATTCGAAAGGGCTTAGGGCCGTTTCTTGGTCTATGCTAGGGGGGAACTTCGGCCTATTGCGATCCGACTTCAGAACGCTTGCGATCAACGAGCATCGGTTCCTGCGTTGAGTAGGGAAAGATACTGGTTGTACGGGAACACTCGGTTACAGCGTCTCCCAGGGACCTCCCGTGCGATCCCGAATGCAACGAGACGATCAATGGCAGCGGCGACACATGGAAACGAAAGTTCGGTAGAGCGACTTGCTATCGACAGAGACGAGGCCACTCGGTTTCTGAGCGCATTTTCGGCCCGGGCACGCTGGTGTCAGGCTTCCTCCTCCCTCGACCCAATGGGTGTCCTGTCTTACGGACGATTGACGCGAGCGTGGCTCACCAAGCCAGGTCCTTGGGCAACGCGTACTCGCGGGCGCACTGCCATACGCCGGGCGAGGCCCTCCGCGAATACCCGCGGACTAAAGCAATGCGGAACTGCAGGGCAATCCGGTCGCAGGTTGCTGGATGCTGCCGCGCACGATGGGCCTTCGCTGGCGTGCCCCGTCGCTCTTTCGCCTCTGGAAGGGTGCGGTCTGGTGGCAGTCAGCCCCATTGACGGCCTGTCGGCGCCCCGCGGGTCAACACCTGTCCTCACCTCTCGTAGCACTGCCGCTCGTCGGGAATGCCGGCTGATTCGAGCTTCCTGCGCAGTTCCAACACCATTTCGCGCTGCCCGCAGAAGTATGCGTCAACATTCCTGCGGCCCCTCAGCACCGCCTCGACATGGTCCGTCACGCGCCCCCGACTTCCTGGCCACTCTCGATCATCCCCGCTCACCACCGGAAGGAACCGGAATTTGCCGTGTTGTCGCGCGAGAGCATCGAATTCGTTCCGATAGAGCAGTTCGTCTCTCCAGCGCGCACCGAGTGCGAGCGTCGCGTCAGCCTGCGGGTTGTCCTCAAGGTGGGCCAGCAGGATGGCCCGCATTGGGGAAACGCCGGTTCCCGCCGCAAAGTAGACCGCAGGCTTCTTCGGGTCCAGAAGGCGCATCTTCCCCGATGGCGCGCTACATTCGACAGCGTCGCCGGCGCGGAGGCCGATCAGGTGCCTGCCAAACGCCCCGTCGTGCCGGATGCAGATCTGGATTGCCCCATCTGGACGTGGCGGCGACGCGATCGAATAGTAGCGTCGCGCCGTCGTGCCGCCGATTTCCAACTGCAGCGCGACATACTGGCCCGCCACGTGTCGGAATCGTGCGCGGAACGTGAACTGAGTCGCCCTTCGGCTCAAACTCCGCTGCTCGATCAAGTGAATCACCTGCATCAACCATCCTCCGCGCCGTGCTTGATGGGGTTTGCATCAGGGTGACCCGCTCTCGCCTGGACTCTCGCTGGAAGCCTGCCGCTCGACAGCGGCGGGCTTCTGCGCTTCCTGGCCACTCCCCGCACAGCAATCCCGATGCATCCGAACTTCAAGCGTAGTGGGAGCCCGGCCGCATCTGCTGTGGTTTCGCCTCGATATCCAAATGAGAACACTGCCTTTCCGTACGCAGAAATACGATGGCCGAACGCCTCAGCGAGCTTGGAGCGGATCACCCGTCAGCCGACGCTGCCGACACGACGCCGGCGTACGGATCGTTCGCGGAACGCATGCGTGTCAGCATGTCCCGTGCGCGGTCCGCGAGGATTCCCGCCAGATCGGGATGTCCATCCAATGGCGGGGACGCTTCGACGGTCAGGTCTGGATGCTCCGCTCGGGCCGCCTCGAGCAGTCGCGGCAGATCCTCCACGAGATGGCGTCCCATGGTCAGGAAGTAAGGAGTGACTACGACCCGCTGAACGCCTTCTTTGGCGAGGTCGGCCACGGCCTGAGACAGAGTCGGCTCGGCAAGTTCGAGAAAGGCGGTCCTGTGCGCCGCCATCCCGGCCTGACGTGCAGCCTCGAGTGCCACCACTCGAACAGCCTCGTTCGCAGCAACGACACGGGAGCCGTGCGCAAATACGACTAGGCCGATTCCGTCTCCCGTCAAGCTATACTCTCGATTTCGATGGACGCTCTCATTATCACTGTCTATTTCATCGCCGTCTTCGGCGTCGGCTTCTACCATTCCCGGAACAAGAACACCACGACCGAGTACTTCCTCGCCGGCAAGCACATTGGCTGGTTCGCCGTGGGCGCCACCCTGTTCTCGACCAACATCGGCAGCGAGCATGTGATCGGGCTGGCCGGTTCCGGCGCTTCTAGCGGCCTTGCCGTCGGCACCTACGAATGGTCCGCGAGCTTCTGCCTGCTGCTGCTTGGCTGGATCTTCATCCCGCAGTACCTGCGCAGCGGGATCTTCACCATGCCCGAGTTTCTCGAGAAACGGTTCAGCCCGGGCTGTCGCTGGTATCTGACGACCGTTTCCCTCCTCGCCTACGTGCTGACGAAGATCTCGGTCGCCTTGTTCGCGGCAGGGATTCTTGCCCGCGAGATCTTCGGCTGGGACTACATGACGACGGCGATTCTGCTGGTGATCGCGACGGGCGTCTACACGATCACGGGCGGCCTGTCGGCCGTGATCTACACGGACCTGTTGCAGGCCTTCATCATGATTGGCGGTTCAGCGTTCCTCACGTGGCTCGGACTGAGCGAGGCCGGCGGCTTCGCGGCGCTCCGGGAGGCGCTCCCGGACGATTTCTTTCACATTGTCAAGGAGATCAGCCATCCCGAGTATCCATGGCTCGGGACCACGCTGGGCACGATGATCCTGGGCACTTGGTACTGGTGCACCGACCAGGTCATTGTCCAGAAGACCCTCAGCGCCCGCAGTCTCCCCCACGCCCGCGGCGGGACGATCTTCGCTGCCGCGCTGAAGATCCTGCCGGTCTTCATTCTGGTCCTTCCCGGACTGATCGCCCGCGCGCTTTGGCCGGGGGAGGCGACCGGCGACACGGCGTTTCCGCTGCTGGTCGATCGCCTGCTGCCCGCCGGGCTTTCCGGCCTGATGATCGCGGCGCTGCTTGCCGCCCTCATGTCGTCCCTGAGCAGCGTCCTGAACTCCTGCTCGACGCTCGTGACGATGGACATCTACAAGAAGCTCCGCCCGGATGCCGGCGAGCGGCGGCTGGTGTTCGTCGGCCGCCTGGTCACGGGCGCCGTCGTGTTGCTGAGCATCCTTTGGATCCCGATGATCCGCTACCTGAGCGGGGAGGTCTACCAGTACCTCCAGAGCGTTCAGGCGTATATCGGCGCGCCCATCACCGCGACGTTTCTGCTGGGCATCCTCTGGCGTGGCGGAACCTCCAGGGCGGCGATGACGACCTTGGTCGTAGGGGGCCTGGCAGGGGCGGGACGGTTCCTGCTCGACATTCTGTACAAGGCCTACGGCATGGACCTCGGCGCGCTCAACGGGCTCGTCCAGGTCTCGTTCCTGAACTACAGCGTCGGCGTCTTTTTCGGATGCCTGGTCCTGTTCTGGGTCGTGAGCAAGCTCGACGAGAAGCCCGTGCTGGCGCGCGTGGCTGCGTTGACAGTCGATTGGGAGGGCCGCCGAAGGGCCGCGGAAGCAACGGGCAGCGAGAGGCTGCTCGGCGGGCTGTCAGTCCTCGTCGGCCTGGCAGTGCTCATGCTCTGGTTCAACTTCCGGTAGTCCGGACACGGGAGGCTTCCAGTTGCCTGCGGCTACGGTAATTGCAGTGCCCTCTTGCCGAAGCGCGCTGGCTGCAGTACTGGCGATCTCCCTGGCGGCGTGCGGCAGCGACCCGGAGAGCCGGCTGCCCGCGATCCCCGCGGTTGCCGCGGAGGACTTTCCCCAGAGCGTCCGCGATCTGGCCGCCCGGCGGATTCGTTCCGTGGAGGAGGGTCCGGACGATCCATGGGCCAACGGGGATCTCGCGACGATGCTGCACGCCCACGACCAACTGGCAGCGGCGGCAGATCTCTACGAGCGTGCGGAGGAACTCTCGAGAGGCGAGTTTCGCTGGTCGTACCTGCGGGGCGTTGCGCTCCAGGAGGCCGGGCGGCACACAGAGGCTGCTGCCCCGCTGAGGCGTGCGCTCGAGAAGCGACCTTACGCTCCAGCGGCGATCAGGCTCGGCGAATCGCTGGCCGCCGCCGGGAATCCGGAAGCCCCCCCCCCCCCCGTGGGGGGCCCCCCGCCCCCATAAGGGCCCCGGGGCCCCGCCCCCCAACCCCCAGGGGGGGGGCAGGAGGGCCACCCCCCCC
>JAPPMB010000024.1 GCA_028819255.1 Bryobacterales bacterium | reverse complement strand
ACGAGGAGCTGGCGCGCCTGCCCCGCCCGCGCAAGCACTACCAGCGCTACTACCGAACACGCGAGGCAAACCCCAACATGTGGCGCGCCCCGCAGGGCGTCCACGCGTTCCTGCGCGCCTACTACCACCACAAGAGCGCCGACTGGGACGCGAACCGCCCAAACCGGCTGGCATCGTGGACGGCCGCCGAGGTCGCGCAGATGCCGACCTACTACATCATGGACCTCGACATGGGCATGGCGGAGACTGTCGCCCGCGAGATGCCGACCGCGGCCGAGATCGCAGCCAACCGCTGGCTGCCCGACGACGAGCTGCGCGTCTACAGCACGGAGTACGAGCGCAACGGGTTCCAAGGCGGCCTGCAGTGGTACCGCTCAGGCGTGATCACGGACGAGCCGCTGACCTTCGCCGGCCGCACGATCGACATCCCGTCGCTGTTCATCGGCGGCGCGAGCGACTGGGGCGTCTTTCAGCGCCCGGGGGCGTTCGAGCGGATGCAGGAGAGCGCCTGCACCGACTTTCGCGGCGCGTACCTGCTCGACGGCTCCGGCCACTGGGTGCAGCAGGAGCGGCCCGAGGAGACCGTCCGCCTGCTGCTGGAGTTCCTGCGGGCAGCGTAGCCGCGCGTGTCACGGAGGCACCTTTTGAAGGAACGGGTATTCACTGGTCGATCGGGGGCTCTCGGCTTGGCGACCGGCACAGTCGTGGCGGCGATGCGGGCCGTTCAGTTGTGTGGCTGTAGCCCTGGAAGAGCGACGGCTGATAAAGTCCTGCCACGCAAGGCCCGAAATCGCTGGCAGGATGACCGGTTCAGGACGAATCGCTGTTGGTTCGCGCGTTCGGATCACGCGGAAGTCGCCACGTGAAGCGTACTGCGGGACAGTCGTCGAAATCCGCGACGGGACACTGTTCGTGCGGTTCGACGGCGACCGGTGGCGCTACCTGCCGCCGGTGCCGGTGCGTCGCGACGAGGTTATGCTGGATGGCGAGGAGCATCCGGCAGGCTTGCCCGCGTTGACGATGCACCATCCCGAGGAGCGGACGGCTGAATCAACTGGCTTGTCGGGCGGCGCAGTCGGAACGCTGATCAGCGACGTGAAGTGAACAGGCTGCAATCTGGAGCGGTGCCGGAATGGCTCGGATGGTCCGCCGGATTCCTGTCTGGAAAGTGGTCATGGGCGAGGGAATCAAGGATGGCGGACTGGCTTTAAGTGTCTATTTCGCAACGCGTTGCAAGAATTGGATAGCTCGCGCTGCCTTGACGCCATCGAAAGAGCACACCATGTCCCGAGTACAGCTAGCGATAAACGTGACCGACCTCGACAAGGCGATCGCCTTCTACACCCGCCTGTTCGACACCGCCCCCGCGAAGGTGAAGCCAGGCTACGCGAACTTCGCGATTGCCGATCCGCCACTGAAGCTGGTCCTCTTCGAGGGTCGAGAGGGAGGTACACTCAACCACCCGGGCGTCGAGGTTGAGACGGCCGAGGAGGTTGCGTCGGCCGAACGGCGCCTGCACCGGGCCGGGCTCGAGACGACCGGTGTCGAGGACACGATCTGCTGCTATGCAGAGAAGACGGAGACGTGGATGTCCGACCCCGACGGAGCCCACTGGGAGTGGTACGTGAAGTCGGGAGACGCCGGGCAACTCCACAAGACGGTCGCCGGCCGGCATTCGTCCTGCGCGGACGACTGCGCACCCGCAACCTGCTGCTCGTGAGCCCCGCGCGGCGCTACCGCAACGGGTTCTGCCACTCCAGACCATTGAACCGGGCAAAGTCACCGTCGGTCGAGCAGAGAACGAGGCCGTGCTCGATGGCCAGAGCCGCCAGGTGGGCGTCGGGAACAAGATTTGCACGGCCCTCCGCACTCGCCATGAGCGGAGAGAGCACCACCTGATGGCGCTCCGTCGGCATTGGGATCCAGACCGACCGCGTCGCGAGCCGTGACTCCACCTGAAGCCACGCGGTGGACACCGCGGCCGGCCGATCGAAGATGCGCGGATTGGTGACAATCCGCACGAAGGCCAGCAGACTGGGCCACGGAAGCCCCACGGGAGCAGCGGCATTGATGCGGTCGTCCAACCACGTACGCGCCCGCTCGTGCTGCGGGCACGTACGCGCCCGCTCGTGCTGCGGGAATGAAGCCACGTGCGCGTGCACGAGCGGGTTGGCGTCGACGAGGTTCACCGGAAATCCTCGCCTTCCGCAACGGCAAGTGCTTCGGCGACGTCGTCGAGGCTGCCAATCCGACAATGACCCAGATCGACGGCAGGCGTCCTGTAGGCCGCCGGCTGGCCGGACGGAGCCGCCATGGCACGCAGACCGCACCGGAGCGCCTCGTTCACAACCGCCTTGAAGCTCTGACCGCGCGCCCGCTGCATCCGTTCGGTCAGGGCCGCCACGTCAGGGTCCAACGTCAAAGTGGTATGAATGCGTCGCGTCATAGAACCTGTGATGTGTTGATGTTGATCGTTCGTGCCGGCTCATCCCGCGACCGTCTGGGACCGACACGCGGAATTCGCCCTGCCCTGCATGCCTGTCACGCGGACACAGTTAACAAGGTGATCGGCGATGTGTATACCAAGATCAGATGCGCATCGGCCTGAGATTGCTAAGGCAGGAGAGCGTGAACTGGCTGCGTCAGGCGCTGGTGGCAGGGGAGCTGTCGCGCAACGGGCTGGCCCCGGGGCCTGTGCCTCGCGGACGGCTGGCTGAATCCCAAGCACGAGCCCTACGTGTCCTCGGCGGCCCAGGCCCTGCCACAAAATCCGGAGGTTACGTCCCCGCCACCTATCGACGGCCTGCAAGCTGGGCAAGCCCAGCATGCAGCAGCACGCGGTCGATCGCATCCTGGCCGATGCAGCCCTCGCGCAGGAGGCATGGGGAGTCCGACGAGAGATCCACGATGGTCGAGGGAACCGGACGGGTGACCCGGCCGGCATCCAGCAGCATCGTGACTCTCCCGCCCAGTTGCGTGAAGACCTCACGCGCCGAGGTGGCGCCAGACCTCCCTGAGAGATTCGCACTGGTGCCCGTGAGCGGGCAGGCCGCCTGGCGCACCAGCGCCCTGACCAGCGGCGAGCGCGGCACGCGCACGGCCACAGTGCCCCGCCCGGCAGTCACAGTGCGGGGCACCTCCGGGCGGGCGGGAAGCACAACGGTCAGCGGCCCCGGCCAGAACGCGGCGGCCACAGCGTCCAATGCGTCCGGCAGCTCGTGCGCCACGCGGCGGACCCGCCCCAGGCTGTCCATCAGGAGAAGCACGGGCTTGTGCGCCGGCCGACGCTTGATGCGGAACACCTCCCGCACAGCCGCGGGCTTTCTTGCGTCCGCCAGCAGACCGTAGAGAGTGTCGGTCGGCGCCGCCACCACACCGCCCCGCCGGATCGTCTCGGCCGCGCGCCTCACGATGCTCGCCTCGGGCCGATGGACGTTGACGCGCATTCTCTCGCAGACGCGCACTTCAAGTCATAATACGCTGGAATCCGAGCTGCGACGGGACATGCACCCTCATGGAGACACCATCACGAGTCCGGGGAACCCGTGGCTGAAGCGGCTGCGTCACGCCGCGTCGCGGGGCGGGTTCGCAGGGTCGGTCCTTGCGGAATCGCCACACCTTCTCCACGAGGCGCTCCGCTCCGGCATTGAGATCGAGCGGGTGTTCGCCAGCGAGCGGATGGCGCCCGAGGTCGCCGAGACCCTGCCGACCCACCGCCGGATTCCACTGCATCCGGTCGCGGACCGATTGTTCGGGAAGGTCGCCACGACGGCCCGGAGCCAGGGGGTGCTGGCCCTGGTAAGGCTGCCGTCCTGGGACCCTGATGCCGTGGGGCGGGGACTGGTCATGGCGCTCGACGGCATTCAGGATCCCGGCAATGCCGGTACGATCGTCCGTTCGGCCGAGGCCTTCGGGGCATCCGGCGTGGTTTTTCTGCAGGGGTCGGCGTCGCCAGCCAATCCGAAGACGCTGCGTGCGTCGGCCGGGTCCCTGTTCCGCCTGCCGTTCCTGAACAGGATCAGCTCCGACGCTTTCCTCGAACTCGTCCGGAAGCGCCAAAAGACGCTGTATCACGCGGACGCGCGCGGCGGCATCCCGCTGGCGGAGTCGGTCCTCTCGAGCGACTGCGCGATCGTGATCGGCTCGGAGACGCACGGGGTCGCGCCGGTCATCGCAGAGCACTCCACTGCGGTCGCAGTTCCGACCTCCACGGTCGACTCTCTCAACGCCTCGATCGCTGCTTCCATCATCCTGTACGAGCACGCACGGAGGATGGCGGCCAAGTGAGCCTGTTCGAGTCCCGCACGGACAGCCCGGTCGACCCAACGAGGCCGCTGGCCGAGCGGATGCGTCCCCGGTCCCTGGCGGAGTTCGTCGGGCAGGTGCACCTTCTGGGTGCGGGCAGGTCGCTGCGCCGGCAGATCGAGGCCGACCAGATCGGATCGATGATCCTCTGGGGCCCCCCGGGCGTCGGCAAGACCTCGCTGGCACGCGTCATCGCCGGAATGACCCGCTCCGAGTTCGTCGCGTTCAGCGGCGTGCTGGCCGGCATCAGGGATGTCAAGCGGGTGCTTGCAGGCGCCAGGCGCCTTCGCAGCACCGGCGCCCGCACCATCGTCTTCGTCGACGAGATCCACCGCTTCAACAAGGCCCAGCAGGACGCGTTCCTGCCGTTTGTCGAGCGAGGCGACATCATTCTCATCGGGGCGACAACCGAGAACCCGTCGTTCGAAGTGATTTCGGCGCTCCTTTCCAGAGCGAAGGTCTACACGCTGGAGCCGCTGACCTCGACCCAGCTGGTGGCACTGCAGAAAGCTGCCCTGCGAGACGAGGACCGTGGCTTGGCGGGCAGTCGCGTCGAAGTCCCGGACGCATTGCTGCACCGCATTGCGGTCCATGCGGGGGGCGACGCCCGGGTGGCGCTGTTGGCACTGGAAACGCTCGCGACGTCTGCAGACGGGAAGCCTGTTACCGAGGCGCTGGTCGAGGACGTGCTGCAGCGGAAGCTGCCCCGCTACGACAAGGCGGGCGAGGAGCACTTCAACCTGATTTCGGCGCTGCACAAGTCCGTCCGCTCAAGCGATCCCGACGCAGCCCTGTACTGGCTGGCCCGCATGCTGGAGGGGGGCGAGGACCGGCTGTACATCGGCCGCAGACTGGTTCGGATAGCGGCGGAGGACGTAGGGCTCGCGGACCCGAGGGCCGTCGAGATGGCCATGGCGGCGGTGGAGGCGTTCCGCCTTGTGGGCGAGCCCGAAGGCGATCTCTTCCTGGCACAGGTCGCCGTGTACCTCGCCGTGACTCCAAAGTCGGACTCGGTGTACCGCGCCCTCGGAGCCGCGCGGTCGGACATTCGGACCGGTTCCGCACCCGTGGTGCCGCTTCACTTGCGAAACGCCCCTACAAGGCTCACGCGGGAGCTCAGCTACTCTGCGGGTTACGAGCACGCGCACGCCAGCGAGGATGCGATCGTTGGCATGGCCTGCCTACCCGACGGCATGGAGGGAAAGCGGTACTACGTCCCTACCCAGCGAGGTGTGGAACAACGCATTGCGAAGCGGCTCTCGGCCTTGCGCAAGGCGCGTGCCGGCCTGCGTCGCAAGGATGATGACCGATAGGTGTCCCCGGCGACGGCTTCAGCCCACAGCCCCATCGCCACCTCCGCTGGCGACTCTCCCGTGATCACTGGCCAGCAGGCTTCAAAGAACGAACCGGCGAGTTTCTCGTCGGTCAGCGCGTGCAAAAGCCTGGCCGGAGCCGCCTTCCCCTAGCTCGAGAACCTGCAGCCCTCGGGCGTCGGACGCAGCTTCCGCTGGGCCTCGGACGGATTGGGCAGGGCCTGGACGGAACTCTCGAGGATGCAGCGGAAGGCGAAACGGCCACGCGATGCCGGATCGAAATCCGGGTGGGGCCGGATGACGTCGCTGTAGTGCTCGATCACGTCCGCTAGCGTCGCGAGGCGGCCATCGTGCATGTACGGAGCTCCCACGCCCAAGTCTCGGAGAGACGGCGCCTTGAAGCTGCCCGCGTCGTGGGCGTTCCCGGTGCTCTCGGCAACGCCCCGGTCTGTGACCGTGGAGGCGCGTCAAGTCCGTTGTTCGACGCGTCAGTCGCCCGACGTCGATTGCGTCTGGGACGCACCGAGGAGAAGGCCTCGGCCTGGTGACATACCGTGCATGGCGGCCTCCCGCCCCCTCGGTTCGCCATGAGGATCCGTTGCCCAGATTCTCCTCAGCGCTGAAGTTCGCAAAATCGGTCAGCGGAGAGCCGACCTGCCTGCGGCCCCTGTCGTGCCTGGAATTGAAGCTGACGATGCTGCGACGAACTGTGCCAATGCTCTGCAGTCCGATCCGAATCGATCACCTCCGACCCGAGAGCCACCTCGAGCAGCAGCGGGTAATAGTACGGACCTTATATGCGATCCCAACTAGGGCTCTCGTCGGACATCTGCCTTGCGGTTCCTTGCAAATGGCTAGTTTCAATTCCAGAGGAAGCGTTCTACGGCGCCTGCAACGCCAGGCTAGAACCGGTAGCCGATACCAAGCTCAATCCCACCGGCCAGCGGTTCGTCCAAGTACGTCAAGCCGCAGGAGTACCCGAACCGGACGACAGCTCGCTCGGTCAGGCTCACGGACGCGCCAAAGCTGCCTAAGATGGCCAACAGGGGAGACCAACTGTCCCCTGTGTTGAAGTGCTCATCGAGAACAAGCAACCCGAAGGGCTCTTCGTCGTCAACCGGGATCACGCTGCCTGTCTCGTCGTGCACTTCCCGGGCCCGTTTGTGCCTCCAGCGGTTGTATTCGAATTTCGCCCCGACTCCGGCTCCTAGCCAGAACGAGAACTGGTCGCGTCTCCACACCCTCGCGAACGACGGGCGCAACGTGGCTTCGTTGGTCCAATGCTCGTTGATGCTCGGCAGGTGCGGGTTCCTACGGTAAAAGGCCGCGTCCCGGCCAAGCGAATGTCCGACATAGCGGAACTTTCTATGGACGGGCGCGACGCCGATGCCGAAATCCACCACGGCGGCCCATCGCCGTCCGACAGGAAGCAACACCCCTGCCCCGGCTTGCGGGGTAAACCGGTCCCTACCGACGCCGGGGCTGTAGATCCCCGTCAGGCCGTAGACCTCGATCCGGGAATCCTGTTGCTGGGCGACCGACGGAAGCGCCGCGCCGGTCGACAACAGCAATGCGAAAACCAGCGTACTTCTACGAATCAGCGGCGACGAGTATTGATCAGTCCTTGTAGAGTGTACCCTCCCGGCTGGCATGTCTGTCATAGACGGAAAGGAATGCGTCCCCGTTCCGTCGGATGGAAACAGGCCCTCGATCATGCCTTGCGGAGGCGGCGGCGGGGTCTAGCCCTACCGCGTAGCCATGACTCATTCAGCACAATGTGGTTCTTTCTGGCCCTCGATGGCTCCGTTCCGGACATTCTTGACCGCGATGGTGCCCCAAGGTCGTTTTCGTCAACATCACAGCCACGCCACATGAGTTGGTCTCCCGGCCCGGGGTCGTGGTACCTGCCGCGGCAACTGCCTAAGTGCGCCACCGGGCGCGTCGCAGCCCCGAGCCGGTCCGGCCCCGCTGACTGCCTTTTCGGGGAGTTACATGAATGTTGTGTCGGGGCTGAGAGGCGGACAGTGGTCCGAGAGACCGCGTTCAACGCTTCCGGATCCTGCTCGTCCATCCTCTGGACGCCGGCCAGCCTGAGGTGTACACTCGGTAGCCGACGCGCTCGAAGATGTTCTTTGCCCTGCTGGCCGTCACCTTTCTCGTTGCCGTCGCAGTGTCTTTCGGCACGGTGCGACTGTTCGACCGGCCCATCGCGTCACTCCTCGGCCGGATCGTGGCAGACGAGCTCAGCGGAGCATGGCACCGGTACATCAAGTTCGCCGCCTACGTTGTTGGAGTCTCAGGAGGGGTCCGCATCCACGATCTGGAGCGGTACGTCTCGGCGCCGAAGAACGATGAGGAGATCCTCATCCTCACTCCGGAGCGCTGGACGCTCGAGGTCTATCGGACCGTCATCGAGACGATCCAAGGCATCGCGTGGGTGTTCCTTCTGGTATTCATGCTGGCCCTGGTGGCGTACGTGCTGGTTCGAGGCTTCGAGCTGAGGCGTGGCCGGACACCTCGGACGGAGCCGTGACGCGCTCCTCAGCGGCCCGCGACGGAGAGGAAGCGAGAGCGAGGCGCAGGCCTCCGGTCAGGCCCCACCTCCTCTGTCCTGCCGCACCACGCCGCCAAGCCCGATGAGCGGAATCCGCAGACCGGAGCACCAATGCGCACCCCTTGCCGGCGATGGCAGCGCTACGCCAGCTGCACGCTGGGCTTGGGAAGAGGCTGTTCGAGCCGCAGCAATTCGAGGCGCACCGAGTCGCGGAGGGCATTCCAGCTCGCCTCGAGCACATCGTCGGACACGCCCACGGTGGTCCAGGATGTCACATGGTCGGTCCAGTTGATCAGCACGCGCACTTTCGCCGCAGTGCCCTTGCCCGGATTCAGCACGCGCACCTTGTAGTCGACGAGGCGGATGCCGGCCACCGCCGGGTAGGCCTTCGCCAGACACCGGCGCAGTGCGCCCGCCATGGCATCGAACGGTCCGGACGCGAAGACGGTGGCATTTCGGACGCCCTCCGGGGTCTCCACTGTCATGGCGACTTCGCACTCAGAGTGTTCGATGCCCCGCTTGCGAATCGACATGTTCATCGTCCGCAGCCGGAAGAGATCCTTCTCGACAGCCAGCGCCTGGCGGACGAGGAGCTCGAATGAGCCATCGGCGGACTCCAGCTCGTAACCCTCGAACTCCAAGTGCTTGATGCGGTCCAGCAGCTGCTTGCGCGCCTCGGCCGTGAGGTAGTCGTCCCAACCCTTCTCCTGGAGCTTGAACGTGATGTTGCTGCGGCCGGACAGGTCGCTGACCAGGACGCGGCGCACGTTGCCCACCGCCTCGGGCTCGACATGCTCGTAAGTGACCGCGTCCCGGAGCACGGCGCTGACGTGGATGCCACCCTTGTGGGCGAATGCGCTCTTGCCCACAAACGCCGAACCGTTGGCGAGACGCAGGTTCGCCATGTCGGCGACGTAGTTCGCGAAGGCCGTCAGCCTTGCGACGTTCTCCCGGCCGAGGACGGTGTGGCCCAGCTTGAGTTCGAGGTTGCAGATAGTCGAGATCAGGTTGCAGTTCCCGCACCGCTCGCCGTACCCGTTCATCGTCCCCTGCACATGCGTGGCGCCGAGTTCCACCGCGGCAATCGCATTCGCCACCGCAAGCTCGCAGTCGTTGTGGGTGTGGATGCCGATCACGCCTCCGAAGTGCTCGCGCACATCCGCCACGATCTCCGAAAGGTGCGCCGTGAGCGTGCCGCCGTTGGTGTCGCAGAGCACGAGGCAGTCCGCGCCGGCGCTCAGGGCGGCGTCGAGCGTGCGAAAGGCGAACTCCCTGCTCGACTGGTACCCGTCGAAGAAATGCTCGGCGTCGTAGATCACCTCGCGGCCGAGCGACTTGAGATGGGCGACCGTGGAGCCGATCATCTCGAGATTCTGCTGCTCGGTCACGCGGAGGGCGCGCTCGGTGTGGAGGTTCCAGCTCTTGCCGAAGACGGCAACGACGGGCGTCTCGGCCTCGACCAGCTTGCGAACGTTGGGATCCTCCTCGACGGGATTCGCCACATGACGCGTGGAGCCGAAGGCGACCAGCCGGGCCCGTCGCAGACGGAGCTCCGCCTTCGCGCGATCGAAGAACTCGGCGTCCCGGGGGTTGGATCCCGGCCAGCCCCCCTCGATGTAGTCGATGCCGATCTCGTCGAGCCTGCGTGCGATCGCCAGCTTGTCGGCGACCGAGAAGGCAACGTTTTCTCCCTGCGTACCGTCGCGCAGCGTCGTGTCGTAGACGAATACCCGCATGGAAGGGTCCTCGCTTCGGCTAGCCGTTCGCTGTGGGCGCGAGCGGGGTGGAGTCGGGCTTCTCCTTGCGGAGGAACGGCATCATGGCCCGAAGCTTGCCGCCGACCTGCTCGATCAGCTGGCCCTCCTGGGCAGCCCTCGTCGCCAGAAACTGCTCACGCCCGGCGCGGTTCTCGTCCATCCACTCCTTGGCGAAGCTGCCGGACTGGATCTCGGCGAGGATCCGGCGCATCCGCTCACGGACCTGGTCGTCAACGACACGGGCCCCTCGGGTGTAGTCACCGTATTCGGCGGTGTCCGAGACCGAGTACCGCATGTAGCTCAACCCTCCTTCGTAGATCAGGTCCACGATGAGCTTGAGCTCGTGGAGGCACTCGAAGTAGGCGATCTCAGGCTGGTAGCCGGCCTCAACCAGAGTCTGGAAGCCCGCCCGGATCAACTCCGAGCACCCTCCGCAGAGCACCGCCTGCTCGCCGAACAGGTCGCTCTCGGTCTCCTCCTTGAACGTTGTCTCGATCACGCCCGCCTTCAGGCAGCCCAGGCCTAGGGCGTACGCCAGGGCCTGCTCCTTCGCCTGGCCGGACTCGTCCTGTGCCACGGCGACCAGGCCCGGCACGCCAACTCCCTCGACAAAGAGCTCGCGGACGCGGTGGCCCGGCGCCTTCGGCGCAATCATCGAAACGTCGACGCCGGGAGGCGGCTGAATCTCTTTCCAGTGGATGCAGAAGCCGTGAGCGAACATCAGCGTGTCACCCGGCGACAGATGCGGCTCGATCTGGCTCGTGTACAGGTCGGGCTGGATGTGGTCCGGCAGGAGGACCATCACGACCTGTGCGGCCTTCACGGCCTCGGCCACTGTGCGCACCTCAAGGCCGGCGCGCTCCGCCTTCGGCCAGGACTTGGAGCCCTTGTACAGGCCGACGACGACATCCAGTCCGCTCTCCTGGAGGTTGAGAGCGTGCGCATGTCCCTGGCTGCCGTAGCCGATGACGGCAATCTTCTTGCCCTTCAGCCGGTCAAGGTCGCCGTCTGGCTCGTAGTAAATGGTTGCAGGCATGGGTCTTCAGGTGTTCCTTTCCATATGCGGGTGTGGTGCTGCGGGGCGGGGCTCTAGGGCTCGGACAGATAGGCCTCGCTGTACCGCGGCACCGGCAGCTTGTTCTGTTTTGCCCGAGCCATCGCCATCGCGCCCGACCGAACCATCTCAATGGGCCCGTAGGCGTGCAGGAGCCCGATCAGCGCGTTGAGCTTGTCGGGGGAGCCGGTCACTTCGAGGGTGTAGGCCTTGGGCGAGGCGTCCACGACCCGGGCGCGGAAAATCTCCGCCTCCCTGAGAAGCGAGGAGCGCTTGTCGCCTTCGACGTAGACCTTGATCAGGGCCAGCTCGCGGCGGACAGCGCGCGAGTCCGTAAGGTCCACGGCCTTGATGACGTTGACGAGGCGCGAGATCTGCTTGATGAGCAGGTCGCGGCCCTGCTCGCCGACCTGCGCCACGATCGTCATCGCGGACAGCGTGGGATCGAGCGTCCTGGCCACTGTCAGGCTCTCGATGTTGTAGCCGCGCGAGGTGAGCACGCCGGCCACGCGCATCAGGGCGCCAGGCTTGTTCTCGACAAGCAGGGATATCAACTGGTGCACGGTCATTTCCCCCGGAACTAGTCGCCGACCACAGCCTCGGCCGGCTCGGCGTCGGGCTGCAGGATCATTTCGTCGACGGCGCCGCCGGCCGGAACCATCGGGTAGACGCATTCCTCAGGCGTAACCTGGACGTTGAGCAGGTACGGGCCCGGCTCGGCGAAGGCGTGCTCCAGGGCCGCGTCCAGGTCGTCCGGCTGGGTGACGCTGCCCCCCGAAATGCCGAACGCGGCGGCCAGCAGCGAAGCGTCCGGGAACGACTCGATCGCGACCTCGCTGTAGCGCTTGTCGTAGAACAGCTCCTGCCACTGGCGGACCATTCCGAGGGTGTTGTTGTTCATGACGATGATCTTCACCGGCAGCCGGTTCGTGGCAATGGTGCCGAGCTCGGGCATCGACATCATGAAGCCGCCGTCTCCCACGATGCTGATCACGGTCCGGTCCGGGCAGGCGAACTTGGCGCCGACCGCCGCAGGCACGCCGAATCCCATCGATCCGAGACCGCTCGAGGACTGCCAGAGACGGGGGCGGTTGAAGCGCAGGTACTGTGCGGCCCACATCTGGTGCTGGCCCACGTCCACCGTCACGATCGCCTCCCCGCCCGAGATCGCGTCGAGCTTCTCCATCAGGGCCTGGGGCTTGATGTCGCCGCCGGACCGGTCGTAGACGAACGGGTGCTCCCGCTTCATCCGCCGGATACGCTCCATCCAGGCGAGCCGGGCTCCGCGACGCTCGCGGCCCAACGTCGCACGGGTCTCCTCAAGGCGCGCGTTGAGTCGCCTCAGCACTGCCTTGGCGTCGCCTACGACCCCAACGTCGGCCCGACGGTTCTTGTTGATCTCGGCGGCGTCGATGTCGACGTGCAGCACCTTGGCATTGGGTGCAAACCGGTCGAGCCGTCCCGTCACCCGGTCGTCGAAGCGGACACCGATGCCGACCAAGGCGTCGCACTCGGTGACGCCCATGTTGGCCGCGTAGCTGCCGTGCATGCCAAGCATGGAGATGAAGTTCGGGTGGCCGGTGGGCATGGCGCCAAGCCCCATGACCGTATGCGCGAGCGGGGCCTCCAGCAACTCCGAGCAGCGCACCAGCTCGGCACTGGCGCCCGAGGAGATGACCCCTCCGCCCGCATAGATGTAGGGACGGTCGGCGTTCCAGAGAAACTCCACGGCCCGCTCGACGGACTCCTCGTCGGGCTCGCACTTGAGCCGGTAGCCCCTCAGCGGCTCCATGCGCTGCGTTCCGCTGTACGGGCCCGCGGCGATCAGCACGTCCTTGGTGATGTCGACCAAGACGGGGCCGGGGCGACCGCTGGTCGCGATGTAGAAGGCCTCATGGATCGTCTGGGCAAGTTCCCCAATGTCCTTGACCAGGTAGTTGTGCTTGGTCGCGGAGCGGGAGATGCCGAACGTGTCGGCCTCCTGGAAGGCGTCCCGTCCGATCAGGGCCTGGGGCACCTGGCCGGTGATCGCGACCACCGGGATGGAGTCCATCAAGGCGTCGACCAATCCAGTTGTCAGGTTCGTGGCGCCCGGGCCGGAAGTCGCCATGCAGACGCCAGCCTTTCCCGTGGCCCGTGCGTATCCCTGCGCGGCGAACGCCGCGTTCTGCTCGTGCCGTACGAGCACGTGCCGCAGCGGGTGGCTGTACAGCACGTCGTATACGGGCAGCGTCACGCCACCCGGGTAGCCAAAGACGAACTCGGCCCCTTCCCGGGCCAAGCTCTCAATCAGAATCTGCGCTCCGCTCAGCGTCGCCATGGTCGGAGTCCCTCGCTTTCCTGTCCCCTCATATCCATCATCCACAATTGCGGGAGCAGGGAGTGTCCGGCCCCCGACCTTGAACACCTCTGCCCCGGTCGGCGGCTGCGCCAGCACTTGGCGTGAAGCAGCTCAACCGGGGCCCGGTACAGCGACGGGTACTGCAGGGCCGCTGATTCGGACGATGGCGAAGGGAACGTCGTTCCGAACGAGGTCCGGACCGCCGGAACGAGTCCGGGCCGTTCCGCCCGCAAGAGTGCGCGAGCCGCGAATCGGAATGATCCGACGCTCCAATGGACGCTTGACAGGCATGACGCTCTTCGCCTGGGCCGCCTCTACCGCGACCTCACTCATATTCTAGCGCACCACTGAGATGGATCAACACGAAAACAAATGGGACTTGGACTGTCTTGGCGTGCCATCCGTTCTGCAAGAACGGGACGGTCCTGATGACCGGCATCAGTGGATCCGAGATGCGAGAACAGGACCCGCAGGCTCCATGTGGCTGGGACCTGGCGAGGCCGGACATTCGCGGCCGCGAGGCGCCAGCCGAGGGCTGCCGTGACCTTTCGCCGCAGCACAGGCAGCGGCGGGCATGCGGTTTCGGCTACGGAACGAGCCCGCGGCCCTCCTCAATCACATGCACGCGGCCGGCCGCGAGGCCCTCCACAGTTTCCTCGGCGCCGGACGGCCATCGCACCACGAGGTCTGCGGACGCAACAGATCCGAGGCCGAAGTGCAACCGCCGGTCGTTGACAGAGTAGAAGCTCGACTGGGCGGTGGCAGCACGTGCCTGCTCTCGCCCGCCGTACCGGAGGACTGCAACCGCTCCGACAGCCGAGCGGTTGGAGCGGCCTTGAGCGCCCCGAAGATCCACCTGGAGCCACCCTCCGCAACCGGCGCAATCGTTCCTGAGCAGGGCCGGGGGCTCATTCATGTTGACAATCGCGATGTCGATGTCGCCATCGTTGTCATAGTCACCGAATGCGGCCCCTCGACTCGAATGGGGTTCGGACATGCCCGGCCCCGCCTCCTCGATCAGCTCCTCGAAGCGCCCGTCCCCCAGGTTGCGAAAGACAACATTGGGAGTCCTGTAGGGGTATTGAGGAAGCTTGGCCTCGACCTCGGGATAAACGCTGCCCGTGACATAGGTCAGGTCCGGAAGCCCGTCGTTGTCGAGGTCGGCGACTGCCGCGCCCCAGCCGACGAATCTGGTCTCGACCCCGAGCCCCACCTCCACGGTCTCGTCCTCGAAGACGCCCGTGCCGTCGTTCTGGTAAAGGACGTTCGTGTCGTCGGAGAAGTGTGTCTTGAACAGGTCGAGGTCGCCGTCCAGGTCGTAGTCGCCGATTCCGACGCCCATGCCCGCCTGCTCGATCGCGTCCTCGCTCAGCGCGACTCCGCGTTCCAGGCCCTCCTCGAGAAACGTGCCGTCCCGCCGGTTGCGAAACAGCAGGCTGGGCGTGCCGTCGCAGGCGACGTACAGGTCGACCCACCCGTCGGAGTCCAGATCGGCCGCCACGGCGGTCATGCCGTAACCCGGAGCGGCCGATCCGATTCCGGCGGCGTCGGTCACATCCTCGAAGGCCCCGTCTCCAAGGCCCCTGTACAGGCTGTGCCGACCCATGGGCAGACCGCGGGGGCCGCAGTTGACAGGCACCCCCTTCCAGGTGCAGTTGGCGCCGGAACCCTTGCCGGGCGTGGTCTCGGGATCAAACCGCAGGTAGTCCGTGACGAACAAGTCCAGTGTCCCGTCTCTGTCATAGTCCAGAAACGTCGACCCCGCACCCCATCGGACTTCCGTGTCGAGCAGACCGGCCTCCTTGGTGATGTCCCGGAATGTCCCGTCGCCGAGGTTGCGATAGAGCGCATTCCGGCCCCAGAACGTCACGAAGAAGTCGGGATTCCCGTCATTGTCGATATCCCCGACCGTGGCGCCGGAGGCCCACCCGACGCGCTCCAGACCGGCTTCCCGCGTCACTTCGTCAAAGGTGCCGTCCCCAAGATTGCGGTGCAGCTGCAGGGAACTCTCCGGGGTGCTCGCACCGAACCGCGTGCCGCCGAGGATCAGGAGATCCATCCAGCCGTCACCGTCGTAGTCGAGCCATGCCGCTCCGCCTCCGATCGTCTCCAGAATGTAGTCCTTGGAGTCGTCCTCGCCGTAAATGGTGGGACGATGCAGTCCAGCCTCCGCCGCGACATCGACAAACTTCGCACGGAACGGGATCCCCGAGGGTTCGCCGCGAGGCAGGGGACGAACCCCTCGCGACGCGACGCCCTGGGCCATCACGGGGAAGGCGAAGACCAGCAGCGCGACGGTGACCAGAGGAAGGGAGGCATTCCGCATCAGAGCGTTCCGTCGCGGGCAAGCGGTCGCCACACGCGATCTCGAATGAAGCATCTCTGCTCAATCCGGCGGCCGCACTTCAGCAGCCCCGGAAAGAACCCGAACCTGTTGCATTGAACGCATTGAAGACACGAACCGAGGTTGCTGCCGCAAGGGCTCCGATGCGTGACATCCAGTCAGCATTCGGCCTCAGGACTCATCCCTTCAGGGCCAGATAGATGATCAGGGTGGCCGAACCAGGCGTGCCGACCATCCTGGCGTCGAGGCGAAGCCAGGAGCCGAAGTTCCGCATCGGAAGGGACGCCAGACCGGCTCCGCACAGCCGCATCGCCTCCTCCCCGGAATCGCACCACCTCGAGCCGTCGGGCGACACCTGCGGAACGAATGAAAGTTCCAGTCCGTCGTCGGCACGAAGCACATTCACGAACCAGCGCGCCTCCAGCGCCCAGCCAGCCTCGTACGGCTCTGTCGCAAAGTCGCCGTCGAAGGTGGACCCCTTCTCGAGGACGGCGGTGAACGACCGTCTCAGCACTACCAGTCCACCGAGACCAAAACGGAGTCGAGGTACAGAAAGTTGCGCACATTCGCGTGGGTGCGCACCGCCACGTAGAGATTCAGAAGATTCGCGATTCCGCGGTACGGTTCCTGGTAGGTCGGAACGATCACGTCTCGCAGGTCGAGCCTCATGTCATTGCATTGGAACTCCAGGGACCGAAGGCGGCTGGTGTCGAACAGCCATCGCACATAGTGCCAGTTGACCTTCGAAGCGGTCTCGTTGAAGCAGAGCGGCTGACGCCCGCCGCGGACGGCGACCCAGTCCTCAGGCCTGAGCGAGAAGAAATCCTGGCGGGCGCCGCCCTTCACGAGCCCCAGACGATCCATCTTGGTTGTCGGCTCGACCGAAGTCGGTCGAATCCACCGCTGCACAAGACTGCCGTCGGCGTCCGTGTTGCGATAGCGGATCACGCCGTGGCAGCGCGGGCCGGTCTCGCCCACACAGATGTCGTTCGAGAGCGTGAACTCCCCAAACAGGCGCTCGGAGGGTGCCTGGTTGCCGTCCCAGCCCCGGTCTCCGGCCATGACCGGCTCGGACTTGAACGTCAGGTAGGCCTCGAACTGGACCAGACCGCGGGCGGCGTAGGTCATCCGCTTGATCGCGACCGCGGAGTGGTTGGCTTGAGGCCTGGTCGCGAGCTTGAGAGCGTAGGTGCCGTCGACGGAACCGTGGGTTCCGATGTCAAAGAAGGTGCAGCTGCTCAGCTGCGGCGGGCGGAAGTCCTTCGCGATCGGCCGGATCTGATCCAGATTCCCCGTATGGTTGCCGACCAGTTCGCACCAGCCGTTCATGCCCTCGTCGAAGTCATCGAAGTAGAGAACGCGCGGAAGCGGGCTGAACTTCGACAGCCGCACGTCCGCCGGCCGCGTTCGTCCGGCACCGCCTGCAGCGCTATGCATTCCTGCGTCCCCAGACCAGTCCGTCTAGATGATAGCTGTCGGGCGGCTTCGTCGACCGGCTGACGCCCATCCCGACCAGCCAGGAAACCGAGGCGGCAAACGCTCCGTACCACATCCACGAGACGTTCGTCGCCGCCGCCAGCGCCGCCGTGGCGGCGAACGAGACGACGATGCTCCAGAAGGCTCCGGCGGCGTTGGCGCGGGGGCTCAACAAGCCGAGCAGGAACACACCGACGAGACTCCCGCCGAAGAAGTTGCGGATCTTTCCTTGGGCGATGAGGATCGTCCCGAATGAGCCGGCACGCAGCGAGAGGACGGTTGCGATGCAGCCGAATGCGAGCGTGGCCCATCTCGCAAGCCTCACCGACCCGGCGGTCCGTGCAAACGGCTCAAGCATGTCCCGCACAGTGACGGTGGCAAGGGAATTGAGAATCGAGCTGACAGTCGACATCGACGCCGCAAAGATCCCCGCCAGAAGCAGTCCCCTCAGGCCCGACGGCATTCGCTCCAGCACAAACTTCGGCAGCACGCGGTCCGGGTCCATGCCAAGAGCGGCCGCGTCTCCGTGCTGGGAGTAATAGACGTAGAGCGCCGTGCCGACGAAGAAGACAAAGAAGCCGTAGACCGAGGTGAACACCATCGTGGAGGTGATGGCTCGACGACTGCCCCGCACGGACCGAGTCGTCAGGAACCGCTGCAGCTCGGCCTGATCCACAACATACTGACTGAGCAGAAAGAAGGTTCCGCCAATCAGGCCTCCCCATACCGTGAACTCTGTTTCGAAGCTGGTCGACCAGTCCAGGAACGTCAGCTTGCCGGCGCTGCCGGCGTCGGTCACGATTTCGGCAGGGCCCCCGTCGACGCTCCGCACGGCGTAGGCGCAGACGGAGGCGAGTCCCGCCAGCAACACGAAGAACTGGATCGTGTCCGTCCAGATCACAGCTCGCATGCCCCCGGCCGACGTGTACAGCGTTGTAAGGCCGCCAATTCCGAAGCAGACCCAGGCGGCCGGGAGCCCCGTCATTTCGGACACCACCAGCGCCGGGGCGTAGATCGCGATTGCGGTGTAGGCGCACTTGAGCAAAATGAAGACGGCCGCTGCGACCAGCCGGGTCCTCCGGTCGAACCGCCTTTCCAGGTATTCGTACGCCGTGTACAGCTCCAACCTGTGGAAGAAGGGGATGAACAGGACGTAGGCCACCACGATGGCCACCGGCCAGGCCAGCCGGGCCTGCAGGTACGTCCAATCGGAGGCAAAGGCCTGACTTGGAGCCCCGATGAAGCCCACGGCGCTGATCATGGTGGCGATGCCGGAGCAGGCGGCCGCCCACCACGGGATCGTGCGGCCGCCGAGAAAGAACCCCTTCAGGGACGCTTTCCCCGACCCGAAGCGACTTCCGATCCAGACGACAGCGACCAGGTAAAGGGCCACGACGACGTAGTCGCTGGAAGTCATGCGGTTCGGCAATCCCGCCGCGAAGTGTATCCCACTGGCCGAATCGGCGGCGTGGACACTCTCCCTCTCAGCTGCGATTGCAACATTGTTGCGTTCGGAGACGCTCCTGATCCTCGGAGGCGCCGGCCTTCCGCGGGGCTTCCCGGATCGGCTTGGCGACGGCGGCGAGGGGTCCGGGCCTGTGGGAGATCGATGCTGTCGACGCCGGCCGGGATCGCGGGCACACGCAGTCCTGGCATCGCACCGGTCGACCTCGGACAACCTGCGTTCGCGCCGCGAGGATTGCGGGACGGTCCGGGGCCATCCTTCCGAGGGCGGACACCCAGCCGCCGCCAGCGGCGGAGCTCGGTGCCGGGCGGTCGGCGGGTGTGCGCCACCCGGTCTAGAAACCCGACAGAACAGCAGACACAAGCGTCGATGCCATCGTCCGGCTGGCGCGCAGCATTGCGGCGTCGCGCTCGTTGACGTAGGCCTCGGGGTCGGCGCTCACCTCGTAGGTCTCGCGGTGCGTGAGGTCAGGGTTGCTGTACAGTTCGGACCCGTCCTGTCTGTCATAGAGGGCCACATGCACCCTGGTTACCGTCATGACACTGGTCGCGCGCCCCGTGCTGCGGTCGAAATTCTGGGGGATGGCGTCGAACAGCATGACGGTACCTCGGAGCGTCGCGTCCGCATTCTCCTCGCGACTGACCACCGAGTAGCGCGTCCTTGCCAGCATCTCGCGCACGATGGCCTGGGTCAGGTACTGCTCGATCTTGAACTCCGACGTCGCATTCGAGAAGGCAGGGACCGCGATCGTGCGGATCCTGTCCGGCAGCAGGTCTGCACTGCCCGCAAGCCGGTAGCCGCACGAGGCCGACACGCCCAGGCCAACCAGGGCGGTCAGGCAGGCAGCGGCCAGCATGCAGCGCGTGGGCATAGTCAGGAATGCGCGGCCTGAGGGTCCTCCGCCTGCTCCTTGGTGCCCTTGCGAAACAGGCTCAGGATTCTCGTCACGACTCCGCTGCAGGCGAATGCGGCCGCCATGGTCAGCAGCACGGGCTGGGAGAAGTTCCAAACGAGGAAGATCAGGCTGGCGAAGAACACGACGCCAAGAGCCGGTCGCTGCATGAAGTTCAGCTCCTTGAAGCTGCGGTAGCGCCAGCCTGAAATCATCAGAAACCCCAGTGCCGCCATCAAGGCGCACCACAGCACCCCGCCAGGCCACCAGTGCTGGATCGGGTAGCCGCCGTTGAAGTGTATGACGGCACCCAGCAGCCCGGCCGAGGGGGGAATCGGAATCCCCACGAAGTATCTGCGGTGCCGCAGTCCGGGATTCTTCGGGATCGGGTTCTTGGTCACGTTGAAGCGCGCGAGGCGCAGGGCGCCGCAGGTGAGGTAGAGAAACGTGCAGAAGTAGCCGATCTGCGGAAGCAGGTCCAGCATGGGCGGCCCGCCCGCCGGCAGAGTGCCCCGCATGCCCCACGCATAGGCCAGCAGAGCCGGGCCGGCGCCGAACGTGATGACATCGGCCAGGGAATCGAGTTCGCCGCCGAATTCGCTGGTGGACTTCGTGAGCCGGGCGATGCGCCCGTCGAGGCCGTCGGTCAACATCGCGATGCCGATTGCAATTGCCGCGTAATCGAGCAGCCTCGCTGCTTCGGCGGCGAGATGCTCGGGGAGCGAAACCGCACGAATGGACTGCACCAGGGTGTAGTACCCACAGAACATGGTGCCGACCGTGAAGGCTGTCGGCAGGGCGATGGGCGGCTTGCGCGGGCCCTTCCTGCGAATCCTCATCAGGGGTGCCTCACTGACGCTTCGCCAGCACGGAGCTGCCCCCTGCCACGCGGTCCCCGGGGACGACGGCAATGTGCCACTCCGGTCCCAGAACGACATCGACCCGAGAGCCGAACTTGATCAGGCCGAAGCGCTCGCCCTTCTCGACCAGGTCGCCGGGCTGCTTGCGACACACGATCCGGCGGGCGATCAGTCCGGCAATCTGCTTGACCTCCACCGAGACGCCGCCTTTGCTGCCTTGGATCACGAGCGTGTTGCGCTCATTGTCTTCCGATGCCGATTCCAAGTGGGCCAGCCGGAACCTGCCCCGTTCGTAGTGCACCGACCGGACAAGACCGGCGACCGGAATCCGATTCACGTGGACATCGAAGATATTGAGGAAGATGCTGATTCTCGTCCTCCCGTCGTGCTCGCGGCGAACCTGGACAATTCTGCCGTCCGCGGGTGAGACGCACACCGGACCGGCGGGAACCACTCGGTCCGGATCACGGAAGAAGTAGAAGCAGAACGCCGCCGCAACGACCCACGGCGCGGCGGTCCATGGCCCGAGAGCGATCCCGCACAGAATGCCGGCCAGCCAGAGCGGGGCACCGTAGCACCAGCCTTCCTTCACCATCCGCAGTGCCCCCCTGCCACGCCGAACCGGCGCTCGAGCTCAGTCTCCTTTGGTCGCGCGACCAGCCAGCAGGCTGGCCATCCGATCCTTCAGATAGAGCTTCATCTTCTTCAGGCGGGCTTCTTCGAACTGCTCTTCCTGGGACGGATAGCGACGCTGACTCAATTCGTGGAGCCTTCGGTCGTACTGGGCATGCTGCCGTTTTAGTTTGCGAAACTCCTCGCTGGACTCCATCAGTTCCGCGACCTGCTGGGCCGCGCCCGGACCACTCATTCGGTATCCTCCCGCACGGACATGACACCATCGTCGATTCGATGAGCGCCCCGCATTGTTCATTTGCGCCGGCAACCGATATACGGGAAAACGCCTGCGCGGGTACACTCTAGCAAAATACCCAGGCCCTTGCAAAAGACCGCCGACCGTGCCCCCGGCGGGGATCCGGGGACAGTTCAACGCAGCCGCGGGATCGTCCTCTGCCGACGGACTTCCATGCATCCATTCTGCTGGGCGTAGTGGAGGTCTCTGGGCCCTCCACGGACTCTCGGCCGGGAACTGCGGACCTCGTGAAGGCGCAACGCGTCCCGGACTGAGCGAAGCAGCGTCTAGTCCCCGATCCGGGATCGGGGAATCGCCTACCGCGGGCTGCCTTCCGACGCGATGAGGCTCTCGGCGTCGTCCAGCAGTTGCTGGGCCATCGGCAGGGCCTCGATGGCCTTCTGCACGTCCGGGTCGAGTTCATAGTAGACGCGCTGGCCTTCTTCGATGTCGAAGGCGGAATTGTAGACTTCGCGCTTGATGAATCGCCGCATGAACTCCAGGTTCGCCTCGAAATCGGCCTCCTCGAAATCGATCTGCTCGCCGATGAGGAACTGCCGGAACTCCTCGATGACCTCGTCGGTGACATCCCATCCCGACTCAAGGTCGGCGTACTCCCGGCTGTAGTCCTGCGCGAACGTCTCGATCGCGTAGCGCCGGCCCAGCTGCCACTGGAAGTCGTTGCCGCGACGCTCCTCGAACTCAATGTCGGGCGTTATGCCCCCGCCGGCGAAGACCCGACGGCCCTTGTCCGTCAGGCGGACGCCGTCACGCTGCGGACGGTAGCCCTCGCTGCAGGGATTGCTGTAGTACTCAAGCATCGAGATCCCGTTGTAGCGACGCTGGATGAGCCGCCCGCTCGGCGTGTAGTACCGGGCGGTCGTGAGGGCGAGGCCCGAGGCTTCGGAGAGCGTGTACACGGTCTGGACCAGTCCCTTGCCGAACGTGCTGTTTCCCACGATCAGGGCCCTGTCGTGGTCCTGCAGGGCTCCCGCCACGATTTCGGACGCCGAAGCGGAATTGCAGTTCACCATCACGACCATCGGATAGGATCTGCCGCCGTTGCCGCGCCGAACGCTGTACAGCCGTTCCCTGGAAGCTCGGCCATGGTGCGAGACGATGGTCTGGCCCTTTTCAAGGAAGCGATCCGAGACCCGCACGCCCTCGCTCAGCAGGCCTCCCCGGTTCCCCCGAAGGTCGAGCACGAGGCCGTCGAGTTTCGTCGGCTTGAGCTTCGCCAGAGCCTCGTCGAGCTCCCGTCCGGTGTTCTCGTTGAATGTGTCGATCCGGACAAATCCGACACTCGGCTGGATCTCGAAGGCCGTGGGAACGCTCGGGCGCGGAATGCGGGCGCGCGTCACGGAGAACTCCAGAAGCTCTTCCGAGCCCCGGCGGTCGACGCTGATCCCTACGGAGGTGTCGACGTTGCCGCGCAGGCGGCGCGCCACCTCGTTGAGTTCCAGACCCTCAACATCCTTGCCGTCGACCTTGACGATGACGTCGCCGGGCCGCAGCCCGGCCCGATAAGCCGGCGTGCGCGGAAACGGCGCGATGACGATCGTCGTGCTGTTGCGGGACCCGATCTGCATTCCGACGCCGGCGTAATGACCCTTCTGGTCCTCGCGGAGCTGCTTGAAGGCGTCCGGACTCAGGAATGACGAGTGCGGATCCAGCGACCTCAGCATCCGCGGGATCGCACCCTGGAACATCACGTCTTCGGCATCTAGATCCGCTGCATAGTGGTCCTCGACCATCGCGAGCACGCTGGAGAACTTGCGGATGCTCTCCTGAATCTGCGAATCTTCCGAATCGGCGGCGGCCCGAGCCCAAGGATTCGCCCAGAAGAGCCCGACGGCCAGCAGCGCCACCGAGAGGACAAACACACCGGACCGCCTAGTCTTGATTCGCATGGAGCAACTATGTGGCAACCGCAGTTTGCTGCGGCCCAAAGTCCTACGCAGTATAACAACCCGTGTGCGGCCGCGAAGGGCCGCTGGGTGCGTCGCCGGGCCCCGCAGCAGGCGGTGTGACGGTGGTCCCGGACCGCGCGGGCTGACGTTGTCTTTTCCTACGGTCCCCTTCGGCGGCCCGGAGCGGGGCCGTCTTCACACAGATCGCGGCCCCACCGCCCCGCAAGCCCCCTTGCACGCCTGGGCAACGGATCGATGCGGGAAGCGGCCCGCCCTGCAGCCGCAGTCTCGTGCCTATAATGGGACGCAGGAGTGAATCGTGCCAAAGCAGACGAAGTTCCTACTGATCGCCTCCGCAATCGTGCTCACCCTGACCTGGATGGGCGTGAGCGGCGTGAAGGAGAGTGCCACCTACTACGTAACTCTCGAGGAGCTGCTGGCCCTGGAGAACCCCGGGGCGAAACGCATCCGTGTGGGCGGAGACGTCTCGGACGGCTCGATCGTCCGGCACTCGGATCGTGTCGAGTTCACACTGCACCAGCAGGACGAGACGATGGCGTCGGCCAGGACGCTGGACGTCGTCTACACCGGCGCCGACCCGCTCCCGGACACGTTTCGCGACAAGGCGCAGGCCCTTTGCGACGGACGCCTGCGAGCCGATGGCAAGTTCGAGGCCACCAAGATCCAGGCGAAGTGCGCGTCCAAGTACGAAGCAGCGCCCGAAGAGGGCGCCGCCCCGGTCTACCGCGCCACTTCGTCCGGCGCGACGGACTAGCCGCGCTCGGAGTGCCGGACCGGGCCGGCGGGTACACCGGCGAGGCGGGCATTTAGGTACGGAATGGAAAACCTCGGCTACATCGCGGTCCTGCTGGCCTTTCTTCTCTCGGGATACGCGACCGCAGCGGCCTTGGGCGGGAAGCTCCGCAGCAACCCGTTCCTGGAAGTCAGCGCGCAGCGCGCAGTCGTCGGCGCATGGCTGATGACCTCGGCTGCGACCGGGATCCTGCTGCATGCGATCCTCACGGACAACTTCAGCTTCAACTACGTAGCCTCGCGCTCCAACGTCGACCTCGACCTGCTCTACAAGGTCGCGGCCCTGTGGGGAGGCCAGGAAGGATCGCTGCTGTTCTGGAGCTGGATCGCCGCCACCTACACCTTTGTCGCCGTCTATACGGGACGCGCCCGTCACCGCAGCATGATCTCGTATGTCGTCGTGACGATGGCGGCGACGCAGGCGTTCTTTCTGGGACTCGTCACGTTCACCGCGAATCCGTTCCAGGTCATCATGTCCGGGCCGCAGATCACGTCGGTCCCGGACGGCCAAGGCCTCAACCCCCTGCTGCAGCATCCGATGATGGCGATCCACCCGCCGATGCTGTACCTGGGCTACGTCGGCTTCACGGTGCCTTTCGCGTTTGCGCTGGCCTCGCTGGTGACGCGGCAGCCGGGCGAGCGCTGGATCCACACCACCCGGATCTGGACCATGGTGACCTGGCTGTTCCAGTCGATCGGCATCCTGCTTGGCGCGAACTGGGCGTACGTCGTGCTCGGCTGGGGCGGCTACTGGGGCTGGGACCCCGTCGAGAACGCATCCCTTCTGCCCTGGATCACCGGCACGGCCTTCCTGCACTCGGTGATGATGCAGGAGAAGAAGGGCATGATGAAGGTCTGGAACATCATCCTGATCTCCTCGACGTTCTTCCTCTGCATCTTCGGAACGATGATGACCCGCGGCGGGCTGGTCAGTTCCGTCCACGCCTTCGCGGAGTCCGACATCGGCATCTACTTCGTGTGGTACCTGTTCATCGGGATCTCGATCACGGCCTACCTGATCGCAAGCCGCCTGGACTACCTGCGCAGCGAGGCCGAACTCGATTCCGTGGTCTCCCGGGAGTCGAGCTTTCTCTTCAACAACGTCGTCCTGCTGGCGAGCTGCTTCGCGGTCCTGTGGGGAACGCTCTTCCCTGTCATCAGCGAGTACTTCACGGGAGACAAGATCACCGTCGGCGCCCCGTTCTTCAACAAGGTCAATGTGCCGATCGGGCTGTTTCTGCTCTTCCTGACCGGTGTCGGCCCGCTGTTCGCCTGGCGGCGCACCTCGGCCGAGTCCCTGCGCCGGAACTTCCAGTGGCCGGCCGTGGCCGCGCTGGTCTGCGCCGCCGCGCTGGTGGCCGGCGGCATGAGGCACTTCTACGCGACGGTGTGTTTCGCCCTGTGCGCATTCGTCACGCTCACGGTCCTGATGGAGTTCTACCGGGGCGGGAAAGTGATCCGGCGCAAGCGAGGCGGCAGCCTGCTCGCGGCCATGGTGGAGCTGACGCACCGTAACACGCGACGCTACGGAGGCTACCTCGTCCACATGGCGATCGTGCTGATGTTCATCGGCTTCGCCGGGGCTGCCTTCAATCGCGTCCACCAGCAGGAAATGGCCGTCGGCGACAGCGTCGCGGTCGGTCCGTACGAATTCAAGCTCCAGAACGTGTCGGAGATGGACAACCCCAACTTCTTCCGAGCGGTCGCCTCGATTGACGTCAGCAGGCGCGGCGAGTTCCTGCAGACCCTGATGCCGGAGCGCCGCTTCTACCACGCCTCCCAGCAGCCGACCAGCCGCGTGGACGTGCGCAACCGCCTGAACGAGGATGTCTACCTAGTGTACGCCGGACAGTCCGGCGACGGAGCGAATCCGGTCATCCAGGTCTACATCAACCCGCTCGTCAACTGGATCTGGATCGGTGCAGTGCTGCTCGTGCTGGGCACGCTGGTGGCGCTGATTCCGAACAAGAGCCTCCGCCGGTCCGCCCGCCGAGCGACCCTCAAGGAGCAGCCCGTTGCGGCGACCGGCGACTAGCATCCTCGCGCTGCTGCTGCTTGCGTCGTGGACCGTCCATGCCGCGGTGCCGTACGAGAGGCTGCGGAAGGTGGGCGACCGGGTCGCCTGCCAGTGCAGTTGCCGATACACCGTCGGCAGCTGCAACATGATCAGGTGCCATTTCCGCGATCCGGTGCTGCGGCAGATCGAAGCGGGCCTGGAGGCGGGGCAGTCGGACGACGAGGTGCTCGAACAGATCTACGCGGAGTTCGGCAGCGAGACCCGCGTGGAGCCGCGCGACGAGGGCTTCGAAATGGTCGGCTGGATCGCCCCGTTCGTCGCCCTCCTGGCCGGCCTGACCGCCATTCCCTGGGTCGTCCGGAGGTGGTCGGCCGGATCAAAGGCACGCTCGAGGGGGGACTCGGTGCCGGATGACGTCGTCGACCGATACCGCGCAAAGATCGAAGACGACCTCGAGGACTTCGAATAGCTGTTGGAGGCCGCGGCCGAATGCCCGCGCGGCCGGGCCCGAAGAGCGCACGATGATCCTGGCGGCAGCAATCGTGATGATCCTGGTTGCCTTCGGGCTTCCGCTCGTGGTGCGCAGCCGGGACATCCCGCCGGAAGAGGAAGCCTCGCCCACACAGCATCTGGAGGACCGCAAGGCGGCCATATACGAGAACCTGCGGGACCTGCTGGGAGAGTTCCAGATGGGCAAGATGTCCCGAAACGACTACACGGAGAGCAAGCGAGCGCTGCAGAAAGAGCTTGCCGGCGTGCTCGCCTCGATCGAGGAGGCCGGTGGACGTGACCGCTAGAGTCCGGTGCGCCGTTATGGCGGCCGCGTGCCTGGCGGCCGCTGCGCCGCTTGCGGCCCAGGTCCGGGGCAGGGTAACCAACGGCACCGACGGCGGTCCGGCCGGCGGTGTCGCACTGACACTGTCGAGCTTCCTGGGAGGCATGACGCCGGTCGAGGAGGTGGTGTCCGGAGCGGACGGACGCTTTGCGTTCACAAAGGACCTGCCGGCGGTTTCCGCGAACCAGCCGTTCGCAGGCGCGATCCGGGCGGAATTCGAAGGGATAGGATACACGGAGGTCCTGGAGAGCGCGTCGCTCGGCCGGGAGGTCAACATCACGGTGTATTCCGTGAGCGAAACGAAGCTCCCTCAGCCGTCGAACCGGGTGGTCATTCTCGAGCCGAGCGGCGGCGAGCTGCGGGTTCACGACGGCTACCAGTTCCTGAACGACTCGTCGCCGCCGGTCACCTACAGCAGCGAGGAAGGCACGCTGCGGTTCCATCTCCCCGCGGAGGCCGGCGGAGAGGTGGAAGTCTCCGGCCGCGGGCCGGCCAGGATGCCGTTGCCGAGCACGGCCCTTCCGGCCGGCGAGCCGGGCCTGTACAAGGTGGACTTCCCGCTCAAGCCGGGCGACAACCAGCTTGACCTCTCTTACACGGTCCCCTACGAGGACGGAACGGAGTTCACCCTCCGCTCGACCTACCCGGGCTCGGTGACGCGGGTGGGCGCTCCCCAAGGCGTTGACGTCTCCGGTTCCGGAGTGACCCCGCTGGGCCAGGAGCCCACCACCAAGGCGTCGCTTTTTCTGATCTCGGACGAACCCGAGGTCACGATGACGATCACCGGGGAGGGAAGGCTCACCCGTTCCTCCGGCGGCACAGGTTCCGGAGAGTCGGAGATCAGCATCCAGCCGGCGCCGGTCGCAAGCGAACTTGCGTGGATCATTGTTCTCGCAACGCTGATCCTGGGCCTCGGGTATTTCCACCTGCTCAAGTCGAGACTGCCAGGCGGGAGCGAGGATCCTCGCCGCAAGAGGGCCTAGGCGGCGGAGGTGGCAAGCAAGCCGGCCATCCTCGCCCGGGGCGTCTCCAAGTACTTCGGCGACTTCCCCGCCCTGCAGGACATCGACCTCGAGGTGTGGCCCGGCCAGGTTCTGGCGGCACTGGGTCGCAACGGTGCGGGCAAGACCACGCTCCTCCGCGTCCTTGCCGGACTCTCCGCACCCACGAAGGGCGAGATCTCCTTCCCTTCCGCTGATCCGCTGGAGGAGCGGGACCGGCGCAGGCTCGTCGGCGTAGTGGGCCACGGCAGATGGATCTACGACGAGCTCACAGCCGAGGAGAACCTCCGATTCTTCTGCAGCCTGTACGGCGTTCCCAATGCCCGGACCGCGGCGGACGAATGGCTCGGGCGTGTCGGGCTGGGGCGCTTTCGGGACGGTTTCGCGGGGGAGTTCTCGCGGGGAATGCGCCAGCGGCTGACCGTCGCACGCGCGTTCATCCACGATCCCTCGATCCTTCTGTTGGACGAACCTTGGACCGCTCTCGACGACCGCGCAATGGCGCTGCTCTCGACGCTCGTGCGGGAATCGCGGGAGCGCGGCCGGTGCATCGTCATCTGCTCGCACCAGCTCCGCGAGGCCGTGGAGGTGGCGGACGAGGTGGTGTTGCTGCACCGGGGTCGCCTCGCCTATCAGGGCTTCGTGGACGAGCGCCTGCGACGCAATCCCCAGTCCCTGTACGAGCGGATCCGATGAAGCGCCTTCTTGCCGACTCCTGGACCGTTGCGGCCAAGGACTTGCGCTGCGAGCTGAGGGACAAGCAGGTCCTCAACGCAGCGATCTCGTTCGCGCTGGTCGTGCTGCTGATGTTCAGCTTCACGTTCGACCCGAACACCAACGTCGGGATCCGAAGCCTGTCGGGCGGGTTGCTGTGGGTGGTCTACCTCTTCGCGGGCGTGCTGGTTCTGAACCGGAGTTTCGCCCGCGAGACCGCCAACGACTGCCTTGCCGCACTGGTTGCCGCGCCCCTGTCCGGGGACTCCCTGTTCCTGGGCAAGACAGTGTCGAGCTGGCTCCTGATCCTGGCCGTCGAATTGATCTCGCTGCCGGTGTTCGGGATTTTCTTCGACGTGAACTGGGTTCCGCAGGCGGGCCGTCTCCTGCCCGTCCTTGCGCTGGGCACATGGTCGTTCGCGTCGGTCGGAACCACGTTCGGGGCGGTAACGGCCAACAATCGCATGCGCGAACTCATGCTGCCGCTTCTGGTCCTGCCGTTCTGTCTGCCCGCGCTGGTTGCCTGCATGAGCGTCACTTGGGGCATCCTCGATCCCTCGGCGGTGTCAGAGATCGGCCCGTGGGTCCGCCTGCTGATAGGATTCGATGTCATTTACACGTTGCTTGGCGTGCTCGTGATGGACCCGATCTTGAGATCGGGCTGAATAGCGTCCGGGCAGACGTACGGACACCGCGACAGGGCAAGAAGGAGGTGGCGGCGATGCCGCGAAAGCTGCGCTGGGGAATGGTTGGGGGCGGAGAGGGGAGCCAGATCGGCGGCGCCCACCGCATCGGCGCCAGCCTGGACGGGCATTTCGAGATGGTTGCCGGAGCCTTGGACATCGACCCTCAGCGCGGGCGCGCCTATGCCGTCCGAACGGGCATCACGGAAGACCGGGCCTACGGAGACTGGCAGGAAATGCTGGGGCGCGAGTCGGGGCTCGCCGGAGCCGACAGGCTTGATCTGGTCACGGTCGCAACGCCGAACTCCACGCACCACGAGATATCGAGGGCGTTCCTGCGGGCGGGCTTTCACGTACTCTGCGAAAAGCCCATCACGACGACGGTGGAGGACGGCGAGGACCTCCTGACCACGGCCCGCCACGCGGACCGCATCCTGGCGGTCAACTACGGATACAGCGGCTACCCCATGGTGCGCCAGGCGCGCGCCATGGTGCGCGACGGCGAGCTTGGCCGGATCCGGGTCGTGGTGGCGGAGTTCTCGCATGGGTCTCATGCGGACGCGGCCGACGCGGACAACCCGAGGGTCCGCTGGCGGTACGACCCGGCCCAGGCCGGAGTGAGTTCGGTGCTTGCGGACACCGGACTGCACGCCCTTCACCTCGCGTGCTTCGTGATCGGACAGCGGGTCAGAAGGGTCTCGGCGGACTTCGTCTCGACCGTGGAGGGCCGCGTGCTCGAGGACGACGCCATGGTATCGCTCCGGTTTACCGGCGGGGCAGCAGGCCGGTTGTGGGCGAGTGCGGTCGCCGTCGGTCAACAGCACGGCCTCGCACTCAGGGTCTTCGGCGAGCGCGGCGGTCTTCGCTGGTCGCAGGAGCAGCCGAACCAGCTCTACTGGACACCCCTCAACGAGCCTACGCGCGCGCTGGAGCGCGGGGACGCCCGCCTCCACGAGGTTGCGCGCATGGGCTCGCGAATCACCGTCGGCCACGTCGAGGGCATGCTGGGCGCATTCGGCAACATCTATGCCGATCTCGCTGAGACGATCCGCGCCCGGAAGGAAAGGCGGGCGCCACACCCGGCAGCCCAATGGTACCCGACGGGGGAGGATGGAGTGCGCACTCTCGCGGTGGTGCATGCGGCAGCCCGCTCGGCCCGGGCGGGAGGCGTATGGGTGGATGCGTAGGTTCGGGACGAGCCGGTCTGACGATCCAGGCAGGGGAGAGCTCCACGCGGGTGACCTGACGTCCGCGGATGAAGAATAGTGGAGACAAGTCGCAAGAAGGTGTCCGTGTGAGGCCACCGCGCCACCGTCCGCGGCTAGGCTGGGCCGGTACCCGGGCTGCAATGCCCGGTGTCCTGGGGTCAGCAATGCTTCTCCGCGCCCCAACCGCAAACACCCCCGTGGTCTGGAAGAGGCAACCACATACTGAGACGGGAGTTCCTGGACAGGGACGCCAAGGTACAGCTTTCGCAATGCTGCTATGCCTGGCGGCGGGCACGGGCTGCCAAACGCCTGACACAGTGCCCGGTTTGCCATACACGACCTACAGCACATTCGAGGAGCTCGTCGCGGCGACGGACGCCCGCCATATCGAGCCGGAACGCGTCACTTCGCCCGGCACGGCGGAAGATCCCACCGACCATGGGTTTTTCTTCTACAACTGCCAGCAGCAGGAGTTGCTGCAAGTCGACCCATCCGGCCGCTACCTGCTAGCCCTGCGTGTGCGCTTCGAGGGCCGCGACGTGCGGGCAGACGACAAGGCGGAAGTCGGGATTGTCGATCTCGAGAACGACAACCGGTGGACGGCGATCGGCGAGTCCACGGCCTGGAACTGGCAGCAGGGCAACCGCCTCCAATGGGTCCCCGGATCCGCCGAGGAGGTCATCTGGAACGACCGGTCGGCGGCTGGCCAGAGCTTCGTCAGCCGCGTCTACAACCTGCGCACGAGGCAGACGCGCACACTTCCGAAACCTGTCTACACGATCTCGCCGGACGGAGGCACGGCCCTCACACACGACTTCGAACGGATGAAGCACGGCGGTACGGACTACGTCGGAATTCCAGACCGGAACGCAGGCATCTGGGCGCCGGAGGACTCCCATATCTGGAAGATGGACATCGATACGGGGAAGTCGAAGCCCCTGGTCTCGGCCGCGGACATGGTCGGAAGAATGTACCCGCCGGACCACAACCCGGACCCGGAAGCGACGCTTTACTTCTTCCGCGAAGGCTTCAACCCGTCAGGCACTCGCTTCATATTCTTCGTCAAGGACGCCAGACCGGGTGCGCGGGCGCGTACCGAGGGCTATTCGGCGAGCCTGGAGGGCGACGACATCCGGTACCTGTACAAGGAGCCGAGCCACCATTTCTGGATTGACGACCGGACCGTCATGGACAACGGCTGGCACACGCCTCAAGACGGCTCCGACGAGGTCCGCGGCTACTTTGTGTTCAGGGACGACGGCACGGGCGATCCGAAGGAACTGCTCTACGAGGCCCCGAACGGCCACATCACGCTCTCGCGGGACGGCCACTGGATCCTCACCGACACCTACAACATGAACGGCTACATCCACCTGTACATGTATCACCTGCCCTCGAAGCGCCTCGTGCCCTTGGCGAAGCTCGAGACCCACCTGCAGCGGAAACAGGTGGTGGAGTCGGCCGGCTACTACCGGATCGACCTGCATCCGCGATTCAGTCCGGATGGCCGGACGGTGAGCATCGACTCGTCGCACGAGGGGCTCGGCAGGCAGATCTACCTGCTGGACATCGGCCACATCGTCGACCACCCGCCCGAAGCGCAATCGCAGTGACGACCGGCTCCGGGCGCGGGTCAGGCCGGTTCGGAACTCACAAGGCGCTCACGGATGCGCATCAGGGCATCGAGGCACTCCGAATTCTCCAGGGCCTGGAAGTTTCCGGCCCGGCGACCGTGCAGCACGTTCCTGGCGGCCAGCTCGGCGATCTTCCCGCTACGGGTCTTTGGGACCGCATCGACCTGGAAGACGTGCGCCGGCACGTGGCGCGGCGAGGCCTGGCGCCGAAGGCGCCCCCGGATCCGCTCCACGAGGGCGTCGTTGAAGCGCACCCCGGCCGGGAGCCTGACGAGGAGGACGACCTTTTCGTCCGAACCTTGCTGCCAGCCAACGGCGAGCGCCTCCACGACCTGATCCATCGCCTCCACCACGGCGTAGATCTCAGCTGTCCCGATCCGCACCCCGCCGGGGTTGAGCACGGTGTCGGACCGGCCCCATATCCTGAACCCCCCGCTTGGAGTCCGCTCGCAGAAGTCCCCGTGGTGCCAGACCCCCGGGAAGCGTTCAAAGTAGGCGGCCCTGTACCTTGCGCCGCCGGGATCGTTCCAGAATCCGATCGGCATCGAGGGGAAGGGCCGCGTGCACACCAGTTCGCCTTTCTCGCCAACCGGCAAGGAGCGTCCGTCGTCTCCGAAGACCTCTACGCGCATCCCGAGTCCCGGAACCTGCAACTCGCCCCGGAACACCGGACCGGCCGGATTTCCGAGCGCGAAACAGGACACGATGTCGGTGCCGCCTGAAATCGAGGACAGCTGGACGTCCGGCCGCACGGCGCGGTAGACGTAGCCGAAGCTCTCGTCGGCCAGGGGCGACCCTGTCGAAAGGATCGTCCGAAGTTCCGCAAGCCGATGGCTTCTGACGGGCTCGAGCCCGGCCTTCTCGATTTCGGAGAAGTACCTGGCGCCCGCACCAAACACCGAGACCGACTCGCGATCAGCCAGGTCGAAGAGGCTGCCCTCCCACGGGTGAAACGGAGACCCGTCGTAAAGGACCACGGTTGCTCCGACAGCAAGACCGCTGACCAGCCAGTTCCACATCATCCAGCCGCAACTCGTGAAGAAGAAAATCCGGTCGCGGGGAGCCAGATCCGTGTGCAGCACGAGTTCCTTCAGCTGCTGGATCAGCGTCCCGCCGGCACCGTGGACGATGCACTTGGGTTTGCCTGTAGTGCCGGAAGAATACAGAACGTAACAGGGATGGTCGAACGGAAGCTGCTCGAATCGCGGCTCCTGCGGAGAGCCGAGAAAGTCCTCATACAGCGACGCAGTCCGCAGTCCGTCCAGGTCCGGCGCGACATGCAGGTGCGGTATCACCACGACTCGTTCGACCGAGCTGAGGCTGCGTGCAATCTCCCGCAGTCTCGCCGCGCAATCGTGCTCCTGCCCCGCGTAGCGGTAGCCATCGACGGCGAACAGTACCGTTGGCTCGATCTGGCCAAACCGGCTCTTGACGGCATCGGCACCGAAATCCGGAGAGCACGACGTCCAGATCGCGCCGAGGCTCGTTGTTGCGAGCATCGCAGTTACGGCTTCGGGAATGTTCGCGACATAGCCGGCCACCCTGTCCGCCGGGCCGACGCCCGCGTCTGCGAGCGCTGCGGCGAGGGCGCCAACCTCCAACCGCAGATCGTGGTACGTCAGCGACCGCCTGCGCCCGTCCTCCGTCCAGGACACCAGCGCTTCACGGGAGTCGTCGAGGGAAAGCAGATTCTCGGCGAAATTCAGCCTGGCACCGGGAAACCATGTTGCGCCGGGCATGAGATCGAATCGATCGACGACCCGATCCGGCGGATTGCTTGCGCGGATGTCGAGAAAGCTCCAGCTAGCCCCCCAGAATGCCTCGGGCGATTCAACCGACCACCGATGTAGTGCTTCGTAGTCGGCTGCGCCGGCCTGGCGCATGAATCGCCGCATGTTCGAAGACGCGGCGCGCTCCGGACTCGGAGCCCAGAGCGGCTCCGGCTGCGGCGGCATCCAGACAGATCCGGGTCCGACCGTGTCCCAACGCCAATCAGGTGGACGGCGCCCTGATCCAGATGGCCCCGAAGGACGCAAGGCCCAACAGGAACTTGAGCATGTCAAGTCCGGTATAGGTGTGGTGCAGCGTCCAGAACCGGCTCCGCACATCGGGAAGCTCAGCCTGGCCGGCGAAGTCCATCAGTCGACCGAGCCGAATGGTTTCGGGCACGACGTAGGCCGAGAGGAAGACGGCGATGAGGAGCATCGCCACGATCGTCCCGGGCACGAACCAGCCGAATCGAGGGCGCCGCCAGGCCAGCAGGCTGGTGGCAACCGCGATCGGCAGCTGAATCCACCCCCAGCCCCGGAAGAAGAGCCGGTTCACCTCGGAAGCCTGATGCCGCGCGACAAGCCGGAAGCTTTCGGTGGGGAGGTCTCCGACCGCACTCCGCAGGCCGGCGTCGTTTGACCGCTGGACAGCCTCTGCAACCGCAAAGTTCTTGATCGCAGTCTGCCACATGAAGAGCGTCGCGGCGCTCCAACCTCCGAGCAGAAAGCTCAGAATGAGCGCTCGGCGTCTCATGATCCGGGCGCCACGTATTCCGGCGGAGGGGCTGCACCGCTCCCGAAGAAGTAGGCTTCCATCTGGTTGATGATCAGTTCCTGTGCCTGAAGCGTCGCAGGATTGAGCCGGTATTCGTTGATGATCATCTTCAGGTGTTCGGCCCACTGGGCCCAAGCGACCTTCGATACGCTGTCGTAGATTTTCTGGCCCAGCTCAGTGTCGAAAGGCACCTCGTCGAGGCCTGGCAGCCTCTTTCCAAGCTTCACGCACTCAACCATTCGCTCCGCCATGGGGTTCCCATTGTAACGGGCGGACGGCACGCGTTCACGCAGGGGAGGGCGAGCAGACGCATTCCGCTGTTGGCGGTCAAGGCGCCGGACTGAGATCGATCCGAACCTTCAAGTCCTGTGACATGTTTCGCGAGCTTCCGGAACACTGAGGAGCACGGCCCGCCGCGACCGAGAGCTGACCCGATTCGGACAGCCTTAGCAAGAGTGGCTGAGCGGGCGGCGCAATCGGCCTCGACCCGCGGGCAACCATACCTCAAACGGCGGTGCGGGAATGCGCTACGAGGCATTTCCCGCTAGGCCCGCGAGAGGACCGGATCGTTCAACGTCTCGGAAGCCTCTTGGTGGCCAGCAGCGAGGCTGTGCAGGTGGCGACGGCCTCGGTCGAGGGACGTTCGATCGGACTCGCGAGGTTCGTAATCGAAGGAGGCGGACGACACGGATCAGGCTCTCGTCTGCACTATGACGAAAACAACGCTCCAGCTTGCGAATGAGCGTAGTTTTGCCTTCCATACAACGAGTGCATCCCACAGAAAAGTCTGTTGGTCTGGCGAACACGCTGTTGACGGGCGGCAATCGGTACCAGCGCGAAGGCAACGTAGTCACGGATCTTGTATTTCTCTTGGCCGAATTCGGCATCGATTCTGCGGAGATCGAGCGTGAGCATCCGGCCGGCGGCGGGCGCATTGATGTCTTCCTTCCGCGCTACTTCATGATCATCGAAGCCAAGGCGAGGGGGAAGGCTGGCGATCCCGAAGAGAGACCGCCGGGCCGCGGGGAATCGCCGAGGGCACAGCTTGAGCGTTACCTCGAGGCTGAGACCGCGGCCGAGTCCTACCAGTCTCCAGGGGCTCGGCCGTCCTCCAGGAGCTGGACGGGCATCGTTACAGACGGGCGAGAATGGCACGTCTTCACGTATCCGCATGTTCCGAATCCGATCCAGTGGCGGAAGACGCTGCACACGGGAACGTTTCCGGACGGTGCCTCGGCCCTGCTTGAATCGCTTGGCGGATGGCTGGCCGGAGATCCCAGCGGCCGGATCTGGATCCCGGCAGATCCGAGCCACCTCTTCGAGGGCATGGCGGACGAGCTGTCCGTTCTATATAGCCAGATGCCGGATTCCGCCCGTCGGGCGACTGAGACCAAGCACGCCCTGTGGCACGACATGCTGCGCGTTTCGGGGATGTCCCCTCAGGGAATGGCCGCTCCCGACCGATTGTTCGTGACCCATTCGTTCCTGATCGCGATTGCCCGCATGGTCACCCATCTCACCGCTCGCCTGACTGACGACTACCGATCTGCGCTTCGACAGGGATTCGTGGCATGGATTCTCGATTCTCCCCGCGGCGAGGCCTGGGCAGAGGGGATGTGGGGCATTGTCAGCCGCTACGACTGGCGACGTCGACGTGCGGATGTAATGCGATCCCTCTACGAGTACTTTGTGCCGGAAGCCGACCGAAAGGTATTCGGCGAGTTCTATACCTCTGACTGGCTGGCAGCCATGATGGTCGAGCAAGTCCTCGACGGGCATTGGATCAAGGAGGCAATCTCGGCAGCAGAGGAATCGATGGTGACCGGTGCCCCCTTGACAGGAACGGGGCTGCTGGATCCGGCTTGCGGCTCGGGTACCTTCCTCTACCATGCGGCACTTCGACTGCTGGAGGCTCCGGCAATGTGCGACCTCCGCCCGGTGTAGAGGGCTGACGTCGTTTCATTGCTGCTTTACGGGATCGACGTTCATCCCGTGGCCGTCGAGATTGCGAGAGCGAACCTGATGCGCGTCCTTCCGGCGCAGCCCTCGGCAGGCGAATCTGCGATTCGGGTCCACCTCGGGGATTCTCTGCTTGCCGAGAGGGATCGGGATTCCCTGTTCGCCAAGGATTCAATGCGGCTCGTGACGCCGAGGGGGCACACGATCCTGATCCCGGAGGAATTTGTTCGGCAAGACGGATTCAACGACAACATGAGGCAGCTGGTGGAAGCCGCCGTTGCCGGCGAATCTGTGCCGCGGGCCGTACTGAGCAGCGTCGCCCAACGTCACCGAAGCGAGTTGGAACAGTGCAGAGCCGACTTGACCGTAGCGATTGGCGACGAGGGAAATGGAGTCTGGACCTGGTACGCAGTCAACCTTGCCGCACCTCACCTGCTCTCGGAACGGAAGGTGGACCGAATCGTAGCCAATCCGCCGTGGGTCAAGCGGTCAACCATACAGGAGCCCCAGCGGAAGCGCGTCATGGAGACACTGGGCAAGGATCTCGCCTTGCAGGTGGGCGGCCGGCAGTCTCCGCACCTTGACATCGCGGCGTTCTTCGTGCTGCGTGCAAGAGAGCTATACCTGCGCAACCCGCAGAGGGACCCGGCGGTGTGGTTGGTGAAGAAGTCCGCCCTCAGGTCCGGTCACTGGGCGCTGTCGCGCGAACGGCTGGGCAAGGAGCTTGTCCAATCGGTGGACCTCGAGTCTCTTCAGCCGTTCGGGGGAGGCGACGCGAGACGGTGCTGCCTGCTAGTGATGAACAGACCGCTTAGTTCGGAAGGGCCTACCTCGGGGGCCAGGCATGCGGAAACGAAGGCTCGGGTTGTCGCGCGGAGGCTAGAGGCACAGCTGCGCCTTGGGCCGGGAACGCAGAGACTTCCAAGGAAGCCGAGACCCCAAGATCTCTGGTCAGCGGTTCGGCAGGAGATCCGGTTTGTCAAGGCACCCGAGCCGCTTCCCCAAGCGCCGTCGGACTACGGCACGAGCGCGTTCCAGCAGGGAGCCACGATTCTCCCGCATGTTCTGGTCCTTGCAGAGAGTGTCTTTCCTGTGCGCCATGGACGAATCCGGGTGCGAACCCGGAGATCGAGCCAACGTCCATGGAGCTCGGTCTCACCCCAAGAAGTCGAGATTCCAGATCGTTGGCTCAGAACGCTGTACAGGTCACCTGAAATGCTTCCGTTCATAGCTACGACCAGACACTCGAAGGCGATTGTTCCGGTGGACACGCAGGGCCGACTGGATCTCGACTCAGCGCCTGACGAATTCGGGTGGCAGAAGCTGAATGAGGTCTACCGAAGGTTCCGCGGCAAGGGGAAGGCCACACCAAGAACACTGGCCAGGCGGCTTGACTTCTATCGAAGGCTTTCTGCGCAACCGCACTCCCGGACAGGCCGAATGCAGATGGTGCTGTATCCGAAGTCAGGAGACATCATGCGGGCGGCTCGAAGCAGTCCGGGAACGGGCTTCGTGAACGACACTCCGTACTGGTATGTTGCGTCGTGTGAGCGCGAAGCGGGCTTCCTGACGGCGGTGCTGAACGCTCCCTGTCTGAGACGTGCGTTTTTCGAATCGAGGGACAGCGGCCGCGATTTTCATTTGCACCCTTGGCGGCGGGTTCCCATTCCACGGTTTGACAGCGACAACCAACACCACGCCAAGCTGGCGGATTATTGTGGAGCGGCAGAAGATGCTTCATCCGAGGCTGTGCAGCGATGCATAGACGAGGACGCATCCGCAACACGGGTGAAACTCTACAATGCTGTGGTAGACCGCCTAACAGCCGATAGGATCCTCGCCGCAATCGACAGGATTGTGGTGCGTATACTGCCGGAACAAGCGGAGCTATCGCCCCGTACTTCCTCATAGTAGGGGCGAGAAATATCTCTTGTCAATATCACTCTTTCATGCTGTAAATAGATGAGAAAATTCATCATCTTGGATAGAGATATAATTTATAGTCCACATGTCCAGTTTTCCAGATAATATAACACGGATTTCACGCTTGATGCATTGGATGGGTAACGGAATGCATATGTCGTACGACAAGGAGTCCAAGTTGAGGTGCGCAAGACCAGCTGCCGGCCAACACAGGCAGCTGTCTCGTGACAGGGTCATTATGAATTCGGATCGGTCGAGTGGTATCATCCACTGGCGGTGTCAGCTCCACACGATCTGCGCACGCGCAATCCGTCATCCGCCCCTGCCCGCGGTGCTCTACCGGGGAGCTGGAGGGCTCCTGCTCGACTGGGCCGGAGAAGGTTCCTGAGCGGTCTGGGTGGGATGCCGGTTGCCGGCCCGGTTCTCCTCCATCCGACCCCACCCACCTTTGCGCAGGATCCGCAGGGACTCCTTGCCGCCATGGGCAAGCACCCGGGGATGATCGTACACAACGCAGTCACCGGAGTTGCGGAAACACCGATACACCTCCTGCAGGGGCACCGCGTGACTCCCAAGGAGCTGTTGTTCGTTCGGAACAACCAAGTGCTGCCAGGGGGGCTCACACTCAACCCCTATCCGTCCACGAGCTGGGATCTCGAAGTTGGGGGCCTTGTGACGCCACCACGGACGGTGCGTTTCTCGGACTTGGCCCCGCTCCAGCAAGCGGAGACCGTGGCGGTGCTGCAATGCGCTGGCAACGGACGCGCCTTCTACGCCAGAACCGCCATGACCAAAGGTACGCAGTGGAAGCGGGGAGGCATGGGCCAGCTCCGGTGGAAGGGAGTCCGACTCAGGCGATTGCTCGATTCCCTGGGAATGCATGTGGATCCGAGAGCTCGATTCCTGACAGCGGAAGGGCGCGATTCACCCGCCAGTCCGGCGGTTGACGACTATGAGCAAAGCGTCCCACTCGCTGATGTCCTTGAGACCGCCCTGCTCGCGACGCACATGAACGGCGAGCCGATTCCGTCCGTTCACGGCGGACCGCTGCGGCTCGTGCTTCCCGGCTACTACGGTTCGATGAATGTGAAGTGGCTGAGCCGACTGCGGTTCGAGGATCGGGCATCCATGAGTCGCCACCATGCTCAGCGGTACCGAACGTTCCGACACCGAGTCGCCCCGGGCACCGCGCCGGACGTGACCCCGGAAACAACGAACCCAACTTGGAGGCAGAGGATCAAGAGCGTCATCTGGAATCCCTTGCACCACCAGCGGGTCCGGCGCGGCCCGATGACAATCAGCGGTGTGGCATGGAATGACGGACGGACGGAAATTGTCGCCATCGAACTGTCCCTGGACGGCGGTAGAACCTGGCAGCGGGTGGATTTCGATGCTCCATTCGGCCGCTACGGCTGGCATCCGTGGAAGGCAGCCCTCTGGTACGGCGGCAACCGATACCCGAGCTGGCGAGATCCGTCCACAGAACTCCGAGTTCGCGCGTTCGATGCCTTTGGCAGATCCCAGCCGGACGACGGTTCCGTACACTGGAATCCTTCGGGGTACGAGTGGTTTGGAGTCGACAGTGTCAAGATCTTTGTGATCTAACTGCTGACTCTGCGTGTACTTCCTCGCGTTTCGAGCTGGCATTCCGACTATGTCAGCAGGCGATGCCAAGGCTTATTCGGCTCTATCACAATATCAATGCCATCTAGGAAAGCCAGGTCCCGACTCTTTCTCAATCTTGATCTCCGTGATACTCGTAAGGATTTTCACTTCCGATTGTGCTTGACATTGTAGGTCACTATCGACACAAATGTGTCGAGAAATAGACCGATCCATCTCATGCCTACGTGATCGGAATTCCTGAGAATGCTTCGCATCTGAAACAATTGGGTGCGAACTTCACCAAATCAAGGGGCTCGTGAGATGTTTCAAGCTAGAGATCAGAACCATTTCGACGAAGGTCGCCCGCCCCCCGCTTCCTATACAGTTTGGGTATCATTGACGATATGAGATTCGAAGAACAGGGCTATGCAGTTCGCTCCACACACCACTATATGTTGTGATCAGGAGTTGACTCCACATACCACCATATATTGTGTTGAGGGGGATTCGCGGCTACGTGCCGGCTATGCTCCCAGCGGCCGAGCGGGTCTGTGATAGCGCGGCGCCAGCGTGCTGGCAGGGGTCGTCCCAGATTGGCAGCGCGGGCAATTGCGAAACCGTCGGACCAGCGCAGTTGAGCCAAGTGTGCACGGCAAGCCCGCTCGGCCGCGAACCCGCTCAGAGTCCGCGGGCAATCCCCATGCATGCCTCGTAATACAACATATAGTGGAATGTGGAGTCAAATGCCTATCTTATGTCAACCACAACATACAGTGGTGTGTGGAGCGAACTACATAGCCCTGTCGAAGAATATTTCAATCTAGTCCAAGAACACGTTTCAATCCCAGATATCGAACTGGATCACCGCTCCCGCGATGATATACCGAAGACTCTCATCGCAATCCAGCGGATCTACTGCGACGAGGAACTGCGCACCGAGATCTTGGCACTCATGGAGAGGCACCTTTTCGAGAGCGACTCCTGTCACGCCGCTCGGGCGGCCTCCGGGAGCCCGGCCAGCCAGCCGCGTCAAATCAGGCTCAGCGAGGATGATTCCGGCATAACTCTGTGGGCCATTCTCGTACTGGGCGCATTGAAACAGAGCCTAAAGTGCGATGACCACCATCTGCACGAACTGGCGCGCAATCACAGGGACGTGCGCGACATGCTCGCTCTGGACGACTTCCCCGACTCACCTGCATTCTCGCCCCGCGCGGTTGCCAGGAATGTCGCCTTGCTCGCGCCGGAGCTGCTCGCTGCAATCAACCGCCTGGCGGTTGAGGCCGGACACAAGTTGGTCGGGTACAGACCAAACTAGCATCGCCTGTGCATACTGCGTTGATCCTCCAAGCTGGAACATGCAGTCGTCTGAATCAGCGCGGGCCCGGGCAGTCAAGCCCCGCTTGTCACCGGTGCCGCGTGCCCCAAGGCTAGTCCGGGTCGGGGAAAGCGATCGTTCGCTGGCGAGACTCGTGTGCAAGCTCTCCGCCAAATTAGCTGCTCTTCCGTTTTCGCCCCCGGCCGGGGCGTGCCTCGTATCGACAGCGAGAAGAAGAACAGCATGAGGCCGCGGAAGACTGAAGCTGCTGTGCTCTCGTGTACGGTAGAGGCATGCTGCAGTCGTGGGACGCTCGGGAGCGTGGGGCGAGAGGAGATGCCAGACATCGCCCGACTCCACGTAGCACCCGCGGCGAGGCCGCAAAGCAGATCGGCGGCCCGGAGACTTTCACGGTTCGACGGCGGCAGGCGAGCGAACCCGGCTGGCCCCCCGGAAACGGCAGACTGAACTCGGTGTCGACCTTGGGCAAGGCCCTACGGGCCGAGGCCCCGCTATCACGGCGGCTGCGGCTCCGCCAGTTCTCCGGCTCGCACACTCCGCGTCCCAAGGTCGGCCGCAACGGGTTGCCGGACCTCATCACCCGTCGCAGCGAAAGTGCCGTTCTTGGACTGAGACTGCGTAATCATACCCGCGCTGCCCCTGTGTTGGGTCGCGGGCCAGAGAGCTTGGCTCTCTTCTGTAGACTGATTAGAAGAATGGCCCTCTCTAGCTGGACAGGTATGCCCGGCAGCCTCGGTCAGAATGAAGCAGTTCTGCAGCAGGTCGGGTGGAGTTGGAGCCCGATGAGCAATCTCATCCCGCGATTTGTGGTAACACTTCTTTCAGTTGCTGCTTGCGCAGCCCAACCGACGATAGGCTCCATCGATTTCTTTGCCCATACAGGCGTGGACATCGATGCACTACGTAGCAATCTCACCATTCGACCTGGGAATCCGTGGACGAGCGAAACCAACGAACTCGTCAGGTTGGAAATAGAGGAGTTGCTTGGTAGAGCCCCTTCCGATGTTGATGCTGTCTGCTGCGATGAAGCAGGCAACCGGATGATCTACATCGGTCTGTCGGGGGGCTCCGGATCACGTGATCGGTGGAATCCGCAGCCAACCGAGCCGATTGAGTTGGGCACTGACCTCTTGACCCTCTACGGCCGCTATGAGCAGGCAGTTGAGCAAGCAGTGTCAGGGGGAGAGGGGCTGATCTTGGAAGATCGCTCTCTCGGCTATCCGGTCTCGCGAGACGACGGTGTCCGCGAGATCCAACAGCGCATCAGGCAGTACGCCTTGAGCAACTCAGCGCAACTGTTCTCAGTGTCTCGGGGATCCTCCCTTGCTCGCCACCGAGAAATCGCTGTCGATGCAATCGGATTCGGTCTTCATTCAGCGGATCAAATCGACGCCCTGACCCACAGTGCCCTTGATCCAGACCGTACAGTCCGCAACAACGCCATCAGGGCGCTCTCAGTATTGGCCGCCTCGGAGGTCGAACTGGAAGCTCCGATTCCATACGCCACGTTTGTGGACTTGCTGTCGTCCGAGATGCGGACCGACCGAAGTAAGGCGGTCTTCTTGTTGTCGGAGCTTACAGAGAGTCGCGATCCGGGTGTCCTGGAAGCGATCTTGCGGAGAGCTCTTGCGCCTCTGGTTGAATGCGCACGCTGGTCTTGGAGTGGCCACGCATACCCTGCTCGCGTCGTCCTTGGCAGAATCGGCGGAATAGACGAGGCCACGATCTTGGCGGAAGCACGGAACTCGGCGTTTGTGGATGTCGCTCTGGATGCTATCCAGCGTTCGCGAACTCGGTGACCGAGTCCCGGTCTATCGAGCGAGATCCTGTGGAGGACTCGCACTTTGAGCACTGGAGCGAAACGGAGTTCTGAACGGTCCTATCGCACAATCAGGTGGACAGCAGGGAGATGGCGAGGGCCCAAGTGCGGTAGCCGAGCTTTGTGTCTGCCATCACCGAGTCGGTGCGCACGGAGGAGTGCTTGCGGCAGAGGTGGCGGCGATAGGGCTTGAAGGGGTGCTCGCAAGCGGACTGCACGTTGGCGGAGCGGCAATGGGCGTAGACTGGGCCGAGGGGCCAGCGCATGGAGGCGAACCGGCGTTCGGCGGTGGCATCGTCGGGGAACATTTGGACGGTCTCGATCAAGGAGATGCCTTTGCGGAACCATTTCCCGGATGATGTTTACTTGCATCTCTGGTCCACCATGCTCCAATTAATGATGTAGAGTCGAGGAGAGGCGCGCGCACCTTAGCGACGAGGTGGCAGCTGTTTTCGGGTCTTCCTACGGCTTTCGCCCTCTGTAGGTGCCTCACCGAGCCTCGTGCGTAGTCACGTTTCCTCTCCCCGCTCATCGAACCGGACGTGCGGATTCCCCGCATCCGGCTCTCGGACGGGATCCTGCCTTCGCCCACGGGAGACCAGTCGTCCGCAGGACAAGGCGAGTCAGGCCCAGGTCGTCCCTGAGCCTGGCGTCCGGGTAGCGCACGTACTTCCCGGTCCTCACCTTGTGCTTCCGACATAGCCATTGGCGCAGCCGCTTGACTGCATGCGCGTCCACGGCGCGGTACGCCGGGCTCACCTGGCCTAGCTGGAAGTAGTTCGCCCAGCCGAGCATGACTCGGTTCAGTCGTTCCACCACCAGCTCCGGCTCCAGCAGTCCGTAGCGCGCTGCCGTGAGTTCGCTGATCTTGCGGCATATGCTGCGGACGCTCGCTGCGCTCGGGCGTGTGCCGACATAGGCGCGGCCCGTGCGCGGGCTGTAGTTGCGTCCGATGCGGTAGCCGAGGAACTCGAACGGCTCCTCCGGCGTCCGCAGGCAGCGGGTCTTCGTCGCGTTCAGCGGCAACCGCAGTTTCCCCATGATGCGCTCGACCGCGGCCAGCATCGCTGCCGCCGGGGCCTTCCCGCAGACCACGAAGTCATCCGCGTAGTTCACTATCTCCGCGCCGAGCCGCCGGGCATAGCCCAGCAGCTTCCAGCCCAGCAGGAAGCGTCGCATGTAGATGTTGCTGAACAACGGGGAGATGACTCCCCCAACACAAAAGGTAACTTCGAGTTCGAGCGCGTTTGCAAGCTCA